>NZ_CP172607.1:3962500-3965000 GCF_044569405.1 Sporosarcina sp. SG10008
TTCAAGGTTCATAAGTGGAGCCTAGCGGGATCGAACCGCTGACCTCCTGCGTGCAAGGCAGGCGCTCTCCCAGCTGAGCTAAGGCCCCAATATAATTGAGGATTATTTAAACAAAAAAATCATTTAAAAATCTTAATGGTCGGGAAGACAGGATTCGAACCTGCGACCCCTTGGTCCCAAACCAAGTGCTCTACCAAGCTGAGCTACGTCCCGAAGAATTATAAAGTTTAAAAATATAATGGTGCGCCCGGCAGAAGTCGAATCCACAACCTCCTGATCCGTAGTCAGGTGCTCTATCCAATTGAGCTACGAGCGCATATAATAATAGTGTTAAATGAAAATTGGTATTTGGTGCCGAGAACCGGAATCGAACCGGTACGGTAGTCACCTACCGCAGGATTTTAAGTCCTGTGCGTCTGCCAGTTCCGCCACCCCGGCATGTAAATGGAGCGGAAGACGGGATTCGAACCCGCGACCCCGACCTTGGCAAGGTCGTATTCTACCACTGAACTACTTCCGCATTATAAGTGCGGGTAAAGGGAGTCGAACCCCCACGCCCGAAGGCACTAGATCCTAAGTCTAGCGCGTCTGCCAGTTCCGCCATACCCGCAATATAAAATTATAACTGAAAAGTCATAAAAATGGTGAGCCATGCAGGATTCGAACCTGCGACCCTCTGATTAAAAGTCAGATGCTCTACCAACTGAGCTAATGGCTCGAAAAGTGGTGCCGGAGAAAGGACTTGAACCCTCAACCTACTGATTACAAGTCAGTTGCTCTACCAGTTGAGCTACTCCGGCTAATAAATTTCGCTATAAAATAATATGGTGGAGGATGACGGGATCGAACCGCCGACCCCCTGCTTGTAAGGCAGGTGCTCTCCCAGCTGAGCTAATCCTCCTGGGTATAAGTTAGACAATAATAAACTACTTGTCCTTTTGAACATCTATGTAATGAATGTACAAGCCCGGCGACGTCCTACTCTCACAGGGGGAAACCCCCAACTACCATCGGCGCTGAAGAGCTTAACTTCCGTGTTCGGGATGGGAACGGGTGTGACCTCTTCGCAATCGTCACCAGACTCTTGTCATCTTTCTCAAGAGACATTATTCATTATATCATATAGGCAATATAATTGCAAGTACTTTTTTTATGAACGGTACTTATTCGCTCAAAACTGAATAAAACAGACATTGTGCTACACAGAATCAGGGTAATCAAGCCCTTTTCAAAATTGGTTAAGTCCTCGATCGATTAGTATCCGTCAGCTCCACACGTCGCCGTGCTTCCACCCCAGACCTATCAACCTCATCTTCTTTGAGGGATCTTACTTACTTGCGTAATGGGAAATCTCATCTCGAGGGGGGCTTCATGCTTAGATGCTTTCAGCATTTATCCCGTCCATACATAGCTACCCAGCGATGCCTTTGGCAAGACAACTGGTACACCAGAGGTATGTCCATCCCGGTCCTCTCGTACTAAGGACAGCTCCTCTCAAATTTCCTGCGCCCGCGACGGATAGGGACCGAACTGTCTCACGACGTTCTGAACCCAGCTCGCGTACCGCTTTAATGGGCGAACAGCCCAACCCTTGGGACCGACTACAGCCCCAGGATGCGATGAGCCGACATCGAGGTGCCAAACCTCCCCGTCGATGTGGACTCTTGGGGGAGATAAGCCTGTTATCCCCGGGGTAGCTTTTATCCGTTGAGCGATGGCCCTTCCATGCGGAACCACCGGATCACTAAGCCCGTCTTTCGACCCTGCTCGACTTGTAGGTCTCGCAGTCAAGCTCCCTTATGCCTTTGCACTCTACGAATGATGTCCAACCATTCTGAGGGAACCTTTGGGCGCCTCCGTTACTCTTTAGGAGGCGACCGCCCCAGTCAAACTGCCCGCCTGACACTGTCTCCTGCCCCGATAAGGGGCATGGGTTAGAAGTCCAATACAGCCAGGGTAGTATCCCACCAACGCCTCATCCGAAGCTAGCGCTCCGGAATCCAAGGCTCCTACCTATCCTGTACAGGCTGCACCGGAATTCAATATCAGGTTACAGTAAAGCTCCACGGGGTCTTTCCGTCCTGTCGCGGGTAACCTGCATCTTCACAGGTATTATAATTTCACCGAGTCTCTCGTTGAGACAGTGCCCAGATCGTTACGCCTTTCGTGCGGGTCGGAACTTACCCGACAAGGAATTTCGCTACCTTAGGACCGTTATAGTTACGGCCGCCGTTTACTGGGGCTTCAATTCGAAGCTTCGCTTGCGCTGACCTCTCCTCTTAACCTTCCAGCACCGGGCAGGCGTCAGCCCCTATACTTCACCTTGCGGTTTTGCAGAGACCTGTGTTTTTGCTAAACAGTCGCCTGGGCCTATTCACTGCGGCTCTCTCGGGCTTTAACACCCTACCAGAGCACCCCTTCTCCCGAAGTTACGGGGTCATTTTGCCGAGTTCCTTAACGAGAGTTCTCTCGATCACCTTAGGATTCTCTCCTCGCCTAC
>NZ_CP172607.1:3970000-4060000 GCF_044569405.1 Sporosarcina sp. SG10008
TGACGGTAACGTTGTTCAATATCCTTTAGACCATGGAACTTCTCAGGTAACGGACGTAGCGCTTTTGTAAGGAATGTGAATTCAGTCGCTTTAATAGAAAGTTCTCCAACTTTCGTTTTGAAGATTGTCCCTGTAATTCCGATAATATCTCCTAGGTCTGTACTATTGTAGAGTTTATAAGCATCTTCACCGATTGCATCTTGTCTTACGTAAATTTGAACCTGACCGCCAAGATCTTGCAGATTTGCAAATCCAGCTTTCCCTTTTCCACGCTTCGTCATGATACGACCTGCAATTGTTACTTCGTGAGGCGTTTCATCAAGATCTTCTTTCGAAATCTCTTCAAACCGCTCCCGGATTTCATTCGATAGGTGTGTACGTTCAAATCTTGAGCCAAATGGATCTAATCCACTTTCCCGTATATCTTCCATCTTCTGGCGTCTCACCAAAAGCTGGTCGTTCATTTCATCTAAGTGTGACATTTCTTTCACTCCTTCATCATTATCCGCTGCATTAGATAGCATGCATCTATTGTACACAATTTGTGCCGCCCGGACACGCTTTACTTATTCGCATTGTATGATTCATTTACAAAAAAGAGCCCCCACAATACGTGGCGGCCTGGATTATCCGACTCAAACAGCACTTACACTAACCGCCACTTGTTCGCGTTCCATCATTACATCGGCAAAGCCGTTCATTAGGTTAATTAAGTCAGCAGCTGTTTCCATTGGATTAATCATTCAATTCGCATCTTGAGGTGTTTCTACATTGCCGTTCCCGATTATAGGAATCGACACCGCTTCTTTCATTTGACGGATGATATCCCTGTTTGCTTTAGCATTTTCATTCGCCCTCTTGCAATAAATTATTGACCCCATTAACCTTCCTCCAAAGTATGACACCCGTGTCTACCATTGGATTGCCCATTAAAGGAGCAATTTCAAGAAGTGGAATAAGAACGAAGGCCCGCTCATGCATTCTTGGGTGCGGTACAACCAAGCTCTCTGTTTCAATACTGTCGTTATTATACAGCAAAATATCAAGGTCTGCAGTCCGCGGACCCCATCTTATATCACGAATCCGGCCAAGCCCGTGTTCAATTTTTTGACAAACGCCCAGAAGTTCCTGCGCCGCCAAGTCCGTTTCCACGCATACCACCATATTGAGAAAATCCGCTTGATCTGTAAAGCCGACGGGCGCTGTTTCGTAAATCGACGATACCGAAGTAACTGTTAGACCTTCGTGTGAATGAAGTGCCCGCACCGCCTCTGTCAGATGAAGTAACCTATCACCGATGTTCGAACCAATCGAGAGGTAAGCTACGTTCACTGGAAGTGCCCCCTTGTGATATCAACGGACACCGATGCATAATGACCCGGAATCGGCGGATCTGGTTTCACAAGCACGACACGAACACCAGTCACTTTATCCACAAATTCGGCTAATACAGCAGTTGCAATTTTTTCAGCAACCGTTTCAATCAATTTTACGGGTTCGCCTTCAACAATCGATTGACACACACTGTATACTTCCGCATAATTCACTGTTTTATCCAGATTATCCGTTTTTCCAGCCTCAGAAAGATTCGTAGCAAGAGAGACCGTCACACGGAAACGTTGGCCAAGCTTCGTTTCTTCAGGCAACGCCCCATGATAACCATAAAACTCTAATTCATTTAAATGAATATAATCCATAGCGCACCCTCCTATTGTTCAAAATCTGTTTTCCCCGTCAGTACATCCATCATTTTCGCCATTCGCGCGATTTCCTTCACGTCATGAACCCGCATAATATGGCAGCCGTGTTCGATTCCATAACATACCGTTGCACCTGTACCTTCCAACCGTTCCTCGACCGGCAATCCAAGTACGTTGCCGATTAGCGACTTCCGCGAAGTTCCAAGAAGAACCGGGTAGCCCATTTCAGAAATTCGATCTAGTCCTTGCATCGTCCATATGTTTTGAATTGCATTTCGCGCGAAGCCGATGCCCGGATCGAGCCAGATATTATCGTGTGCTACACCAGCCGCAATCGCAATACCGACACTTTCTTCCAAGTCAGCGATAACTTCATCCATAAAGTTGCCCTCGTACTCTGCCTGCTCACGATTATGCATCAATATAATCGGCACACCGTGTTTTGCTGCAACGTCCGCGATGTAAGGTTCACGCTTCGCTCCCCATATATCATTTATTATCTGCGCTCCCGCAAGAATCGCTTCTTCCGCGACACCCGCCTTATATGTATCAATCGACACCGTACATCCAAGCTCTCTCGTCAAAGCCTTGATAACCGGAACCGTTCGTTCTAGCTCTTCTTCCAATGAAATCGGGATATGCCCAGGGCGCGTTGATTCCCCACCCACATCGATAATTTTTGCCCCGTCGCGAAGCATCTCTTCCGCACGCTTAAGCGCCGCATCGATACGACCGTATTTTCCACCATCCGAAAACGAATCCGGTGTCACATTCAAAATACCCATAATTACCGTTTCTTTTTTGAAATCCATTTCCGTCTTACCAAACCGATATTTATCACGTGCACGAGCCAATTCCATCAACAGCAACCTTCTTCCATATCATCTATTGCCTGCATATAAAATGCATGTAGTTTTTTATAATAAATGCCCGTCGCCCCCGGTAGTGAGATTTCCTCAATCATAGATAGCGGCACAATTTCCTGCACGGCATTCGTGACGAATAACTCGTCCGCGTCTTCTACATGTTCCTTACCATAAAATCCTTCATTCACAGGAATTCCCTCAACTTTAGCGCATTTAATAATAAACGCACGTGTCGTCCCCGGCAGAATCCCTGTTTCGATAGCTGGAGTAAATAACGCACCGTCCTTCACCCAAAAAACATTTGACGTAATACCCTCCGCTACAAAACCTTCCTCTGTTACGAAAAGGCCTTCCAACTCTTTCAATGAAGGAAGCTCTAGCCGCCCCCGTACGTTATTAAGAAAGTTATGCGATTTGTGGCGCACAGTGCTCTCCGGTTTATCACGCAGAGTATCTAGCCAGACCGCCTTCTTTTCCGTACCACGAACAGTCGGAGCCAATTCTTTTCTGAATAAGATTACGTTCGGTGATGCGTATGAAGAGGGTGCAAGACCGATATCATGAACACCCGCAGAGACGTTCAACCGAAAATAGCCATCCTGTCCGCCATTTAACTGATCTAATTTACGCACAGCCGCAAGAATTTCGGTTTCATCATAAGGCATCGTAATGCGGTACTCTGTAAGTGCCGTATGCAACCTATCCATATGTTCATCATACAAGAGCACATTGCCGCCGTATGTCCTGAAGGTTTCAAAAAATCCAGCACCATATAGAAATCCATGATCGAACGGGGAGATTTTTAACTCCTCCGCACGCAGGAATTCACCATTCATCCAACACCACATACCGAATCCCCCAATCTCACTTTTCCGCCATCGCCTTTGCTTGCCAAAGCGCTTTTGCCTTATTCAACGATTCTATATACTCCGCTTCTGGTACTGAATCAGCGACAAGACCTGCGCCAGCCTGAATATGCGCAATACCATCCTTGATATATGCCGTTCGGATAACGATATTCAGTTCGAAATCACCGTTAAAGCCGAACCAACCAATAGATCCTGTATATAGCCCTCTGCGCGTCGGCTCAAGTTCTTCAATGATTTCCATCGTCCGGAGTTTTGGTGAGCCGGTAATTGACCCCCCCGGGAACACGCCTTTAACGATTTCTGCATTCGAAATACCTTCTGCCGCAGTTCCACGAACGTTCGATACAAGGTGCATAACGTGAGAATATTTCTCCACAACCATGAATTCATCCGTTTCCACCGTTTCCGGTGCACAAACCCGCTCAAAGTCTTCCCGTTCCAGATCTACGAGCATAATATGTTCGCCAGTCTCTTTTTCATTCGACAATAATTCCGCTTGAAGCGCAGCATCTTCGTTTTCATCTTTCCCTCTCGGCCGTGTTCCACCGATTGGTCGTGTACTTATTTCATCCCCACGCTTTTTCAATAACAGTTCCGGTGAACCAGATACGACAGCAAATTCCGGCGAACCCATTGAGGCCATATAAGGTGACGGATTGAATGAACGAAGTGCTTCATACATATCTAGCGGATGTGCTGACAACGGTTTTGATTGTCTCACTGAAAGATTAACTTGAGTAACATCTCCACTAGCAATATAAGTCTGCACGTCTCGGACCATTTGTTCAAACTGCGCTCCAGTTACAGATACAGCAAGATCATCTTCACCTACTACTACTTCCGCCGCTTTACTCGGCGTGAAGACTTGCTTGCTTAGTCCTTCCGAAACCGCAGTCATCCATTCAGCTTCCAACTCTGCTGGTTCCAATCCACAATTCGGAAGTGTCATGAAATAAGCCATTTCAGTCTTAACGTCAAGCACTACCCAGCGGTCAAATATATAAAAGAACAAATCAGGTGTATCGAGATCATCTATCGTATCGACTGGGATATTTTCATAAGTACGGACATAATCGTAACTGATGAATCCTGCCGCACCGCCTTGGAAGTCTGGCAGTTCAGGAATAGATTCCATTTCATGGGATTGAACAAAATCATTTAGCAATTCCAGCGGATTTCCTTCTCTTACTTCCTCCGTACCATCACGCCAGACAAGTTGTAATTTGTCGCCGTCCAATGTCCGTAACGTAACGAGCGGGTCAATTCCAGCCATGCATAGCGCACCGCCGCGTCCACTTTCAAGAAGGATATGACTTTCATGCTTGTGTGCCAACTCTTTATAAGCATAGAAGAGCTGTTCTTTCGTCATGGCTGATGTCATATAAGCGATCTTTTGTTTGTTCATCCCAGTTTCCTCCCGATAACAATTAGTATCTTCATCTTACCGCGTGAAAGCCGTTTTACGCTATAAAAAGAAAAGCAGATTATATCTTTTCATTTGAGGGGCGACCATATCCCACCACAGACCGATCATAACAAACAAATTTAAACAACAAAAAAGAAAGAGCATCTCAGCCCTTCCCCCTCCCACACTATTACTCTTCGTCAAATTGATATAGCGGAGTACTCAAATAGCGCTCACCGTTGGACGGAAGAATCGCAACGACTTTCTTCCCTTTACCAAGCTTCTTCGCCACTTGTAGAGCTGCAAAGATTGCCGCTCCGGATGAAACACCACCAAGAATACCTTCTTCGCGTGCTGCACGTCTTGCTGTGTCATACGCTTCGTCGTTCGTTACTTGGACGATTTCATCATAGATATCAGTATCGAGCACTTTTGGAATGAATCCAGCACCGATTCCTTGAATTTTATGTGGACCCGGCTTTCCACCTGATAGTACAGGCGAGTCCGTCGGTTCAACAGCAATGATACTTACTTCAGGAAAACGTTCTTTTAAGACGCTACCCACACCCGTAATCGTGCCACCCGTTCCAATTCCAGAAACGAACGCATCTACACGGTCTAGTGCATCTGCGATTTCAGGGCCTGTCGTTAAACGGTGAATTTCGGGATTTGCTTCATTGTTGAACTGTTGCGGCATGAACCAACCATTTTCCTTTGAAAGTTCTTCCGCTTTTCCGATAGCGCCTTTCATTCCTTCAGCACCCGGCGTTAACACAAGATCCGCGCCATAAGCACGAAGTAGATTGCGCCGCTCTGTACTCATCGTATCCGGCATAACCAAAACAGACTTATACCCTTTTGCCGCAGCAATCATCGCAAGGCCTATTCCCGTGTTGCCACTTGTTGGTTCAATAATTGTACTGCCCTCTTTTAAATCTCCGGACTTTTCAGCCGCTTCGATCATCGCAAGCGCAATACGATCTTTTACACTAGATCCCGGATTCATATATTCTAGTTTCAAATAAACATCCGCATCATCTGCGCCTGTCATTCTGTTCATTTTAACAAGGGGTGTTTTCCCAACAAGATCCGCAATAGAGTTTCCAACTAGCGTCATTTATACCCTCTCCAATTCCTACTATTTTGATATGTCTTATAATATTAATATTACTACCATTATGTGAACATTGTCAACAATTGAATGCCCACTATATGTATTCTTTGCCCAATGCTTTCAGACTGAATCTAAAGAAGGCAAACCGGAGTCTAGACACTGATTTATGTAGAAAAAATTACACTTTCTTCCCTTTTAAGAAAAGCTGTCCGGAATTACCAATTTATATCGGTTTCCAAACAGCTTTCCATTATTTACCGTAAAACCATTTTGCGTCGAATTCTTTCCAAAACGCTTCCGGACTAACAGTTTGCGGAAGTTGCTCAAGTGCAATTTCACGCTTGATATGATCTTTTACTTCTTTAAATTTAAACGACTGCCCTTTCACCACTTCACTTACATGAGTAACCGCATATGTACCATCACTCAAAGCAATAACTCCACTCGTCATTCCTTCATTCGCATCGGCTACAGTCTCTACGATTGCCTTGTCTATTGAATCAGTCGAATCGTTGATATAGCCTATATCTCCACCCAGACTAGCCGAAGCCAAATCCGTCGATCGCTCTTTTGCGAGAACGTCAAAGCTTGAACCTTTTGAAAGCTCTTCAATTGTCTGCTCTGCATCAGCTTTCGTTGGAACAACAATAATAGCGGTTCTGTAAGCAGTTAAAATATTGTAAAGTGCAGTATTTTCATCATACTGCTTCTTTACCGCATTATCTTTAACAACGATATCTTTCGTTAATACCTTTTCAAGGATGAGGTTAGAACGGATTTTCTTCCGCATTCCTTCCTCATCTTGACCAGAATGAGAGCGACCGTCCACGGAACGAATAAGCGCAATTTCAAGATCAACTTCCTTTTCCGATACATCAATCCCGTATTGTTCTGCAGCTACCGCCATCACTTTTTCATTCACAAGGTCAAGAAGAGTTTCACGTCCAACTTCCTTTTCCATTGCCGACATCCATTGTTCTCTCGTAATAGGCTTACCAGCTACCGAAGCAACTTCTTCATCTGTCTGCTTAGGTTTGTCCGGTATAAGCCACCCAACGAGCCAGAAGATATTGAAGGCTAAAAGGATTCCAATTAACAGAATGAGCGGTTTCGTCTTCAGTTTTCGTTTCTGTAAACTTGTTGTCCCTTCAGGCTTCCGATTGTATTTCATCGATAAAACCTTCCAAAACTTCTTTCGGATACACGTATGTTTCCATACAGAAGTGACAATGTGCTTCCGCTTGTCCGTCCTCTTCAATCATGTCTCGAATTTCGCGCTCCCCAAGACCGATGATCGCATTTCCAAAACGTTCCCTCGAGCAATTACATGCGAATGAAACATCCATCCGGTCAAGAATTTCCACGTTCGCCGCACCCAGAACTTCACCAAGAATCTCCTCAGGAGTGAGGCCGCGGGCAATCAACGTTGAAATTGGTTCAACGTTGGCAATACGCTCTTCCAATGCCACAATTGTTTCTTCCGTTGCGCCAGGCATAACTTGGACAATGAAGCCACCGGCAGCTTTCACTGTGTTGTCCGGGTTAACCAGCACACCAAGACCCACTGCTGAAGGTACCTGCTCCGAAACGACAAAGTACTCCGTAAAATCTTCAGCGATCTCACCCGATACAATCGGAACTTGCCCCGTAAAGAAATCACGAAGCCCTAGATCTTTGACGACCGACAACATACCGTCCGTTCCAACTGCACGCCTTACGTCAAGTTTACCCTGTTCATTTAAATCAAAATGCGTTTGCGGATTAGATGCATAACCCCGAACCTCGCCATGCGCGTTTGCATCAATGACCATCGAACCAATTGGTCCATTGCCATCAACCTTTATTGTCAGTTTATCATCACCCTTTGACATCGCACCCATCATGACTGCCGCTGTCATTGAACGTCCTAATGCTGCCGTTGCAGTTGGCCACATCAAATGACGACGTTGCACTTCTGATACTGTTTCGGTCGAGCGAGCTGCGTATGCCCGGATTGTCCCGTCGAACGCAAGCGCTCTTACTAAATAATCATTCATTTCTTATCTGCTCCTTTTACATGTTTCGTTCATAAATTAGATGAAGCCCTTTTAGCGTCAAGAAGTTGTCAACGACATCAATCACAGTCGTTTCACTTGCGATCAAACCAGCAAGCCCTCCCGTAGCGATGACGGTCGGTTCTTCCTTACTTTGTGCTTTCATGCGGGCAACAATACCATCAACTTGCCCAACATAACCGTAAACAATCCCAGCCTGCATAGCAGCTACCGTACTTTTCCCTACAACTTGATCCGGTTTTGCCAGTTCGATTCTTGGCAATTTAGATGCCCTGTCGAACAAAGCCTCCATGGAAATTCCGATACCTGGTGCAATTGCTCCACCCATGTATTCGCCTTTTTCATTCACATAACAATAGGTTGTTGCTGTTCCAAAATCAACGATGATCAGCGGACTTCCATATTCATGAACAGCCGCAACGGCATTGACAATCCGATCTGCACCAACTTCGCGTGGGTTTTCATACTTGATATTCAATCCAGTTTTGAGACCAGGGCCAACAATAAGCGGTTTTTGGTTGAAATACTTCCTGCACATCTGCTCCAGAGGAAACATGACTGGCGGGACTACTGATGAAATGATAATGCCGGTTACATCGTCAAAAGAGAGTCCAACGTGTAAAAATAAAGATTTCACTTGCATCGCATATTCATCTTCTGTCTTATGTCTATAAGTTTCCATGCGCCAATGATGTTTAAGCTGTCCTTGTTCATAGACACCAAGGACAATATTCGTATTTCCTGTATCTAGCACTAATAGCATAATGGTTTCCTCGCTAACTTCGTCATTTTCCAACACATCATACCACATATCCGGGTATAGAAAAAAGCTGACTGCTTCAAAAGAAACAGTCAGCTCTTATTAGGTGTTCAGTCTTTGCGTTCTTCGTTAATTGATTTAAGAGCTTCGTCCACTTTATACTCTTTCGGTAAATCACCGATAGCTGGGTCCGTAGGCGCTCCAGTTGCATCAGAAATGACTGTGTCATCTCCTTCTTTCGAAATATCCACACTCTTAACTGCTTCATCTTTATTGTCCAAGCCATAACGGCCATATGGGCGATCAGGCAATGTGCCGTGATCTTTCAGATGATTAATTTGCTCTGCATCGAGTGTTTCCACTTCAAGAAGTGTCGTTGCAATCAGATCAAGCAACTCGCGTTTACTCGAAAGAATTTCTTTCGTACGCGCATATTGTTCTTTAATGATACGTTGCATTTCTTGGTCGATTTCATACGCAATCGCTTCAGAATAGTTCTGTTCAGAGTTGAAGTCGCGTCCAAGGAATACTTGCCCTTGAGCCTGACCGAACTGCATTGGTCCAAGTTTATCACTCATTCCGTATTCAGTTACCATCGAACGAGCGAGACCAGTTGCACGCTGGAAGTCATTGTGAGCTCCAGTTGAAACTTCGCCAAGAACGATTTCCTCTGCAACACGACCACCGAGAAGTCCTGCGATTTTATCGAGAAGTTCAGGTTTCGTCATGAAGTAACGATCCTCTTTCGGAAGCATGACGGCATAACCGCCCGCCTGTCCGCGAGGGACGATTGTTACTTTATGAACGATTTCAGCGTCATCGAGCATTAGCCCTACAACTACGTGACCCGCTTCATGGAACGCCACAATATCGCGTTCTTTTTTCGAAATGACGCGACTCGTCTTCGCAGGTCCCGCAATAACACGGTCCGTCGCTTCGTCGATGTCTGACATATCGATTTTCGTTTTATCGCGTCTTGCAGCAACAAGTGCTGCCTCGTTCAATAAGTTTTCAAGATCTGCACCCGAGAATCCAGGTGTACGTTGTGCAAGTGCCTTCAAGTTGACAGTGTCGTCAAGCGGCTTGTTGCGCGCATGAACTTGAAGAACTGCTTCTCTTCCTTTTACATCCGGACGACCAACTGTAATCTGACGGTCAAAACGTCCTGGGCGCAGAAGTGCAGGGTCAAGAATATCAGGGCGGTTTGTTGCCGCAACAATGATAACCCCTTCGTTCTCACCGAAACCATCCATTTCAACAAGGAGTTGGTTCAATGTTTGTTCGCGTTCATCGTGTCCACCGCCGAGGCCTGCGCCACGTTGACGACCGACCGCATCGATTTCATCGATGAAAATAATACATGGTGCGTTCTTTTTAGCGTTTTCGAAAAGGTCACGTACACGTGATGCCCCAACTCCAACGAACATTTCAACGAAATCAGAACCTGAGATTGAGAAGAACGGTACACCCGCTTCACCCGCAACCGCACGCGCTAACAATGTTTTACCCGTACCAGGAGGTCCAACTAACAAGATCCCTCTCGGAATACGCGCGCCAACTTCAACGAATTTACGTGAATCTTTCAGGAAGTCAACAACTTCCACAAGTTCAGCTTTTTCTTCGTCAGCACCAGCAACATCCGTGAAACGAACTTTTTTACGGTCATCCGTATGAAGCTTCGCCTTACTCTTACCGAAGTTCATAACACGGCCACCGCCGCCTCCTCCGCCTTGCGCCTGATTTAACAGGAAGAAGAACAAGATGAAGATGATGATGAACGGTAGAAGACCCGTGAAGAAGGATACCCACGCGCTTGCAACAGGAGTCGGCAAGATGTCGATTTCCGTTTGAGTTTGCGTAGCAAGTGCACGGATATCTTCCTGCGTCTTGGTATCGTTCATAATATTCGTGACGAACTCTTCGCCTTCTTTATAGCCTTTCATTGTGCCCTTCACATTAAGGACAAGTTGAACTGGCTGTAAACTTACTGTTGTTACTTTTCCATCTTCCAACGCAGTAATAAATTCGTCATACCGAATCTCTTTCTGTTTCGGGTTTGTATTGTTTAGTGAACTAAATATCCCCATGATTGCAAGAAATATCAGTCCGTATAATAGAAAGTATCGAAGTATTCGATTCATCCCAAGCCTCCTCATTTCATTAGACAGAAAACTAGTGTAAATCTTATCACAGGTCTGATTCATCCTACAAAGGAAATGCCTTGACGGAAAAGCGCAAGCGCCTCTTATCATCAAAGTAGAATTCCACGACCCTTAAAAGATTTTCCTGCAATTGTTTAGAAAGAATAGATTTCCTTTTTCAGTACACCAATATAAGGTAAGTTTCTGTATTTCTCCATATAATCAAGGCCGTAGCCTACAACAAACGCATCCGGTACGTCGAAACCAACGTAATCTGCTTTTAAGTCTACTTTTCGGCCAGTTGGCTTATCAAGGAGAGTAACAATTTTAATAGAATTCGCTTTTCGGTATTTCATCAGTTCGACAAGGTAACTTAATGTTTTCCCGCTATCGATAATATCTTCAATAATGAGTACATCGCGTCCTTCAACACTTGTGTTCAAGTCTTTGACGATTTTAACTTCCCCTGATGACACTGTTGCATTTCCGTAACTTGAAACATCCATGAAATCGAGTTCGATATAAGCATCGATACGCTTAATGAGGTCACTCATGAAAGGTAATCCACCTTTGAGCACACCAATCGCTAGTACATACTTGTCTTGGTATTCTTCTGTCAATACCGCACCAAGTTCACGGATTTTCTCTTGAATCTGTTCTTCTGTAATTAGTACCTCTTCGATATCTTTCCCCAACATCGAAATTCCTCCTCTTTCATACAGATCATTATAACTTTCTTGTACTAACTATGTACTTACTTTGATCTGTCTTGTGTCGTGAAAATATCACTCCGTACCGCACTCCTGGAACTGCACAAATTTCACCTTGCGCTGTAATGATTACCGGCAATCGGTCGCGTTCTGTCATGCCAACCTTTTCGTCGATAAACAACCTGGATAAACGTTTCGGGTGTGTCATCCCCGACAACAAGATTCGATCCCCATCCTCTCTTCTCCTGATAGACAAGGGAAGTGCAGAGTGAGGCAAGTCAAAATACATGATGTCATCAGTATCCATGAATAACTCCGTATCGAGATTACTCACTTCATTCCAATAAAGCTGAAAATCATTTCCCCAACGGGTCCAAACGCCTTTCGGCAACACTTTTTGCAACTCCACTTCTTCAATTGATGTATCACGAACGAACGTCAGCACGCCGTATTCCCGAATGAATCGGTAACCGCGTGGAAGGTGAATGGATACATTCCCGTCTTGCGAAGATAGATGGTGTAACAGTTGACTTATAAGCGCGGAATTATATTTTACGGGCATAATTTCCCCATTGTAAAGATACCTCAATAGTAGTGTAATTATCCGCCTTTGTAAAGTTTGGTGCATGCGGGAAAAAGCATTTCCGTCGACGACAGGCAGGCCCGCTTCTGTGAACTTAGTAATTTCATCAAAACGTTCCTGCGCCAGCATTTCAAGCAATTCTTCATCTTCCTGTAGATAACCAGACATTCTCACTGCATTTTCAGCAGCTCCCGGGTTTTCATCCAGAATAAACGGAACGATTTTGTGACGGTAACGATTACGCAGATAGGCATCACTTTCATTACTTGGATCTTCTCGAAAATGTAATTCATGCTCTCCAACATATGAATAGAGGTTCGCTTTCATAGCCGGAAGGAAAGGTCGAATAAGAATTCCACCTTCAACTTCACGCTTCACCGACATCCCCAATGGCTGACTGCCTTTCGTTACTTGCATCAAGACCGTTTCCAACTGATCTTCTGCGTGATGTGCCGTTGCTAAAACATCATAACCGTGCTTTGTCATGATCTCCTCGAAAAATGCATACCGTCCATTTCGGCAGACAGCTTGCACATTGCCACCGTCTTTCTCGATAATAGCCGGAACCGGTACACTTCCGCCAAAAAAAGGAATCCCATACACTTCACACAGCCTTGCCACAAATGTGCCGTCTGCCGCGGACTCTTCTCCGCGCAAATTATGATCGACGTGAATTGCGGCAACTTCAATCTCCATGCTGTCTTGATTTGAAGCCATGAAATGTAAAAGCGCTACCGAATCTACTCCACCCGAACAGGCGATTAAAATACGGTCCCCCGGAGCGATGAGTGACCATTCCTTGATAAAACGGAATATCGTCTGTTTAAATTTATCCATTGCTCCGCTCCCTCCTCTTTTCTAATTTATTCTTACTCGAATTTTACCATAGAATATCTAAAGGAGGGGACTCACTTACTTACATATTCATCCGATGACCCTTTCCCGGGAAATAGTTTGTGAATAGGGTGTGAAACTTGACCACTTCGGCAGAACATGATCGATTTTCATAACTAACACAGTACGATCGTCTCCAATCACACCAAACTTCCGCTCCATTTCATGCATAATACGGTCTGCAATTTTGTCACATTCGAATCCTCCATATTTTTCAAGCGTACTGTACAACGACCTCTCTTGCTTCTCAAGCGGGATATCCCCATTAAAAATCCCGTCCGTTAACATAAGTATAATGTCTCCTGACTTCAACTCTTCTTTTTTTGCCTCTACAGAAAAGGATGGAAGAAAACCGACAGGGACCGATTTGCTATCCAGTCTTAAAAAGTCGTCACCGCGTTTAATATATGTGCTCATCGATCCTGCCTTCCAAGACCAAATGCGACCATCTTGCAAATCTACGAGGGCCAGATCAAGCGTGGCGTACATATCATCAAGCCCATTCAAAGACATCATATAATGCAACGTATGCATGGCTGTTTCAGGATCCATTTTCCGGTCCAAACATTCTCGCATTAAACGAATTACCTTTCGACTCTCACGATATGCATTTAAATCCTGGCCCATTCCATCCGACAACAAAACCGCCGTCAACCCTTCATGAATTGGGAACACTTCATATGCATCACCGGCGTGAAATGTTTCGCCGCCTGCTGTTGCCGCGATACCATAATCAAGGGTAAAACGAACTGCCGAACCAAACGTTAGTTGTATATGTGGAAAAGGGTCCTGTAAAACGGCAGATTTGGCGACCCGGAACGGCTCATCGTACATTTCTTCAAGAATCGGCAGTATAAATCTTTCCGCAACTGTCGTATCCGTTTCAAAATCAGATCTTTTCTCAGGAATACAGCAGATGATGCGACGCGCACCCCTCTCTCCTGGTAAAACATCAATCTGGAAGTACTCAATACCTTTCTCTTGGAGCCGTTTTGCCAAATCTTCCTCGGCAGGCTTATAAACAGTCAAATCTTCTTTTACTTCATTCATGATTTTGTCCAGATGGGTGCTCATATCACGCAACTGGAGGGCAAGCATTTTTCGTCCATGCTGAAGTTGTCCCGTCAATAAACGACTGGCAGCTTGTTCCTCAAGTTCCGTAACTAATCCATTGAATCGGACGCATTTATATTTAATCTTTTCCTCAACACGATGACGCTTAGCTTTTTTCGTCATAGAATAGGTCATTTCCCACTCACTAAGAAGCCCGCCCATATCATTATCTGCACCTTCCCAGCACTTGGCATAACGGAAACAAGACTGGCAAGTTTTTGGAATAACCTGCTGAGGTAATACATCTGCATTATCGTGGGGGGAAGATCGGTCGCCAACAAGCGTCGACATAAATTCAGAGAACTTTTTGAAATCAGCTAGTTGATCATCGAGCCGCTCTGCTAACCATTTTTGTTGTTTGTCAGTAGTCTCTGTATTCTCCGGATAAAAAATGCGTTTAATCGACTCTAGTTTTTTCGAAGGGATCAGTAAAAAAATAATCGTCGCGGTTGCGAGTGTTATAAAGTGTGAAGTATCAAGAGGCAAGGTCAGATCATACATAAGGAAAAATCCCGATACAGAGGCCCCTCCTAACACGATGCCAATTTTCCCGAAACGGCGGAGTGTGCCTGCAAAAAATCCGGTCATACCATACACCGCCATCATTCCAGTGAAGGACAATTCTGCTACCCCCACAATAGCAGCGATGATCATTGCGATTGTTGTTGAAAATGGAAGCCCCCCCACAAGCGCCGCAAGCAAGATTGTCAGATGAATGAGTGTACCTGAAACCGAAACAGGACCTAGCATAAGTCCACTCATTCCAGTTGTAGCCAGCGCACCGACAAGGCAAGCCGCTCCAAGTCGTTCAGGTGTCCATTTACCAAAGAAGATTCGATCTGCGGCAGGAAAAGCAACAAAGAGGAAAAAAGTCATGAACAAAGCAAGAACTGCTTCAAAGCCAATATATAATTGAACATTTACTGGTGGTTGCCCGATATGCATTATGAACTGCCACAACACTTGAACAATGATAATGCATCCTGCCACTGTTAGCGGTACTGATTTTCGCATGAGCGGATATTTAATTACCGCATTAAATAACGCGAGCATCAATAGATGGATAACAGCCTGTCCAAGACCAAGGAATGCACTTCCAAACATCCCACCAATGAACACCCATATGAGATGCTTTCTGAAGCGAGCCCGTGCAAGTGCCCACACCGGCAAGAAAAAAGGAACCGCTGCATCGAATAATACGGCTTGCGACAAGAAAAAAGATCCAAACAAGAATAGAGTCGCAACTAAAATATGCATTTTTCGTTTTCCAATCATCTCGACATACATACCAATTGGATGGCCCACTGGACGTGCTAAATGATCAATTAGTTTCATTCCTCATTCCCCCTATGTCTGCTATGCCTTGAGTATACATAGGCAGATGGAAAGAAATTGTCTGTTCATGACAACAAGAAAACAAAATGTTTCGACTCATTCCGAACTGTTTTTTCTTTTTTCCTAAGACGGGTTGACACTGCATTGATTCACTTGTATTATAAGTATTGTTGTTCTGATCAAGCGGAAACAAGTGCTAACTAGAATATACGAAGGCGGCGTAGCTCAGCTGGCTAGAGCGTACGGTTCATACCCGTGAGGTCGGGGGTTCGATCCCCTCTGCCGCCATTTATGAAATGCAGATACAACCGTCCAGGAGTTGGACAATAAATCACTAAAAAAGCAGTTCCTACATCGTGAATTCACGATGTAGGAACTGCCTTTTTTTGCAATGAAAAAATGCGCGATTGTTTGGGGAGCTGTGACGGTTTATGTGATTTCCCGTGATAGTTTCGTCATTTACCATGACAGTTCAGACGATTGCCGTCACAGTTTCACCATTTACCATGACAATTCGCGATTGCCATGACAATTCTCCGCACAAAAAAACAGTGAACAAGGGTCATTCCCTTTGTTCACTACTTTCCTTCATACTATTCGTACACTTTTTCATGAATTGAAACAGCTAGCAAGTTACCCTCTGCTTGCGCCACGGCCACCGCGTTTCGATTCTGTCGCTCTTTTCAAAGTAGAGAGACGCTCTTCGCTATCTTTCATGAACTTTGCCATTTTTTGTTCAAAGTTCTCTGGGCGATCCATAGCAGGACGGCCACCACCTTGACGCGGACGTTGCGGGCGCTGAGGACGTTCTGGACGCTGTTCAGATTCAGGTTTCGCTTTTCTAATCGACAACCCAATTTTACCATCTGCACCGACGTTCATCACTTTCACTTCAACCATGTCACCGACTTTAAAATGATCGTTGATGTCCTTGACATAATTGTCCGCCACTTCACTGATATGGACCAGGCCTGTTGAGCCATTCGGTAGCTCAACAAACGCCCCGAAGTTTGTGATTCCTGTTACTTTACCCTCTAGCTTGCTGCCTACTTCAATTGACATAAAAAAAATGCTCCTCCTTAAAATTTAAGCGGGCCCCGCGCTGGGAGCCTTGCAACCGTATTAATGAGCCCTGCAAATTGCAGGATCCTTACTTCCATTATAGCCAATAAAAAAAGAGTGTCAATAAGACTACTCTTTTCCTTTGTCTTGTTCATCTGTTTTTTTATTGTTTTCGGGTATTGAAAAAATGATTTCGCTCTTTTCAGACAAGAAATATTCCTTGCGTGCAAGCTTTGCGATATAGTCATCATCATTCAATTTCACAAGTTGTCTTTTTAGCATTTCTTGTTCTTCCTGTACCCCTTCAAGCTGGGCCAGCACCTCGACTTTTTGCAACTCTTTCGCTGCCAACGTCTGTTTCTGGTTGATGAACATATTCGTCAGACCACCTAGAATAACGGCTGCCACAATAGCAAACACAGCCAGTCTACGGTATAAACGGACTTTCCGCGCATTCTTCCTAGTCTCTTTCTTTTGAAGTGAGCGGACATATTCAGTTTGAATCGATGCGACCCTTTCGGACGATTTCCTCTGCTGTTTCTGTTCCACGTCCTGCACTTCCCCTCTTCACACACTACAATTTGTTAGTCCATAAATTATATATCATTTCACCCTTCTTTTAAAGAGTTTTCCGGAAATGATACGGAATATTTTAACAAATGGTGTAAAGAGGACTGCAAAGACTTTCACTATAAAACGAATGACTAGACTGATAATAGATACAATCAGACGCACGAGGAACAAGAGCGGCCTTATTAACAACACCAACAAGATCCTCCCGAAAAACCGGAACGGCTTATAAAAAATAGTTACGTATAGCAACATTCCACTAATCTGTGCAACTGGATCATATATCCGCCACGCCCCATCCCTGACGAGATAAAGGATGTAAAACGTCCAACATCCGACGAGTACCCATCCAATGACTTCGAGCCAAACCGCACGCTTTCGAATAATCGATTTCTTCCCGGCGTGCGCGGTACTTGTTCCAATCATGTCCATGAATGCCCCAGCAACAATGCCCGTCCCAATCATAGCAAGCAGGCTAAGAAATTGAACGGATAGACTCATCCAAACAATTTATGGAGGAAACCTTTTGAACCTGATTCTTCTTCATCGTATTGAATAGTGCCGACCGTTCCTTCTAGCGTTAGAAGCCCTTTATCGACATCGAGATGAACAATGCGCAGTTCCTCTCCCCGGATTTGCAATAATCCTTGCGATGTTCGAACGAGAAATTCTTCCTGATCGAAGCGGTCGATTGATTTTACAGACGTGAGATCCATCCGTTTTCTGTTGCGCATAGTGACGACATGGTCTCCTGATGGAATTGCGTACGTAGGACTATCAGTTTGAAATTGCATTATATGCTTCCCCCTTTGCTTGTACGTTCACAGCTATCTTATGCTAGGACATAAAAAAACATGACAGGAAAATTCCCTGTCATGTTGTTCAGTCTTCATCATCCATGAATTCCGGTTCCACTTTTTCAAGCTTCTCTTCCTTCAAAATCGTGTACATTGAGGCTGCATCGTCTTTTTTCGTCGTCTCTTTCAGCATGTTGATTTTTACCGTTACAATCTTCTGACCGAAACGGATCGCCAATTCATCGCTTTCTTTTACAACCGATGACGCTTTTGCCACTTTTTCATTTATTGTTATACGCCCTTGATCAGCTACTTGTTTTGCGAGTGTCCGTCTTTTAATTAGTCGAGATACTTTCAAAAATTTATCGAGTCTCATCATTATCTTCCCCTTTTTTTGCTAGTTTCCAAAACTCTTCAAGTTCATCAAGTGTATAGTCAGTAAACTTGCCTTGTCCATCTTTCACACTCTTTTCGACAAATGAAAACCGTCTGTTGAACTTTTGATTTGCATGGACCATTGCTTCTTCTGGAGATAACTTGAGGAAGCGTGAAATGTTAACGATTGTGAACAGAACGTCACCTAGCTCGTCCATTTGACTGTATTTCGTACCACTCTCTAGTTCTTTACGGAACTCCAACCATTCTTCATCAAATTTTTCTAAAGCGCCGTCAATCGTTGGCCAATCAAACCCAACCTTTGCCGCCTCTTTTTGATAATTAAGTGACGTTAAAAGTGATGAAGAAGGACGTTCTTGACCTTCCAAGAGTGAGTCGGCTTGCGGTTTTTCCTGTTGCTTGATTTCTTGCCAATTTTGCAGAACTTCTTCTGAATTTACCACGCTTTTATCTCCAAAAACATGAGGGTGGCGGCGAATCATTTTCGATCCTATCGATTGAAGCACATCTTCCATGGCAAAATAACCGTCGTCTTCGCCAATTTGAGCATGAAGGAATACTTGTAACAGTACATCACCAAGCTCTTCAATCACTGCGTCGTCATCTTCACTATCAATCGCCTCAAGCAGTTCGTGTGTTTCTTCAAGCAAATACCGCTTCAACGATGCATGCGTCTGTTCACGATCCCATGGGCACCCGCCCGGAGCGCGCAGTGTAGCGATGATTTCCCTGAACGTCGACCAATCTTTCAATCGCGCTTCTCTTTCAACTACAGGCGGTACATAAACGGTAGTCAAATTATTAATTTCAGTGACACGGTCCAGTTCAAATAGCGGAACTGTAATCAATTGCTCGCCCGTAGAACCTGCCGCCGTTACAACCGTCACTGGATGGTCGTAGGCGTATTTCTCCATTAATGACAGTTTCACTTCAGATGCCACGAACGCATCGTACACTTGTCCAATTAAAATATGTTGCTTCATCTGGACATCATCGCGTTTCATATCCGTACCATCGAGTAGCTGAAACCCTTCAATCGGATCGATGCGCAACGCTGCAAAAATCGGGTCAAGAAAACTATTTCCACCCGCAATTTCCATTTGGATTAAACCTTCGCGTTCTTTCTCGACTAATAATTGGACTGTCCGTTCCGCAACAAGCGGATGTCCCGGTACTACATAGGTCACTGGTTGTTGTGCACACATAAGGAGCAGTTGTTCTACGATTTCATCATATACATGCTCGAACGAGTCGTGTTTTTCATAAATTTCATCGAAGCTCATTAGAACAATGCCTTCCGCTCTTAATTCAGCGACAGCAGGGTGCTGGTCCGTACGCGCGACAATATATTTCGCTTCTTTCAACTTTCGATATGTCCCTAGCGCCAATTGGTCGAGGTCACCCGCGCCGAGACCAATAATTGTTAACTGATGCATCCTATTCACCTTTTCTTTTAGTAAGTCGTAATTGCAATGTAGCTAAACGTTTACCGAATGGCAGAAGAAACCATTCCTTCTCTGCCATTATACGTGATTTCATAATGACGAAAAGGAAAACAACCGCTCCCACCGAAACAGATGTTAATGCGATAAGTGTCGCCTCAATCCGATCTGGTAATTGGTCGAATAAAAACCCGTCTGCAATGAGCATCCACGGTAAAACAATGGCTATCATGAGAGTAGTTGCCACTATCACCCATCCGTAAAAACGTGTTGGTGCAAGGCGAATTGGCCATACTGTTTTAAAGTAAAGCAGCAACCCAAATGCAATTACCGCGAAACCGATATTGCCGGCAATCGCCGCTCCCGTGACATTCCATAAAGGAACCAGAAGTTGATTCGCGAAGATTTTTATAACCAACCCACCGATAAGCAGGAGCGTTGGCACTTTAACTTTCCCCGCACCTTGAAGCATCGCTGTTAACGGTAAAATAAGCGATAACCAGAGAATTTGTAATGAGAAAATAATGAGGGCTACAGAACCATCACGTGTTTCAAACAGCATTTCATTCACATAAGGCAAAACAAGTGCAAGCCCTGCCGCTGCAGCCCAACCGAATAGGAAAGCAGTTCGGAACGTTAGCTGGATAAACGGTAATGCCCCTCGTCCCGCTTTTTTTGCCGAATGATGAGCGATAAGTGGAACAATCGCGAGCGCTAATGTCGAAGCAATCAGAATCCCCATTTGTACAAGCGGTTGCCCACGATCGTAGACACCTTTCATCACCATGGCTGCATCCGCCGCAAAACCATTAGATAGCAGGATATTATAGATTGTAAATGAATCGGCCAATTGAAACAGCAGGAGAATAAGTGAACTTGCGCTGATCCCCAAACTGACAATCGTCAATTCTTTCACCACTCGCCACGTGTCCACTTTTTCTAATGGTCCTTTGAACGTATTCCGAAAATAGAGTGCAAGTATAATAACGCCAGCACCTTCCCCGACAACTGCCCCCCACATCGCTACCTCACCTGCCACATAGAGAGAAGCACCTGATCGCACCGCAATCCATGTGCCTATGAGAATGACCGTTACACGGAAAACCTGCTCACCAACGCCTGAAACCGCAACAGGTACCATTCGACCTTCCGATTGAAATGAACCCTTCAAAACTGCTAACGCCGGCATCAGTAAAACAATATACGCGCCAGCACGCAGGAGAGGTACGAGCTCAACATCGCCCATGGAGCGCGCGAAAAATGGCGCGAAAATAGTTAATAGAGCAAAAAAGGCCACTGATAATAAAAGTAGATAGGTAAATGCCACACGCATCATCGCTTTTGCTTCACCGCGACTCGTACTTCCTGCAAGCAGTTTCGATACCGCCACTGCAAAACCGTACGACGTCCAGACAATAAAAATGCCAATGAACGGATACACTTGCTGATAAATATAAAACCCTTTGTCACCGACAAGGTTTTGGAACGGAACTCGATAGACTGCCCCAAGTAATTTCACAATGATTGCAGAGATGGTCAGAATCGACGCACCTTTCATAAACGTTTTCATGTCCCATTGTTGCGCCATAATCGTGCCTCTTTCTTTCGTACATAGTACACCCATTATATCATGAACGAATAATGACGATATTCAGGATAACATCGAATATTCTAATTTAAATTATTAAGAGGTTTAATTGTGCAACGTTATGGGAAAGACATAGGTATAAGTTTTGTAAACATATAACTGTTAAATTATATCAAAAAATAAAACTGATAAAAAAGGTAAAATAGGAGGGGACCAAGGATGGTAAAAACAATTCCTAAAAAGCGAGTTCTATCCGTATTAATAAAATTAAAAAGAAATGATATGTACGCGACGGCAAAGCATTTTGGTTTAAGTCATCCGGTTGTCGTTGCACGTAGCCAAGAGCTGGACACCTTATTGAATCGATATCAGGGGATCCGGGCTATACAATGACCTAATGATGTGTCGTCTTCTGAACACAAATAGTCAACAATACGAGCTGACTAAATGATTCCACTGAATAACGCTTTGGCTACCCCTGCAAGGCGCCTACACTGGATTCAATACTTCACTATATAACACGGCAAAAGGAGCTATAAACCGCTATGGTTTTAGCTCCTTTTTGCACTTTTCACCATTACTGATTGATCATTGATTCCTTTACAGAAAAATGACGATGGCGAGTCACAGCATACATTGCTGCTATTCCTAACAATATGGCTGAAATTATAAAAGTAATTCGCACATCCCATATTTCGGCAAGTGCGCCAAACAGTAAAGAGGAAACTGCAAATAATAACGACACCAGCGAACTCTCTACAGCATAAATTTTTGGGAGTTCTTCAGGACTGGCTGACTTTTGAAGAAATGTGTTCGCAGCAATTGCTTTTAGTTGTTGAAAAATCCCAACGAGTCCCATAAGGACAAGAGACAGCCAAGCAATTGTCGTTAAACCGAAAAGAAGTGTCAGGATACTGATTCCAAAGGAAAAAGTAATCAAAACATACTTTAAGTTTTTCTCAAATACCGTGGTAAAACGTGAGCATATGATCCCACCGACAACCATTCCCAAAAAGAACGATGTATTAATATATCCCCACCAAGACTCATTCTCACCAAGAATTTCAGCCACGAAGACGTAGAGTATAGAAGCAATCCATACAACATTTGCGACTGCTTCAAATGCGATGATCACATAAAGACTCTTATACAACGGGTTTCTCCAAACGATTTGCCAACCTTCTTTTAGCTCACCGCTTTGACGACCTTCGGAAAATTTCCTGTAAAACTCGGTTGGATCAACAATTTTAGTCATCAGTAAAGTAGCAACCAGATACAATGCCAACGTGATTAAAATTACATCTTGACCGCTGAAAATTGCAACAAGCAGACCGCCAAGTGCCCAGCCCCCTAAATTTACTGTTTCGTAAATGATGGAGAAGAAGCTATTGGCTTTCACAAGTTCATTTTTGGGAACCAAGCGTGGTAACATTGCTTGGCTTGCTGGTGCTGCCCAACCGTCTAAGAATGCAATCGTAAATACGAAACTTACTATAACGAGTATGCTCGACGTTATGTGAAATACTAAGATAAGCGCTAGCAAACACAATAATAATGTCTTACTTACTTGCGAATGAACAAGCAGGGTCTTTAATGGATATCGATTTAACAGTAGCGGGGAAATCATCCCGCTAATAAAACGACCAAACATACTAAGAAATGGTACCAATGCCAATATAAATGGTGACTCTGTCGAAGCATATAAAATTGAAATAAGCCCCACAATATAAAAAATATCACCTAAATTGGCCATTGATTGGCCAATCCAAAGAAAACGGAAAGATGCACTCTTCATTCTTACTACCCCTTTACAATCAAAATTTAATTCTGATTAGTACAGGGTAGTTTTACACTCGACAAATACCTCCTAAAATCTATTGTTTTACAACACAAAATACAAAATGCAAAAAAATCACAAAATGCTACAATATAATAATGTTTATAGAGGTAGTAAGAATGAGTTATATAACTCTATTATACGTCAATTTGATATGTTTGAATACAAATTTTCAGAATACTATTCACAAAATCCATAAAGCTAATGTACCCACAAAGATTAACTTTCACAGTAGTCAAAGAAAAATGCTATAAATACTTTTTTAGGACTTGCTCTAGTGTAAGTATTGTCGCAAATTCACCATGTAGTGTCGCTAGGCGATATAGTATGTACAGTTTCTGCATCATAATAGGTATCATTTTGATCCATCTTTCCAAAGGCGGCTGTTGCATCTGAGGTATTGTTATTACTTTCACCAATGGGCATAAGTTTAATCTCCCACGTATGGAAGCATTCATTCAGATAAAATGCACCTCGTTCTATATCCTTGGACACGCTGCTACACTGTTGCGGCTCAATAAGGTCATGACCCTCTGCATCATAGTTCCAGTCCCGTGATATCTCAACCCAACTTTGTCCAGCTTCCAAGTCTTTACGAGCTTTTAACGTATAAACTGCTGTGGGATCAGCGCTTTCGTTTTCAAAAACTACATAGCGAACTTCTCTTTCCATTTCATTCTTTGAATCCTCTACAAATTGATCCATAGCTTCCAAGTTCTCTACATCACTTCCTACTTGAATAATGTCAGTTTCATGTGGTGTAAAAATCTCTCCGCTTTTATGTCCCACTTGTACGCTGTTTCCACACGCTACAAGCCACATGCAGATTACAATTATAAATCCAGCCTTTATAATTGGTTTCAATAAAATCATTCTCCTTTTCGCATAGTTAGATTCTGCTTGTTTAGCTTACTTTTAAGTTGAACAGGCACTATTAATATTTATGTCCCACGGCTCCCCGCCGAATATACAAAAAAATAACTCAAACTCCAAAAGATCGTTATACAGAAAATTGCTAGAAAGATACACAATATAGATTATAGTTTTGAAGCCTTTAAAGGAGTCGCCGAAGCGGATTTAAAAAGGGAATATTTATTACAAAAAATATAGTATATATGTTGAACTAATGATTCTATATAATCTCCAGCGAAGGCGCCTCATAGGGGTAGCCGAAGCAATAAGACTGACAGCGGTTTTCTGTCTGGCTTATTGCGGGAGGCATCCCCTAGCGCCGAGCGTTGTTGAGTGGATTTTTTATGTCAACATATTTAGACGTTCAATTTGTTCCAATGTTTCAAATTCCCTTTATATAATCCAAGTGAAATCCATTAACTATTAAATCCTTCTTCAATTATCTACTTCCTACATAGGTATGTATTTCCCTAACCATCACCCTAAATTTACTTATAGTGGGTAAAATTCATATTTAAAGTATTAATAATGGGTCCCGTCTTGTACACTAATAGATAAAGACGTTAATCGGAAGGGGAGATATGATTGGAGAAAACTGTGAAAAGTGAGTTGTTTTCTTGGATACAATCACTATTATTTGCATCTGCAATTGTTTTTATCTGTTACCAGTTTTTATTTGTACCAACGAAGGTGCAAGGAGAATCCATGTTGCCGACCTTCGAAGATAATAACCGTGTTATTGTGAGTAAAGTGAGCATGATTGACAGATTCGATTTGATTGTTTTTCATGCCCCTAATGCAACAGATAAATACATTAAAAGGGTCATCGGAGTACCCGGAGATCGTATTGAGATGATTGAAGACATATTGTACGTTAATGGAAGTGTGTATGATGAGCCCTATGCTAAGCGTATTGATGGCGATCCAATCACGGATCGGATAACTGGAGATTTCACGTTAGCGGAAATTACAGGGCAAGAGGAAGTACCTGAAGGCGCTTTTTTTGTACTTGGCGATCATCGCTTAAAGAGTAATGACAGTCGATATTTCGGATTCATTTCTGAGGATGCTGTCATTGGTGAAGTGAAGCTGCGTATTTATCCATTCACGGAAATCAGTATACCGAAATAAGTATATACTTGAATGACTCCTTTTTTGGAGAATGATTGATTTTAATGGGTTTTATATATATCAAAATGAAAAGCGAGTCGCCAGTGGCGACTCGCTTTTCATTTCATTTTCCGAAGAAGGTAAAGCAAATACGGCGTGCCAATCAGCGCTACAATCAGACCGCTCGGAATATCTTTCGGAGCAATAAGAATCCTTCCGACAAAATCTGCTGTGACAAGAAGCAGTCCGCCTAATAATCCAGATACGGCAAGCAAAGGCAGATGACGGAAACCGACCAATCTACGTGCAATATGAGGTGCTACGAGCCCGACAAAGCCAATCGTCCCTACAATTGAAACGGCTGCCGTACTTATCGCGACACCAACGATCAATGCCCAAACACGGGTCGACTTTACTGAAAGTCCAAGACCCGCCGCCACATCATCACCGAACGTCAACGTATCCAAACTGCGTGTCAAGAAAATGGCCGGACCGATGAACAACGCAAATAGCAATAAGGCTAGCTGTACATCGTCCCATCCTTTTGCGTACGTACTTCCCGACAACCAGACGAGCGCAGCCGCTACGGCGAGTTTCGCTTTCACGACAAACACTTGTGTGGCGGCCGAGCCGAATGCAGAAATCGCAATTCCCATAAGTGCTACAAGCATCGGTTGGAAATTGTTTTTCCATGACGTCCCTAAAATTATACCGAGTGCAATGGCAGCTCCCACGACTGCACCTAGCGGCATATATTTGATCGGAATGGCAGGAAATAACACGAGAAGCATCATCGCTCCGGCACCACCCATTGATGTAACACCTAAAATACTTGCATCCGCCAATGGATTTCGTAATACCCCCTGCAATAATACCCCCGCAACTGCAAGCATAACCCCGACGATGAACGCCGTTAACACGCGCGGGACTCGGAAATTCCACACAACAGGTTTCAACCATTCGGTCGTCCATGCAGTGCCATTGAATGATAAAGCCAATGAAATAATAACAACAATAAGTGCGACAACGATTGTAATGACAACAGATAGTTTCACTGGTTTCAATGTACCGCCCATTTGACGGTCGCCCCGACTATGCGTTTTTGCAGTTTTCCATGCCAAGTACAACAGCCACGGTCCGCCGATCAACGCTGTCATTGCACCAACCGGTACTTCTTGTCCAGGTTGAACCAATCGCCCTAACACATCGGCTCCTATCAGCATGACACTTCCCCATAAAAATGACTGGAGGAGAATGTTCAAATGCCCTCGAACGCCAAGCATTCGAACAATATGCGGGGCCATTAATCCGATAAAACCGATTGGGCCGACTACACTTACTGTTGCAGCCGCAAGGACAATTGCAACAGCCCACGCGAGTAATTTAACAAACCTAACATTTTGCCCAAGAGACGATGCAATATCTTCACCCAGCGACAACGTATCCAATGACTTTGCCAACACTAACGCGAGGACGAAGAACACAATGATAACCGGTCCTGCAAACGATACACCATCCCAATTTAATTGAACAAGTGTCCCGGAGCCCCATAAAAAGAGACCGTTCGTCTGATTTTCGAATAATAGCTGCAAAGAACCTGTCATCGACGCAAACAATAACGAAATAATCATTCCTGTCAGCGCGACACGAACGGGCTCCATTTGCTTACCTGCTAGCATTACAACGAGAACGGATGACAGTACAGCACCCATCAATGCAACAATAAACGGAAAATTCCCGAGTAGCGATGGGAAGAAAATCATTGAAACAACGACGAAAAAATAAGCGCCTGCATTAATTCCTAGTGTGCCTGCAGATGCTAATGGGTTGTTCGTCAACGTCTGCAATACAGCCCCCGCCACTGCAAGGGCACCACCAGCAAGTATCCCGATTATTAACCGCGGAAGACGTAGAGAGAGCACGATGTCCTGCACGCGCCCCTCTGTCCACACTTCTTTTACTAATTGGGTAACAGTATAATCCGCTTGACCTTGTGTTAAGTGAATAAAAGATAATAAAACCAACAGGAACAACCCAATAATCATAACTAAAAAGGATCGTTTTCCTGAAGTCTTTCTTGCCATTACTTACTTACCATCGTGCTTGTAATTTTATTAAGCAGTGTTTCAGCTGAAAGAGGACCTCCATATAACCAAGTATCCCCGCCTAGATCATACAGACGGTCTTCTTTCACGAAATTCAAGTTCTTCCAAACTGCATTATCTTTTAATTGTTTCTCATAAATATTGTCGTCGGCCTGAACGATATACAAATAGTTTGCATCCTCATACTTCGTTAGCCCCTCGACGTTATACGTACTCGAACCGTAAATTTCAAATTGATCTGGAATATGGATGTTGTTTAAGCCAATTTTCTCTAACATAATTGAAGCCATTGAGTTTGGCGTAAATACACGAACTTCAGGTGCTTGAGGTCCCGTATAGGCAAGTGTTAAGACAACATCTTTTGTTTTCAAACCGGCATTTTCGATAGTCGTTTTCGCTTCTTCATATTTCACATCCAGGTCAGCTAATACCTGTTTCGCTTCATCCTTTTTATCAACCGCTTTTGCAATCTCGTTAAATGTTGTTATCATTTCTTGATACAAATCCATTTTTTCATCTTCAGGATACGGATTAAAAATGACCGTAGGCGCAATTTTCTCTAAATCCGCAATCATCCCATCATGACGGAAGCTAGTACCGATGATCAAATCCGGTTCCAATGCAGCAATCGCCTCCAAATTCGGTTCTTGGCGACCTCCAACATCTGCTACGTCTTTGCTAAGCTCTGCATCGATATTCACCCAATCATGATATTCTTGTATATCCGCCATCCCAGCAGGCTGAATGCCTACTGCCAATAAATCTTCCGCATATGTCCATTCTAAAACAACGATTTTTTTAGCAGGCTTATCGAGCGTCACTTCACCATTAACACCCGTAATTGTTATACTATTTTCTACTTTTTTATTGTCTGCAGCTTTATCTTCTTTCTTCGAAGAACAACCTACCAACAACACCGCAAAAAGCGCTAAAATAAGCAGGGATTTTAAAGACTTCTTCATACTTAACATTCCTCCATTTATCTATATCTTGATTATTATTCTCATTTAGTAGTTTAAACTTGATTAGACGGCTTTGTAAAGTTTATTCAAAAATAAATGACCATCATTCTCAATAGATGCTAAATATGCTATGCTTATCTCTAATTGAAAATGAAAATCATTTAGATTCCCTATAGATATGGAGGCATTCCAATGCATACCTCAATAAAAGCTGAAAACCTATCGATTGGCTATCAAGATAATCTACTCTTTGAAAACCTGAATTTATCGATTCCTAAAGGCGAAATCACTGTTTTCGTCGGTAGTAACGGCTGTGGTAAGTCTACGTTACTCCGTTCAATTGCCCGTCTTTTAAAACCATCTGACGGCTCTATTTTACTTGAAGGTAAGGATATCCACTCGCTGTCTTCACGTAATGTAGCTAAGAAAATGGGTATTCTTCCACAAGGACCTGTATCACCTGAAGGGCTTACGGTACATGATCTTGTGAAACAAGGACGCTATCCACACCAATCGTGGCTCTCAAGATGGACTGAAGAGGACACGAAGAAAACAGAAGCTGCAATGACAGCGACTAGGATAAGTGATCTACGAGATCAATCGATCGACACGTTATCAGGTGGTCAGCGGCAGCGTGCATGGATTGCAATGACACTGGCTCAAGATACAGACGTCATTTTATTGGATGAACCAACGACCTACCTCGACATGACGCATCAGATTGAAATTCTTGATCTACTGTTCGAATTAAATGAACAAAAAGGCCGTACCATTGTAATGGTGCTACACGATTTGAATTTGGCCTCCCGTTATGCGCACAATATCGTCGCCATTAAAGATGGCGGTGTCCATGCGCAAGGCAAGCCAGAGAATATTATTACCTGCGATTTAGTTCGAGCTGTGTTTGGGATGGAGTGTCAAGTTTCCACAGACCCTCTTTTCGGTACACCACACTGTGTTCCATTCGGACGGGGCCGTTGTATCGTACCGGAACTTCGGAAAAATACGGGTGCTTAAGTTACACGCAGAACACATTTCTGCACTAGAACGTTTCAGTGTGCGTATCGGTGAACAGGCGACCACGTTTATGTCGGCGGCAGATATGTTATCCGAATCAGGTTGCGACAAACTATTTGAGATAATTCAAAGTTTGTCTGGTGCCCCAACGAATACTGTCGCTACATCTATTTATATGAGAAGGCATGGTTTTTTCATTGCTGCCCAACTACATTTAATGAGTGAACATAATTTACTTTGGGCTGGTGATTTGGACGATGTATCGTTATTCATCGAAAATGATACAATCTTTTTTTCCGTTCCACCTGCCGGCTTTAGACTCGTACAAAACCGTGAAAAAGATATCCGCATTATTCTTGAGACCTACGGATACCCTGTCGTTGACTATTTAAGCAAGCGTGCAAAAATCGCGAAGTTAATTTTGTGGGAAAACATATGGGGGTACGTCTTATGGATGTACTCGATGCTGCTTCAAGAAAACTCCTTATTTGCACAGCAAGATTTAGATGTTTTATTGGATGATGAAGCTTGGAAACCTGCAATGCGCCGCTCCCCTTTCAAACAATATTTGAACAACCAACAGGCTCTGGACGCTATGGCGAATTATAAACGATTAACATGTTGTTTGTATAAGGAGCTTCCGAACACGGAAAAATGCCCCTATTGTCCACTGGCAAAGAGTAAAAGTACAAACGCCTAAGTTCAGAGGCAACAGGCATAAAGCCATTTATAGAAGGTATTCTAAATTTGCACCGTCTTGCCGCAACAAGGGGGGATTTAGGTCAATTCCTACCCACTGCGTAACTCACTTCCTCCGCGCATTTTGCGTCCGAAGTCTAGACGTATAAATTCTATGTTGGAAATTATCCTCAGTTCGAGATTTTATAATTTCCTAGACGTTAAAAACAGCCCACACAAACCGTCAATATCCGGTTCGTGTGGGCTGTTTTTATGGTTCCATCTGTTTCGCTAAAAAATGCGCGGCCGTTTCCGCCGCTTTCATTTCAGTTTCGCCGATAAAATGCACCTTTGATAACAGGTAAACAGCACCAATCGTATCCCCCGCAGCAATAATGGGTGCAATACAATAAGACTTCACCTGCTCCACTTGTCCAGGCACCCACTCAATCGCCTTTTCAAGTTTTTCGGTAACGATTTTACGGCCTGTCATAATCTCATCGAGATCAGGCGACAACTGGCGATTCAAATAATCTTTTTTCGATAATCCGGACACGGCAATCATTTCATCCCTGTCACTAATGAGCGCAGGCGTGCCTAGTGTTTCGTACAATGTTTCCGCATACTCTTTTGCAAATTGACCGAGTTCTGATATCGGCGAATACTTCTTCAAAATTACTTCGCCATCCCGGTCGGTAAAAATTTCAAGTGGATCCCCTTCACGAATCCTTAGTGTCCTTCGAATCTCTTTAGGGATAACTACCCTGCCAAGATCGTCGATTCTGCGGACGATTCCCGTTGCCTTCATACATGATGCCTCACTTTCCACAAAATTGAACGTTAACTTTGTTTCAATTGTAGTATGCATCAAGGATGGACAAAATATGCAACATGCCCTTTAGACGGAATCACTAACAACAGTTTCCTTTAAAGACGACTGAAGAATTCGCATCATTTCTTCAAGTACATCAAATGCAGTCTGTTTCCCTGTATGACGCTCATCGATTCTCATGATAAGACAACCATTTTCCATCGTGAACCCAACTGCACGACCAAACGCCATTGAATCGGATACCAGTTTTGCGCCGTCTGTTTTCGCAGTTCCTTCAGGCGATATGCGAACTTCAATAAGCGATTGTTGTTTCTTGATGGATTCGGCACCCGCGATACGTCCCCAAGCTTTTACCCTTGCAACACGTAGTAACAAGTCAGCCTCGAGCGGCATATCACCGAATCGGTCTGTCATTTCATCGACAAGTTCATTGTAGTCGGTTTCATTTTCAATCGCTTTAACCATTTTGTACATTTGAATCTTTTGGAATCCATCACGTACATACTCATCTGGAATATATGCATTAAGCGGCAACGCAATTTCCAAGTCTGGTATATCCGCTTTTACAATACCTGTCTGCTTCTGCTCAACAGCTTCTTGCAACAATTGAGAATAAAGATCGAAACCAACCGAGTCGATGAAGCCATGTTGCTGAGAACCAAGTAAATTACCCGCACCACGAATTGATAAATCACGCATCGCAATTTTGAAGCCCGAGCCAAGTTCCGTAAATTCCTTAATTGCTTGAAGACGGTTTTCTGCAACCTCTGTCAGCACCTTATCACGCTGATAAAGGAAATAGGCATAGGCAACACGATTCGAACGCCCAACGCGCCCACGTAGTTGGTAGAGCTGTGATAACCCCATACGGTCAGCGTCTTGAACGATAAGTGTATTGACATTCGGAATATCGATACCCGTTTCAATGATGGTTGTCGTTACAAGAACATCATACTCACCTTCAAGGAAACTTAAAATCACCGACTCAAGTGCCGACTCGCCCATCTGACCATTGGCAAATCCAACTCGCGCTTCAGGCACAAGCTGCTTGATTTCATCGACTTTACGCTCCATATCTTCCACCCGATTATACAAGTAGAATACTTGCCCACCACGGCCCATTTCCCTTTCAATTGCCTCGCGGACAAGTGCAAAGTTTTGCTCCATAACATAAGTCTGGACAGGGAAACGGTTTGCTGGTGGCGTTTCAATAACGGACAAATCACGAACACCGAGCATCGACATATGGAGCGTCCGTGGAATAGGTGTTGCGGTTAATGTCAGGACGTCGACATGTGTTTTTAACTGTTTAAGTTTTTCTTTATGCGTTACGCCAAATCGCTGTTCTTCATCGACAACAAGTAAACCAAGATCATGGTAGGCGATATCTTTAGAAAGAAGGCGATGTGTACCAACGATAACGTCGACTGTTCCCGCTTTCAATCTTTTCAACGTCTCCGTTTGTTCCTTCTTTTTACGGAAACGATTTAAGAGGGAAACTTCAACTGGGAAACCAGAAAAACGCTCTTTCATTGTTTCGTAATGCTGTTGCGCTAAAATCGTTGTAGGTACAAGGAATGCTACCTGCTTGCCATCTGATACAGCCTTGAATGCAGCACGAATTGCAACTTCCGTTTTACCATAACCAACATCCCCACAAAGTAAGCGGTCCATTGGACGTTCTTTTTCCATATCCAATTTCACTTCAGCGATAGATCTGAGCTGATCATCGGTTTCGTCGTAAGGGAACGCGTTTTCAAATGCCATTTGCATGTCGTCATCCACTGCAAATGCATGTCCCTTTTCCGATTCCCGTTTGGCATACAGCTCAATTAGGTCGTCCGCAATGTCTTGTACTGCTGCGATAACTTTTGTTTTCGTTTTCTTCCAGTCTGCCCCACCCAGCTTATGCAGTTTCGGTTCTTTTTCCCCGGAGGCGACATATTTCTGGATTAAATCGATCTGGTCGGCAGGAACGAATAGCTTATCTTCTCCGCGGTACCTGATGTCGAGGTAATCTTTATGAATACCGCTTACTTCGAGCGTTACAACCCCGTAATACTTCCCAATTCCATGATGAACGTGAACGATATGATCACCTGGCTTGATTTCCGAGTAACTTTTGATGCGTTCTGCATTGGTCATCTTTTGCGGACGTGCTTTCCGTTTCGGTGTCCCTTTGAAGAGCTCAGAATCTGTTATAACTGCCATCCGTTGAAACGGCAGCTCGAAGCCAGCAGACAAATCGCCATCAATGACAATTATGCCACCTGCTTTTGACGGTTTGCCAGACAAGGCAGATTGCATATCGTAATCTTCAAGGATAGATTGGACTTTCTGCATTCGTTCATTGCCGTCTGCGATAATGAAAATATTGAAACGTCCTTGGTGCCAGCGTTCTATCTCATTTTTCAATAAACTCATCTGCCCATGGAACTGCTGCATCGGTTTACAAGAAAACGTCACTGTCTTTTTCACAACAATTCCTGGAACTGTGCGCACGAAAAGGGATAAATATACTTTTCGTTGCTTTAATGTTCCATGTACCTCTTCGAATGAATATGAAGTTTTTGCATCATGAACAATTTTCCCTTCTTCAAGAAGAGCAACCATCCATTCCTTTTCATCCGACTCTAGTGATGCAACAACCTCAAGGACCCGTCCGATTTCATCAAATAAAACGATTCCGTTACTTGGAAAATAACTTTCAAGGGAAGTCGTTCCAGCTGAAAACGATGCATATTTCAACATGTTTTCCGGAATGGATCCCTCCCTCATTAAAGCAATATCCCCCTTCATATTAATGGTTAACCGTTCTTTCGCATCCACATCGTTCATCTTCTTCAAACTAACGCCAAGCGCATTCTCCAGGTTTTCTGCGATGATCGTCAAATCTTCAGCCTTCCAAACAAATTCGGCAGCGGGAAGAATTGATACGTCTTTCAACTTACCTGTTGAGCGCTGATCTTCCGCCGAGAATGTGCGAATCGAGTCAACATCCGTATCAAATAATTCAATCCGTACGGGTTCTTCCAAATTCAGCGGATACAAATCCAGGATACCCCCACGCAATGCAAACTCACCTGGCGCTGTTACCATTGACTGTCTCGTATAACCCATTGACACAAGTCTTTCAAGCCATTCTTCCATATTAATTTCTGCGCCTATTGTCGTTGATAATGAATTGGATAGCCAGCGTGCTTTTTCAGGTAATAGTTTTTTCATGCCTGCAATCGGCGTGATATAAACCCCCTTCCCAGTTCGTACCATATGATCTAATGTATCGATGCGCTGGGCGCGAAGTTCATAGCTCGAAACAGAAAAGTCCGCAGCAATGAGTTCCTCTGCAGGGTAAAGGTGGACGAGTGAATCGCCCAACATTTTGACGAGGTCTTCATATGTACGCTGGGCTTGCAATAAATTTGGGGATACGATAAGAATGGGCCGTTTGCTCGACTGCTGAAGCACTTTGAAAAGAATCGACTTCGCCCCGCCTGACAATCCCGCGATAAGTTGACGGTCTATTCCCGCCTCCAACTCTCCCACTAGTTCGTCAATCTCTTTCTCTTGTAAAAACAAATCTATTAGTGATTCCAATGCTACACATCCTTTCTTTCATAATAATAGTAGGCGTTCAAAAAGGGCTAGGCCATTCAAGTGCGCCAAGTCCAAACTATATTTATATATTGGAAAAATAATTATCTATATATGTTGTAATAAAGAATCCTACCAACAACGCTTGGCACTAGGGGATGCCTCCCACAATAAGCCGGATAGAAAATCACTGTCAGACTTATTGCTTCGGCTAACCCAGTAGACGCCTTTGCTGGAAATTATCTCATTAACTGGACATCAAGTAACCGAAGCCCTAAGACATCCCCTTATGCCGCAGCCAATTCAAAATAATTTAATAGTTCAACACAAATACCTTTAGACAGAAAAACAGAAAAAGCTTTGGACGCATTTAGCGCCAAAGCGTACATCTTATTGAAGCCATTTGTTAAGTGTATAGTAGTCCGGGAATCGTTGAAGCGATTGCTCACACTGTTCGCAGATGCATCGCACCGTCAATGCCCCGTCTTTTTCATACGTCAGAAAATGCTCAACTTCCTCTTCGTCCATCTTGTGCAGCAGAAGGATAGCCTCCTTCGCAGATTCAAACGGAAGTGTGCCAATTTCAGTCTCACAATGCCGGCAAGTATAACGGATCGCCATTTTAGTCTCCGCCCCTTTTCTCAAAGTATAGGCGCAAGACGGCTTTATTATTCCTTATACACCATTAAAGTTGTTCATGACATCATTAAATGGTTTGCCCAGCCACGCTTCACATGCGGATGCACTTTTTTTCACCATGTCTTCAATTAATGGTTTTTCATCTTTGCCGAAAGGTGCTAGAACGTAATCAGCCACTTTCATACCACCGATGGGACGACCAACACCGATTCGGATTCGATTGAACTGGTCCGTACCAAGATGAGCAATAAGTGATTTCATGCCGTTATGGCCACCCGCACTGCCTTTTTGACGCAGTCGAATTGTTCCGGGAGCAATATCAAGATCATCATACAGAACAACGATATCTTCTACGTCGATATCGAAGTAATCCATCAATGGCCGAACACATTCACCAGATAGGTTCATATAAGTAAGCGGCTTGACAAGCATTACTTTTCCTTCCGGACGATGGACAACCGTATACATGCCACCAAATTTCGATTGTACTGCAGTGATTGGCAGACGAGTACTAAGCTCGTCAATGACATGAAACCCCACATTATGGCGTGTTTTTTCATATTGTTTACCCGGATTTCCGAGTCCTATTATCATTTTCATAGATTTCATCTTCCTTTTACACTAGAGGATTTAGAAAAGCGCTAGAGTCTAGACACCGATTCATGTAGATAAAGTTATACTTTCCTATCCTTGAGAAAAGCACAAGGAAACGATACAGATGCCATGGGCTTAAAGAGAGCAAAAAAGGCAGTCTAAGTGAGCGACTCCCTGTCGCAAACGACTGCATAGCTATATCCTAGGAGCCTTGTGACTAGTGCTAAGACACTATTCCAAGTTAAAAAACCTATAATTACTTAACTATGAAACAGAAAAGAAGCGCACGGATTTCCGTGCGCTCATGTTTGTATTACTTCGCTTCTTTCTTCTCACCAATTACTTCTGGCTCTTCTGATTCAGAAGCTTCGCTTTCAAGTTCTTCCATCTCCGCCGCTGTACGTGGTGATGAAATTAGAACAAGTGCATGATCATCTTCGTTTAAAATCTCATATTTCGAATTCGCACGAATTTCAGCTACTGTAATCGTTTCGCCGATTTGAAGTTTTGAAATGTCGATATCAAATGTCTCCGGAATATCCGAAGGTTTCACTTTGATGGTCACTTCACGGTTCGGTTGTTGAAGTACGCCTCCCTCTTTCAAGCCAACAGATTCGCCAATAAGATGTATAGTAACATCTACTTCAAGCTCCTCTGTCATATTGATAGCAAGGAAGTCCGCATGTCGAATTTCACCTTTTAATACGTCAGATTGATAATCGTTTAGGACAACATTAAGGTCCTTCCCGTCAATATTAAGTTTAATAACGCCATTACGGCCCGTTATTTGTAATGTTTTTAGTAAGTCTCGCTCTTTTACTGAAATCGATGTAGCTTCTGTTTTATAACCGTAGACGACCGCTGGAACATAGCCCTCTTTACGTAATCCAGTTAGTGCTGATTGTTTTGATGGTACTCTCGCTTCTGATTGTATAGTTGTACTCATTTTATTTAATCACCCTTCTTTAAAAAAAGTTGTGTTAACTAATAAATACCCAATGACAAGCGACATGAAACATCTAAATTAAATTTACTCAAACAATGTACTAACAGATTTCTCTTCGAACACACGCACGATCGCTTCTGCAAGCAATGAAGCGATCGAAAGTTGCTTGATTTTTGGGGATGTTTTCGTTGCCGGAAGCTCAATTGAATTTGTAATAACCAATTCTTTAATTTGCGAATTATCAATTCGTTCGATTGCTGGACCTGACAACACTGGGTGTGTACAACAAGCATACACTTCTTTTGCTCCACTTTCGATTAAAGCGCTCGCCGCAATTGTGATTGTCCCTGCTGTATCGATAATATCATCAATTAGGATTGCTGTTTTCCCTTCAACATTGCCAACGATATTCATCACTTCAGCAACATTTGGGCGTGGGCGACGTTTGTCAATAATCGCAATAGGTGCTTTCATGCGGTCCGCCATCTTACGCGCACGCGTTACACCGCCATGATCCGGTGATACAATAACAAGCTCATCGATGTTCAAGCCTTTTCCTTTAAAGTATTCTGTAAGGATTGGCTCAGCAACAAGATGATCGATTGGGATATCGAAGAAACCTTGGATTTGTGGTGCATGCAGATCGATTGCAATGACACGGTGGGCTCCTGCTGTTTCAAGTAAATTTGCAACAAGTTTCGCTGTAATCGGTTCACGTGAACGTGCTTTACGATCTTGGCGCGCATAGCCATAATAAGGCATAACGACATTGATTGTGCGTGCTGACGCACGTTTCAAAGCGTCAATCATAATAAGAAGTTCCATCAAGTTTTCATTGACAGGGTACGATGTCGACTGGATGACGAATACATCGCAGCCACGGATACTTTCTTCGATATTGATTTGGACTTCTCCGTCACTGAATTGTTTGACCGAGCATTTGCCAAGTGGACGTCCGATTTTTTCCGCTACTTGCACCGCAAGTGTTTGGTTCGAATTCAAAGAAAATATCTTAAGTTTATCGTTAGGATAGTGATTAGCCATCATGTTCCCCCTGTTTAACTGAGATTTAGTTTGTTTGCATATCCTTCTTTATTCTCCTGCCGTGCACGCGCAATTGCAAGTGAACTTTCTGGCACACTTTTAGTAATTGTCGATCCAGCTGCTACATATGCACCTTTTCCAACTGTAACTGGAGCGACTAAATTGGAATTACAACCAATAAATGCATTATCTTCGATTGTTGTAAGATGCTTGTTCTTGCCATCGTAGTTAACAGTGATTGTTCCACAACCTACATTTACATGCGACCCAATTTTTGCGTCACCAATATAGCTTAAATGTGACACTTTGCTACCTTCACCTAGTGTCGCCTTTTTCACTTCCACAAAGTTACCGATTTTCACACTGTCTCCAAGATCAGAGTCCGGGCGGATATGTGCGAACGGTCCTATTGCCGTAGTTGAACCAATTCTGCTAGATAGTACAACAGATGAATGCACATTTGTATTATCACCGATTACACTGTCGACAATCTGGCTATTTGGTCCTATTACACACTTATTGCCGATAACGGTATGACCTTCAATCATTGTACCCGGTTGAAGAACTGTATCACGGCCAATTTCGGCTGCCGCGCTTATATACGTGCTTTCGGGGTTGATAATTGTTACACCATTCCGCATATGCTTTTCAGCTATACGTCTACGCATGACACGCTCTGCTTCTGCCAAGACTACGCGGTCATTGATACCGAGTGTTTCACTGAAATCCCCTGTCACGTATGCTGAAACGAGTGCATTTTCAGATTGCAAAATACCGACAACATCAGGGAGATAGTATTCCCCTTGCGTATTATTATTTTTCACTTTTTTCAACGTTTCAAAAAGTGTCCGATTGTCAAAGCAATAGGTACCTGTATTGATTTCCGTCACTTTTTGTTCTTCAGGAGTTGCATCTTTCTGTTCAACATTTCGGAGGACTTGGCCACTCTCTCCCCTGATAATGCGCCCGTATCCTGTTGGATCATCCGCATTAGCCGTCAAGATAGTTGCTTTTGCTCCTGTTGCTTTATGATGCGCAATCAATTCCTCCATTGTCTCAGAACGAATGAGCGGCGTATCTCCGCATACAACGATAGTCGTACCATCCAAGTCACCAATAAGCCTCTCAGCCTGCTGAACAGCGTGTGCCGTGCCTAATTGCTCTTGCTGTAGCGCATATTCACTTTTCTCTCCAAGCGTTTCTTCTACCGTTTCTGCACCATGTCCAACAATCGTAACAATTCGACCAATACCAAGACCGCGTATATGATCAATTACGTGTTCGACCATCGGTTTTCCACAAACGGGATGCAGTACTTTATATAAATCGGACTTCATCCGTGTACCTTGCCCTGCAGCCAGGACAACGGCATATGTATTTGTCATTTAATAGCCCCCATGAATGAGGGATGAAGGCGAATCCCCCTCGAATGTTTTCACTATTGACTATAGCTGAAAACGGGCTAATTTTCAACCTCATACCTCTTGACAAGTTGATTACAATCTTTTATCATTATTTTCTCTTTTTTATTCAGCTTTTTAATGCCAAAAAAATCCATAAAAAAAGCGCAGGGAACCTGCAAGTGAACACAACCTAAGTTGTCCTTATCATCTAGCACAAAGTGAATCGTAGTTCAATCCCGCTTCAACGGAACCCACATCCTGCAGGTCTCCGAGCATTTTGTGCCCGGAGCCTAGACGTGAAACTTCTATATTGTAAATTATCCACAGGCTGTCTATATTATTTCACGATAAGTATAGGTAAAAACGAAGGGGCCACATCATGCACCAGCGCCTTCAAATACTGCTTCTTCTGCAGAAAGGTGGTATGCCGCCATTACTGCATCTTGGATTTTGGTTCGAGCACTTGTATTAATTGGATGTGCTACATCACGAAACTCTCCATCAGGCGTTCGTTTACTCGGCATCGCTACGAACAATCCCTCATTTCCATCGATGACCCGAATGTCATGCACGACAAATTCATCGTCAATTGTAATCGAAGCAATTGCCCTCATCCTTCCATCAGTTTCCATCTTTCGTAACCTCACATCTGTTACTTCCATCTCTTACCACTCCTTTTGTCTTTACAGTGCATGACGACTATATTCCACAAAAGTAAGCGTTTCCCTTCTTTATAAACACAATTATTTAAACATTTTGAAAGACACGGAAATAAAAAACCCGCCCAAAGTGATATTTGGGCGGGTATCTGTTATTTGGCTACTAGAGCAATAACCTCTATTTCAATTTTTACGTCTTTCGGTAATCTAGCAACTTCAACAGTTGAACGTGCAGGTGTATGAGACCCAAAATGCTGTGCGTAAATGTCATTGACAGCAACGAATTCATTCATATCTTTAATAAAAACAGTTGCTTTGACTACTTTATCCAAAGATGAACCTGCTGCTTTCAGCACTTCTTTTAAATTGGCGAACACTTGGTGCGTTTGATCTTCGATAGTCCCCTCAACAAGCAGTCCTTCCGGTGTCAATGGAATTTGCCCGGATGTATATACCATTCCGTTCACACTAACCGCTTGTGCATAAGGTCCAATTGCCTGTGGTGCGTTTTCTGTCGCTACATAATTCATATCATTTTCCACCTTCCGCAAAATAGTTTCCTTCTTCTAACTCGATGGTCCCATTCTTTTCATTTACTGCATGAAGCTTAACAAGAGATAAGTAGTTATCGACGAGAACCTCTTCAGCATGATCGGATTCTACTAGAACAGCTATACCTGCCAGTTCGCAACCAAATTCCTCCAGAAGACTCTTCATCCCAAGCATCGTACCGCCTGCTTTCATGAAATCGTCTGTAATGAGGACTTTGCGTCCGCTTTGCATGCTTCTTTTCGATAATACCATTGTTTGAATACGTCTGGTTGAACCAGATACATAATTAATGCTCACAGTTGGTCCCTCGGTCACCTTGCTATCACGGCGAACGACAACGACTGGGACATTCAGGTGACGCGCAATTGCATGGGCAATCGGAATACCCTTCGTCGCTACCGTCATAATCACATCAATGTCTGTCTCCGCGTACGCTGAAGCAAATACTTTACCCACACGATCCATAATGCGCGGATTGCCAAGAAGATCCGTCATGAATAAATAACCGCCTGGCAGCAATCGATCCGAATGCCCAAGTTTCTCCATTAGAAGCGACATCACTTCACGAACGTCGGATTCTACCATCTTCGGGATGAACTTCACTCCTCCCGCTGCTCCGGAAACCGTCACCAGTTTTCCTGTGCCTTTTTCCTCAAACGTTTCTTTTACAATCGTCAAATCCTCACTAATCGAGGATTTAGCCGCTTGGTAACGTTCGGAGAAGAAGGTCAGTGGAATAAGTTCATGTGGAGATTCTAACAATTGGCTAGTCATATCTACAAGCCGCTCGCTCCTTTTCCACTTCATAGTACCATCTCCTAAACCCGAATATTTTAATGTACATTACCACAATCGTACGTATTTAATCAAGAATTGTATGTCCACCGACCATTCTAACCGCATATACTTCTGGACAGAACCCTTTTAGCCCGTTATAAATTCTCGGTACCCTGGATTCATGTTTAACGAGACCGAAAACTGTCGGGCCGCTACCACTCATTAAAACTGCATCTGCACCAAATCTCTTCATCTGCTCTTTCAGAACAACGACTTGTGGATACAGATCCATTGTGACGGTTTCTAGGACATTTCCGACTGAGTTGCACATTTTGTCGTAATCTTCCGCCCTTAATGCTTCAATCATTCGAACCGTATCGATATGATCAATCGCAGATAAATTCAACTTTCCGTATATATCTCCTGTCGAAACCGAAATGGCCGGTTTCGCGAGAATGACCCAACAGTTTGGTGGGGGAGGTAGGATTTCAATTAATTCTCCGCGCCCCGTCGCAAGTGCTGTACCGCCATGTACGCAAAATGAAACATCCGAACCAATTCGTGCCCCAAGCCTCGCGAGTTCTTCGACACTCAATTTTAAATTCCATAGCCTATTCAATCCCCGTAGCGTAGCAGCAGCATCCGAACTTCCGCCCGCGAGCCCTGCAGCAACAGGAATACTTTTTTCTAGTGTAATCTCAACACCTTTTGTAATACCACATTCAATTTGTAACAATTCAGCAGCTTGATAAGCCAAGTTCTTTCGATCATTGGGTACATGTCGTTCTGACGCCTTGATGATGATTTTCCCGTTATCTGTCGGACGAAGCCAGATTCTGTCTGCTAAATCAACCGTAGTCATAATCATTTCGACTTCATGAAAATTATCCGGTCGCTTATGTAATACATCGAGTGTTAAATTGATTTTTGCTGGTGCCTTTTCATAAAGCATCCGGCTCCCTCCATTCCAGCTAGTCTGTATCCCCCTATTTTAGCATAGGGTGAAATATTTGCGCTGTGAAATGATAATAATAGGATAATTGATTTTTGAAAGCCTCGGTTTCAGAACAAATGTGGAAACACAACCGACCATATAATCATACCTACCATTCATAAACAACGGACGACCAATCCTATCTATATCGCACAACTTCCCAGGCACTAAAAAGAAGAGCTGGCCGGATATCTTGATGCTCCCGGATTCAGCTCTTCTTTTGTCAGCCTGTTAGTTGGATAATGGGTAATTCATAGCGTTATTTCTTTTGTGCTACTCCTCGTTCGGCCATTTCAATTGCTCGCTTCACCATATTGCCCGCGTCGCGTGATTTGATGCCGCCCCAACCTTCTCGCTCCACAACATCATAAAATCCAAGCTCTTTCGCAATTTCTACCTTCAAGCCTTCAGACATAATGCCACGTTTTTTCGCCATTCGGTTTTCCTCCTTTTGGCTGACAATTGTAGTATGAACCAAACGAAAGAAAAAACACCCGCACAAGACATCCATTTTCAGAATGCTTGCACAGGTGTTGTTTAAAAATGAATTAAATCATTAAGACTGTAATTATTTGATAATGAATGCAGTAGGATCTGCACCTTCAAGAATTGTTATTTCAACCGCTTCGGTTAAAATGTCTGCGTAGCTGTAAGATACTCTTTCAAATGCATTTTCGTCCTGGTCAAGTTCAACTACGAATACTGCACGATATGTTTCCCGCAGCACTCCAGCTCTCTCGATTGTCTTCTTCCGACCACCGTTTGCTTTTAAGTGCAAACGTTTTCCCAGATGAGAATCCAATGACTTCTTAATGTCCGCTAATGTTTTTGGCACGTCGCTTACACCTCACTAAGTATAAGCATAACACTTTTAAAAGTTTCTGTCAATTAAAATCTTCATTTTAACAATTGCTGGTCTACTTTGTCAATCTTTTTATTAGAAAAAAGGGTATTTTTCTAATAAAAACGTCCTAACTCTATCGTTTTTTCTTCTTCTCAAAGAAGTCCTCATACAAGGCATTCGACAAGTTTGCAAATTCTTCTATTGTCAGTGTTTCTCCACGTCGGCCAGGGTCCATGCCAATTTGTTCGAAAGCTTGCAAGATCACTTCTTTCTTCAACTTGCCATTAGGAAGTGAGGATTGCAAGTTGTTCAAAATCGTCTTCCGGCGCTGGACGAATGAACCTCTAGAAACTACAAACATAAAGTCTTCATCGATTACTTTTGCTGGCGCCGTTTCTTTTCTTGTCAAACGTAGAACAGCCGACTCAACGTTTGGTTGCGGCATGAATACCGTCTTCGGTACAATCATAGCCACTTCCGCATCCATATAGTACTGAATAGCTATGGATAGAGAACCGTATGCTTTTGTCCCTGGAACGGCGGTAATGCGATCTGCTACTTCTTTCTGCATCATAACTACCATACCTGATACTGGAACTTTACCAAGTAAGAATTTCATGATAATTGGCGTTGTCACATAATAAGGCAAGTTTGCAACAACTACAACATCCTCATAATCCGCGAAGTGGTCCTGCATTACTTGTAGAAGGTCAGCTTCCAGTATGTCCTGATGAACGATTGTCACGTTGTCGTAAGGCGACAGGGTATCTTCCAATACAGGAAGGAGGCGTCCGTCAATTTCAAAAGCGACGACTTTTCCTGCGCTTCTTGCAAGATGTTCTGTCAATGCACCAATACCGGGTCCGATTTCAATAACACCTGTTTTTTCGGACAAGCCTGCGTGCGAAACGATATTGCGTAAAATATTGGGGTCAATCAAGAAGTTTTGACCTAAACTTTTTTTGAGCGAAAAACCGTATTTAGCGAGAATCTCTTTCGTCCTGACCGGAGTCGCAATATCTTTATTCATTATTTTCCGTTTCCTCCTCGTCTAGAACCTTTAATACTTCTCCCAATCGATCATAACCAATTCGGAACATTTCCAACCGCTTCTTTAATCCTTTGCCATTCACTTGACCGATTTGCAACAGCTCACTTAAGCGCTCACGGCGCCTTTTTGCATCAGGATGTCCGATAAGCCTAGCCGTCATCAAATCTGCTAGTGGTATATCAACAGCAGGCTGGTCGTCCACGGTGTAAACCGCACTTAGCGCAGCCCGTATATGCTCATCATGTGCATGCTCAATACCTAGCCCCGATCCATTTTTGGCAATCGTCAGCTTCTTTTCAAGAAAAGCATGTTTAACACCTGGAATACGCTCTTCAATGATGGCGCGGATTCTTCTGCCAGGAAAGTCGGGATCCGTGAATACGATGACGCCTCGCGTTTCCTGAGCATGCCGAATACGCGTGAGCGTTAACTCGTCGATTGCAGAACCGTTCGTTTCAATCGTATCCGCACCTGCTGCCCGTTTCACGGCTACTGTATCAGACTTGCCTTCAACAACAATAATTTCTTTAATGTTCACAAAAATCCTCATTCCCATTGCATTCTTTCCCTAATTCTACTCTGACGGCAAGCGGATGTACAGATGGGCAGGCGATCAATTACGCCTCGGCGTAATTCAAAATTTATAATATCCCCCAGAGGTTTAACTTCCTTCAGCAGAAGATGGCTATAACACAATAATCCGCGGGACTAATATCAGTCCTGCGGATGTATATATCAATCGATGATTTTAATTTTCACTTGGCGTCTGCCGAATTTATAGGCATCGCCTTTCGTTGCTACGTGCAGATCAATCTTCTTGCCTTTGATTGCACCGCCTGTATCCCCTGCAACGGCATAGCCGTATCCTTCAACCCACACTTTAGAACCGAGCGGGATAACGCTTGGGTCGACTGCAATAACTTTCAAATTAGGGTTCGCACGTAAATTAATGCCTGTTCGTGTAATTCCAGAACAACCATTACAATGCGCCGTATAGGCCGTAGCGGTTACGTAGAACTCCCCACCTTCCGCGGATGAATCGTTACGCGATACAGTTTTTGAATTAGACGTCCCAGCTGATGCACTTGCGACCATCACTTGCGAGCCTACGGAAACGATCTTCGTTTGTGGTTTTTTAATTGACTTCTCTTCTAGAAGCTTACGGGAAATTTCCTTCCCGTTTTCTTTCACAATTTCAAACTTCCGTGAAACCGTTCCTTTTTTTCCCGCTTGGACGATTTTTTCTCGCCCTTTCAGTAAAGATGGATCGTTGCGTGTTTCAACTGCAAAGTTCGCCGGTTCTTCCACTACATCGGTGACTTTTTCCACTCGTACGACTGCCACTATAGAGCCAGGCTTTAGATACCCATCTGCCTTTCTATTCAGACGATCGTCATCATTCAAATGAATGTTCTCTCTCTTTAAAAAGTCAGCGACCGTAGTCGAAGTTGACCGGACCTTCTTTTCTTCTCCGCCGTCATTCAACGTTACTTCAAACGCTTTTTGGACGGTAATGCTATTTTCTTTCCCTAGCTGTTCATCTAGCACTGGGTTTACAACATCATATTCGGTAATTTCGATATCTGCTTCAGCAAGTATCTCTTCCACCTTATGATTAGTCGTCCATATGGATTTGGTATCCTGATCGACATTTATTACAACTTGTTGCGACTGTTCCCACCTAATCGATAGACCATCCTCGATAGGTGTATTCACTGAGGGTATTACTAGATCGTGTTTGGCAACTTCAATTTCCTGTTCGGAGAGAAGTTTACCAACTGTATGTGCGTGCGTTTTAATGTTAAGTTCTTTACCGTCCACGTCCAACGTGATCGATTTTTTTGTTCCCTCAAAGAGAACAAGTGAAATAACAGTAACAAATAGCGTTAGCGAAACTACGGTAATCGCTACTTTTTTACTCCTCAATGACTTATAGAACAGGTTTTTCATGGTACTTTTTGACATGAAAAAAACTCCTCCTTCATCACTCGGCTGATTATAAAGGGTACTCTTCGGCATGTCAACCCGTATGAATTTGGTGAATAACAAATTTAGGAAGCCCTTCATATAAAAAGCATGGAAAACTTCCTACCATCTTATTCATGTTATGTTAAATACTTTCAAAGCGTTTGCGGTCGTTCTTTTTGCCACTTCTTCAATGGGGAGACCTTTAAGTCTCGCTATTTCTTCCGCAACAAGCGTCACCCATGCCGGTTCATTCCTTTTTCCACGGTACGGATGAGGTGCGAGATAAGGCGCATCTGTTTCGATTAATAAATGATCAAGCGAAATTTCCGTTGCAACTTGTTTTGGCGCCTTTGCATTTTTAAATGTAACTGGTCCTCCCAATGAAATCATGAAATTCATTTTTATGCAGTCATTTGCAGTCTCGACACTTCCACCAAAACAATGCATAATTCCGCCCGTTTTTTCTGCTCCCTCTTCTTTCAAGATACGAACGACATCCGCCGTTGCATCTCGGTTATGGATAATAATTGGCAGTTTTACTTTCTGGGCAAGCTGAATCTGTTTTCTGAACACTTCCTGTTGCACATCTCGCGGTGATTTATCCCAATGATAATCCAATCCTGTTTCCCCAATACCAACCACTTTAGGGTGCGCGGCGAGTGATTCAATCCATTCTAAGTCTTTTTCTGTGCAGTCGATTGCATCTACAGGATGCCAACCGACAACGGCGTAAATGAAAGCGTGCTGTTCAGTCAGTTCCATTGCCTTCAAAATCGTCTTGCGATCAAATCCAACGACCACCATCTTGTCAACACCGGCTTCTTGGGCACGTTGAATCACTTCATCTATATCTTCTTCATACTGATCTGCATTTAAATGAACGTGTGTATCTATATACATTATTTTCGCCTCACAATTGTTTTATTTTAATCGAACGGATTATAGCTTCCATTACATACTATATATGTTGATATAAATATTACCTTCGCTTAGTTTTCACTTGTAGTTATATGTTCAATATTTATCGTTTATTATATATGTTGAACAAATGAATACGACATATGCGCTTTACAGGGGCTTTCGAGAAGCAACTGAAAAAACCCAAATAATTAGAATGAAATAGAAATCCTACGAATACCGCTTCGACGCTTTGTGGATGCCTCCCGCGATAAGCCAGAAAGGAGACCACTTTCAGTCTTATCGCTCCGGCTACCACGAAGTCGCGCCTTCGCTGGATGGTCTATGTGAGAAAGAGCTTTTCATTTTCAGGGATGAAATCTGCAACCTGGAGTGCATCTTTCTTGACTATAAGTAGTATCAACTAGTAATCACATTATAATCTCAGCATATACATCTCAAAATCATATATCTCTCGATAATGAACACCCTAGCGCAGGCGCGGCAAAGGGGTCGCCGAAGCCGTAAGACTGGATGCGAAGCGCTAATCCAGGCTTACGGTGAGAGGCATCCCCAAAGCGCCAAGTGTTCTACAATCCACACCCCGAATTACAACTCTCTCATTATTGAGTACCACTGCAGATTCAATGGGATTCTTTAATTCAACATATATAGTTGATAATATACTCAAAAAAAGAAAAACGGCGTTTCCATGAGGGACGCCGTTTCTATTCTTATTTAACTTGTGCACCATTTTCAAGTGACTGATCGACTGTGGCAAGTTTCAAAATACCATCTGATTTCCCAGCCAAAATCATACCTTGGGATAGCTCTCCACGTAATTTTACAGGTTTCAAGTTGGCAACAACAATTACTTTCTGCCCGACTAGTGCCTCAGGTTCGTAATGTTCTGCGATGCCCGATACAACTTGTCGTTTCTCATAACCCATATCTAGTTGGAGCTTCAGCAATTTATCTGCTTTCGGAATTCTTTCACATGCAGTTACTGTCGCAACGCGTAAATCGACATTCAAGAAATCATCGATTGAAATCTCCGCCACTACCGGCTCTTCAACTTCCACTTTTGCAGGTTGCTCAGCAGGCGCATTTTCAGCCGGTGCAGTAATCGCCATCTGATCACGGATATAAACGACTTCAACGTCCGCATCCAGGCGCGGGAAGATTGGTACACCCTTTTCTACGACTTTTGTGCCTGTCGGAATCGCGTTGAAATTCCCCAGCGTATCCCAAGCAAGCAGTTTTTCATCCAGACCCAGTTGCGTCATAATCTGTTTAGGCGCTTCCGTCATAAACGGTTGCAATAATACAGCAATGTGACGGAGTGATGTCGCAAGATGCATCATAACAGACGCTAGTTTCCCTTTATCCGCCTCATCCTTCGCTAACACCCATGGAGACGTCTCGTCGATGTATTTGTTGGTCCGCGATATAAGAGCCCACAAATCGCCAAGGACAGCGCTAAACTGCATGTTCTCCATTGATGCTTCGTATTTCCCGACTGTAGTCGTCATGAAATTCGTCAAGCTGTCATCGAAATCTGTTGCGACAAGGCCTTGTGTCGGAATCTCTCCGTCGAAATATTTATTGATCATCGAAATTGATCGGTTCAATAAATTTCCGAGGTCATTTGCAAGGTCATAATTCGTCCGCTCCACAAAGGATTCGGGTGAGAATACACCATCTTGCCCAAACGGCAATTCACGAAGAAGGAAATAACGTGTCGCATCGAGTCCGTAGCGCTCAACAAGCATTTCCGGATAGACGACATTGCCTTTAGATTTCGACATTTTTCCATCTTTCATCATGATGAAACCATGCGCAAAAACTTTCTTCGGCAACGGTAAATCGAGTGCCATTAAGAAAATCGGCCAATAAATTGTATGGAAACGAACAATATCTTTTCCAACAACATGGACATCCGCCGGCCAATACTTTTTGAATAACGAATCGTCATCTGACTGATAGCCAAGCGCTGTGATGTAGTTCGTCAACGCATCGACCCATACATAAATGACATGCTTCAGATCCCCAGGAACTTTTATGCCCCAATCAAACGACATACGAGAAACAGATAAGTCTTCAAGCCCCGGTTTGATAAAGTTATTAATCATTTCGTTTTTACGCGATTCCGGTTCGATAAACTTCGGATTATCTTCGTAAAACTTCAACAGTCTTCCAGCATACTTCTTCATATTGAAGAAGTATGATTCTTCCTTCACTTTTTTGACAGGTCGTCCACAATCAGGACAGTTGCCATTTTCAAGCTGCCCTTCCGTAAAGTATGTTTCACAAGGTAGGCAATACCATCCTTCGTACTCCCCTTTATAAATATCGCCGTTATCAAGGAATGTTTTAAAAATCTTTTCGACAATCACTTTATGGCGCTCTTCCGTCGTACGGATGAAGTCGTCATATGAAATGTCCATTGTATTCCAGACCTTTTTCGCTGTCTCTGCGATACCATCGACAAACTCCTGCGGTGGCAGTCCGGCCTCTTGCGCTTTTTCCTGTATCTTTTGACCGTGCTCATCCATTCCAGTCAGGAACCGAACATCATACCCGCGCAGTCGTTTGTAACGAGCCATCGCGTCTGAAGCGACAGTGGTATATGCGGTACCAATATGGAAATTCCCGCTTGGATAATAAATAGGTGTAGTAATATAGAAAGTCTTTTTCTGATCAGCCACGAATATTCCTCCAGTGTATAAGTATGTACTATCTATTCTATCTAAAGCGTACTGGCGATACAATGAAATTCCTCGACAACAGCTAACGTCATTGTTATTTCCGTGTCTATTAGTCTATTTTTGTCGAAAAATAGCGCATTTTTTTAAATAACTACTATTTTTCTCATAGTTTTAAGCGCCTAGTATTGACGTTAATTGGAAGACTTGGTATGATAAAAGTTGTTAAGAGAATTTTGTCGAATTTTGACGAAACTAAATGTATCGAAAGGAGTTAAACTCATGAAATCAACTGGTATTGTAAGAAAAGTCGATGAACTTGGACGTGTAGTAATTCCAATTGAATTACGCCGTACACTTGGTATTGCACAAAAAGACGCTTTGGAAATTTACGTTGATGAAGATAAAATCATCTTGAAGAAATATATGCCGAATATGACATGCTCGATTACGGGCGATGTGTCTGACGACAATTTAAGTCTTATCGATGGCAAGTTAATTTTGAGCCCAGAAGGCGCAAAACAACTCATCAAGGAAATTGAAGATAGCTTAAAAAAGTAAATCAATAATAGTATTGTCCGGATCGGTTAACCGTTCTGGATTTTTTTTCGTTGCTTAGGATACTATGAAACCTCATACTGTGAATACATTGCAACATATAAATTTCACGTCCAGACTACAGTGCATTTCTTATGTACTACTGTCTGTCATTCATCTTCGACATGAAATTCTTTATAAACATCGCGACGGCTTAATCCACGGTCATTTGCTACTTCTCGGATTGCCTCTTTTGAACGAAGACCTTTTCTTTCCATCAATTCTGTCACATGATCACGAATTTCTAAGTCGTTCCACCACTCCTGTTGCTCTTCTACAATTACTCCGTCACTGCCTTCGATTACAATACAGAACTCGCCACGTATTTCATTTGATTCTGCCCATAAAACAGCTTCTTCAAGCGTACCACGAAGAAATTCCTCAAAACGTTTTGTCAATTCCCTTGCCAGGACAACAGAGCGTGTCCCACCGAAGCTCGTCTGTAACGCGCGTAAAGTCTCCTTTAGCCTGTGAGGTGCCTCATATAAAATAACCGTCTCTTCTCGTTGTTTTAAATCGTCTAATTGAATGTTCCTGGCCTTCTTCTGACGTGATAAGAAACCAAAGAACATAAAAGGTTGCGGTACTAACCCTGAAGCAACTAGCGCGCTGATTGCTGCATTCGCACCTGGAACAGGAACTACGTCGTACCCTGCAATAATTGCCTTGGCTACAATGTCTGCCCCCGGATCAGAAATGCATGGCATACCCGCATCACTCACGAGTGCAACCGTCTTTCCATCCGCAAGCATGGCCAAAATCTTTTCGCCACCAACTTCAATATTATGTTCATGGTAACTTGTTAGCGGTGTCTTAATTTCAAAATGGTTACATAACCTGATTGTATTTCGCGTATCCTCTGCCGCTATCATATCTACCTCTTTCAAGATACGAATCGCTCGGTATGTCATATCTTCAAGATTACCGATTGGTGTTCCGACTAAAAACAGTTTTCCACCGCCTGGTTCAGCACTTTTCTGTGACTTCATTTACGTTTCGCCTCTTTCTAATATAGATCTCTTTCGCATTCCTCTTCAGTTGTTTAAATTGATACTCTGCCTGCATAGCTTCACGTTTTGTTTCGAAGTTCTCATGGTAAATACATTGTACAGGTCGTTTTGCGCGTGTATATTTAGCGCCCTTCCCTTCATTATGTACACGAACACGCTTTTCCAAATCATTCGTATAACCGGCATAATAGGACCCATCCTTGCATTCTAATACATAAAATAAGTGATCACCCATTTTGTCCATAAAGGAGGAGCCTCACTTCTTCCGTATATTCATTATCAGCACCATACACATAGAGAGGCGGTAATACTTTCAAATCTGGCTTACCGTCTTTAATCGCCTCAATTAGCAATGTATTTGCTTCTTTACCTTCTTTCGGATAAATAAACTGAATTCGTTTTGGCTCAAGTCGATTTGCACGCATTGCAGTGACAATGTCGAGTAAACGTCCTGGACGGTGGACAAACGCTGCCTTTCCCCCCTGCTTTAACAATTCGCTTGCCGACTGGATAGCCTGTTCAAGCGTTAGATGGATTTCATGCCTGGCAATTGCCAGATGCTCCGATAAGTTCTTTTCGCTTGCCTCATGCGCTGGGAAGTAGGGAGGGTTACATGTTACTGTATCGTATTTCTCATAGCCGATTTTTGCCGCAATGCCAATGACATCATCATTAAGGATGCGAATCCTGCTTTCCAGCCCATTATACCGGACACTTCTTACCGCCATATTTGCAAGCCGCTCCTGTAATTCAACAGCAGTAATAGTAGCGTTCGTTCTGGCGCTTAAAAACAACGGAATCGCTCCGTTACCTGCACATATATCTACAATTTTTCCAGTTTGTTGTAGCGGGACATAGGCAAATCTTGCAAGTAGTACTGCATCCAAAGAAAAAGAAAATACAGACGGACTTTGAATAATCCGCAAATCTTCCGCTAATAAATAATCGAGTCGTTCATCATCTTGTAAAATTTCATCCATAATATTTTCCTCCATAATAAAAATGCGTGAAGCGCCGAATTAAGGGACACATCCTAAGTACGCCGCGTCCTGCGGCAACAAAGAGGGGTGTAGATCAATCCCTCTCCGATGCATGACCCACCCCCTGTGGGCCCACAATAAAAGAAAAGCCGATGCCTACGTTGCAATAGGATCGGCTCATTTTACACGTTTTGTTTATTTAAGAAAGAGAGGCAGAACAGACAATCTTCCCCTTTACGAATACCACCGTAATGGACATTGCAGACGTGAAATCCTTCATTATATAGGCGCGCTAAATTATCAACGCCTTCTCCAACGTCTATTTTATTCGTTTTTTTCCGATGTTGCCTTGTGTTGATTGTCTGTACTTCTTCATCAATTTGTTTGTCCATTTCTTCAAGCCGCTTGCGCAAATGATGGTTTTCGAGTTGAAGCGAATGGTTCTCTTCCGTCATCTGCGCGACGAATCCAATCAATTCGCGGAATTGCTTTTGCATAGATTCGAGTTCTTGCTCGAATTCCATAACCCTATCCAGAAAACTCTTTTCTTTCAACTATCCCACCTCATTATTTCATCAATTGAGCCATATTTTTTTGTTGTTCCATTATTTCTTCCAACGTATACTCCAATACCAAATCCTGATCCGTCATACTTACTTGAAGAAGGCGTTCAAGCAGATTCAGTCCAACTACTTTTCCAGGCCCCTCAGGTGTTTGGACACGTGTTCCTACATCTGGCATAAGCGCTTTTGCTTCTTCGTAATCATCATTCTCATATTTCAAGCAGCACATAAGACGTCCGCACAGACCTGATATTTTAGAAGGATTAAGTGATAAGTTCTGATCTTTTGCCATTTTTATCGAAACCGGTTCGAAATCACCTAGGAATGTTGAACAGCAAAGCATCCGGCCACATGGTCCAATGCCACCAAGCATTTTCGCCTCATCACGTACACCAATCTGTCGCAGTTCAATACGTGTCCGGAAAATCGAAGCAAGATCTTTAACAAGATTCCGGAAATCAACGCGACCTTCAGCCGTAAAGTAAAAGACAATCTTGTTTCGATCGAATGTATACTCGACATCAACCAACTTCATCTCTAACGAATGTTCTACAATCTTTTCTACACCTGTACTAAAAGCCCGTTCAGCCTCAAGACGGTTCTCCTCTACTTTTTCGAGGTCTTCCGTTTGCGCTGGACGAATGATCTTTTTGAGTGGCAAGACAACATCATTCTCACCAACTTCTCTTACCTTACCTGTAACTTTACCGTATTCGATTCCACGTGCTGTTTCAACGATGACGTAGTCACCTTCGTCGAGCGTGTACTCCAGTGGATCGAAATAATATATTTTACCCGCTTTCTTAAAGCGGACACCTACAACTTTATACAACAAGTAACCCCTCCTGCATGCTGAGCACCAATTGTTCCATTAAAAGTGTGCGATTCATATTGCCATGCAATTGCTTTTTCGACTGCAATATTGCCTCCATATTAGCAGACAGCTGGCTATATGTCATCTTCATCGAAAGACCTCTAACTAGTTCTTGCTGATCGGGAAATGTTGCTGTTGACTGCAAACCGGCTTTGGATGCCACCACATCTCTGTAAGCATAAAGCAGTAAATCCAGTCCACTCTCAGTCTCTTCCTTCTCTTTAAATAAAGGGGCCCATTCTGATTGAATGAATAACAACGCTTCATGGACATGTCTATCCGATGCTTCAACCAATTTTAACACTGTTTTTCGCATGTGTGCAAATTGATCATCTCCAGCCAGTCGAAAAGCTTCATCCAGATTGGCAGTGACCATCGTAACGGTCGCTGCCATTGAAGGTGTAATCCCCTTCTCGACTAGCTCACTAATCATCATTTCTCTAGACGGCGGTAGAAAAGATAACCGTTGACACCGTGATTGGATCGTTGGCAATATCGATTGATATGAATCCGTTAAAAGGATTGCCGTTACATCGCCTTCGGGTTCCTCAAGAAACTTAAGCAACGTATTCGCCGCAGCAACGTTCATCCGATCTGCCCTAGTAATAATATATATTTTCCTACCCGACTCGTAACCCTTTTTCGTCATGCTATACACAAGATTGGACATCTGCTCTTTCCTGATATCCTGACCATCTGGTCGAATAAGCGTTACGTTTGGATGATTACTGGACGTCACTCGTCGACAAGAATGACATGTTTCACATGGAACAAAGTTTTCAGGACTAGCACAAAGAAGAAGTTTGGCGAAAAAAAGTGCAACTGCTTCTTTTCCTGTTCCACGTTCACCGTCAAACATATATGCATGTCCAATTCGCCCATTTTTATAAGAAGAACTTAATCGTTCAGTTATTTTTTTTTGCTCTACTACAAGTCGGTTATTCATTTGATCTTGCATAAGCACACACCTCCGTGTTCAAAAAAAACCGTGTTTCTTAAACGACAGAAAACACGGAATCACATGTATAGATTGATGAGTAGCCCTTTGATCTCACCAATTTTAGCTAATAGATCGACAGATGTTTTTTCTTCATTCAACAAGTCTTCTGCCAACTCAATAAGCCTTTCATCTATCGTTTCGACAATTTTCAACCTGCGTCCCTCACCGAAACGATTCCATGTATGAGACTGTTTAAGTCCCATTCCAGATTCAACGGCTTCTTTAAGAAAACGTCGAACTAGCATTTTAAATTTAGCCATATCGCGCAAATTGCGAGAACGGGCAATTCGGTCCCCTGCCGATGAAATATCGCCGAGGAGCTTAGTAACCTGCTCTCCTTGGAGGCGCTGCTCTTGTTTAACGACCATTTGGCCGAACCGCGCTCCACCTTGAGATGAATGTAAAGGATCGTTCCTCATCTTATCGAGGCCTGACCGGTAGTCACTATTGACTTTCATTTAGGTTCACCTCTTATTCATCAAAAATGATGAAAATGTTCAATTGGAAGGACGAATACGGTAGCACCGCCAACCTCGACTTCAACCGGGTAAGGAATGTATGAGTCTGCATTTCCACCCATTGGAGAAACTGGAGCTACCATTTGATCTCGTGAACGGCAATTTTCTCGAATAAGTTCAAGCGCCTTCGGAATGAGGGCATCATCGGTACCAATCAAAAATGTCGTATTTCCCGACCGTAAAAATCCTCCCGTACTAGCCAATTTCGTCGCTCGGAAGTCACCTTTGGTCAAAGCCGTAGACAACCGGTTACTGTCTTGGTCCTGTACAACTGCCACAATCAATTTCACGATAATCTCCCCTTTTCCGCTTTCCAACTATTATATCATGAATCTGACTATTTAATGAGTTGGGAGCATATGATTTTCCAAACATTTTCCGTTACTTGCTCTTTAGAGAGCGATGCATCCGTTGAGTGAATCCGTTCTGGGTAACGACGAATGAGCTCCTGATAACCCTCATAAACGTTTTGATGAAAATGGATACTTTCATTATCCAATCGATTCTCTTCTCGTTTGTCATTTGCCGCAATTCGCGCAAGTCCTTGTTCTGGATTAATATCAAAAAAGACCGTCAGATCCGGCATCGTATCACTTATAGCAAACTCATTAATCGATAGAACCTCATCAATTCCAAGTCCGCGCGCATGCCCCTGATAAGCTAGCGAACTATCAACAAAACGATCACATAGGACAATCATTCCGTCCTTAAGTGCAGGCATCACTTTTTCAACAAGATGCTGCCTTCGTGCGGCTGCATAGAGAAGTGCTTCCGTCTTCGCATCCATTTCCTGATGATCATTATCGAGGATTATTTCACGGATTTTCTCCGCAATACGAATTCCACCCGGTTCGCGCGTAAGAATGACCTTCAATCCTTGTTCTTCCATACGTTTATATAACTCTTTGATGACTGTTGTCTTTCCAGCCCCTTCAGGTCCTTCAAATGTAATGAATACACCTTTCTGTATCATGTTATTCCTCCACTCTATTCTTTACTACAACTATCTGTTTTTCGTTAATTCGAATTTCCCCCTGGAATTTCGCCCCCATTTGGAGCAATTTCCCTAAAGTTTGAACATGCTCATCCTTTACAATTTCTCCGGCAATTAAAAGCGGGATACCCGGCGGATAGGGAATCACGGAAGCGGCCGCCACACGCCCCAGGGAATCCACGTATGGAATCCACTCCACTTCCATATTCGCCACTTCCTCTGACGTGTAAGCAAGACGAGAAAGTCCCTCCCCAAGTAGTGGTGCTTCTATTGTACTTATTATCTTATCCACTCCATCCAAACAAGTAACCGCAGTTTTAATTTTCTCGTAAACTTCATCGAAAGGATAAATCGACCCCACTTTTAATAACGGTAACACGAACAACACTTGATAGGGATCTGCAATTTCACTATAAATTCCTTCCGCTTCCAGTTTCTTTTGTAGATCAAAACCAGAATAACCTTCAATGCGTAAAATAAGCTTTAACGGATCATCCGTTTCAAACGCTCGAAGTCTTGGTATCAGTTTCAAACGTTTGATAAAAGATACCCGCCATTCCACGAAGACCTTTTTATCTTCTTCATTATAAGACTCTGCATAAGCTCTGGCATCGTCAAGCGATGCCATCAACAAATAAGATGGACTGCTAGACTGTAGCATCCCTAAATAACGGGCAACTTTTTCTGCAGCGATGAAGTCTGAGCGTACGTGTAAAAAAGAAGCCATCGTCATCGCTGGCAATGTTTTATGCGCTGAATGAACAACTACATCCGCACCCATCTCCAACGCTGAACGAGGAAACGGTTCACCTACAACAAAATGTGCACCGTGTGCCTCATCTACCAAGACTGGAACTCCATATGTATGACAAAGGTTGATAGTCTCTTCTAACTCGGCCCCTGTTAGGCCATAGTACGTCGGGTAGGTAAGAATAACAGCCTTGGCCCCAGGATAGGCCTTGAGCGCCTCGCCGACTTGCGCAGCGGTCACGCCTCCCGCTGTCTTTGTAGTCACATCCCAAACCGGTGACACAAACACTGGCCTTGCACCAGTCAGCTCAATCGCATGGAAAATCGACTTATGTGCATTGCGCTGAACAATAACTGTTTCACCCGCACGGCACGCCGCATAGACCATTGCCAAATTCCCTACCGTTGAACCATTCACAAGAAAGAAGCTTTGATCCGAACCATAGAGTAACGACAGCTTCTGTTGCGCCTCTTCAATTACACCACTCGGCTCATGAAGATCGTCAAGTCCCTCTAACTCAGTAAAATCATATTGAAGAGCCATCCGTAACTCGGTCGGTAGTCCAGAAAGTATTCCCCCTTTATGTCCAGGCACGTGGAATGAAATCGGGTTTGCTTCTTTGAACTTAGTTAACGCTTCAATAAGCGGCCGATTAGGATCTTTCATTGTAAATCACACTTCCTTTCCTTCTATTATATAGTATTTCAGACCGATCATATAACCAGTACAACCCACATCTGTTGAATAACCATTTTCTTACACAACATACTGGTAAAGGAGGCTCCAAAGTCTTCATTTGGACTAGTATGTTTCCGGAGAAGCCATCTATTCCCTCATCCCCCAAAGCCTCAGCACTTTGAGTACCTATTATAGCCATGGAGATCGACGGATGAACGACAACCATACAAGAAGCACCTAGTGTTTGATTACTTTATTCACTGGTTATTTTGGTTAATCAACAGATATGAGTTCAACCAGTCATGTAGCGCCTGTTCAGCCCCGACAAGGCGTTCTTATTACCTTTACTTACAGGACAGAAGGCGACTCTAGACGAACAAAAAGTCATTACCTACTTGCTGGCAATGACTACATTTCTTCAAATCCATGTTTTCTATGTACTTTTGCTTTAATTTCCGGAAAAAACATGCAGATAACACAAAACGAGATGATTCTAAAGAATCATCTCGTTTTGTGTTATCCATGGTGCCCGGCGACGTCCTACTCTCGCAGGGGGAAACCCCCAACTACCATCGGCGCTGAAGAGCTTAACTTCCGTGTTCGGGATGGGAACGGGTGTGACCTCTTCGCAATCGTCACCAGACTCTTTGAGCTTGTTCGCTCAAAACTGAATAAAACAGACATTGTGCTACACGAATCAGGGTAATCAAGCCCTTTTCAAAATTGGTTAAGTCCTCGATCGATTAGTATCCGTCAGCTCCACACGTCGCCGTGCTTCCACCCCAGACCTATCAACCTCATCTTCTTTGAGGGATCTTACTTACTTGCGTAATGGGAAATCTCATCTCGAGGGGGGCTTCATGCTTAGATGCTTTCAGCATTTATCCCGTCCATACATAGCTACCCAGCGATGCCTTTGGCAAGACAACTGGTACACCAGAGGTATGTCCATCCCGGTCCTCTCGTACTAAGGACAGCTCCTCTCAAATTTCCTGCGCCCGCGACGGATAGGGACCGAACTGTCTCACGACGTTCTGAACCCAGCTCGCGTACCGCTTTAATGGGCGAACAGCCCAACCCTTGGGACCGACTACAGCCCCAGGATGCGATGAGCCGACATCGAGGTGCCAAACCTCCCCGTCGATGTGGACTCTTGGGGGAGATAAGCCTGTTATCCCCGGGGTAGCTTTTATCCGTTGAGCGATGGCCCTTCCATGCGGAACCACCGGATCACTAAGCCCGTCTTTCGACCCTGCTCGACTTGTAGGTCTCGCAGTCAAGCTCCCTTATGCCTTTGCACTCTACGAATGATGTCCAACCATTCTGAGGGAACCTTTGGGCGCCTCCGTTACTCTTTAGGAGGCGACCGCCCCAGTCAAACTGCCCGCCTGACACTGTCTCCTGCCCCGATAAGGGGCATGGGTTAGAAGTCCAATACAGCCAGGGTAGTATCCCACCAACGCCTCATCCGAAGCTAGCGCTCCGGAATCCAAGGCTCCTACCTATCCTGTACAGGCTGCACCGGAATTCAATATCAGGTTACAGTAAAGCTCCACGGGGTCTTTCCGTCCTGTCGCGGGTAACCTGCATCTTCACAGGTATTATAATTTCACCGAGTCTCTCGTTGAGACAGTGCCCAGATCGTTACGCCTTTCGTGCGGGTCGGAACTTACCCGACAAGGAATTTCGCTACCTTAGGACCGTTATAGTTACGGCCGCCGTTTACTGGGGCTTCAATTCGAAGCTTCGCTTGCGCTGACCTCTCCTCTTAACCTTCCAGCACCGGGCAGGCGTCAGCCCCTATACTTCACCTTGCGGTTTTGCAGAGACCTGTGTTTTTGCTAAACAGTCGCCTGGGCCTATTCACTGCGGCTCTCTCGGGCTTTAACACCCTACCAGAGCACCCCTTCTCCCGAAGTTACGGGGTCATTTTGCCGAGTTCCTTAACGAGAGTTCTCTCGATCACCTTAGGATTCTCTCCTCGCCTACCTGTGTCGGTTTGCGGTACAGGCACCTCCCGCCTCGCTAGAGGCTTTTCTTGGCAGCGTGAAATCAGGGACTCAGGGATAAATCCCCTTGCTGTAACAGCTCAATGTTATAGGAACGGGATTTGCCTCATTCCACACCTCACTGCTTAGACGCGCATAACCAACAGCGCGCTCACCCTATCCTACTGCGTCACCCCATTGCTCAAACGGCGGGGAGGTGGTACAGGAATATCAACCTGTTGTCCATCGTCTACGCCTTTCGGCCTCAACTTAGGTCCTGACTAACCCTGAGCGGACGAGCCTTCCTCAGGAAACCTTGGGCATTCGGTGGAAGGGATTCTCACCCTTCTTTCGCTACTCATACCGGCATTCTCACTTCCAAGCGCTCCACCAGTCCTTACGGTCTAGCTTCGACGCCCTTGGAACGCTCTCCTACCACTGACATCTAAGATGTCAATCCACAGTTTCGGTGATTCGTTTAGCCCCGGTACATTTTCGGCGCAGCGCCACTCGACCAGTGAGCTATTACGCACTCTTTAAATGATGGCTGCTTCTAAGCCAACATCCTGGTTGTCTGGGCAACGCCACATCCTTTTCCACTTAACGAATACTTGGGGACCTTAACTGGTGGTCTGGGCTGTTTCCCTCTCGACTACGGATCTTATCACCCGCAGTCTGACTCCCAAACATAAATCATCGGCATTCGGAGTTTGTCTGAATTCGGTAACCCGGGATGGGCCCCTAGTCCAAACAGTGCTCTACCTCCGAGATTCTTAAGTTTGAGGCTAGCCCTAAAGCTATTTCGGAGAGAACCAGCTATCTCCAGGTTCGATTGGAATTTCACCGCTACCCACACCTCATCCCCGCACTTTTCAACGTACGTGGGTTCGGGCCTCCAGTAAGTGTTACCTTACCTTCACCCTGGACATGGGTAGATCACCTGGTTTCGGGTCTACGACCCCATACTCTATCGCCCTATTCAGACTCGCTTTCGCTGCGGCTCCGCATTCACTGCTTAACCTTGCATGGAATCGTAACTCGCCGGTTCATTCTACAAAAGGCACGCCATCACCCATTAACGGGCTCTGACAACTTGTAGGCACATGGTTTCAGGATCTATTTCACTCCCCTTCCGGGGTGCTTTTCACCTTTCCCTCACGGTACTGGTTCACTATCGGTCACTAGGGAGTATTTAGCCTTGGGAGATGGTCCTCCCGGATTCCGACGGAATTTCACGTGTTCCGCCGTACTCAGGATACACTCTGGAGAGAATGGACTTTCAACTACGGGGCTTTTACCCGCTACGGCGGACCTTTCCAGGTCGCTTCGTCTAATCCATTCCTTTGTAACTCCGTATAGAGTGTCCTACAACCCCAAGAAGCAAGCTTCTTGGTTTGGGCTCTTCCCGTTTCGCTCGCCGCTACTCAGGGAATCGATTTTTCTTTCTATTCCTCCGGATACTTAGATGTTTCAGTTCTCCGGGTGTGCCTCGTTTACGCTATGTATTCACGTAAACGTACTGTCCCATTATGGACAGTGGGTTTCCCCATTCGGAAATCTCCGGATCAAAGCTTACTTACAGCTCCCCGGAGCATATCGGTGTTAGTGCCGTCCTTCTTAGGCTCCTAGTGCCAAGGCATCCGCCATGCGCCCTTTCTAACTTAACCCTTTGGTTTTCAACAAGCTTACGCTTCTTGAATTCCTCTTTGGTGAATTCTCCTTTACAGCGATGTAAATCGGAATTCGTAAAAGGCATTGCATGATTAGCTCATTTGCATGCGCTAATCTAGAGAAACGAATTTCTCTACGTTGATTACTTGATTTGTTGCTATCAATGTCGTTTCATTCAGTTTTCAAAGAACAAGTTTTGAATGTTCATATATAGAGGCTTCTTCAAGCGAAAAAACGCTTAAAAAGCTTAATGAACCTTCAAAACTGAACGCAAAACATCAATGTGTAAACCCGTGGTTTACATTCCGTAATAATCCTTAGAAAGGAGGTGATCCAGCCGCACCTTCCGATACGGCTACCTTGTTACGACTTCACCCCAATCATCTGTCCCACCTTCGGCGGCTGGCTCCCGTAAGGGTTACCCCACCGACTTCGGGTGTTACAAACTCTCGTGGTGTGACGGGCGGTGTGTACAAGACCCGGGAACGTATTCACCGTGGCATGCTGATCCACGATTACTAGCGATTCCGGCTTCATGGAGGCGAGTTGCAGCCTCCAATCCGAACTGGGAATGATTTTATGGGATTGGCTCCCCCTCGCGGGTTGGCAACCCTCTGTATCATCCATTGTAGCACGTGTGTAGCCCAGGTCATAAGGGGCATGATGATTTGACGTCATCCCCACCTTCCTCCGGTTTATCACCGGCAGTCACCTTAGAGTGCCCAACTGAATGCTGGCAACTAAGATCAAGGGTTGCGCTCGTTGCGGGACTTAACCCAACATCTCACGACACGAGCTGACGACAACCATGCACCACCTGTCACCACTGTCCCCGAAGGGAAAGGCGTATCTCTACACCGGTCAGTGGGATGTCAAGACCTGGTAAGGTTCTTCGCGTTGCTTCGAATTAAACCACATGCTCCACCGCTTGTGCGGGTCCCCGTCAATTCCTTTGAGTTTCAGCCTTGCGGCCGTACTCCCCAGGCGGAGTGCTTAATGCGTTAGCTGCAGCACTAAGGGGCGGAAACCCCCTAACACTTAGCACTCATCGTTTACGGCGTGGACTACCAGGGTATCTAATCCTGTTTGCTCCCCACGCTTTCGCGCCTCAGCGTCAGTTACAGACCAGAAAGCCGCCTTCGCCACTGGTGTTCCTCCACATCTCTACGCATTTCACCGCTACACGTGGAATTCCGCTTTCCTCTTCTGTACTCAAGTTCTCCAGTTTCCAATGACCCTCCACGGTTGAGCCGTGGGCTTTCACATCAGACTTAAAGAACCGCCTGCGCGCGCTTTACGCCCAATAATTCCGGACAACGCTTGCCACCTACGTATTACCGCGGCTGCTGGCACGTAGTTAGCCGTGGCTTTCTAATAAGGTACCGTCATGGCACGGGCAGTTACTCCCGTACGTGTTCTTCCCTTACAACAGAGCTTTACGATCCGAAAACCTTCTTCGCTCACGCGGCATTGCTCCATCAGACTTTCGTCCATTGTGGAAGATTCCCTACTGCTGCCTCCCGTAGGAGTCTGGGCCGTGTCTCAGTCCCAGTGTGGCCGATCACCCTCTCAGGTCGGCTACGCATCGTTGCCTTGGTAGGCCATTACCCCACCAACTAGCTAATGCGCCGCGGGCCCATCCTACAGTGACAGCCGAAACCGTCTTTCAGAGTTTGTCCATGCGGACAAACTGATTATTCGGTATTAGCCCCGGTTTCCCGGAGTTATCCCCATCTGTAGGGCAGGTTGCCCACGTGTTACTCACCCGTCCGCCGCTAAAATCAGAGAGCAAGCTCTCATCATTCCGCTCGACTTGCATGTATTAGGCATGCCGCCAGCGTTCGTCCTGAGCCAGGATCAAACTCTCCATAATAGAAGAAAATGAATAGCTCATTTCTTGCTGACTCGAATCCGAAGATTCTTGTGTGTGTTTCTTTTCAACCAACCGAAGCTGATTTAGTTAGAAACGTTTTGCTCAAATGCGTTAGCACTCTCGCTGTATTTCATTGATGTTTTGCTGTTCAGTTTTCAAGGTTCATTTGTAATGGAATCAACTTGCAATCCCTCGTGTGTTTCGCGTCCCTCACTGGCGACATACATAAGATTACTACGTCTCTGAACATAAGTCAACACTTTATAACAAACTTTCATAAAAATATTGCAAAAGCGCATAGCGTGGCGATTCCTGGTATCCCTAAAATCGCGAGTAATAGTCCAGACGTGATGTTTACAGGCACATAGATACCCACAAAACCTCCTGCAACATTCATTGCAAAAAGAACAAGGAACGCGAATGCCAACCGAAACCAATAGACCGATAAATGTTCCAAAGCTCGGTGGATATGTTTCTTATCCACCACTACTAATAGAAGGAGAACCAATATAACGACAACAATACCGATAACTTTCACGGGAAACACTCCTTTTTCAATGAATGATCCATTCTATGCGATCCCGTGAAAATATATCAATCCTTGCCTAACTGTCGAGCTTTTGCTTCTTTATATAAGTAAAAGTGTTTACACTCGGCTATTTTACGTCTAACAATTACTTCTTGATCATAATCATTGAGATAGCGCTCAATCCCTCTTGCCTGTTCCCAGTCTTCTTTCGTTGCTACCATTAATGAATGAAGGCGTTCATCAAACTCTTTTTTCAGCTTACTTTTTCGTCTAAACACCGAAGCGGACCCCCTATAACTCCCGGCGACCTTCCAGCGCCTTCGATAATGTAACTTCATCCGCGTATTCGAGATCACCGCCGACAGGTAGTCCATGCGCAATTCTAGTTGTTTTGATTCCTGAAGGTCTAACAAGCCTCGAGATGTACATCGCAGTCGCTTCTCCTTCTATTGTAGGGTTCGTGGCTAGGATCAATTCCTCAACCTCTTCATTCTGCAATCGAACAAGTAGCGACGGGACATTAATATCCTCAGGGCCAACTCCATCCATCGGCGAGATAGCACCGTGAAGGACATGATAAAGCCCCTTGAAATCCCTCATCTTCTCCAAGGCAATAACGTCTTTCGGGTCTTGAACAACACAAATTATCGAACCATCGCGTTGTGTATCCTGACAAATGTGGCAGGGATCGATATCTGTAATATGACCGCAAACTGAGCAAAAACGCAGATTCCGTTTAGCGTCAACCAGAGCTTTTGCAAAATCCAACACAGTATCTTCCTTCATGCTTAAGACAAAAAACGCCAGACGACCCGCTGTTTTCGGGCCGATACCTGGCAATTTCATAAAACTATCCATCAGTTTTGATATTGGTTCAGGATAATGCATTTATGTGCCTCCTAGAACATTCCTGGCAGATTCAATCCTTTTGTGAATTGACCCATCGTCGAGTTCGTTAATTCTTCCGCTTTAGCCATAGCATCATTCGTAGCAATGACAATAAGGTCTTGTAACATTTCAACATCTTCCGGATCCACTACGGACGGGTCAACGATTACTTCGACAACCTGCTTATCTCCAGATACGATGACTTTTACCATACCGCCACCTGCTGCACCCTCAAGACGTTTTTCACCAAGCTCTTCCTGTGCTACAGCCATTTGTTTTTGCATTTTCTGCATTTGTTTCATCATGCCTTGCATATTTCCCATACCCTTCATGTTTGTTTCCTCCTCTAATTTTTAATCGTCATGGACTTCTATGAAATCTTTACCGAAAATCTTTTCCGCCTCAGTTACAATCGGATCCGCATTTTCCTGTTCTGCTTCCTTTACGAAAGAAAGCATTTCTTCACCAGGCACCCCTTCATCAGAACTTTCCGGCTCTTGTTGTTTAGCGAGCCCATTTTTCCGAATGAAGTCTCCCCTTACACTCAACCAACCTTCTTCAGGCACATACACGACTTCATATGCTTTCCCGGTTCGTGAACGTAAGGCATCTGACAAGCCCGACCGAAGTGACGGATTTTCAGACGCCATGAGGCAATGGATTTCATATTTGAATTTTAACACAAAAGCATTCTCTGATGCTGCGACTGGTTCTGTCTCTTCGAGAAGCGCGGCATGTGACCTTTGCATTGTCTGCATCATCCCCGCCCATTCTTCCCGAATCGTCTGGATGTCTTGTTTTGTCGCAGATTTCAATACTTCGTGAATTTTACCCGTCGGAACTTTGAAGCCTTGCGACGATTTCGACGCATTTTTCCGTGGTTGAGCGGATTGATCTGCAGCCGTCTGCTTATTCATTCCACCACTAGACATCTGCTGTTGCAACTCCATAATTGTGCGCTCAAGATCTGCTACCTTCTGCGTAAGCCCCGGATCAATGGCATGATTGCCTCCACTGACCTGCACAGGGCTGTCAAGATGAATCATTTTCAAAAAGGCAGACTCAATATAGACTTTTGCATGATTGGAGAACCGCATTTCCTGTTGCGTTTTTGCCAGTATGTCAATGAATAAGTACAACGTATCCATTTCAAATCGTTGTGCCATTTCTACAAACCGTTCATCGCCAGGTATGAGTTCGAGTAAATCTTTTAAGCTGGGTGCTGTTCGCAGAAGAAGAAGATCCCGGAAAAACGTGATTAAATCTTCTGCTAGCCTGGAAACATCTTTTCCCTCCGCAATAAGTCGATCAAGCAATGTCAGTACCATGCCAGCGTCTTTACCAAGTAGCGCTTCCGCCAACTGATGGAAAATGTCTTCACCAATTGATCCAGTTACAAGCAGTGCATCTTCAATTGTTATCTTGTCTCCACTAAACGACACAACTTGGTCAAGCATACTGAGTGCATCACGCATTCCTCCAGAAGCCGCCTGCGCAATTACTTTCAAAGCACTTTCATCAGACTCAATACCCGTATCCGCAAGTACCGTCTTCATTCGATTAGTAATATCAGCCGGTGTAATTGGTTTAAAATCGAAGCGCTGACACCTCGAAATAATCGTCAATGGTAGTTTATGCGGTTCTGTGGTTGCTAAGATAAATACGACATGCGATGGCGGTTCCTCAAGAGTTTTCAAAAGCGCATTGAATGCCGAATTTGATAACATATGTACCTCATCGATAATATATACTTTAAAACGAGCATTCGACGGGGCAAACCGTACCTTTTCAATAATGTCTCGCATTTCCTCAACACGTGAGTTCGAAGCTGCATCAAATTCGATGACATCCGTATTCGACCCTTCCGTGATGCTGATACACGTCGGACACTCATTGCACGGTTCTTTTGCTGGACCATTTTCGCAATTTAACGCTTTCGCAAAAACTTTCGCCGCACTTGTCTTCCCTGTACCTCTTGGACCCGAGAAAAGATAAGCATGTGTCGTCTTATTATGAAGGAGGGCGTTCTGAAGTGTCTGTTTCACATGTTGCTGTCCGGACATCTCAGCAAATGATTGAGGCCGATATACGCGGTAAAAAGCTTGATACACCAACAGTTTCCTCTCCTTTTGACGCAATGCGCTAATGTTTCCATTATAGCACAAACGCCTATACGAATCCTTTATTAGCGCAACAAAAAACTCGTCCGCAGAAACGGACGAGTCGAATTGTGAAATTAATGCCGTGCACCTTCCTCCGACAGCCACACATAAGCGTTACTCCTGTCGCCAGCTCGGTCTAGGCGACCCCGCGGCACATGAGAAATTCTACTTAATGCTGCTTCCTTCCGGACCTGACATAGTTCATAGGTTCCCATTGCGCGGGACCCAAACGTCAACACTGCGTGCAAGAGGCAGACCCTACAATACGGACAGCCTCGGGAAGGGATTCAGTCTTGCTAGAGCGGATTGCAAGTTACAGGACACCGCTATCTCCCCACCTAGCACGGCATTTACAAGTATACTCAATCTGCTAGATTAAATCAATTAATATCATGTGAACAAAGTTATTTTTATAAAACTGTTGACACTTCATTTCAAACATGATAAATTATTAATTGTTGATACGGAGGTATACCCAAGCTCGGCTGAAGGGATCGGTCTTGAAAACCGACAGGGGAGTCAAATCCCGCGGGGGTTCGAATCCCTCTACCTCCTCCATTTTTCCAACTAAACGTATATGCTTGAAATCGAATTCGTTAGTAGATAACGAATTTTTATTTTGCCTATTATAGTAATTAAACTTTAAGAAGCGGAGCCATTTTACTGGTCCGCTTCTTTTTTGTTCTGTCTAGGCTCCAGCGCCTAGCCCCTGGGCCCACAGGACGTGGGTCATGTAGCTGTTGCGACAGGATGTCGCGATCCTAAGCTGCCTTCCTCTGTTGCTTCAGTCCTTAAGTTAAAGGCAAAGAGCGCCTTTATCTTCAGACCCTCCGACGTACAGGACGTACTAGTGCCGACGTTGCCACAGGACGTGGTGAATTTAGTCGGCCAGCGCTTTTCTCTATTCAATTAACCACAGCACCCGCATTAGACGGTTTGACAGCAATACAACCATAGTACGGGAACGCAACTGCCAATCGCTTTGCCAATTCGCCCTCGTTACCTTGTTTCACAGCCACGAAAAGAGAAGGACCCGCTCCACTAATTGTCATGCCATACGCACCGTACTCGTGGCAAACTTCACGGATCCGGTCGAACTCAGGAAATAACTTCTTACGATACGGCTCATGAAAGATATCCTTTTCCATCATACGCCCCGCCGTTTCCCAATCATCCCGGGCAATCGCTGCTGAAAGTACATTCCCCGCTGCGCTACTACGTATTGCTTCTGAATGTGAGAGTTGGCCTGGCAGAAGCCCCCTAGATGCTTCCGTCAGCAATGCCTCAGGCGGAACAAGTATCACAGCTCCCATTTTTGGTTCTCTTATATGAACGACATCCATTTCCACGCCATCAAAATAAGAAATTGTCACTCCCCCAAGAAGTGCAGCCGAGATATTATCCGCGTGCCCTTCATATCCACTACCTAGAAGCACTTTTTCCTTCGCGGAAAGATTCAATTCAAGAAGTTGGTTTGCAATTTCAATTCCTGCTGCAATTGCCGTTGCACTGCTTCCAAGTCCTTTACCAAGCGGAATATCCGACTGAATGATAAGTCGTGATGCTGGTGCAACACGCCCTTTTCGCTCAGCTATATTAGTAACTGTCTTCACAATTAAATTATTTTCACCGGTCGGTAAATCTTCAAAACCATCGTCTTTATACGTAACTTCCCAATCCTCTGACGGCGATACATTCACCGTCATATAAAGATTAAGTGCAAGTCCGATACTATCGAAGCCTGGCCCAAGATTTGCCGTCGATGCAGGTACGACAACGGAAAAATTGGATTCTGCCATTACTTTGCCCCCGCCTTTAACTCACTAAGAAACGCATCAAATTGTTCCCGTGACATCATTGGTTTCTCTTTATTTACTTCAATTGCTGTATCTGGATCTTTTAGACCGTTACCCGTCAATACAGCAACTACAGTTGAACCTTTTTTCAACAAGCCGCTCTCCACTTGTTTTTTAACGCCCGCAATTGAAGCACACGAGCCTGGTTCTGCAAAAACACCTTCAGATGAAGCGATTAAACTATATGCTTCTAAAATCTCTTCATCTGTTACAGCGAGAATTGTTCCATTCGACTCCGCCAAGGCATTGTTCGCCAGTTCCCAACTTGCGGGATTACCGATTCGAATTGCCGTTGCAACCGTTTCGGGGTTTTCGAATACGCGATTATAAACAATCGGTGCAGCTCCGTCGGCTTGTACACCAAGAAGAACCGGTAACTCAGTACCCTTCTTATCAGCATATTCTTTGAAACCTTTCCAAGCCGCCGAAATATTACCTGCGTTCCCAACCGGAAGTGCAAAAATATCCGGTACTTTTCCAAGTTGCTCAATCGTTTCAAACGCAATTGTCTTTTGACCTTCAAGGCGATACGGGTTAACCGAGTTCACGAGCGCAACGTCTCCCTCGCCAGCCGCACGCACCATAGCCAATGCTTCGTCAAAGTTGCCTTCGATTTCTACAATTTCTGCGCCATACATTTTCGCCTGAGCCAACTTGCCAAGTGCGATTCGACCTTCCGGAATAACTACAATTGTCCGCATTCCAGCACGAGCACCGTATGCCGCCGCCGCTGCAGACGTATTACCCGTTGATGCACAAATAAGAACTTTTTTTCCTTCTTCTTTCGCTTTTGCGACCGCCATAACCATGCCCCGGTCTTTAAATGAACCAGTTGGATTCGTTCCTTCCGTTTTCACGTAAAGGTTAATGCCCCATTGTTCAGATAAATTTGGCATGTGAATAAGAGGGGTATTCCCTTCCTGCAACGTTAACGCCGGCGTATTTTCTGTCACCGGTAACCATTCTTTATATTCCTCAATTAATCCATTCCATCTTTTCATCATTCTTCCCCCTCTACCCGGTAATGGCTTAGTACGCCGATTACCTTTGGTGTCTCGTTCAATTCATTCACAATATCTAAATGCTGTTGTCTCGAAATTTGATGCGTGATGAAAATCAGGTCCGCGTCAGCCGCCTTTTTATCGGAATGCTGAACAACCGTCGCCAGACTTGCACCGTGCTTGCTATAAATAGACGTTAATTTCGTCAGGACACCTACTTCGTCTCTCACGCGAATTCGGTGGAAATAACGTGCGAACTTATTACTATCACTTTTCACTTTTCGCTCATACTGAGGTGCGTGTAACCTTTTGCCGTTGACACCTAGCAGCAAATTACGGCACGCTGCAATAATATCTCCCGTTACAGACGTGGCAGTCGGCATTGATCCAGCCCCCGGTCCATAGAACATTGTTTCTCCAACTGCATCTCCATAAATATATACGGCATTGAACTCATTGTTCACTGATGCCAAAGGATGCGAATTCGGGAAAAACACAGGCTCTACAGCTACTTCAATACCATCCTCATTCTTCTTAGCTGACCCCGCTAACTTCACCGTATAGCCAAACTGCTCAGCCAGTTCTAGATCGCCTTCTTGGATTTCCTTCATCCCTCTCACAAAAACATCGCCTAGACGGACTTCGGTTGAGAAAGACAATGAAGCCAAAATAACCATTTTGCGCGCTGCATCAATGCCATCAACATCCGCCGATGGATCTGCCTCTGCAAAACCAAGTGCTGTCGCCTCTGCCAATGCATCTTCATAAGACATTTTTTCATGTTTCATTTTTGTTAAGATGAAGTTCGTTGTTCCATTCACAATACCTGTCAATGCACGGATTCGGTCAGAAGCAAGTCCATCTTCAAGGGTGCGAATTAACGGGATTCCGCCCCCGACGCTTGCTTCGTAAAACAGATCACACTTGTTTTCATCCGCCAGCTTCAATAATCCAGGTCCGAATTCTGCCATAACGTCTTTATTGGCAGTTACGACACCTTTTCCAGCGCGCAGGGAACTTTCAATCGCTTCTTTCGCATCGAAGGTCCCGCCCATCACTTCTACTATTAAATCTATAGACGAGTCTTCAAGCACTTCATACAAATTATCCGTGAATGTTTCCAATGAAAGTGTTGTTTCCCGATTTTTATGTAAATTTTTCACAAGAACTTTTTTAATTTTGACAGGAACGCCGAGTTTATGATGGAGGTCTTCTTGGTGATCTTGCAAGATTTTAGCCACCCCGCTGCCGACAACCCCAAATCCTAATAATCCAATATTAATTTCATTTCTCATTGACGATTCTCCTAACTGTATGTACACTATGAAAAAACAATTGTTCTTTGCATAAAGACATTATAGTGAAATATTCGGATAATAACAACCTTTTTGTGATAAAGTCATAGAATAAATACATTCATCCCATTATATAATAGAAAGGATTTGATGATTGTGAAAGTTTGCAAATTTGGAGGTACTTCAGTAGCGTCTTCCGATCAAATAAAAAAAGTCGCTCAAATCGTAAAAACTGATCCCAGTCGTAAAATCATTGTTGTCTCAGCACCCGGCAAACGGTTTGGCTCAGATGAAAAAGTAACAGATCTACTAATCCAACTTGCTGAAAAAGCCCTTAGGGGGGAAGACACAGAAATTGAATTTAAGGAAGTAGTAGCCCGCTACCAACAGATCGCTGCAGGACTTGGTCTTTCAATGGAGATCGTATCCGTTATCGAAAATGATTTGCATGGACGTCTCGCTAACGATGTAAATGACGCCAATCTCTTCATGGATTGCTTGAAAGCATCTGGGGAAGACAACAACGCGAAGCTAATTGCTGCCTACTTCACACACATTGGAATGGATGCACACTATATGTGTCCAAAAGAGGCCGGTCTACTGGTCAATGAACGACCAGAACGGGTACGCGCACTCCCTGAAGGCGATGACCAGCTTGCACAATTACGCGACAAACCAGGTATTATCGTTTTCCCAGGCTTTTTTGGCTACACGACAGACGGAACACTTCGGACATTCAACAGAGGTGGATCGGACATCACAGGATCTCTACTTGCCGCAGCGACAGAAGCTGAGCTGTATGAAAATTTTACAGACGTTGACTCAGTCTTTGCAGCCAACCCGAATGTTGTCGACAATCCGGTCGGCATCGATAAAATGACTTACCGTGAAATGCGGGAACTAGCCTATGCAGGATTCTCCGTCTTTCACGACGAAGCGCTAATGCCCGCATTCCGTCGTTCCATTCCTGTGTGCATTAAAAACACCAATAATCCGGAGGCTCCGGGAACACTTATCGTCAATGAACGAAATTACTTTGCACAGCCGGTCATTGGTATTGCCGCTGATAGTGGATTTTCCACACTGTTTGTCGACAAATATTTAATGAACCAGGAAATTGGTTTCGGAAGAAAGTTATTGCAAATCCTAGAGGAAGAAGAAATTCCATTTGAGCACACGCCTTCCGGTATTGATAACTTGTCTGTCATCATCAGAAGTAAATTTCTCAATGCGGATAAAGAAGCACGGATTGTACGCCGAGCAAAAGAGGAATTGAACGCGGATCACGTCCATATGCATTCTAATTACTCCATGATCGTTCTTGTAGGCGAAGGAATGCGTCATTCTACTGGACTGGCTGCACGTGCCGCCTCAGCCATCGCACGCACTGGTGCTAGTATCCAAATGATCAACCAAGGTTCATCAGAAGTCAGCCTTGTCTTCGGCGTTCATAAAAAAGACGAAACAAAAATCTTAAAAGAACTGTACGCTGAATTTTTTCTGAAATCTGCGGTTCTTTCCAACTAATAAAAAATTCCATTGAATTCGCTACGTTGCTCGGGGATTCCTCCCACCATAAGCCAGATAAAGTATCCATTAACCTATATGGATTAACCTCTTGGAATTAACAATATTCTTCGTCGTTCGGTTGGCTACCCCCTGTTAAAGCGCCTGCGCTCCATGAGTTTATTTAGGTATCGAATTACTCAATATACATATAGATAAAACGGCACACCATCTCATTAGATGGTGTGCCATTTGTCTTAACATAGCGGCATAAACATACCTGGAAACTGCTTAACAATGCCACCCGCTATCAAATCCGACATTTCTAAAGCTTCCGCTTCGATTTTATCGAACACTTCAATATCAGCCTTATAGTTTTTCTGAAGCATATAAACTGCTTCCTGTTTGGTTAAAGCCAAATGCGTATAAAACATTTTTCTAAATTCTTCTTTGTTTAAATACGGATTGATGCTACTTAAAAGGTCGACGATATCGTCTGCATTCCTATACCATTGTTTCTCCGCTTCCGCCGCCTTGTTCGGATCCCCTTTTGCAGCTGCCGTTACTAATTCAGCAGCTAGCACTAAATGTTCTTTAATCAGTGCGGCGTATCTATCCGCTATATTATCGCCATAAAAGGGCCGTAAGCAATTCCCCAAATCCGTCGCATTTCTCAAAAGACGCTCTTGGACAGACGGTAAATCCGGCAAGCCGAATACGATGCCCATAATCGTCATCCTCGTCCAGTTGACATGCTCCATCCAGAGAAGCCGGTTCATGCTCATAAAGTCGGCTTTCGCCTTACTTATGCAACATCTGCCATATACATCAGTTTGGTTATTTAAGATATACCTGACGGGCGCCGTATAATGTGAATATGGCCCTTGATAACTCGGCCCGACAGGATAAGAGGGTAATCCGTTCGAATAAGGGTTCACTTCACAATCACTCCTTTAAGCCATAGTTTCATTCAAATAAACAGATAAGGAAATTGCTTAACAATCGTATCCGCAATCATTCTTAACTCCCAAGTCTCCCACAGGTGTAACCATTACATCCTATTCAAAATGGGTAAAACTTGTGAAATAAAAAATGCAGCCCATAATACCGGCTACATTCTTGTAGTTTAGTTCATTTCTTCAAAAGTGACGTTTGCTTCAGGGAATGCCCGATTTTATCGACAATCGTTTCCACTTCAATAGGATTATTAATAAGATCATAGTCATTAATATCGAAACGTAATACTGGGCACGTATTGAATGAATTAATCCAATTCTCATACCGCCCATGCATCTCTTCCCAGTAAGCAATTGGTGTCTCCTGTTCCATTATACGACCGCGCTCTTTCACACGCGAGATAATCCCGTCAAGCGGCCCCTCCAAGTAGGAAAGTAAATCCGGATGCGGGAAATACGGTGTCATAACCATCGCTTCAAACAGATTGGTATACGTATCATAGTCAACGAGATTCATCGTCCCTTTTTCCATATGCATTTTCGCAAAAATGCCTGTATCTTCATAAATCGAACGGTCTTGGATAAAACCGCCGCCATATTCGAAAATTCGTTTCTGTTCCTTGAAGCGCTCTGCCAGGAAGTAAATCTGTAAGTGGAGTGCATCCGCAAGCGCCTACGTCATCGTCGACTTGCCAACGCCAACTGTCCCCGCAATTGTAATAACAGCATTTTGCGGGATGCCGTATTTTTCGCGTTAGTTCGTTCAATCTTGCTCCTTTTCGTATCGTCGCGTCGACAGTATCTAAAATGAATTGCAGATCCTCTTCACTGTTGACGAAATCAAGATCATCTCCGTTGAACCGAAGAACAGGAATTTCAGGATGTGCCGATTCAAAATACGTGATGAACGTCTCGTAATCTTCCGCAAGTTGCTGCAAATAAACGGGATCCATGTTTTTTTCAAAATCACGCCCGCGCTGGGAAATACGCTTTACAAGCGTGTCCAAGCTTGCGTGAAGGTAGATAATGACGTTTGGGACAGGCATGTCCTTCGTCAAAATCTTATAAATTTCCTCGTACTTCATATACTCTTACGGACTTAATGTCCGTTTCGCGAAAATGAGGTTTTTAAAAATATGATAATCAGAAACAACCGGTTTTTGATCAATCAATATCTCGGTTTTCGTATCGCTAAGCTGTTTATATCGATTACAAAGAAAAACATTTTAAATAAGAAATGCCATTGAATACGCTACGACGCTCGGGGATGCCTCTTGGCATTAACTGTATTCTTCGTTTTTCGGTTGGCTCCCCCTGTTAAGGCGCCTGCACTTAATGAGTTTATATAGGTATCCAATTATTCAATATACATATAGATAAAACGGCACACCATCTAAATGAGATGATGTGCCGTTTGTCTTAAATTAGTGGCGTAAACATACCCGGAAACTGCTTCTATGTGAGATGGGTGTTTATAGTTCTACTTTCAATCACATGGGTTGATTAACCAAAAAATACCAGTGAATAACTGAATCAAACACTAGGCACTTCTTGTACAGTATCTTTGGATTGAACGACCTCTATACGATTACCGAGATGTTTTGATGTATAGGAATGCGACAGGTAACTATTCATAACGGGATTACTAAAAAGGGTGTGGCTGGTTTGCCAAAAGCTGACCGGAAATGATCCCGTGAAAACAGAGTTTTTCAAGCCTTTCTTACCTGTTTTTTATGCGAGAAAATGGTTAATCAACAGTTGTGACTATCAATCTGATTCTCCATCAATCGACGGATTTTTATGTATGATTATTTCTCCATTCTCTATGATAAGTTGAGTTAAAGAATCCCATTGAATCTGCCATGGCACTCAATAATAAACGAGGTGTAATTCGGGGTGTGAATTGTAGAACGCTTGGCGCTTTGGCGAACCCTTTGCCACGCCTGCGCTAGGGTATTCAATATCGAGAGAAATGCGATTTTGAGATGTATATGGCGAGAATGTAAGGTGATTACTATTTGATATAAATTTAATTCGAGAAATTTGCAATACAGATTGCGGGTCTAATCCCTGATTATGAAATGCGCTTTCTCACATAGACTATCAAGCGCAGGCGCGTCTTCGTGGTAGCCGGAGCGATAAGACTGAAAGCGGTCTCCTTTCTGGCTTATCGCGGGAGGCATCCACAAAGCGTCGAAGCGGTATTAGTGGGAATCCTAATTCATTCCAAGTACTAGGGCTTTTTCCGTATTTCCCACGAATTAACCGCTTTTCTATCGCAACAATTTTAATGACTCGCGAAAAAAGAAATTTCCCCTACACACCATCAGCATTAGACAAATTAAGCTGTCGAAGGAAATGGATAAGATGAAATTCCTTCCGAAATAAATGGGTATCTCTCGTTATTTATCGGAATTTTTAGTTTTAATTAACCCTGAAGTTCCTGTACAGTTAAGAAAAGAAGCTGTCTGGGGGGAATGGGAATGCCGTACAAAGTGATAGCCATAGTGTGTTCAATAGTCGCCATTGCATGTTCAGTTTTGGTTTTAGCCAGCGCCCACTTTATTGATGATTGGGCTGAGGAGGAACTCAGCTTTAGCCATGAAGTATCCGCGGCCAGCACAGCAGATCGAGTGGACAGAGTAAGCGACTATCTTGTAAGGTGGCAGTCGAATATGACGAGTAAAGGTTTCACGGACGAGCAAGTGGAAGAAGGGAAGAAGGTTGTCGCGAAGCACCTGGCTGACATCAAGTTGACATCCAAGACAGACGATTAGGTTTAGAGAAAAGAACAGTTCTCTTTTACCACATCGTGTAAAGGCCTGTTTGTTGTTTTTGTCGGCTTAAAGATCAAACTGGCCAGTTAGTTGAACAAATAGGGACCTGTCCGCTAATGCGAATTGGCCCCTGTTTTGCCCTGCTAATTTTTTGTCCTCAAAAAGAGTATCCGTTATATTTTTGGGGATGATTTCATTTTTTCAAAAGTGACGTTTGCTTCAGGGAATGTCCTATTTTCTCAACAATCGTTTCCACTTCTCGCGGATTAGTAAGAAGATCATAATCATTGATATCTAGACGTAATACCGGGCATGCATTGAACGAATTGATCCAATTCTCATAGCGTCCGTGCATCTCTTCCCAGTATGAAACCGGTGTCTCCTGTTCCATCACGCGACCGCGTTCTTTGACACGTGAAATGATGCCGTCAAGCGGTCCTTCCAAATAAACCAGCAAATCCGGATGCGGAAAATAGGGTGTCATAACCATTGCTTCAAACAGATTCGTATACGTATCATAATCAACCGGGTTCATCGTCCCTTTTTCCATATGCATTTTTGCAAAAATACCTGTATCTTCATAAATCGAACGGTCTTGGATAAATCCGCCGCCATATTCAAATATACGTTTCTGCTCCTTGAATCGCTCTGCCAAGAAGTAAATTTGTAAATGGAAGCTCCACTTTTCAAAGTCATTGTAAAAAAGATCGAGGTAGGGATTCTGATCGACATTTTCAAATGATGTCCTGAAATTCAGTGCATCCGCAAGTGCCTGCGTCATCGTTGACTTGCCGACCCCCACCGTCCCTGCAATTGTAATGACAGCATTTTGAGGGATGCCGTATTTTTCACGTAAGTTCATTCAATGTAACTCCTTTTCGTATCGTCGCATCGACAGTATCTAAAATGAATTGCAGATCCTCTTCGCTGTTAACGAAATCTAGATCATCTCCGTTGAACCGAAGAACAGGAATTTCAGGATGTGCCGATTCAAAATACGTGATGAACGTCTCGTAATCTTCCGCAAGTTGCTGCAAATAAGCGGGATCCATGTTTTTCTCAAATGCACGCCCACGCTGTGAAATACGCTTCATAAGTGTGTCTAGGCTCGCGTGTAGGTAAACAATTATATTCGGAACAAGCATGTCCTTCGTCAAAATCTTATAGATTTCCTCGTACTTCACATATTCTGTTGGATCTAATGTACGTTTTGCAAAAATGAGGTTTTTAAAAATATGATAATCAGCAACAACCGGTTTTTGTTCACTCAATATCTCGGTTTTAATATCGCTAAGCTGTTTATATCGATTGCAAAGAAAAAACATTTCGGTTTGGAAACTCCATTCCTCGATGTTGTCATAAAATTTATTTAAAAATGGATTTTCATCCACAATCTCTTTTAGCTGATGGAATTGCTGTGTGTCCGCGATTGCCTTGGAAAGTGACGTTTTTCCAACTCCAATCGGACCTTCGACCGTTATGAACGGAACAGACATCAGAAATCCTCCTTCACGTCGTCATAATATATAGTACTCTTTATTTTATCACACGGTTGAAATGAAAAATAGAGTGTAGCAAATGTTTCACACTCTTCAACATTCAGACTTTTTCCACGTGGAACAATTTTAAGGAACGGTGAAGCAGTGCCCTATATCCGGGATGGATGCAGCTTAATCCTTCCTAGCCGTACCGACTTCTGACCCCGCAACTGGACGCTGTAGTTAGACAACACCTCGATTAAGAAAACATCCTTCATTCACCACTAGATAATGCTACACTATCACCAAGGAGTGATGACTTTGGATACTTTTAATAAAGACCGGCTATATATGCAGATGGCAATTGACGAAGCGATGAAAGCACAGGCTCTTGGCGAAGTACCGATTGGCGCAATCATCGTTCATGAGGATAAAGTAATTGCACGGGCACATAATTTGCGAGAAACCACCCAAAACGCAGTTACCCATGCAGAGTTGTCGGCAATTCAAGATGCATGTCAAGAAATTGGCAGCTGGCGCCTTGAAGATACAACTCTATATGTGACACTAGAGCCATGTCCAATGTGCGCAGGTGCTATTTTACAGTCTAGAATCCCACGTGTTGTCTACGGTGCTCGTGATCCAAAAGGCGGTTGCGTCGACTCACTCTATCGCTTATTGAACGATCCACGATTTAATCATGAATGTGATGTGGTTGAAGGCGTGTCGGCGGATGAATGCGGGGAGATGCTTACGGCATTTTTCAGGGCCATTCGTGAACGGAAAAAGAGTGACCAAAAGCGTAAGCGCCTTGATCAAGAGCTTGAATCCTAGACAGGAGAAAAAAGAAAACGTGCAGGACGTCGAATGACGCCTTGCACGTTTTCTTTTTTTAAAGGGTAATAACTTCTTTTCCACCCATATACGGACGAAGAACCTCAGGAATAACGACAGAACCATCTTCCTGCTGATAATTTTCAAGGATTGCCGCCACAGTACGGCCAATTGCTAGCCCGCTGCCATTCAATGTGTGAACGTATTCCGGTTTCGCACCCGCTTCTCGGCGGAAACGAATATTTGCACGACGCGCCTGGAAATCTTCAAAGTTTGAACAAGAAGAGATCTCGCGGTACAGGTTTTGTGTTGGAATCCACACTTCTAAATCATATTTCTTCGCAGCTGTGAATCCTAAATCTGCTGTACACATTTTTAGCGCACGGTATGGCAATTTCAATAACTGCAATACCTTTTCAGCGTGACCTGTCAATTTTTCGAGTTCATCATAAGAATCTTCCGGCTTCACGAAACGAACAAGCTCAACTTTATTGAACTGGTGCTGACGGATTAGACCGCGCGTATCACGGCCAGCAGATCCCGCCTCTGAACGGAAGTTCGTGCTATACGCCGCAAATGCCACCGGTAATTGTGCAACATTCAAGATTTCGTCGCGGTGGAAGTTCGTTACAGGCACTTCAGATGTCGGAATAAGGAAGTAATCCTCTTCGTTGATTAAAAATGCATCTTCCTCAAACTTCGGCAACTGTCCTGTACCCGTTAAGCTTGTGCGATTCACCAAATACGGCGGCAACATTTCTTCGTAGCCGTGCTCTTCAATATGAAGGTCAAGCATGAAGTTAATCAATGCGCGCTCAAGACGAGCTCCCAGTCCTCGGTAAAAAACAAAACGGCTTCCCGTCACTTTTGCAGCACGTTCAAAATCAAGGAGATTTAAATCCGTTCCCACTTCCCAGTGTGGCTTTGGCTCAAATCCAAATTCAGGCTTCTCTCCCCACACGCGAATTTCGACATTGTCGTCTTCGCTATCGCCAACAGGAACACTGTCATGCGGGATATTAGGGATACGCATCATAATATAATTCAATTCTTCCTCAACTGTGTGCAGTTCTTCGTCAAGTTTTTTGATGTCTTCCCCAACTTGACGCGTACGTGCAATAACGTCATCTGCATTTTCTTTATTACGCTTCATTTCAGCGACCTTTTGAGATACTTCGTTACGTTCCGCTTTCAAGGTTTCAACTTTTGCAATCAATTCTCTACGCTTATCATCAAGTGCTTGGAATTTATCGAGCTGAGAAATATCCTCTCCGCGTTTAGATAGCTTCTCTTTCACTTCATCAAAATTTGCACGGACTTTTTTAATATCTAGCATGAATAATTCCTCCTTAATTTTTAGACGATAATGGAAAGTGGACAACAAAGAAAAGCGTAAGGTGTCACTTAGCTCCGACAAGCGCTGAAAGGCTTGCTAACAAAGGTACTTTTTGCCTTTATCAGTAAGACGGAAGTGACTCGAGGGGCTGACACCTGAAGCTGGACAACAAAAAAAGCCCTCGATTCCCTATAAAAGGGACGAGAACTACCCGCGTTGCCACCCAAATTGACCGGACAACCAAGTCCAACCCACTCCATTGAAATAACGGCTCAACTGCCGGCTCAGGCCTACTAAACGTTTCAGCCCGGCTACTCAGGGACGGATTCACAAGTGTTTTTACCGGCTCACACCACCCGCCGGCTCTCTTCAAAAAACGTGCTTGTTACTGCTTCCCATCATCGTCTCATGTTTGAAATTACCCTTACTTTACTACAAGCTGGTTTTTTTGGCAAGTCACTCAAAGAAAAAATGTATCCGCTTTCTTAAGATTACTCTTTAAAGATATGTGCAACTTGTTCAAAATAATTTCTTTCGTGTGGAACAAAGTCGCTGAGACCAATTTCCGCCAATGTTCCCTCGAAAATATTGATGCATTTAACTGTCATTACTTCATTAACGAAAAGGTCAATTAGTGCTTGTCGCTCCACGACATGGACACTTTCTACTTCCTCTTGTTGCAATGAAAATTCGCTTGCTGCAAAAGTTGAGTCATATAAGAAGACATTCGAAAACTCACGATCAATAAAGGTGGGCAATTTGATAATGTTCTGCACAACACCTTTCGAATGCAGCTTCGTAATATCGACTTCTATGCCTAATTCCTCTTCCACCTCACGAATGCCATCTGCCACAGTTTCTGTTGAGAGAATATGCCCTGCAGCGGTAATATCAAACAATCCCGGAAAGTCTTTTTTAATAGCGCTTCTTTTTTGAATATAGACAAACTGATCATCGACTAGCCAGCAATGGAAGGTTTCATGCCACAGTCCCTCACAGTGGACCTTGGCTCTATTTTCATTTCTCAAATAGGTATAGTTTTCATCGAAGACCTTTAATTGTTCCATTCTTATCACCCCTATAATTAAGTATACAAAAAAGCGAGGGATTTCTCCCCCACTTTTTTCTTAATTAATTACCAACCGCGTTCTGACATACGCTCTTCCACTTGAAGGGTTCCGATTTCTAACCCTTTCATCGGTTCACCAATGTCTTTAGACAGTTCACCAATCAGTTTATAGTCTTTGAAGTTTTCTGTTGCTTTAACAATTGCACGTGCAAATTTCTCAGGATTTTCGGATTTGAAAATACCTGAACCTACGAATACGCCATCTGCGCCAAGTTCCATCATAAGTGCGGCATCTGCAGGTGTCGCCACGCCGCCCGCTGCATAGTTTGTCACAGGTAGACGTCCGTGTTTTTTGATGGCAAGAAGGATTTCATAAGGTGCACCAAGATTGCGCGCTTCCGTCATTACTTCGTCGTCATTCATATGAACAAGTCTACTCACTTGGGCATTCACCATACGAAGGTGACGTACCGCTTCGACAATATTCCCCGTTCCCGGTTCGCCTTTTGTACGAAGCATTTTAGCCCCTTCACCAAGACGACGCGCTGCTTCTCCAAGATCACGAGCTCCACAAACGAACGGCACACTGTATGCGCTCTTCAGTAAATGGAATTCCTCATCCGCAGGAGTAAGTACTTCACTTTCATCGATATAATCAACACCAAGTGCCTCAAGTACGCGGGCTTCGGAAATATGACCGATACGTGCTTTCGCCATCACCGGAATTGAAACAGCACCTTGTACGTCCGTAATGATTCGTGGATCCGCCATGCGTGCAACACCGCCCGCTTTTCTTATATCAGAAGGGACGCGCTCAAGTGCCATTACTGCAATTGCCCCTGCCGCCTCCGCTATTTTTGCCTGCTCCGCATTAATGACGTCCATGATGACGCCTCCGTATTTAAAATTCATGTTACCTTCCCCCTTTTTTTATTGTCTAGAGTCCAGCGCCTAGAGGCTCGGAGGCCCACAGGATGTGGGTCACACAGACATTGCCGCAGGAAGCGGCGAATTTAGGCTGTGATCATTGAAAGCCGTGCCGACTATACGGCAAAGAACGCCGCTTGGGCCTGCCGGATGCAGGTCATGCAGTCGTTGCGACACGACGTCGCGAACTTAGACTGCCTTCCTATATACCCGTCTTATGCCTGTCGCCTCTGAACAGGCGCTTCCCTCTTTTCTTATTGTCTAGAGTCCAGCGCCTAGAGGCTCGGGTCATAAGCCGTGCCGACTATACGGCAAAGTGCGCCGTTCCGTCAGCCCGTCTTATGCCTGTTGCCTCTGAACAGGCGCTTCCCTCTTTTCTTATTGTTCAGTATAATAGAATATGACCTTATTGAAACATCCAGTTCCAAACAAGTTGAAGGGGTCAGATGGAGTGGTTGCTGTGGAGATGCTATTAATCAAATTGGAAAAAAGTACAGATACGCCGCTATATGAACAAATGTACAACCAAATACGACGGGATATTACAGATGGGAAATTGCCAGTTGGCATGAAACTTCCATCTAAACGAAAACTTGGTGACTTTCTTGATGTCAGTCAGACGACGGTTGAACTTGCCTATGCACAGCTTGCAGCAGAGGGGTTTATTTCATCGAAACCTCGAAAAGGTTTTTATGTGCAGGCAATTGAAGAACTAGCTTACGCCCAACCGATGCAGCTGTCCGTAAAAAGGCCGGTTGAAAAAATTGAAGATATAACCTTCGACTTTTCACCCGGTAAAATCGATACAGAATCATTTCCTTTTACACAATGGCGAAAGTACGCAAAAGATGTGATGGACGAGTCTTCCAAGGATCTCCTGCTTCTCGGGCACCCTCACGGTGATTGGGAACTTCGTCAAGAAATTGCACGCTATTTATATCACTCCCGCGGCGTTGACTGTACGCCGGAGCAAGTCATCATTGGTTCAGGTACAGAACAACTTATGCCGCTTGTCATCCGCATTCTAGGAACGGCAGCGACATATGCAATCGAAGATCCCGGCTACCCGCTTACTCATCACGTTTTTTTCCACAACAACCGGGAAGCAATTCCGATTGCAGTCGATGAAGAAGGGATGGATGTAAGCTCTCTACAACACTCAGGTGCGACTGTTGCCTATGTGACTCCCTCTCATCAATTCCCTACCGGCATCGTCCTCTCAGCAGCGCGTAGGACTGCTTTATTGAACTGGGCATCATCAGGTGACGAACATTTTATCATCGAAGACGATTATGACAGCGAATTCCGATATACTGGAAGGCCAATCCCTTCCTTGCAAGGTATGGATAAAGGCGGCAACGTCATATATTTAAGTACATTTTCAAAATCTCTGATGCCATCGCTACGGATTGCTTATATGGTGCTTCCCCTTATGTTACTAAGTCGTTATGAAAAAGCATTCATTCATTATTCAGCAACAGTACCAAGGCTCGACCAGCACATCCTGGCCCGCTTCATGGCTGACGGTCACTTTTCACGCCATTTAAATAGGATGCGGAAAATATATAAACGTAAACTTCAAGTTCTCACAGAGGCCCTGTCATCCTACGCTCCGCATGTTTCATTTTCAGGCGATGAAGCAGGCATGCACATTATTCTTACCGTCCACACTGAAACAAATGAAAGATCCCTAGCAATAGCAGCAAAGAAGGCAAGCATCCGCGTATACGGCTTAAACGGTTACAGAACAGCTCCCAAAGAAGGTGAACCATCCTTCCTTCTCGGCTTCGGCGGCCTTTCTACAGAGGCCATTAAACAAGCAATCGAGGATCTCATGTATGCATGGTCCATTGAAAAAGGCGAAGAATCCATTTAAGGATTCCTCGCCTTGATGTTTTATTTAAACAAACCTTTTACAAATCCTGTTGCACTACTCCAAATGCTTGCGAAAAAGTCACCGATTGCACTCATTGTAAGCGAGAACCAGCCAGCCTTCTCAACTGCATCCTTCGTAACAACATCAGCTCCCGGATTAGTTGAATCAATGAAGCCATAATCCGTTCCTTCTGTTTTCACGAGATTGACATGACCGACAACTGTACCTTTTTTAATAGGTGCCTGAAGTGCATTGTCCTTCATTTTTGATTCATCAATCACAAGTTCAGGTACATAGAGATCCTTTTCACTCGTTTTCACCATCATACGGATCGGTTCCTTTACCTCTACAGCGACAGTTTTCGCTTTCCCTTTGACAACGTCGAGCGTTTTAGAATCTTTGAACTGATAACCAGCCGGAACAAATTCAACTTCTGAGAATTGACCGAAACCGTAGTCGAACAAAGCACGCGTCGCATCAAATCGTGCTTTGTACGAGCCTACACCTTTCGCATCAACCGCTTTCATAACAACTGCAATGACCCGTTTACCATCGCGTGTTGCCGTCCCGGTGAAGTTGTGTCCTGCAAAGTCAGTCGTACCTGTCTTGAGACCGTCAACGCCTTCGTATTCATAAACAAACCCTGGAAGCATGAAATTCCAGTTGTCCATTTTGATAGCATCAGAAGTACCTTCACGGAATATTTTTGTTTTGACTTTCGTCGTTTCCAAAACTTCCGGATAATCATGTAACAAATGGTAAGCTAGTTTTGCGACAGATTTTGCAGGCATGACGTTTTCGTCTTCTGCACCTGTCCCTTGTGGATGCATTCCTTGAAGGTCACTATTATTCAAACCCGTGGAATTGACAAATTTATAATCTTTCAAGCCAAGCTCTTCTGCTTTCGCATTCATCAGCTTCAAAAATTCAGTTTCTGTTCCTGCAATTGTTTCTGCAACGGCTATCGTCGCCCCATTTGCAGAATAGATGGCTACTGCTTCATACAATTCACGAATCGTGTATGTACCATCTCTCCGCAGTGGAACATTACTAAGCCGACGGTCTTGTGAAACCGCATATGTATAATCGTTCACTTTATATTCCTGATCCCAGCTTATTTTACCTTCTTCGATTGCCTCGAAAAGGATATATTCAGTCATCATTTTCGTCATACTTGCAATACCTAGTGGCGTATCTGCATTTTCTTCATATAATATTTTTCCACTTTCCGCGTCAATTAATATTGCACCATCTACATGGAGTCCTAGTGCTGAGTCGGCGTAAACTGGAACCGTCCCGAGTGTCATTATTAGTAGTAGCGGCACTAACAAAAATGCCACCCATCGTCTCATTTCTCGCTTCACCATAATACCTCCATCATTGCTATTTCCCTAAGTCATTTTATCATATTTCGGCTACTCTTTGGGTATTAAACCAAAAAAGCACCTTTCTGCTCATATGGAGACGCAGGAAAGGTGCTGAAGTTCCTTCATTCCGACCTAAAACTCAAAAAACATTAGTTCCTGGGTTAAAGCCTTTTATCAAAGTGAATAGTTCGGAGCTTCTTTTGTAATTTGTACTTGGTGTGGATGACTTTCACGTAATCCTGCACCCGTCATACGAATGAACTGTGCTTTTTCACGCAGATCTTGCAGATCTTTAGTACCACAATAGCCCATTCCTGCACGAACACCACCGATTAGCTGATGAATCGTATCAGACAAGGGACCTTTGTAAGGCATACGCCCTTCGATTCCTTCGGGTACAAGTTTTTTTGCATCGTCTTGGAAGTAACGATCTTTAGAACCCTGCTCCATTGCAGCAATCGATCCCATACCACGATAGACTTTGAAACGGCGTCCTTGGAAAATTTCAGTTTCCCCTGGACTTTCCGTCGTTCCTGCGAGAAGACTTCCAAGCATGACAACATGTCCACCAGCAGCAAGTGCTTTGACGATATCACCAGAATATTTAATGCCACCATCAGCAATAATCGTTTTGCCTAACTTACGTGCTTCTGAAGCACATTCGTAGATAGCTGTAATTTGCGGAACACCAACACCAGCAACGACACGCGTTGTACAAATTGAACCAGGGCCAATTCCAACTTTGACAACGTCAGCGCCCGCTTCAAAGAGCGCACGTGTAGCTTCTGCAGTGGCAATATTACCCGCAATAATTTCAAGTTCTGGGAACCGCTGTCTGATCTGAGCAACTACGTCTAGAACACCTTTAGAATGCCCATGTGCCGTGTCAATAACGATAACATCGACTTCCGCTTTCACAAGCTTCTCTACACGTACCATCGTATCAGTAGTAACACCAACAGCAGCACCAACAAGTAGTCGACCTTGTTTATCTTTCGCTGCATTTGGGAACTCGATTACTTTCTCAATATCCTTGATTGTGATCAAACCTTTAAGGATTCCATTTTCATCGACAATTGGAAGCTTCTCGATTTTATACTTTTGCAAGATTTTCTCTGCATCTTCCAATGTTGTGCCTACAGGTGCTGTCACAAGGTTTTCTTTGGTCATAACATCATCGATAACAAGTGAGTAATCTTGAATGAAACGAAGATCACGGTTCGTCAGGATACCGACAAGTTTTAGTTCTTCATTATTATTCACAATTGGAACACCAGAAATGCGGTATTTACTCATCAAATGCTCAGCGTCAAAAACCTGATGTTCAGGTGACAGGAAGAATGGATTAGTAATTACGCCATTTTCAGAGCGTTTTACCGTAACAACTTGTTCAGCCTGTTCTTCAATACTCATGTTTTTATGGATGACACCAAGGCCACCTTGACGTGCCATGGAAATTGCCATCTTCGACTCAGTAACTGTATCCATTCCTGCACTGATAACCGGAATGTTTAATTTTATCTTACTCGTCAGATTGACAGAGAGCGACACATCTTTAGGTAATACTTCAGAAGGTCCCGGTACAAGCAACACATCATCGAAAGTAAGCCCTTCACGCGTAAATTTTGATTCCCACATTTCAATATACCCCCTATTAGTTTCAATTGAATATTATTAAAAGGTTATCAGCGGCTACAATACCTGTCAAGTCAGTGATAACAAGTAAAAGTATTCCTATTATTCACTGAATAATATCGTTAATGGCATTACTCATTTTAAGTGGTGATGTTTGGGGTGCGAAGCGTTCTACAACATTCCCCTCACGGTCAATCAAAAACTTCGTAAAGTTCCACTTGATGCCCTCTGTAAGCATCCCTTTCTTTTGGGAAGTAAGATATGTGAAAAGTGGTTCGGCTTGGCCGCCCTTGACATCGACTTTTGCAAACATCGGAAAAGTTACGCCGAAATTGATTTCACAAAACTCCATTGTCTTTTCAATGTCATCGAATTCCTGGTTATTGAAATTATCCGATGGAAAACCAAGTACGACAAGACCTTGCTCTTTATGTTCTTCATATAGTTCCTGCAATTCTTTGAACTGGCTAGTAAAGCCACACTTACTTGCTGTATTTACGATAATCAAAGGCTTTCCTTTATAGTCTTCCATTGATTGAATTTCACCGTTTATTTTTTTGACTGAGAATTCATAGACTGTACTCATAGGATTAGCTCCTTTAACTTTAGTTGTCTACAAACAATAGGCTTTATCAAAGATAATTACAAGGATTCGGGATTGAAAGATGGCGTGTGTTGTTTCAGTTTGACCAGTCATAACGCATCACAGGCCTATTATATAATCGAATTAATTACAGCTAGATTCATTTTTAAATGATAGACATACGTTTCTCTTTTTAATTTCTAATTTCCACTTCATACTCCTACTTATCGCCAAACACGATCTCAAATTGTCATTAAAAATAAACACAAAAAAAGCCACTACCTATAAGGTAATGACCTTTCAATGAGACCGGCGACGTCCTACTCTCGCAGGGGGAAACCCCCAACTACCATCGGCGCTGAAGAGCTTAACTTCCGTGTTCGGGATGGGAACGGGTGTGACCTCTTCGCAATCGTCACCAGACTCTTTGAGCTTGTTCGCTCAAAACTGAATAAAACAGACATTGTGCTACACGAATCAGGGTAATCAAGCCCTTTTCAAAATTGGTTAAGTCCTCGATCGATTAGTATCCGTCAGCTCCACACGTCGCCGTGCTTCCACCCCAGACCTATCAACCTCATCTTCTTTGAGGGATCTTACTTACTTGCGTAATGGGAAATCTCATCTCGAGGGGGGCTTCATGCTTAGATGCTTTCAGCATTTATCCCGTCCATACATAGCTACCCAGCGATGCCTTTGGCAAGACAACTGGTACACCAGAGGTATGTCCATCCCGGTCCTCTCGTACTAAGGACAGCTCCTCTCAAATTTCCTGCGCCCGCGACGGATAGGGACCGAACTGTCTCACGACGTTCTGAACCCAGCTCGCGTACCGCTTTAATGGGCGAACAGCCCAACCCTTGGGACCGACTACAGCCCCAGGATGCGATGAGCCGACATCGAGGTGCCAAACCTCCCCGTCGATGTGGACTCTTGGGGGAGATAAGCCTGTTATCCCCGGGGTAGCTTTTATCCGTTGAGCGATGGCCCTTCCATGCGGAACCACCGGATCACTAAGCCCGTCTTTCGACCCTGCTCGACTTGTAGGTCTCGCAGTCAAGCTCCCTTATGCCTTTGCACTCTACGAATGATGTCCAACCATTCTGAGGGAACCTTTGGGCGCCTCCGTTACTCTTTAGGAGGCGACCGCCCCAGTCAAACTGCCCGCCTGACACTGTCTCCTGCCCCGATAAGGGGCATGGGTTAGAAGTCCAATACAGCCAGGGTAGTATCCCACCAACGCCTCATCCGAAGCTAGCGCTCCGGAATCCAAGGCTCCTACCTATCCTGTACAGGCTGCACCGGAATTCAATATCAGGTTACAGTAAAGCTCCACGGGGTCTTTCCGTCCTGTCGCGGGTAACCTGCATCTTCACAGGTATTATAATTTCACCGAGTCTCTCGTTGAGACAGTGCCCAGATCGTTACGCCTTTCGTGCGGGTCGGAACTTACCCGACAAGGAATTTCGCTACCTTAGGACCGTTATAGTTACGGCCGCCGTTTACTGGGGCTTCAATTCGAAGCTTCGCTTGCGCTGACCTCTCCTCTTAACCTTCCAGCACCGGGCAGGCGTCAGCCCCTATACTTCACCTTGCGGTTTTGCAGAGACCTGTGTTTTTGCTAAACAGTCGCCTGGGCCTATTCACTGCGGCTCTCTCGGGCTTTAACACCCTACCAGAGCACCCCTTCTCCCGAAGTTACGGGGTCATTTTGCCGAGTTCCTTAACGAGAGTTCTCTCGATCACCTTAGGATTCTCTCCTCGCCTACCTGTGTCGGTTTGCGGTACAGGCACCTCCCGCCTCGCTAGAGGCTTTTCTTGGCAGCGTGAAATCAGGGACTCAGGGATAAATCCCCTTGCTGTAACAGCTCAATGTTATAGGAACGGGATTTGCCTCATTCCACACCTCACTGCTTAGACGCGCATAACCAACAGCGCGCTCACCCTATCCTACTGCGTCACCCCATTGCTCAAACGGCGGGGAGGTGGTACAGGAATATCAACCTGTTGTCCATCGTCTACGCCTTTCGGCCTCAACTTAGGTCCTGACTAACCCTGAGCGGACGAGCCTTCCTCAGGAAACCTTGGGCATTCGGTGGAAGGGATTCTCACCCTTCTTTCGCTACTCATACCGGCATTCTCACTTCCAAGCGCTCCACCAGTCCTTACGGTCTAGCTTCGACGCCCTTGGAACGCTCTCCTACCACTGACATCTAAGATGTCAATCCACAGTTTCGGTGATTCGTTTAGCCCCGGTACATTTTCGGCGCAGCGCCACTCGACCAGTGAGCTATTACGCACTCTTTAAATGATGGCTGCTTCTAAGCCAACATCCTGGTTGTCTGGGCAACGCCACATCCTTTTCCACTTAACGAATACTTGGGGACCTTAACTGGTGGTCTGGGCTGTTTCCCTCTCGACTACGGATCTTATCACCCGCAGTCTGACTCCCAAACATAAATCATCGGCATTCGGAGTTTGTCTGAATTCGGTAACCCGGGATGGGCCCCTAGTCCAAACAGTGCTCTACCTCCGAGATTCTTAAGTTTGAGGCTAGCCCTAAAGCTATTTCGGAGAGAACCAGCTATCTCCAGGTTCGATTGGAATTTCACCGCTACCCACACCTCATCCCCGCACTTTTCAACGTACGTGGGTTCGGGCCTCCAGTAAGTGTTACCTTACCTTCACCCTGGACATGGGTAGATCACCTGGTTTCGGGTCTACGACCCCATACTCTATCGCCCTATTCAGACTCGCTTTCGCTGCGGCTCCGCATTCACTGCTTAACCTTGCATGGAATCGTAACTCGCCGGTTCATTCTACAAAAGGCACGCCATCACCCATTAACGGGCTCTGACAACTTGTAGGCACATGGTTTCAGGATCTATTTCACTCCCCTTCCGGGGTGC
>NZ_CP172607.1:4062500-4067500 GCF_044569405.1 Sporosarcina sp. SG10008
TTTGCTCAAGTGCGTTAGCACTCTCGCTGTATTCCATTGATGTTTTGCTGTTCAGTTTTCAAGGTTCATGTCGGAAGAATCGACTTGCATTCTTCGCTTTAAGTTGTTGTCATTGTTTTGGTGACAACTTTTATATCATAACATTTCGTTTCGTTCATGTCAACAACTAATTTCAATTTCTTTTGTCGTTGTTTTAATAATGTCTTGAACGGAACTTATTAAATATACCAGTCTATCTCACAGAATGCAAGACTTATTTTGAAATAGTTTTCGCATTGTTAAATATAGTTGTACCTACCCTGTTTTGCCTAGACTTATGATTGTCCTTAAGAAGAAATATCCTATGGTATTTCATGTATATAAGCAAAGCCGCATTATAAAACATTATATGACTGTTCGTAAATAGCTTCTTGTATTATTCACCTCGCCAAAACTCCAAGCATAAATAAATATTTATACCTCAAAATTACTTTCCCCTTAACCTTACATAATTGTTTCACCTTTGTCTGATGCATCTAATCATTTTTTTAGACTAACACCCTTCCTCTTAATATAACAAATTCTTTTTTCGATCTCTTCCTTCTATAAATAAGAGATTAAAATCTTACTTTTGCATTTCCCTAACTGCATCAATCAACAAGCTAGTTGAAAGCCCCCCTACTATTCAATGCCGAGCCTTAGTGAACTTCCTATCTTTTTGGAGTGGTGGCCATCCAATATCAAACCTCATGGGTATCAGGTCGTTCACCCTGTTGAAGAGAATAAGTGGTTCCTTTGTAAGTCTGCGACACGAACAAACTTTAGCGATTGTAATCATTTATTAACAGTGCAAGACCCGTTTTTCAAGACTTGAAGGAATCAAAAAAAGTAAAAGTCTATAATCAACTTTCCCCAACATCTTTTGATATATATGTTGAACAAATGAATACGGCGTATGCGCTTTACAAGGGCTTTTGGGAGGCCACTGAAAAAGCGCTTGTACTGGAAATGAATTAGGATTCCCACTAATACCGCTTCGACGCTTTGTGGATGCCTCCCGCGCTGGATTGTCTATGTGAGAAAGAGCTTTTCATTATCTGCGATGAAGTCCGCAACCTGGAGTGTGTCTTTCTTGAATATAATTAGTATCAAAAAGTAATCACATTATAATCGTTGCATATACATCTCAAAATCACATTTTTCTCGATAATGAACACCATAGCACCAAGCATTCTACATTCCACACCCCAAATGACACCTCTCTTATTATTGAGCGCCACGGCAGTTTCAACAGGTTTCTTTAATTCAACATATATAGTAATAAAGATAATTGGATATTCTCTCCACAAATAAACTCCTCATTAAAACCCCAAGACTTTGTGCAAGTCTATGTATATATTCCATGAGATGTACCATGTAGTACTTTCCAGTAATCGAATGAGTGATTGTGTAGGAGATGATTTAATAGTTTTTCATCATTGGCAGTGCATTTATTGGTTTAACTTTTCCGTTAATTGGATTGAGCGTATAAAATTTGCTTGCCCTACAATTCTTTTTTGATAACACTTAGCACGGCCTGAGGAAATAAACTATCCAAACAATACCCCACTAAAGTGAGCTCTTAAAATCAGCAATCCCTATCTTCAAACGGCATCACTGAATGTTAAGGCATAGCCATTCATATTTCACAGATGAATTAATGCAAGTAAAACAAGGCATTCTTAAAAATAGGATCTAATTCAAATGTTGTGATGAGGTTGTGATTTGCATGTCCCCCTTTATCCTGAATAAACCTCTTTTTTATTCTTAACGTTCAATACTATTTTAGCTTTAAAGTAATTCAAGCACCTAATACCATACGCGTTACACTTCGCTTATCTATATGTGTTGATATAAAGAATCCACTCAACAACGTTCGGCGCTAGGGGATGCCTCCCGCAATAAGCCAGAAAGAAAACCGCTGTCAGTCTTATTGCTTCGGCTGCCCCTTGAGGCGCCTTTGCTGGAGATTATATAGAATCATTAGTTCAACATATATAGTACGTTGCTCATTTAATTCTTTTTGTACATTCAGTCATACTATATCAATTTCTCAGTAAGTATAGCGACATTAATGGAAGTAATGCGCGATAATCAAAAGGCGTTCTAACGACTGTTCAACCGTACTTTAAAGCTTGGATTCATGCTCGTCATTACTATTTCCACACCCGCAAGCATAACCACGACGTTTACAGAAGAGAACGGTTAAGCGCTCGAACCATAAAGTTGTATGGATGCATTAATATTTATTATAGATCCTAAAAATAAACACAAAAAAAGCCACTACCTATAAGGTAATGACCTTTCAATGAGACCGGCGACGTCCTACTCTCGCAGGGGGAAACCCCCAACTACCATCGGCGCTGAAGAGCTTAACTTCCGTGTTCGGGATGGGAACGGGTGTGACCTCTTCGCAATCGTCACCAGACTCTTTGAGCTTGTTCGCTCAAAACTGAATAAAACAGACATTGTGCTACACGAATCAGGGTAATCAAGCCCTTTTCAAAATTGGTTAAGTCCTCGATCGATTAGTATCCGTCAGCTCCACACGTCGCCGTGCTTCCACCCCAGACCTATCAACCTCATCTTCTTTGAGGGATCTTACTTACTTGCGTAATGGGAAATCTCATCTCGAGGGGGGCTTCATGCTTAGATGCTTTCAGCATTTATCCCGTCCATACATAGCTACCCAGCGATGCCTTTGGCAAGACAACTGGTACACCAGAGGTATGTCCATCCCGGTCCTCTCGTACTAAGGACAGCTCCTCTCAAATTTCCTGCGCCCGCGACGGATAGGGACCGAACTGTCTCACGACGTTCTGAACCCAGCTCGCGTACCGCTTTAATGGGCGAACAGCCCAACCCTTGGGACCGACTACAGCCCCAGGATGCGATGAGCCGACATCGAGGTGCCAAACCTCCCCGTCGATGTGGACTCTTGGGGAGATAAGCCTGTTATCCCCGGGGTAGCTTTTATCCGTTGAGCGATGGCCCTTCCATGCGGAACCACCGGATCACTAAGCCCGTCTTTCGACCCTGCTCGACTTGTAGGTCTCGCAGTCAAGCTCCCTTATGCCTTTGCACTCTACGAATGATGTCCAACCATTCTGAGGGAACCTTTGGGCGCCTCCGTTACTCTTTAGGAGGCGACCGCCCCAGTCAAACTGCCCGCCTGACACTGTCTCCTGCCCCGATAAGGGGCATGGGTTAGAAGTCCAATACAGCCAGGGTAGTATCCCACCAACGCCTCATCCGAAGCTAGCGCTCCGGAATCCAAGGCTCCTACCTATCCTGTACAGGCTGCACCGGAATTCAATATCAGGTTACAGTAAAGCTCCACGGGGTCTTTCCGTCCTGTCGCGGGTAACCTGCATCTTCACAGGTATTATAATTTCACCGAGTCTCTCGTTGAGACAGTGCCCAGATCGTTACGCCTTTCGTGCGGGTCGGAACTTACCCGACAAGGAATTTCGCTACCTTAGGACCGTTATAGTTACGGCCGCCGTTTACTGGGGCTTCAATTCGAAGCTTCGCTTGCGCTGACCTCTCCTCTTAACCTTCCAGCACCGGGCAGGCGTCAGCCCCTATACTTCACCTTGCGGTTTTGCAGAGACCTGTGTTTTTGCTAAACAGTCGCCTGGGCCTATTCACTGCGGCTCTCTCGGGCTTTAACACCCTACCAGAGCACCCCTTCTCCCGAAGTTACGGGGTCATTTTGCCGAGTTCCTTAACGAGAGTTCTCTCGATCACCTTAGGATTCTCTCCTCGCCTACCTGTGTCGGTTTGCGGTACAGGCACCTCCCGCCTCGCTAGAGGCTTTTCTTGGCAGCGTGAAATCAGGGACTCAGGGATAAATCCCCTTGCTGTAACAGCTCAATGTTATAGGAACGGGATTTGCCTCATTCCACACCTCACTGCTTAGACGCGCATAACCAACAGCGCGCTCACCCTATCCTACTGCGTCACCCCATTGCTCAAACGGCGGGGAGGTGGTACAGGAATATCAACCTGTTGTCCATCGTCTACGCCTTTCGGCCTCAACTTAGGTCCTGACTAACCCTGAGCGGACGAGCCTTCCTCAGGAAACCTTGGGCATTCGGTGGAAGGGATTCTCACCCTTCTTTCGCTACTCATACCGGCATTCTCACTTCCAAGCGCTCCACCAGTCCTTACGGTCTAGCTTCGACGCCCTTGGAACGCTCTCCTACCACTGACATCTAAGATGTCAATCCACAGTTTCGGTGATTCGTTTAGCCCCGGTACATTTTCGGCGCAGCGCCACTCGACCAGTGAGCTATTACGCACTCTTTAAATGATGGCTGCTTCTAAGCCAACATCCTGGTTGTCTGGGCAACGCCACATCCTTTTCCACTTAACGAATACTTGGGGACCTTAACTGGTGGTCTGGGCTGTTTCCCTCTCGACTACGGATCTTATCACCCGCAGTCTGACTCCCAAACATAAATCATCGGCATTCGGAGTTTGTCTGAATTCGGTAACCCGGGATGGGCCCCTAGTCCAAACAGTGCTCTACCTCCGAGATTCTTAAGTTTGAGGCTAGCCCTAAAGCTATTTCGGAGAGAACCAGCTATCTCCAGGTTCGATTGGAATTTCACCGCTACCCACACCTCATCCCCGCACTTTTCAACGTACGTGGGTTCGGGCCTCCAGTAAGTGTTACCTTACCTTCACCCTGGACATGGGTAGATCACCTGGTTTCGGGTCTACGACCCCATACTCTATCGCCCTATTCAGACTCGCTTTCGCTGCGGCTCCGCATTCACTGCTTAACCTTGCATGGAATCGTAACTCGCCGGTTCATTCTACAAAAGGCACGCCATCACCCATTAACGGGCTCTGACAACTTGTAGGCACATGGTTTCAGGATCTATTTCACTCCCCTTCCGGGGTGCTTTTCACCTTTCCCTCACGGTACTGGTTCACTATCGGTCACTAGGGAGTATTTAGCCTTGGGAGATGGT
>NZ_CP172607.1:4070000-4075000 GCF_044569405.1 Sporosarcina sp. SG10008
GTCGGAAGAATCGACTTGCATTCTTCGCTTTAAGTTGTTGTCATTGTTTTGGTGACAACTTTTATATCATAACATTTCGTTTCGTTCATGTCAACAACTAATTTCAATTTCTTTTGTCGTTGTTTTAATAATGTCTTGAACGGAACTTATTAAATATACCAGTCTATCTCACAGAATGCAAGACTTATTTTGAAATAGTTTTCGCATTGTTAAATATAGTTGTACCTACCCTGTTTTGCCTAGACTTATGATTGTCCTTAAGAAGAAATATCCTATGGTATTTCATGTATATAAGCAAAGCCGCATTATAAAACATTATATGACTGTTCGTAAATAGCTTCTTGTATTATTCACCTCGCCAAAACTCCAAGCATAAATAAATATTTATACCTCAAAATTACTTTCCCCTTAACCTTACATAATTGTTTCACCTTTGTCTGATGCATCTAATCATTTTTTTAGACTAACACCCTTCCTCTTAATATAACAAATTCTTTTTTCGATCTCTTCCTTCTATAAATAAGAGATTAAAATCTTACTTTTGCATTTCCCTAACTGCATCAATCAACAAGCTAGTTGAAAGCCCCCCTACTATTCAATGCCGAGCCTTAGTGAACTTCCTATCTTTTTGGAGTGGTGGCCATCCAATATCAAACCTCATGGGTATCAGGTCGTTCACCCTGTTGAAGAGAATAAGTGGTTCCTTTGTAAGTCTGCGACACGAACAAACTTTAGCGATTGTAATCATTTATTAACAGTGCAAGACCCGTTTTTCAAGACTTGAAGGAATCAAAAAAAGTAAAAGTCTATAATCAACTTTCCCCAACATCTTTTGATATATATGTTGAACAAATGAATACGGCGTATGCGCTTTACAAGGGCTTTTGGGAGGCCACTGAAAAAGCGCTTGTACTGGAAATGAATTAGGATTCCCACTAATACCGCTTCGACGCTTTGTGGATGCCTCCCGCGCTGGATTGTCTATGTGAGAAAGAGCTTTTCATTATCTGCGATGAAGTCCGCAACCTGGAGTGTGTCTTTCTTGAATATAATTAGTATCAAAAAGTAATCACATTATAATCGTTGCATATACATCTCAAAATCACATTTTTCTCGATAATGAACACCATAGCACCAAGCATTCTACATTCCACACCCCAAATGACACCTCTCTTATTATTGAGCGCCACGGCAGTTTCAACAGGTTTCTTTAATTCAACATATATAGTAATAAAGATAATTGGATATTCTCTCCACAAATAAACTCCTCATTAAAACCCCAAGACTTTGTGCAAGTCTATGTATATATTCCATGAGATGTACCATGTAGTACTTTCCAGTAATCGAATGAGTGATTGTGTAGGAGATGATTTAATAGTTTTTCATCATTGGCAGTGCATTTATTGGTTTAACTTTTCCGTTAATTGGATTGAGCGTATAAAATTTGCTTGCCCTACAATTCTTTTTTGATAACACTTAGCACGGCCTGAGGAAATAAACTATCCAAACAATACCCCACTAAAGTGAGCTCTTAAAATCAGCAATCCCTATCTTCAAACGGCATCACTGAATGTTAAGGCATAGCCATTCATATTTCACAGATGAATTAATGCAAGTAAAACAAGGCATTCTTAAAAATAGGATCTAATTCAAATGTTGTGATGAGGTTGTGATTTGCATGTCCCCCTTTATCCTGAATAAACCTCTTTTTTATTCTTAACGTTCAATACTATTTTAGCTTTAAAGTAATTCAAGCACCTAATACCATACGCGTTACACTTCGCTTATCTATATGTGTTGATATAAAGAATCCACTCAACAACGTTCGGCGCTAGGGGATGCCTCCCGCAATAAGCCAGAAAGAAAACCGCTGTCAGTCTTATTGCTTCGGCTGCCCCTTGAGGCGCCTTTGCTGGAGATTATATAGAATCATTAGTTCAACATATATAGTACGTTGCTCATTTAATTCTTTTTGTACATTCAGTCATACTATATCAATTTCTCAGTAAGTATAGCGACATTAATGGAAGTAATGCGCGATAATCAAAAGGCGTTCTAACGACTGTTCAACCGTACTTTAAAGCTTGGATTCATGCTCGTCATTACTATTTCCACACCCGCAAGCATAACCACGACGTTTACAGAAGAGAACGGTTAAGCGCTCGAACCATAAAGTTGTATGGATGCATTAATATTTATTATAGATCCTAAAAATAAACACAAAAAAAGCCACTACCTATAAGGTAATGACCTTTCAATGAGACCGGCGACGTCCTACTCTCGCAGGGGGAAACCCCCAACTACCATCGGCGCTGAAGAGCTTAACTTCCGTGTTCGGGATGGGAACGGGTGTGACCTCTTCGCAATCGTCACCAGACTCTTTGAGCTTGTTCGCTCAAAACTGAATAAAACAGACATTGTGCTACACGAATCAGGGTAATCAAGCCCTTTTCAAAATTGGTTAAGTCCTCGATCGATTAGTATCCGTCAGCTCCACACGTCGCCGTGCTTCCACCCCAGACCTATCAACCTCATCTTCTTTGAGGGATCTTACTTACTTGCGTAATGGGAAATCTCATCTCGAGGGGGGCTTCATGCTTAGATGCTTTCAGCATTTATCCCGTCCATACATAGCTACCCAGCGATGCCTTTGGCAAGACAACTGGTACACCAGAGGTATGTCCATCCCGGTCCTCTCGTACTAAGGACAGCTCCTCTCAAATTTCCTGCGCCCGCGACGGATAGGGACCGAACTGTCTCACGACGTTCTGAACCCAGCTCGCGTACCGCTTTAATGGGCGAACAGCCCAACCCTTGGGACCGACTACAGCCCCAGGATGCGATGAGCCGACATCGAGGTGCCAAACCTCCCCGTCGATGTGGACTCTTGGGGGAGATAAGCCTGTTATCCCCGGGGTAGCTTTTATCCGTTGAGCGATGGCCCTTCCATGCGGAACCACCGGATCACTAAGCCCGTCTTTCGACCCTGCTCGACTTGTAGGTCTCGCAGTCAAGCTCCCTTATGCCTTTGCACTCTACGAATGATGTCCAACCATTCTGAGGGAACCTTTGGGCGCCTCCGTTACTCTTTAGGAGGCGACCGCCCCAGTCAAACTGCCCGCCTGACACTGTCTCCTGCCCCGATAAGGGGCATGGGTTAGAAGTCCAATACAGCCAGGGTAGTATCCCACCAACGCCTCATCCGAAGCTAGCGCTCCGGAATCCAAGGCTCCTACCTATCCTGTACAGGCTGCACCGGAATTCAATATCAGGTTACAGTAAAGCTCCACGGGGTCTTTCCGTCCTGTCGCGGGTAACCTGCATCTTCACAGGTATTATAATTTCACCGAGTCTCTCGTTGAGACAGTGCCCAGATCGTTACGCCTTTCGTGCGGGTCGGAACTTACCCGACAAGGAATTTCGCTACCTTAGGACCGTTATAGTTACGGCCGCCGTTTACTGGGGCTTCAATTCGAAGCTTCGCTTGCGCTGACCTCTCCTCTTAACCTTCCAGCACCGGGCAGGCGTCAGCCCCTATACTTCACCTTGCGGTTTTGCAGAGACCTGTGTTTTTGCTAAACAGTCGCCTGGGCCTATTCACTGCGGCTCTCTCGGGCTTTAACACCCTACCAGAGCACCCCTTCTCCCGAAGTTACGGGGTCATTTTGCCGAGTTCCTTAACGAGAGTTCTCTCGATCACCTTAGGATTCTCTCCTCGCCTACCTGTGTCGGTTTGCGGTACAGGCACCTCCCGCCTCGCTAGAGGCTTTTCTTGGCAGCGTGAAATCAGGGACTCAGGGATAAATCCCCTTGCTGTAACAGCTCAATGTTATAGGAACGGGATTTGCCTCATTCCACACCTCACTGCTTAGACGCGCATAACCAACAGCGCGCTCACCCTATCCTACTGCGTCACCCCATTGCTCAAACGGCGGGGAGGTGGTACAGGAATATCAACCTGTTGTCCATCGTCTACGCCTTTCGGCCTCAACTTAGGTCCTGACTAACCCTGAGCGGACGAGCCTTCCTCAGGAAACCTTGGGCATTCGGTGGAAGGGATTCTCACCCTTCTTTCGCTACTCATACCGGCATTCTCACTTCCAAGCGCTCCACCAGTCCTTACGGTCTAGCTTCGACGCCCTTGGAACGCTCTCCTACCACTGACATCTAAGATGTCAATCCACAGTTTCGGTGATTCGTTTAGCCCCGGTACATTTTCGGCGCAGCGCCACTCGACCAGTGAGCTATTACGCACTCTTTAAATGATGGCTGCTTCTAAGCCAACATCCTGGTTGTCTGGGCAACGCCACATCCTTTTCCACTTAACGAATACTTGGGGACCTTAACTGGTGGTCTGGGCTGTTTCCCTCTCGACTACGGATCTTATCACCCGCAGTCTGACTCCCAAACATAAATCATCGGCATTCGGAGTTTGTCTGAATTCGGTAACCCGGGATGGGCCCCTAGTCCAAACAGTGCTCTACCTCCGAGATTCTTAAGTTTGAGGCTAGCCCTAAAGCTATTTCGGAGAGAACCAGCTATCTCCAGGTTCGATTGGAATTTCACCGCTACCCACACCTCATCCCCGCACTTTTCAACGTACGTGGGTTCGGGCCTCCAGTAAGTGTTACCTTACCTTCACCCTGGACATGGGTAGATCACCTGGTTTCGGGTCTACGACCCCATACTCTATCGCCCTATTCAGACTCGCTTTCGCTGCGGCTCCGCATTCACTGCTTAACCTTGCATGGAATCGTAACTCGCCGGTTCATTCTACAAAAGGCACGCCATCACCCATTAACGGGCTCTGACAACTTGTAGGCACATGGTTTCAGGATCTATTTCACTCCCCTTCCGGGGTGCTTTTCACCTTTCCCTCACGGTACTGGTTCACTATCGGTCACTAGGGAGTATTTAGCCTTGGGAGATGGTCCTCCCGGATTCCGACGGAATTTCACGTGTTCCGCCGTACTCAGGATACACTCTGGAGAGAATGGACT
>NZ_CP172607.1:4080000-4082500 GCF_044569405.1 Sporosarcina sp. SG10008
GTGTTCGGGATGGGAACGGGTGTGACCTCTTCGCAATCGTCACCAGACTCTTTGAGCTTGTTCGCTCAAAACTGAATAAAACAGACATTGTGCTACACAAAATCAGGGTAATCAAGCCCTTTTCAAAATTGGTTAAGTCCTCGATCGATTAGTATCCGTCAGCTCCACACGTCGCCGTGCTTCCACCCCAGACCTATCAACCTCATCTTCTTTGAGGGATCTTACTTACTTGCGTAATGGGAAATCTCATCTCGAGGGGGGCTTCATGCTTAGATGCTTTCAGCATTTATCCCGTCCATACATAGCTACCCAGCGATGCCTTTGGCAAGACAACTGGTACACCAGAGGTATGTCCATCCCGGTCCTCTCGTACTAAGGACAGCTCCTCTCAAATTTCCTGCGCCCGCGACGGATAGGGACCGAACTGTCTCACGACGTTCTGAACCCAGCTCGCGTACCGCTTTAATGGGCGAACAGCCCAACCCTTGGGACCGACTACAGCCCCAGGATGCGATGAGCCGACATCGAGGTGCCAAACCTCCCCGTCGATGTGGACTCTTGGGGGAGATAAGCCTGTTATCCCCGGGGTAGCTTTTATCCGTTGAGCGATGGCCCTTCCATGCGGAACCACCGGATCACTAAGCCCGTCTTTCGACCCTGCTCGACTTGTAGGTCTCGCAGTCAAGCTCCCTTATGCCTTTGCACTCTACGAATGATGTCCAACCATTCTGAGGGAACCTTTGGGCGCCTCCGTTACTCTTTAGGAGGCGACCGCCCCAGTCAAACTGCCCGCCTGACACTGTCTCCTGCCCCGATAAGGGGCATGGGTTAGAAGTCCAATACAGCCAGGGTAGTATCCCACCAACGCCTCATCCGAAGCTAGCGCTCCGGAATCCAAGGCTCCTACCTATCCTGTACAGGCTGCACCGGAATTCAATATCAGGTTACAGTAAAGCTCCACGGGGTCTTTCCGTCCTGTCGCGGGTAACCTGCATCTTCACAGGTATTATAATTTCACCGAGTCTCTCGTTGAGACAGTGCCCAGATCGTTACGCCTTTCGTGCGGGTCGGAACTTACCCGACAAGGAATTTCGCTACCTTAGGACCGTTATAGTTACGGCCGCCGTTTACTGGGGCTTCAATTCGAAGCTTCGCTTGCGCTGACCTCTCCTCTTAACCTTCCAGCACCGGGCAGGCGTCAGCCCCTATACTTCACCTTGCGGTTTTGCAGAGACCTGTGTTTTTGCTAAACAGTCGCCTGGGCCTATTCACTGCGGCTCTCTCGGGCTTTAACACCCTACCAGAGCACCCCTTCTCCCGAAGTTACGGGGTCATTTTGCCGAGTTCCTTAACGAGAGTTCTCTCGATCACCTTAGGATTCTCTCCTCGCCTACCTGTGTCGGTTTGCGGTACAGGCACCTCCCGCCTCGCTAGAGGCTTTTCTTGGCAGCGTGAAATCAGGGACTCAGGGATAAATCCCCTTGCTGTAACAGCTCAATGTTATAGGAACGGGATTTGCCTCATTCCACACCTCACTGCTTAGACGCGCATAACCAACAGCGCGCTCACCCTATCCTACTGCGTCACCCCATTGCTCAAACGGCGGGGAGGTGGTACAGGAATATCAACCTGTTGTCCATCGTCTACGCCTTTCGGCCTCAACTTAGGTCCTGACTAACCCTGAGCGGACGAGCCTTCCTCAGGAAACCTTGGGCATTCGGTGGAAGGGATTCTCACCCTTCTTTCGCTACTCATACCGGCATTCTCACTTCCAAGCGCTCCACCAGTCCTTACGGTCTAGCTTCGACGCCCTTGGAACGCTCTCCTACCACTGACATCTAAGATGTCAATCCACAGTTTCGGTGATTCGTTTAGCCCCGGTACATTTTCGGCGCAGCGCCACTCGACCAGTGAGCTATTACGCACTCTTTAAATGATGGCTGCTTCTAAGCCAACATCCTGGTTGTCTGGGCAACGCCACATCCTTTTCCACTTAACGAATACTTGGGGACCTTAACTGGTGGTCTGGGCTGTTTCCCTCTCGACTACGGATCTTATCACCCGCAGTCTGACTCCCAAACATAAATCATCGGCATTCGGAGTTTGTCTGAATTCGGTAACCCGGGATGGGCCCCTAGTCCAAACAGTGCTCTACCTCCGAGATTCTTAAGTTTGAGGCTAGCCCTAAAGCTATTTCGGAGAGAACCAGCTATCTCCAGGTTCGATTGGAATTTCACCGCTACCCACACCTCATCCCCGCACTTTTCAACGTACGTGGGTTCGGGCCTCCAGTAAGTGTTACCTTACCTTCACCCTGGACATGGGTAGATCACCTGGTTTCGGGTCTACGACCCCATACTCTATCGCCCTATTCAGACTCGCTTTCGCTGCGGCTCCGCATTCACTGCTTAACCTTGCATGGAATCGTAACTCGCCGGTTCATTCTACAAAAGGCACGCCATCACCCATTAACGGGCTCTGACAACTTGTAGGCACATGG
>NZ_CP172607.1:4085000-4705947 GCF_044569405.1 Sporosarcina sp. SG10008
TTCAACCAACCGAAGCTGATTTAGTTAGAAACGTTTTGCTCAAATGCGTTAGCACTCTCGCTGTATTTCATTGATGTTTTGCTGTTCAGTTTTCAAGGTTCATGTCGGAAGAATCAACTTGCATTCTTCGTTTTAAGTTGTTGTCGTTGTTTTGGTGACAACTTTTATATCATAACATTTCGTTTCGTTCATGTCAACAACTAATTTCAATTTCTTTTGTCGTTGTTTTAATAATGTCTTGAACGGAACTTATTAAATATACCAGTCTATCTTATAGAATGCAAGACTTATTTTAAAATAGTTTTCATTTCTATTTCAATACCACTGATATGCACTATCTCAAGCCTTATTCATCATTGCATATTAAAACATCCTTCTAATCCAATACCTTTTCTATAGCAAGATGCCTATTCGTAGTGAGGTCTAAAATAGATCCATCCACACTCTTCTTCACCATTGGACGTAATCTTGCATCACGGTGAACGAAAATAACTTCTCCTACTTCGCCGTTTGTCAGCAGCACCTTTGTTCCAATAGAAAGATTCCCGACAAGTTCATGCAGTGCTTGGACAACTTTAATATCAAATTTTCCGAACTCTTCTTCCTTTATCATCTCAATTACCTTAAACGAAGATTCCTTTGAACGATGAATCCGTTCTGATGTCATCGCATGGAAAACATCTGCAACCGCCAGCACTTGTGAAAACACGGAAATTTGATTTGCTTTCTCACCGCGTGGGTAACCGCTACCGTCGAGACGCTCATGATGTTGGAAGATTGCTAACTTCATTTCTTGTCGTAAAAGGGACGTGTCTTGAATCATTTGATAACTATACAATGTGTGTTGCTTTACTTCATTGAACTGATCTTTTGTTAAGAATGCTGCTTTCTCCGTAATTGCCGTATCAATTTTAGCCATTCCACAATCGGCGAGTACACCCGCAAGTCCAAGTTGTAAAGTCTGCCCTTTTGGAAATCCAAGTTGTCTACTGATAGCAGAAGCCAATATTCCCACACCAATTGAATGATGGTATATGTAGTCTTTAACATTTGAAAACTCATTTAATAACGTTACCATCTTTTTCTGTTCAATAAACGCATCTAATAGAGGTATCACTATTGAACGGACTTTAGCAATATCCGGACGCACACCTGCACGCCATCCGTGAAACTCCTTTTTATAGTTATGAACTGCATCGCTATATCGTGTTTGCAGGTCTCCCTGTTTCATGGGTATTTTTGCAAGCACATCATCCGGATTCACTGGACCCTCGTTGTCATCATATACATCTTCTCTTTTTACAACGAGTCGTTCTTGAACTTTAACTTTTTTTACACTGAATGCATTTAAAACCTTTATATGCTCCGGTGAGAGTTCAGTATCTTTTCTAAGGATCGGGTAGATTGTATTTATATATATATCTTCACTTGTAATTATGCCCGGGCGCAGGTCACTTGTTTTTACATAGTTTTCAGCCATCAATATTACCTACCTTCACCTTATAGTTCTTTCTATCATACTCTAAATATTTCAATTAAACGACGGGATTGTATAAATAGGCGTAAAAAAAAGGTTATTGAAATGGCCATATCGACCATTTCAATAACCTTTTTACTTAAGATTCCGTATCTTCATCGTCTATCTCAATAGTAGATAACCCGATGTCTTCATTATTTTCAGAAGAGACTTCATTCTCTTCAACAATATTGTCGTCGAGTTCTTCTTCCTCTTCTTCTTCTTTCACAACTTTTGCAACAGTCGCGACAAGTTCATCTTCTCCTAGGCGGATTAAACGTACTCCCTGCGTACTGCGTCCAATAACAGAAATATCGTCAATGTCCATACGGATCAAAATGCCATGTATCGTAATCAGCATTAGATCTTCAGTACCATCTACTGTCTTCATCGCAACAAGAAGACCATTGCGTTCTGTCACATTCAATGTCTTCAGACCGTAACCGCCACGAGTTTGAATACGGTATTCATCTTCTGGCGTACGTTTTCCGAATCCTTTTTCTGTGACAACTAGAATTTCATCGCCTTCATTCACTGTATCCATACCAATTACAATGTCGCCTTCGCGAAGACGGATACCACGGACTCCACCTGCTATCCGACCCATAGAACGAATATCTGTCTCATTGAATTTGATTAACATGCCATCCTTCGTACCAATGGAAATGTTTTCATCGCCTTTAGTCATTTTGACGCCGATAAGTTCATCATCGCCTCGAAGGGTAAGTGCTATCAATCCATTTGAACGGATATTAGCAAATTCGGAAACAGGTGTACGTTTAACAACCCCGTTACGAGTCGAGAAGAATAAGTATTTGTCATCCTCGAATGCATCTACAGGAATCATGGCTGTTACTTTCTCGTCTTTATCGACACCTAACAAGTTAATGATCGGTAAACCTTTTGCAGTCCGGCTAAATTCAGGCACTTGATAGCCTTTCGTACGGAATACCCGTCCTCTGCTTGTGAAGAACAAGATGGTATCGTGCGTCGACGTATTCAATAAATGTTCAACGAAGTCGTCGTTATTCGTACCCATCCCTTGTATACCGCGACCTCCACGACGCTGGCTACGGTACGTATTAGCAGGCAAACGTTTAATGTAACCATTATGTGTGAGTGTCAGTACTGAGTTTTCGACTGGGATAAGATCTTCGTCCTCAATCATTTCAGCGCCGCCCAGTGTAATTTCCGTTCTACGTTTATCTTCAAAGCGAATTTTCACTTCGAGCAATTCCTCACGAATAATCTCAAGCAATTTTGATTCGTCTGCAAGAATTGCACGGAGTTCAGACATAAGGAGTTGCAACGCTTCGTATTCACTTTCAATTTTGTCCCGCTCAAGTCCTGTCAAACGTTGAAGACGCATATCAAGGATAGCCTGCGCTTGACGATCAGATAAATTAAATTGATCCATCAACCCTGTTTTTGCTTCATCTGTTGTTTTAGATGCACGGATAAGGGTGATGATTCTATCGATATTATCAAGTGCTATGCGTAGTCCTTCTAAAATGTGTGCGCGATCTTCCGCTTTTTTCAGATCGTACTGAGTACGTCTACGGATTACAACTTTTTGGTGTTCAAGATAATGGAACAAAATCTCCTTTAATGCAAGGATTTTTGGTTGACCATCAACGAGTGCCAGCATATTGACACCAAAACTAGATTGCAATGCGGTTTGTTTGTACAGATTATTTAACAGTACGTTGGCATTTGCGTCACGACGTACTTCCATCACTATTCGCATTCCGGTACGATCCGATTCATCGCGTAGGTCAGTAATGCCATCGATTTTCTTATCACGTACCAACTCAGCAATTTTTTCAATCAGACGTGCCTTGTTTACCTGGAAAGGCAGCTCATGTACAAGGATTGTTTCCCTGCCGTTCGACTGCTGTTCAATTTCGACTCTGCCTCGAATGATAACCGAACCCCGCCCAGTTTCATAAGCTCTTCTGATTCCGCTACGACCAAGAATGATCCCACCAGTTGGAAAGTCTGGACCTGGAATAATTTCCAACAATTCTTCTGTTGTAATTGCAGGATTGTCAGCAAGTGCAAGGACAGCATCAATTGTTTCTCCAAGATGATGCGGAGGAATATTTGTTGCCATTCCGACCGCAATACCGGTTGTCCCGTTAACGAGTAAATTCGGGTATCTGCTTGGAAGAACAATCGGCTCTCTTTCTTGTCCATCATAGTTATCTTGGTAATCAACAGTATCTTTATTAATATCTCGAAGAAGTTCCATTGCAATACGCGACATACGAGATTCCGTATACCGCATCGCAGCTGCACCATCTCCATCGACAGAACCAAAGTTACCATGACCATCAACGAGCATATAACGGTAGTTGAAATCTTGGGCCATCCGTACCATCGTGTCATACACAGCACTATCGCCATGCGGATGATACTTACCGATGACGTCTCCGACAATACGTGCGGATTTCTTATGCGGTTTATCTGCGGTATTTCCGAGATCCTGCATTGCATACAGAATACGGCGATGGACCGGCTTTAAACCATCCCTCACATCAGGGAGCGCACGTGAAACGATGACACTCATTGCATAATCAAGAAAAGATGTCTTCATTTCTGTACTAATGTTAATTCCCTTAACACCACGTTGCGGCATATCTGCCATTATTGTTAGACTCCTTTCAACTCAAAAATCCTTAGGAAAAGATAGTTCGACTACTTGACTAGATATGCTGATCTAAAATATTCCATTGAACTCGCTAGGGGATGCCTCACACCTTAAGCGAAGCAGCCTCACCGTTCTCAGGGCTTCGGCTCTTTCGCTCAGTTATTATGGACAATCCTTTGTTCAATACATTTAGTTTTTTTTCATTTCAACTAGCCAATCAGGTATCTATATTTTTCACGTACATTGCATTCTCTTCGATGAATTTGCGTCGTGGTTCGACTTCATCTCCCATAAGCTGTTGGAATGTTGAATCCGCATCAAACGCATCTTCAAGGTGAACTTGGAGCAGTGTACGCTGATCAGGGTCCATTGTTGTATCCCATAATTGCGTTGCATCCATTTCCCCCAGACCTTTATACCGGGTAATAACGGGTTTCGGCATAGGAGGAAGTCGTCCAATAATCTCTTGGAGTTCTTCTTCAGTATAGCAATACTCCTGAACCTTCCCTTGTTTCACACGATAAAGTGGCGGCTGAGCAATATAAACATACCCTGCTTCGATAAGCGGTCGCATAAAGCGGAAGAAGAAGGTTAAAAGAAGCGTACGAATATGCGCCCCATCGACATCTGCATCAGTCATAATTACAAGTTTATGATAGCGTGCCTTGGAAAGATCGAATTCTTCTCCGATGCCAGTACCAAGTGCTGTAATCATCGCACGGATTTCTAAGTTACCTAAAATACGGTCAAGACGTGCCTTTTCGACGTTCAAGATTTTTCCTCGAAGCGGAAGAATTGCTTGGAAGTGACGGTCGCGTCCCATTTTAGCTGAACCACCCGCCGAGTCACCTTCAACGATATACAATTCACTTATAGCTGGGTCACGTGAAGAACAGTCTGCCAGTTTACCTGGAAGACTCGACACTTCAAGTGCCGATTTCCGGCGTGTAAATTCACGCGCATTTTTTGCAGCAAGACGTGCTCGTGCTGCCATAAGACTTTTATCGATGATTTGACGTGATGTTGTCGGATTTTCAAGCAGGAATCGTTGGAATCCTTCTGAAAATAATGAGTTAGTGATCGTACTAACTTCTGAGTTACCCAGTTTTGTTTTCGTCTGTCCCTCAAATTGCGGATCCGGGTGTTTAATCGAGATGATGGCCGTTAGTCCTTCACGTACATCATCACCAGACAAGTTTGGATCAGCTTCTTTCAGCACACCATTTTTCCGGGAATAGTCGTTAATAACGCGTGTCAGTGCTGTTTTAAAGCCTGATTCGTGCGTACCACCCTCATAAGTATTGATATTATTGGCAAATGAAAACAGATTTTCTGCATAGCCACTATTGTATTGCATGGCGATTTCGATTGAAATTCCATCTTTTTCGCCTTCAATGTATATAGGTTCATCATGAATAGGCTCTTTGTTTTTATTCAAGTGTTCAACGTACGACTTGATGCCGCCTTCGTAGTAATAAATGTCGCTTCGTTCTTCTTCACCACGCTCATCGGTAATCGTGATTCGCAGACCACGGTTTAGATAAGCAAGCTCACGAAGTCGGTTGGCCAGAATATCATACTCATATACTGTTGTTTCCGTGAAAATTTCTGGGTCTGCTTTGAAGCGGATTCTTGTTCCAGTTTCATCAGTAGTACCGATTACACTAAGCTCTTTTGACACAGCACCACGTTCAAATTCGATGAAATGGACTTCCCCGTCACGTCTTACATACACTTCTGTCGTTTCGGACAGCGCGTTCACGACAGATGCACCAACTCCGTGCAAACCACCGGAAACCTTATAACCTCCACCGCCAAATTTACCACCGGCATGAAGTACAGTCATAATAACTTCGACTGCAGGTCGACCTGTAGATTCCTGAGTACCTACTGGAATACCGCGGCCATTATCATCGACTCGGATCCAATCGCCTTTTTCCATCGTCACTTCGATATGGTCACAGTGACCTGCAAGTGCCTCATCAATACTATTATCAACAATTTCCCATACAAGATGGTGAAGTCCTCTAGAACTTGTTGTCCCGATATACATACCTGGACGTTTGCGGACAGCTTCTAATCCTTCTAAGACTTGGATTTGATTTTCATCATAAGCCATCTGCATATCTTTCTCTTCCATTGCCAAACTGTTCACCTTCCCTTTCCGAACGTCTAACATTTGTATTGCTGCTGTTTTATTTAAAGGGATGACTCAATCGTCATTCCTCTCTTTTAGCGACTTCGCCCGCTGTAACTTCGAATATGTCTGCCTGACGAATTGTTTCATGGTCAATCCCCGCTACGTTCGTCGTCGTGACAATTGTCTGCACTTCTCCTTGAATTGTGTTCAAGAGATGGGATTGTCGGTAATCATCAAGTTCAGACAGGACATCGTCCAAAAGAAGAACAGGTGCTTCTCCGACTTCTTGCTTTACAAGTTCTATTTCCGCAAGTTTAAGGGACAGCGCTGTTGTTCGCTGCTGTCCCTGCGATCCATACGTTTGGATGTCATAGCCGTTTACGAAAAAGTGAAGATCGTCTCTATGTGGCCCAATCAAGGTCATACCGCGATCTAGTTCACGGCGTCTTGCCTCAAGCAATCGCTGACCGAGTATCGACTGCATCTGTTCCACAGTCTGTCCCGAATCAAGTTCTTTTAGTGTTCCATAAGAAACTTGAAGGGATTCAATACCACGAGAGATTCCTTTATGAATCGGTTCTGCCCATTTTTGTAAAAGTTCCATGAAATAAAACCTTTTACGAATAATTTGGACGGCTACTTGAATATACTGCTCTGTATAAATATCAAACATGACATCGTTAAGGCTTTGTTTTCCCCGATTGTCTTTTAAAATTGCATTGCGCTGTTTGAGTATTTTTTGAAATGTTAAAAGATCATGTAAATAGGTTGGTGAAATTTGACCGATTTCCATATCTAGAAACCGTCTTCTTACCTGGGGACTGCCCTTTACAAGATTTAAATCTTCAGGAGCAAACATGACGACATTTAATTGGCCAATGTACAAGCTAAGGCGTTTTTGTTCAAGATGATTGACACGCGCTTTTTTGCCTTTTTTCGAAATGACCAATTCTAATGGCAGCCGTCCATATTTACGTTGTATGTCCCCTTCTATTTTACCATATTCTTGGTCCCAGCGTATTAATTCACGATCATTTGAAGTTCTATGCGATTTCGCCATAGAAAGTACATAGATCGCTTCCATGATGTTTGTTTTACCCTGGGCATTTTCCCCAATTAACACATTGATCTGTGGGGAGAATGAAAGGTCAAGTGATTCATAATTTCGGTAATCGATTAATGCAAGTCGTTCAATATACATCCGTTTGACCGTCTGTTAGTTCAGTTACTTTATATGTGCCGACATTGGGAATTTTAACGATATCTCCATCACGAAGTTTTTTACCTCGTCGCTGTTCCTCCTCGCCATTGACGTAGACAATGTATTCATCCAGAAACCATTTAGCCATACCACCTGAACTAATTGTATTCGTCATTTTTAATAGTTGCCCTAGAGTTATGAACTCTGTATCGATTGTAAGATTTTCCATAGAGTCTCAACCTTTCGCAAGTTAGTCTGTCTTTCTATTTTAGCCGACTTTCGGCAGTAAGTAAAAAGGATAGTCAAATAAGTGACTATCCTTCAAGATTCAGTATGTTCGTACAGGGAGAATAAGTTGCAAGATTGAATCGTCATCAACTGATTTCAAGATGAACGGTCGCATAGCTCCCGTAAATTGAATCGTTATGTCTTGTCCATCGATTGCTTTCAATGCGTCCATCATATATTTAGCACTGAAAGAAATATTCAATTCTTCTCCTGTTACGCCAATAGCTTCAACCAATTCTTCAACCTTACCTACTTCAGGTGAATTTGAAGAGATTTCAATAACTTTACCTTCATTGGCAGAGAAGCGAACAATGTTGTTCCGTTCTTCACGTGCTAGAAGGGATGCTCTATCAATTGCCTGAAGAAGAAGTCGGCCATTCACCGTTACTGATGTTTTATATTCTAACGGGATAAGACGTGATGTATCTGGGTAATTGCCTTCCAATAGGCGTGAGTAAAATAACACACCACGTGTTTTGAATAACACTTGTTGATCTGCAATGACAATATCCACAAGTTCACCGTTATCAGGCAAAATCTTATTTAGTTCCTGAAGACTTTTACCAGGAATAACGACACTGAATGGAACTTCTGGCATATCTTCAGGTATCGTCAGTCTTCTTGCCAATCTATGGCTATCAGTAGCGATACAAGCAAGTCCCCCATCTTTTACTTCCCAAAGGACACCTGTTAATACTGGTCTAGTTTCTTGTTGAGACACGGCAAAGACCGTTTCTCGAATGATTGATTTCATCAGATCCGCTGGCAATGAAAATAGATAGTCATCTTTTACTTCTGGTAGAACCGGGTAATCTTCTGGATCTAGTCCAATTAGATGGAATTCAGACTTACCGGATTGAATATGTGTTTGAAGTCCATTTGCAACTTCTATTGTTACTTCATTCGTAGGTAGTTTTCGTACGATTTCGCTAAATACTTTAGCTTGCAGCACGATGCTTCCTTTTTCTACAACTTGAATAATTTGTTCTCCGTTATCTTCTGCAGGTATGAATGTACAGATCGTAATATCGGAATCACTTCCTGTTAATGTCATTCCTTTTTTGTCCACTTCAATCTTTATTCCTGTCAAAATTGGAATCGCAACTTTTTGACTGATGGCTTTCATAACATCGCTTAATCCATCAAGCAACTTATCTCTCATAATTTCAAATTTCATTCTATACCCTCGCTTAATATATATAGTATTAGTTATTAATAAAGTAATAGTAATAGTAGTAGGGGCTGTGGATATGTTGGTAAGTCTATTTCCCCTTTGAGCCTGAACGTTTTCCACATGTGTATAACCTGTTTGTAGGTGTGCACTACTTATTATATGTTATGCACAGGTCATCCTCTACCAAGAACATTACGAATATCTTGAACGTCTTGTTGCAAAGCTTGATCATCCTTTAACATTTGCCTAATCTTCTCGTGTGCGTGAATGACAGTTGAATGATCTCGTCCTCCGAATTCAGATCCAATCTTAGGTAGGGAGAAATCCGTAAGTTCTCTGGATAAAAACATGGCAATCTGTCGGGGAAATGCAATCGCCCTCGTTCTTTTCTTCGCAGTAAAATCCTCTAGACGTATGTCAAAGTGCTCTCCAACTGCTTTTTGGATATCAAGAATCGTTACAGTACGCGGTCTTGAATTAGGAATAATATCTTTCAAGGCTTCCGCAGCAAGATCCGTATTGATATCCGAATTGACGAGTGATGAGTAGGCGACAACGCGTATAAGAGCCCCCTCAAGCTCACGTATGTTTGAGTCAATTTGGTTGGCAATGTACAGCATGACTTCATTTGGAATATCAACAAGCCCATCAGCCTTTGCCTTTTTGCGCAAAATTGCGATGCGTGTTTCCAGGTCTGGAGGTGCTATGTCTGTGATAAGACCCCATTCAAAGCGGGATCTAAGTCTGTCCTCAAGTGTTGGAATTTCTTTTGGAGGTCGGTCACTTGAAATAACAATCTGTTTTGACTCCTCATGGAGTGTGTTGAATGTATGGAAAAATTCTTCTTGTGTTTGTTCTTTTCCCGCAAGGAATTGAATATCATCTATTAAGAGCACGTCTACATTCCGATAACGATTACGGAACTCGACAGCTTTATTATCACGAATAGAGTTAATGAATTCATTTGTAAACTTCTCAGATGAAAGATACATGACTTTTGCTGAGGGGTTCTGTTCGAGTACATAATGTCCAATTGCGTGCATTAAGTGTGTCTTTCCAAGCCCAACACCCCCATAGATAAACAGCGGATTATAGGCTTTCGCTGGTGCTTCAGCAACGGCAAGTGACGCTGCATGGGCAAAACGATTTCCTGAACCAATGACGAATGTGTCAAACGTATATTTTAGATTAAGCATGCCAGGTGCCGACGTTAATGGAACTTTTTCTATAGGTTTAACGGTCGGTTTAGGTAGCATGAAATCATTTTCTTCCATGTTTTTAGGAACAACGAACTGAATGATTCGGTCTTCGCCGGTCAATTCGGATAGAATACCAGTAATAAGATGTACATAGTGGTTTTCAAGCCAATCTTTTGCAAATGAATTCGGTGCGGCGATTGTGACATTTTCTTCGCCATAAGACATCAGTTTTGTCGACTTTAGCCAAGTTTCAAAACTAGGTCTTGAAATTTTCTGCTCAACCTTCGACAAAACTTCGATCCATAATTCTTCTAAGTGGTCCAAACGTGTGCCTCCTTTACAATGAAAATAAAAAACCCGAGGATATGTATTATACACAGTTTTCCGTCGTGTGGATAACAATTACGCAAAAGTGTTGAAAAAATTATCCACAATGTATTAACAACTGTGGATAACAAAAATGCTATAAAATTATGTGCATAACAAATTCATCTCATTGTAACAGGATATGTTGTGGATTACAAGGAGTCCTGAACCTTATCCACAGCGCAAGTGGTTGTGGATGAAATCTTTATCCACAGGCCTTGGTATGTGAGGAAGATGTCGATAAGCAGTGTGCATAAAAAAACTTGAGAAAATACTATCCACATCACTATCTGGAATTAGCGGAAGAAACCGTGGATAACTTATTGGGACGAAATCAGAGAAACTAAATGGCCTAAATTACTGTCGAACAGGAAAGGGTTGACTTTTACCTTGGAAATCCGATATACTATTCAAGACTGTCACAGTAATAAATAGACAATCAATGCAGGAGGTGTCTTAAAAGATGAAACGTACTTACCAACCAAATAAACGTAAGCGTAGTAAAGTTCACGGCTTCCGTGAAAGAATGAGCACGAAAAGCGGACGCAGAATTCTAGCAGCTCGTCGTCGTAAAGGAAGAAAAGTCCTATCAGCATAAGGCCACTGACATTTCAGTGGTCTTTTTTCTTGTTTATTAATGAAGAACTATAATCATAGATGACGGAGCAGGTGCATGAGATGAACAGACGTCAACGGATAAAGACGAATGAGGAATTCCAAGAAGTATTCAAAAAAGGGAAGTCGTTTGCTAATCGGCAATTTGTTGTGTATTCCTATAGGAAGGAAGACCAGCCAGAATTCAGGATTGGTCTGTCTGTCAGCAAAAAAGTAGGTAATGCAGTTGTGCGGAATAGGATCAAACGGTATTTACGACAGTCCTTCCTGGAATTGAAAGACGAACTGCGCAACGATATGGATTATGTCATCATCGCCAGACATCAGGCGGCCACATTAGATTTTCATGAAACAAAAAAAAGTTTGCAGCACGTCCTGCGTATTTCTCGTGTCTTAAAGAAGTAGAAGGAAGTATATGAACGTGATAAACTGTTAGTATCGGTCGATAGGGCCTTTTAACTTCACTCGGCAGGGGGCGAAACCCCTACTGAAAATTAAGGAACTCTGGCTAAAATCGCCGCGTACTGCGGCAACGCCTGAGTAACCAACATCCTGTTGGCCAAAAGCCTCCAGCGGATGTCACAGATTTTGAAGAGAATTAATTGAATAAGATAAGATTTGGGGGAACTGATTTGAAAAAGAAGTTAGCATTAATCCTTATACTGACGGCATTGTCGGTATTTCTTGCGGGATGTTCGGAATTCCAACAACCGATTTACGAGGACAGTGAAGGATTTTGGAACAAATTTGTCGTCTGGCCGTTAGTTTCCCTAATAACGACATTTAAAGACATACTCGGTACATACGGGTACGGTATTGTTGCAGTTACAATCATCATTCGACTTGTCTTGCTTCCATTAATGATCAAACAGACAAAAAGTTCAAAACGGATGCAGGAAATCCAACCTGAACTGAAAGCACTCAAAGAGAAATACAAATCAAAAGACGCAGTTACACAACAAAAGTACCGTGAAGAAATGCAAAAAATTATGTCGGAACGAAAAATCAATCCGGCGGCAGGCTGTTTACCAGTCTTAATCCAAATGCCAATTCTATTCGGTTTCTATCATGCGATCAGCCGAATGAATGTCACATACGATATTGGAAACTTCTTATGGTTTGAACTTGCAGCGCCAAGTATTACACTTGCAGTTTTAGCAGGAGCTATGCAGTTTATCGTTTTACGTACAGGTCCTGCAATGGACAACCCACAGATGAAAGTAATGATGTATATCATGCCGTTTATGATTATGATCTTCGGTTCATTCTTACCAGCAGCACTTTCACTTTACTGGGTAATCGGTAATATCATTTCAATTATCCAAAACATCTTCATTTACAAACCATTTAAGAAAAAGGAAGTGGAACTTGTAAAAGTGGGAGGGAAACGGAAATGACAAGGACGACGCGAAGGGGAACCACGGTTGAATTAGCGATTTCATCAGCATTGACAGTACTTGGCGTTACGCGTGATGAAGTAAAAGTCGAAGTGATCAATCAAGGGAGAAAAGGATTTCTAGGTTTCGGTGCAAAAGAAGCTGAAGTAACCGTAACTATTATGAACTTTGAAGAACCTTCCGTCCTTGAAGAAGCAAAACCTCTAATGGAGATACAGCCAACTGAGATTGAAGTTATTAGTGAATCTGTTAAACCTCCTGTGGAGAAAGAGGAAGTCCAAATTGAAGGATTGTCTGATGAAACTGCGATAGAAGAAACAGAAAACTATTTAAAAATGATTGCAATTGGAATGGGTGTCGATGACATTCAAATCAGCCATGAAATCAAAGGTAAATATGTTACTTTCCAAATGGAAAGTGCAAAAGCTGCATTACTGATTGGAAAACGAGGACAAACGTTAAATGCACTCCAGCAATTATCGCAACTTGTAACAAACAAATTGGCGAGTCAATTCAAGGTCGTCCGGGTAGATATCGGTGATTATCGGGAGCGTCGCGAACAATCTTTGGAACAATTAGCAGAACGAATGGCTGATAAAGCAGTTCGTACAGGGAAAAGAATCCAGTTAGAACCGATGGCTTCCTATGAAAGGAAAGTCATCCATAATGCTTTATCACGGCGCATGGATATTGAAACATATTCAGAGGGCTCTGATCCATTCAGGTATTTAGTCATTGAATCTGTTAGGTGAAAAAAAGTCCCGCAAAGACGAACGCTGTCTCTGCGGGACTTTTTTGTATTATATTGTAAAGATATCTTAACTTATCCACATTATTTAAATTGCGACACTAGGAGGATGGATGGATTTGTGATAATATATTATGTTAGATAGTCGTGTCGGAAATAGGTTATCCACATGTGAGTAACCAAGTCAGGAAGGTGAAAAACGTGCATTTTGATACAATAGCTGCCATCTCTACTCCAATGGGGGAAGGTGCAATTGCCATCGTCAGGTTAAGTGGGGACGAAGCTGTCCAAATAGCGGATCGTATTTTCCGTTCACCGTCTGGTAAGAGGCTAAATGAAGAACAATCACATACAATCCATTATGGTCATTTAATAGATCCATCAACTGAGGAAACTGTCGAAGAAGTAATGGTTTCTCTCATGAAAGCACCAAAAACATTTACACGTGAAGACGTCGTAGAAGTGAACTGTCATGGAGGAATTGTTGCGGTCACCCGTGTTCTTCAATTAGTGCTCAAGCAAGGGGCGCGTCTTGCAGAACCCGGTGAATTCACAAAACGTGCATTCCTTAATGGACGAATTGATTTGTCTCAAGCCGAAGCGGTCATGGATCTTATTCGTGCGAAGACAGACCGTGCCATGAATGTTGCACTCAATCAGATGGAAGGAAAACTTTCTCGGTTAATCGGGGGATTGCGACAAGCGCTTATTGAAACGTTGGCGCAAGTTGAAGTAAATATCGATTATCCGGAGTACGACGACGTCGAAGAAATGACAATCCCGCTAATGATTGAAAAAAGTATGTGGGTGAGAAATGAAATTGATAAGTTGTTGAAAACTTCATCTCAAGGGAAAATTCTGCGAGAAGGTCTATCTACTGTTATTATTGGTAGACCCAATGTAGGGAAGTCTTCCTTACTAAATAGCATCATTCAAGAAAATAAAGCAATCGTAACCGACATTGCGGGGACGACGCGTGATATTATTGAAGAGTACGTTAATGTGCGAGGTGTTCCACTTCGTCTTGTCGATACAGCTGGAATCAGAGAAACAGAAGATATTGTGGAACGAATCGGCGTCGAAAAATCGAGGAAAGTGTTGAAGGAAGCGGATTTAATTCTACTCGTCCTTAACAGTTCTGAAGAGTTATCGATAGAAGACGAACGACTATTTGAAGTGGTATCGGGAATGGATACAATCTTTGTTATCAATAAAACCGATCTTCCACAAAAAATTGACATGCAAAAAGTGATGGAACATGCCGGAACGGGCAAAGTTGTCACGACCTCTCTCGTGAAAGACGAAGGGGTAGATGAACTGGAAGAAGCAATTGCCGGACTCTTTTTCGAAGGAAATCTTGAATCAGGCGATTTCACATATGTATCGAATGCACGACATATCGCACTATTACACAATGCGCGTGCCACGATTGAAGACGCACTCGCGGCTGCTGAAGCAGGTGTTCCAGTCGATATGATTCAAATTGACGTTACACGGACGTGGGAAATTCTTGGTGAAATTATCGGAGACACGGTCCAAGACGGTCTACTCAATGAACTATTTTCTCAATTCTGCCTCGGAAAATAAAATAAGATAAGTGTTCAACAAGAGTGAATGGAAAGAGGGGGCCTGCCTAGCGCAGTAGCCCGCTTCTACTTTTCATCGAGCTTTTTGAATGACTTTAATAGAAAGAAGGAAAAGAACATGCCCAAATTTGAAGCAGGCACGTTCGATGTTATTGTTATTGGAGCTGGCCATGCGGGAGTTGAGGCGGCACTTTCCGCTGCCAAAATGGGTGCAACAACGCTCGTACTTACAATGAACCTCGACATGATCGCCTTTATGCCATGTAATCCGTCACTCGGTGGTCCCGCTAAAGGGATTGTCGTCCGTGAAATTGATGCACTGGGCGGTGCAATGGGGAAAGTAATTGATAAAACACACATTCAAATGCGGATGTTGAATACAGGCAAAGGACCAGCAGTACGAGCGCTTCGTGCGCAAGCTGATAAAGTCCTTTACCAGTCGGAAATGAAACGTCTCCTGGAAGAACAGGAAAATCTACTACTTCACCAAGGTGTTGTAGAAGAACTAATCGTGGAAGACGATGAAATAAAAGGTGTACTTACGCAAGTCGGTGCAATTTACCGTGCGAAGACAGTCATCATTACAACGGGGACATTCCTGCGCGGTGAAGTTATTATTGGTAACCTGAAATATTCAAGTGGACCGAATAACCAAATGCCTTCAATTAAACTTGCAGACAATATTCGCGAACTTGGCTTTGACATGGTGCGATTCAAAACAGGGACACCACCCCGTGTGAATAGCAGAACAATTGATTATAGCAAAACTGAAATCCAACCGGGAGATGATACAGCGTGGGCATTCAGTTATGAAACGACTGAATTTATCACTGATCAACTACCATGTTGGCTGACATATACATCGCCAAGAACACATGAACTTATTAATGAAAACCTTCACTTGTCACCGATGTATTCCGGGATGATTAAAGGGAAAGGGCCCCGCTATTGCCCATCAATTGAAGATAAAATTGTACGATTTGCTGATAAATCACGTCATCAGATTTTCCTTGAGCCCGAAGGCCGTAATACGCAAGAAGTGTATGTCCAAGGATTATCGACGAGTTTGCCGGAACACGTTCAAAAACAATTGATTGCAAGCGTACCAGGACTTGAAAATGCGGAAATGATGCGTGCAGGTTATGCAATTGAGTATGATGCAATTGTCCCTACGCAACTATGGCCTACACTTGAAACAAAAAGAATTCGTAATTTATATACAGCTGGTCAGCTTAACGGTACATCTGGCTATGAAGAGGCAGCAGGTCAAGGAATCATGGCGGGTATAAATGCAGCTTCCCGTGCACTCGGGAAAGAAGAACGTGTCCTCGGACGTGCTGACGCATATATAGGTGTTCTTATTGATGATCTTGTTACAAAAGGGACAAGCGAGCCATATAGACTTCTGACATCACGTGCCGAATACCGACTGTTGTTGCGTCATGATAATGCGGATATGCGCCTGACTGAAATTGGGTACCAAATAGGGATGATTAGTGAAGAACGACATGATGCGCATATTATTAAAAAGCAACAGATTGAAGAAGAAATTGCCAGACTGCGAAAAGTGACGATTAAGCCTAATAGTGATGTTCAAGACATCATACGTGAAACAGGCGGCTCAGAACTTAGAGAGCCGATGAAAGCAGCAGACCTTCTAAAACGTCCTGAAATAAAATATAGCCAGATAGAAAGAATGGTTCCACCAGAAGAAAAGAAATCAAAAGAAGTAGAAGAGCAAGTTGAAATCTTCATTAAGTATGAAGGGTATATTGAGAAATCATTGCAACAAGTAGATAAAATGAAAAAACTAGAAAACAAAAAAATACCCGATAATATCGACTATAATGCAATATCCGGAATCGCGACGGAAGCTAAAAGTGTACTAAGCGAAGTAAGACCATTATCCATTGCACAAGCATCTCGTATATCCGGCGTTAATCCAGCCGATATTTCAATTCTTCTTGTCTATATCGAACAAGGAAGAATAGCCAAAATTTCGGGTTAAATTAGCTAATGCGGTCTTGTGTTATGTTAGTTAATACAAGCCGCTTACGCTTTTCTTATTGTCTAGGCTCCAGGCGTCAGCTCCTCGGGGGCACAAGTCTTTTTACTACGGCGGCTGTAGTACGCCTCCTACGTAAACAGTCTTGTGCCTGTCGGGGCTGAACGACGCCTTACGCTTTTCTTAAGGGGGAATATTGATGAATGTTGCACAATTTATACAAGCTTTAAAAGAACAAGGTATTGAATTGAGTGAAACGCAAATAGCTCAGTTTAACCAGTATTTTAAACTCTTGGTAGAGTGGAATGAAAAGATGAACTTGACAGCGATTACAGATGCGCCCTCAGTTTATTTAAAACACTTCTATGATTCTATATCCGCGGCTTTTTATATTAATTTGAATGAACCAAAAACAATTTGTGACGTAGGCGCGGGAGCCGGATTTCCAAGTATTCCTTTGAAAATTTGTTTTCCAAACTTAGACGTGACTATTGTGGATTCATTAAATAAAAGAATTGGTTTTCTGAAAGTATTAGCTGAAGAACTTCAGCTAGAAAATGTGCATTTCGTTCATGCAAGAGCTGAGGACTTCGGACAAGACTCCAAGTATCGTGAAAAGTTCGATATCGTCACTGCTCGTGCGGTTGCACGTCTGTCTGTCTTAGCTGAATTATGTATACCACTAGCTAAAAAAGGTGGAATCTTCATTGCGATGAAGGGAGCAGCCGCAGAAGACGAACTTTTAGATGCAAAAAAAGCACTTTCTGTTCTCGGGGCTACCATTAAAAAACAATACTCATTTATTTTGCCAATTGAAAATAGTGAACGAAATATCTTTGTTTTTGATAAAGAGAAAATCACTCCTAAAAAATATCCTCGTAAACCAGGCATTCCGAATAAAATGCCAATTCAGTGAACTGTTTCACGTGGAACAATGAGTAAAGAGGATATACTATCGCCATGCCGAATTAGTAGAATTAGGGAGCAGTATTGAAAAGGTGGTGCCGGGAATGAAAAGTCCGTTTTCACGATTTTTTGGGAGTGGAGATAAAGAATTAGATCCACTAGTAGTGGAAGAGGTTCATCACGAAGTAATTGAACAGGTGAAAATCGAGTTAATAAATCCAAATAAATTTCAACCGCGTACAATATTTTCTGAAGATAAGATTGAAGAACTTGCGAGGACAATCCATACGCATGGTGTCATTCAACCAATCGTCATTCGGAAAATGGGTGAAGAAAATTATGAAATCATCGCTGGAGAGCGTAGATATCGAGCAATGAAAAAATTGGGATGGTCGGAAGTACCGGCGATCATTCGAAACCTTGATGATAAAGAAACTGCATCCATTGCACTTATTGAAAACTTACAGCGTGAAGAATTGACTGCAATTGAAGAGGCATATGCCTATGAAAAACTTCTTGAACTTCATTCCTTAACACAGGAAGCGTTAGCGCAAAGACTAGGAAAAGGTCAGTCAACTGTTGCTAATAAATTGCGTTTACTGAAATTACCCGATGAAATCAAGAATGGAATATTAACAAAAGAAATATCGGAGCGACATGCAAGAGCACTTATTCCAATTAAGGACAGCGAATTACAGTCACAACTTTTTAAGGAAGTAATTGAACAGCAGTTGAATGTCAAACAACTAGAAGCCAGAATCTTTCAGGTTTTACACCCTCCAGAGAATGTAAAAGATAAAAAGACAGCACCTCGGAGAAAATCGGTAAGTAAAGATGTACGAATTGCTCTTAATACTATTAGACAATCACTAGTTCTCGTTACTAAAAGTGGGATAGATGTAAAAACAGAAGAAGAAGATTCAGATGATTTTTATATAATCACTGTTAAAATACCGAAAAAGAAATAAGAAATGTCCAAGTGCCTTGATAGACCTGAAAAACTTATACTTTCTTATTTTTTAACAAAAGACTCTTGCTTCACATAGCAAGAGTCTTTTTTCTACATATTTCTCTACAAAAAATGTTTTTTTTGTTAAACTAGAAGAAGTTACAAAATTGAAAGAATAAAAGAATAATAAAAGTGCAGGAAAGCAGGTGCAGGTGTGGGCAGAATTATAGCGATAGCCAATCAAAAGGGAGGCGTCGGAAAAACGACAACATCCGTAAATCTAAGTGCTTGCCTTGCTCATATAGGCAAAAAAGTTCTTTTGATTGATACCGATCCGCAAGGGAATGCAACGAGCGGGGTAGGCGTTAACAAGGGGGAAGTCCAACAATGCATTTATGATATTCTAATAGATGATGTTAATATAAAAGATGTCATTCGTTCGACTAAAGTAGAAAACCTTGATATCGTGCCGGCAACTATATCCCTAGCAGGCGCAGAAATTGAGCTAGTTTCAACTATATCCAGAGAAGTACGGATGAAACATGCTATTCAGGAAGCAAAAGATCTGTATGACTACATCATTATCGACTGTCCACCGTCACTTGGTTTACTAACAATAAATGCACTGACCGCGGCTGATTCAATTATCATCCCAGTCCAGTGTGAGTACTATGCGCTTGAAGGTTTAAGTCAACTACTAAGTACGATCCGGCTTGTTCAAAAACATTTAAATGAAGACTTAATGATTGATGGCGTCTTACTTACGATGTTCGATGCAAGAACAAATTTAGGGATTCAAGTTATAGATGAAGTGAAAAAGTATTTTCAAGATAAAGTATACAAAACGATTATTCCAAGAAATGTACGATTGAGTGAGGCACCGAGTCATGGAGAACCGATTATCATTTATGATTCAAGATCACGTGGTGCAGAAGTATATTTAGATCTGGCAAAGGAAGTGGTTCGCAATGGCTAAAGGTCTTGGGAAAGGATTAAATGCTTTATTTCCTGGAGAGTCACTAGCGAAAGTAGAGTCTGTCGAACACATTCATGTGAAAAGTATTAAGGCCAATCCGTACCAACCAAGGAAAGTATTTGATGAAAATGCTATTCAAGAGTTGAGTGCTTCCATTAAAGAACACGGTATTCTTCAGCCAATTATTCTTCGGAAAATGGGAACGGCCTACGAAATTGTTGTAGGTGAGAGACGATTCCGTGCAGCACAAATGGCAGGTCTAACTGAAGTTCCAGCGGTTGTCCGTATCTTGACGGACGAAGAAACAATGGAGTTTGCGATTCTTGAAAACTTACAGCGGGAAGACCTAACGCCAATAGAAGAGGCTGAAGCTTATCAAAGCCTCATGGAAAATCTAGGTCTTACACAGGAACAACTAGCATTTAGACTCGGTAAAAGTAGACCTCACATCGCAAACCATGTCCGTTTACTTTCATTGCCTGAAAAAGTAAGAAATTATATTACTGTAGGTAAAATTTCTATGGGGCATGGTCGAACATTACTTGGTCTACGTAAGAAAGAACAAATCGCTTTAGTGGCAGAACGGCTACTAAGAGAAGGACTTAACGTCCGCCAATTAGAAAAGCTGGTTCAAAAAATGAATGAGGATGTTCCACGTGAAACTAAACCAGAAAAGCGTAAAGACTTATTCCTTGCCGAGCGGGAGTCAAATCTGCGTGATTATTTCGGGACAAACGTATCAATAAAGAAAACAAAGAATAAAGGTAAAATTGAAATCGAATTCTTCTCTGAAGATGATCTCGAACGTATTCTTGAATTATTGAACGAATAAGGATGCACCTATTTTGCCGACTGTGCAAAATAGGTTTTATTTTTAACTTTACTCAGCGGGAATCCAACCCCGCTGAATGAAGTTAAAGCCTCCGGCGGATGTCACAGATTTTGAAGGGAGTTAATTGAGCAAGCTCAATTAAAAATCTGGACGCAAATACGCCTCGACGTATTTGATTGAGAGGAAGTGAAAAAGTGATTTTATTTGGAACAGTTGTGAATGTTCTTTTAATAGTTGCAGGTGCGTTCATAGGAAGATTTCTACATAATATACCCGAGCGGATGAAAGAGACTGTCATGTATGGAATTGGGCTTGCGGTTGCTGTTATTGGCATACAAATGACTTTTGAAAGTACGCAAATACTGATTGTTATTATCAGTATTGTCGTTGGTGCAGTAATTGGTGAGTGGATGGATCTCGATAAGAAAGTGAATGATCTGGGACACTGGATGGAGAGCAAGATACCGGCAAGTGATAAAGGTCCGGGCATTGCGCAAGGGTTTGTTACAGCTACGTTGATTTTTGTTGTTGGATCGATGGCCATTATCGGTGCTATCGATAGCGGTCTGAGAAATGATCATGATGTCCTGGTCATGAAAGGGATTATTGATGGTTTCACTGCTATCATTTTAAGCTCAACGCTAGGTATTGGTGTCGCGTTTGCTGCAATTCCTGTATTTTTTTATCAAGGAATTATCACGTTATTTTCTACTCAAATAAGTCGCTTCGTTCCGGATGATTTACTGAACTTCTTCATCTCTGAAATGACAGCGACAGGTGGATTAATGATTTTGGCTATCGGTTTGAATTTAATTGGTTTGACTAAAGTGAGAGTTGCCAACCTGATTCCAGGTATCCTTGTTGTTGGAGTTGCTGTTACTATCGTACACTTCTTTTGATTTAAGACGCCCGTGTGCAAGTTGCAATGCCCGAGCAATAGTGCGGCTCATCTCGTATGGAAGGTAGAGGCGAGTACTTTGCAAAACGGCATGTTCCATGAACCCGGCGATATTGACTATGCCTTTAATGGATACGTCCCCAACTGGGGGTAGCTCCTTACCGACTGCCTTGCCAGGGTGTATAGGTCCACTATTGAAAAGTAATTGTCCGATAGAACTTACTTGTCCTAGGCATGCATCAATTGCTACGATGAAAGCAGTGGGATTAGTGAGTCTGGTTTCATCAATATGCTGTTGTAGATTTAAGGCATGTAATGGACTTTCCAATGTCCCGATTACAGTGAATGGGAACAGGGGAGACTCGGATAGGAAAGAACCAGTAAGTGGCCCTAGCGAGTCACCGGTAGATCGATCGGTTCCGATGCAGAAAAAAGTGAGATCTTGGGTTTCGAATGGAATGTGCTGGAGGAATAATGAACTGAGTTTCCAAACGGCACCTGTCTCCTTATGGTGAATGCGATAATCATATGGTGTAGAAAGAGTAGATCGCATGAAAAAACTCCATTTCTTTTTTTTATAACTCAGTCTACGCTTGCAAGTGATTTATTATACGAAAGGAAGAGGATTGTGGCAGTAACTATAAATGAAGACTTTGAAAAGTTGAAAGAAGATGCTGAAGAAGTAGGTAACATACTATTTAGTTCGAAAACTTGGTTTGATCTTGGCATGCTAGGACTTAAAGTAATCTTCATTATCTTGCTATCCATTATTGTAGTGAAAATAGGTAAAAGCGTTATTCGCCGCGCATTCAAGGTGAGACTGAAAGGCGCTTTACGTCATACAGAGCGCCGTGAAACAACATTGGTTAAGCTGCTTCAAAATACATTGTCATATGTCGTCTATTTCGCAGCAATTCTAGCAATCCTTTCTGCATTTACAATCAATGTTACAGGAATTCTTGCAGGGGCTGGAGTGTTAGGTCTGGCAGTCGGTTTTGGTGCCCAAAGTCTTGTGAAGGATATTATCAGCGGTTTCTTCATCATTTTTGAAGATCAATTTTCTGTGGGTGATTATGTACAAATTGGTTTAACAGTTGGAACGGTTGAAGAAATTGGTTTACGTACGACAAAAATTAGTGCGTATGGCGGGGAAGTACATATCATCCCGAACGGAAATATTTCAGAGGTCGTGAACTACTCAATTAATAATTCACTGGCTATAGTGGATATTAGACTTGGATATGAAACAGACATCGCGAAAACGGAAAAACTGTTGGAAGAGTATCTTGCAAATTTATCTGTTGGATATGAAGCGCTGATATCACAGCCAACTATCGTAGGCGTACAAGATTTGGGAGCATCTGAAATTATTATGAGAATCACAGCAGAAACCCAGCCTGTTATGCAATACGAAATTGCGAGGAAATTACGCAAGGATTTGAAAATATTCCTGGATCAGAACGGTATTGAAATACCGTACCCGAAAATGGTTATGTATCAACCGAAAAATGAGGTGTAAATAGATGGTGGAAAAAATCTTTGGGTTAAATGACATTGTTGAAATGAAAAAGCAGCATCCATGCGGAACGAACGCATGGAAAATCATCCGGATGGGGGCGGATATCCGCATTAAGTGCGAGGGATGTGGTCACAGCGTAATGATTCCACGTAATGAATTTGCGAAGAAGATGAAAAAGCTGCTTGTAAAGGCTGAATCTTAAGCTGTTCAGATTCCAGGCGTTCCGCTAGCAGATGGACAACTAGGCCTGCTGTCCTTATAATGGAAGAGTTGCATATGGAATGTATGAGTAAAAGAATTAACATATAATGGAGGCTTCTTTAAGCGAAAGTACCGCTTAAAAAGCTAAATGAAAGGTTGTGGAACGAATGGCATTAACAGCTGGAATCGTCGGTCTACCAAACGTAGGTAAATCTACACTATTCAATGCGATTACAAAAGCGGGGGCAGAGGCGGCAAACTATCCGTTCTGTACAATTGATCCGAACGTTGGAATCGTTGAAGTACCTGATGAAAGACTAGATAAACTTACAGAATTAGTAACACCGAAAAAAACAGTACCGACTGCATTTGAGTTTACAGACATCGCAGGAATTGTTGAAGGAGCAAGCAAAGGTGAGGGGCTAGGGAATAAATTCCTTATGCACATCCGTGAAGTGGATGCAATCTGTCAGGTTGTCCGTTGCTTCGTAGACGAAAATATAACACATGTAGCTGGTAAAGTTGATCCAATCGATGATATCGAAATCATCAATCTTGAATTGATTCTTGCAGATATGGAAGCCGTTGAAAAACGATTGGCACGTGTTACCAAAATGGTGAAACAGAAAGATAAAGTGGCAATGGCAGAAGAGCCAATCTTGATTAGATTAAGAGAAGCATTTGAAAATGAAAAACCTGCTCGTTCTGTTGAGTTTACTGACGAGGAACTTATCCTTGCAAAAGGGATGAACCTTTTGACGATTAAACCGATGCTCTATGTAGCAAACGTTGCGGAAGATGAAGTTGCAGATGCAGACAATAATGAGAATGTTAAAGCTGTCCGCGCATTTGCGGAAAAAGATAGTGCACAAGTAATTGTTGTTTGTGCAAAAATCGAAGAAGAAATGGCTGAACTTGAAGATGATGAAAAAGCGATGTTCCTTGAAGAGTTGGGCATCAAGGAATCGGGCCTCGATCAACTTATCAAAGCATCTTATAAGCTTCTTGGCTTTGCAACATACTTCACAGCGGGCGTACAAGAAGTTCGTGCGTGGACATTCCGTAAAGGGATGAAAGCACCGCAATGTGCTGGAATCATTCACACTGACTTCGAACGCGGCTTCATCCGTGCTGAAACAGTAGCATATGATGACCTAGTTGCAACAGGTTCAATGGCTGCTGCAAAAGAGGCAGGAAAAGTTCGTCTTGAAGGAAAAGAATACATTGTTAAAGACGGCGACGTTATGCTGTTCCGTTTTAACGTTTAAGTACCAATAAATGCTACTTTGGAATGTTACATTCCAGTACGTCTGTTGCTTAGCCAAAAGTAACCAGAAAATAACTTGATCACACTGGGTGCTACGTGCAACGTTGTACTTGGATTGCTTTGGTTTGAACGACTACTCTATCATTATCGAGATGTCTGGATGTGTAGGGATGCGACTTGGTCGCATCCCTACACATTTTTTTTCGGTAATCGTATGGTGGTCCTTCTTCCGTCGCGCTCCAAATTAATAAGTATACGTAGTTCTGAAGCTTTTTGGGACGAAAGAATAGCTGGCTTCTTACCAGGAGAAAAGCCGCCAAAGATGCAATTTTGGCGGCTGATGCTTTCTATATAGTTTTTTCATTTTTTATTAAAGAAGTGTCACTCTCAAGTATGTATCACATGATTAGATGTATACTTTTTGTTAAAAGTAAGCAAGAAGCACATTATACAACGTGCAAGAGTGCCCGAAATTGCATCTTCGGGCACTTACACTCGCCATAGAATGTCATCTACTCTTTTCTTCCAAAACAACTGCATTTTACACTTGAACATTGTAGGTACGCGACAGGCAACTAGCCATACTAGGACACCTCAGTAAATCTGATATGAATAGTTCCCCGAAAGCGAGCCGAAAATAGTCCAGTGAAAATAGAGGATATCACCAGTATTTTATGTAAAAAAATGGCTAATCGACAGACCTAACATTCCAGAGTGGCATTTTTATTTTTCAATATAGTTCTCCAACTCAATCCTTTTGTCAGGTGAATAGACATAAAGTTTAGGTAATTCAGGATCGTCTTTCACAACCCAATCGTTGGGCAGTTCTTTCAACTCCTTATACATAGCGAAGTCGCCAGCTGCCCCGCCTATCAATAAAGCAGACAGGCTGACTAGCAAACCACTTCCAATATAAAGACCGATAACGGCTGGAAGAATACCTGTCGTCCAAAAAGGGAGCAGTAGCGCTTTTCGTATAGCACGGTTTGTCATAAGTTGATCGGTTGTCGCATACGCGATGCCCATTTTTAGATTAACTCCAACAATCATCTTTTTCCATGGGACATCACCAAATACACGGAAGCCAAGCAGGTGAAATAGTTCATGCAGAATGATCAGCAGGATATAGCCTATAATGAAAAAAACAATTGTCCATAAGCTAAGTGAAAACGAAAAATCTCTTTCAATAACAATTTTAAGAAACCATAATAAAAGGAAAGCACTTGCGGTTAAAACTAGGCTGCTCTTAGCCACTTTTGGTAAATCAATCTCAATTATTTTGTCGGGTACAGGAAATTCATTCAATGAAAATCACCTCTATTCAAAAGTATACAAGAAAATAGTTGAAAGATGAATGGAACTGTGCTAATATGTACTGATGTGAGTAATATAATTACTTACTCCTTGCCCGCTGAAATCAGCAGGGCCCAAGTCCATAAGGAGGTGACTACAGATGAGAAAGTACGAAATTATGTACATTATCCGCCCAACAGTAGAAGATGAAGCGAAAAAAGCGTTGATTGAACGTTTTGACGAAGTTCTTCTTTCTAATGGTGCAGAAAACATCGAGTCGAAAGAGTGGGGCAAGCGCCGTCTTGCTTACGAAATCGACGATCTACGTGAAGGTTTCTATCAACTAATTAAGTTGAATGCAGAAACTAAAGCAATCGATGAATTTACACGTCTTGCGAACATCAACGAAGATATTCTTCGTCATATGACTGTCCGCATTGAAGATTAATCCATATATGAATAATGAACAGGTGAAACTTACAAAATGATGAGGGAGGTTGAATTCTAATGATTAACCGAGTTGTTTTAGTAGGGCGATTGACAAAAGATCCTGAACTCAAGTATACACAAACCGGTATTGCTGTTACACGTTTTACGTTAGCAGTAAACCGAGCTTTTCAAAGCGCTTCAGGCGAAAGAGAAGCTGATTTCATCAGTTGTGTTGCTTGGAGAAAACAGGCTGAAAACGTTGCAAACTTCTTGAAAAAGGGAAGTCTTGTCGGAGTAGATGGCCGTATTCAGACGGGCAGCTTTGAAGGACAAGATGGAAAGCGTGTTTATACTACAGAAGTTGTAGCAGACAGCACGCAATTTCTCGAACCGCGCAATGCATCTGGCGAAAATAGATCGGGAGCTGGCGGTGGGGCACCTTACCAAGGTTCTCAACAAAGCGAACAACCGAGCTATCAGAATCAGCAGTCAAACCAACAATACAAACAATCTAACCAGCAATCTCAACAGCCTAATCAGCAAAATTACACACGTACTGACGATGATCCATTCTCGACAGGCGGAGGTCCGATAGAAGTATCGGACGACGACCTGCCGTTCTAAGAATCTACCCGTCATTATGAATTAAGTAAGGAGGGGAACAACTATGGCACCACGTCGTGGAGGAAAGAGACGCCGTAAAGTTTGTTATTTCACATCAAACAACATTACTAAAATCGATTATAAAGATACAGATATGCTTAAGAAATTTATTTCTGAGCGTGGAAAAATCTTGCCTCGCCGGGTAACTGGTACAAGCGCGAAGTATCAGCGTAAACTGACACTTGCAATCAAACGCTCACGTATCATGGCACTTCTTCCATTCAGTTCGGAAGAAAGATAATTTTATTTAGATAGACCGCCTCGTCAGACCGACACAACCGGTATGGGGGCGGTCTTTTTATTCGGGTAAAAGAAGTACATATGTTCTTGGTTTGGTTTAAAAACAATAATCATGATACAATTGAAGCAACTATCCATAGTAATTGGAAGTTAGAAGTATGGATAGAATTAGTCGTCCAGCGAAAGACCGGAGGAATCTATATTATGCAAGACAATGCAAGGAAAATTACGTACGGAGCAATGATGATTGCGCTATTTGCAATCTTGCTTGCGGTATCGTTATATACGCCATTTCTCGGAAATGTCACTATGTTCTTTATTGCGTTACCGATTATTTTGTACAGATTGAAATACGACAGGAACTCGTCCCTTCTTACATTGGCGGCCGGTATCGTGTTGTCATTATTAATCGGAGGTATTCTACTCGTTCCAATCGCTTTCGTCCATGGAATTCTTGGATTCATTATCGGAGAAACCATTGTGAGGGGCAAATCAAAGTTATATATCTTCATGGCTTCTGGACTCACTCTACTTATCACGGGGATGGGCGTTTATGTTGGGGCTGTCCTTTTCTTCGGATTCAATATGATTGATGCATTAATGACGGTTATGGAGGATACTAAAGAGCAGATGAAGTCGTTCATGGCTAACTATGGCGGCGTACCGGATGGCTATGATGAAGTCGTTACATCAACGTTTCAGATGTACGAGTACACAATTCCATCTATCTTCATCATAAGTATTTTCATGTTAGCTTTCATTCTTCTCACGCTAAACCTTGGAGTTGCCAAGCGACTGGGATTTGAAGTACCCAAGTTTCCACCATTCCGTGAAATGAAACTACCAATGATTGCGGTGATTTTGTACGGAGCAATTCTTCTTATTACGCTCTTTGCAGGTGTGAAGCCGGGCACTAATCTATATCTGATTACCGTCAACGCAACTACTGTTTTGAGATTCTTGTTTCTACTGCAAGGTGTTTCACTTATCCATTACTATGTAAATGAAATGAAGTTACCGAAAGTAGCGACAGTTGTGGCCACGATTTTTGCACTAATGCTGGCTCCGATAACGACGATGCTCGGGATACTTGATACGGGAGTGAATCTACGTGCCTGGCTTAGAAAAGACAAGTCAAAATAAGGGGATGGGACAATGACGTCATTTTTTAGAAAAAGAGCAATACGCTATCCGTTGACGGTATTGTCGATTCTGGGCGTGATGGCGGCAGTGCTCCTGCTCTTATTCCAGTTTTGGCCTGGACTTCTTTTCTCCGTCTTATTTATAGTTACAATGGGATTTACATGGAAAATGGAAGAACAGACTTATATCGAAACAGAGAAACATATCGAAACATTATCGTACAGGATGAAGAAAGTCGGAGAAGAAGCACTTCTTGAATTGCCGATTGGAATTATCCTTATTAATGAAAAAAATATTGTTGAGTGGGCTAACCCGTACGCAGCAAAAGTATTTGCACATCAGGAAACCCTTATCGGAGATGACTTGTTCGATCTATCTGGACAGTTTCATGCGATCTTAAAAAATGAAAAGATAGAAAATAATGTTTTGACGATTGGAGAACAATCGTATAAGGTTTTTTATAAAGCAGAAGAAAAACTTATTTATTTATTTGATATTACGGAGCAACTAGTGATGGAGACTCTTTATTATGCAGACCGTACAGTTCTCGGTATTATTCTTGTCGATAATTATGATGAGGTATCACAGGCAATGGACGATCAGACAAGAAGTCAGCTTAATTCATTGGTAACCTCACTTGTAAATAGCTGGGGAACAACAAATGGGATATTTGTAAAACGAATTGCGACTGATCGTTTCTTGGCTGTCTTTAACGAGGCAACATTGGCTGATTTGGAAAAAACAAAATTCTCGATTTTAGATGACATTCGTGAAACAACTGCTAAGCAGAGTACGGCACTGACACTAAGTATAGGTGTGGGTGTGGGATCTACTTCATTAATCGAATTGGGCGAACTGGCACAGTCGAGTTTAGATCTTGTACTGGGACGCGGCGGTGACCAAGTGGCCATCAAACGTTCTGACGGGAAGTTGAAATTTTATGGCGGTAAAACAAATCCCGTTGAAAAAAGGACCCGTGTTCGTGCAAGAGTCATCTCACATGCGTTGCGAGATCTTATTCAAGGCAGTGATAAAGTATTTATCATGGGTCACAAAATGCCTGACATGGACGCAATCGGTGCAGCAATTGGTGTTCGAAAAATGGCCCGCAAGAATAATATTGAGGGATATGTAGTCGTCAATTTCAATGAACTTGATGGAAGCGTCACACGGCTTATGGACGAAATTAGACGTGATACGGATCTGTTCAATCAATTCATCACGCCCGATGAGGCGCTTTCGATGATTACAGAGAAATCATTGATCATTGTTGTTGATACGCATAAACCGAGTATGGTCATTGATGAACGAGTTATCGATAAAGCAGAGAAGGTTGTCGTCATTGATCACCATCGACGTGGAGAAGAGTTTATCAAGAACACGATGCTTGTCTACATGGAACCATATGCGTCATCCACTGCGGAGCTCGTAACCGAATTAATTGAATACCAGCCTAAACAAGAAAAACTTACGATGCTTGAATCGACAGCCCTTCTAGCGGGTATTATCGTCGATACGAAAAGCTTCACACTCCGCACAGGGGCAAGGACGTTCGAAGCAGCATCGTATCTGCGAACCAATGGAGCAGATACAATACTCGTTCAGCGCCTGTTAAAAGAGGATATCGCTACTTATGTCCTGAGGTCTAAACTGATTGAAACTGTTGAATTGTCCGACGCGGGGATTGCCATTGCAAAAGGAGAGAACCAAGTCGTTTATGGTTCTGTTTTGATAGCTCAAACGGCTGATATTCTTCTTACAATGCAAGGCGTCGCAGCTTCATTCGTCATTGCATCCCGTGCAGATGGTAAAATAGGAATAAGCGCTCGTTCTCTCGGTGAATTGAATGTTCAACTCATCATGGAAGAACTTGGAGGCGGCGGCCATTTGACGAACGCAGCATGCCAGCTCGATGTTGAGTCTGTGGAAGCAGCAAAAGAAATGTTAACGGCTGTACTGAATACAAAGATGGAAAGGGGAAATTCATAATGAAAGTAATCTTATTGAAAGACGTAAAAAGTATTGGAGCAAAAGGTGATGTGAAAGAGGTATCTGTGGGGTACGCACAAAACTTCCTACTGAAAAATAAATTGGCGGTTGAAGCAACGCCAGGGAATATTAGCAGACTTGAAGGTCAAAAAAATCGGGTCGCTAAAGATGCAGCAGAAGAATTAGCAGAAGCAAAAGAGCTAAAAGAGCAAATTGATAAAATTACGGTAGAAATGAAAGCTAAATCTGGTGAAGGTGGAAGGCTATTTGGTTCAATTACAACAAAACAAATTGCTGAAGCATTAAATAAAACTGAAGGTATAAAAGTGGACCGTCGTAAAATGGAATTACCGGATGCAATCCGTGCACTTGGCTTCACGAATGTTCCAATCAGAATTCATCCAGACGTGACGGCAACACTTAAAGTACATGTAGTGGAAGAAGGATAAGGAGAGATTGGGTAGATGAATCAGATGATTGATCGCGTCCCACCACATAATAATGAAGCGGAGCAGTCGGTTATCGGGGCAATTTTCCTTGAACCACAAGCGCTCATTACAGCGGCAGAACTTCTTATGCCAGAAGATTTCTATAGGATGGCGCATGAGAAAATCTTCCAAACGATGATTATTCTAAGTGACAAAGGTCAGGCAATTGACGTTGTCACGGTCACGGAAGAACTATCTGCTAAAAAAGAACTGGAAGATGTCGGCGGTATTTCGTATTTGATGGAGATCGCCAACTCCGTTCCAACAGCAGCTAACATTGTGCATTATGCCCGTATCGTTGAAGAGAAAGCACTTTTACGGCGGCTTATCCGTGTGGCTACTTCAATCGTTGAAGACGGTTACGCGCGGGAGGACGAAGTAGAGGCACTTTTAGCTGAAGCGGAAAAGAAAATGATGGAAGTATCCAACCGGAAAAATGCTGGGGATTTTCGTCATATTAAAGACGTCCTCGTTGAAACGTATGACAGTATCGAACTTCTTCATACGCAAAAAGGTGATGTTACAGGTATTCCAACAGGTTTCCGGGATTTAGATAAAATCACAGCCGGTTTTCAGCGCAATGACTTAATCATTGTTGCCGCGCGTCCGTCTGTTGGTAAGACCGCATTCGCATTGAACGTGGCGCAAAATGTTGCGACTAAAACCGATGAAAACGTCGCAATCTTTAGTTTGGAGATGGGTGCGGAGCAGCTCGTTATGCGGATGCTTTGTGCGGAAGGTAATATTGATGCACAAGTGCTTCGTACAGGTGCTCTTGAAGCGGAAGACTGGCGTAAACTTACGATGGCAATGGGTAGCCTTTCAAATGCCGGTATTTTCATCGATGATTCGCCGGGTATCCGTGTCAATGACATTCGTTCTAAATGCCGTCGCTTGCAACAGGAGCACGGCTTGGGCATGATAATGATTGACTATATGCAACTGATTGCAGGAAGCGGCACTAAGCCCGGTGAAAACCGGCAGCAGGAAGTTTCAGAAATCTCCCGTTCGTTGAAATCACTTGCGAGGGAATTGAAAGTACCGGTTATTGCACTGTCTCAGCTGTCACGTGGTGTTGAGCAACGCGTGGATAAGCGCCCGATGATGTCCGATCTCCGGGAATCAGGGAGTATTGAGCAAGATGCGGATATCGTTTCATTCCTATACCGTGAGGACTATTATGATAAAGAAACAGAAAATCAGAATATGATTGAAATTATCATAGCCAAACAACGGAATGGTCCAACAGGTACAGTAACCCTTGCTTTTGCAAAGGAATACAACAAATTTGTCAATATTGACTGGAGTCAGCACGAATCTCCGGATTATTGATAAACACAAACATTATTTCGGGTCTTTGGAAATAACACCATCAAATAGAGAAAGACGTCTTGTGATACCGAGGTTTCCCGGTAGACAAGACGTCTTTCTTTTTTATCGAAAAATACCTGAAAGTGACGTAGCAAAGTCGAAACAATGAAAAATAAATTGTCGAATAGAACGCTAAATGTATAAATAGCAAGGTAATAGTCGAGTAATGTGATAGAAAAGAAAGTTGAGAGAACCCTCTATCATTACAAAATTAATAGTTAATAAATGGATGCTATTCTACATTCTCATTACAAAGTCCTATAATACTACAAGAATGGTACCGGATATGTTAAATTAGAGAGGCGTGAAAATTTGCATACTGTAAATGATCTATATCAGTCTTCTGATTGAAATATGGAGGGAGTTTCATATATGTTTTTCAAAAGTAATAAACAGGACGAAACAAAAAAGGCATTACCAAAATTTATTCGTCCTTTCAAAAAGACTCAAAAGATCCTCGTTATGACAATGATCTTAGCGGGACTTGGGGTAAATTCAGGTTTTGCGAATGAAGAGGAGAGTAAGGACCTCTCGACCATATTCCATATCTATTCAAAAGGGGAATATGTGGGTGTTATAGCTGATCAAGAAAAGCTGGAAGAATTGAAAGAAGAAGAGCTGAAAAAAGCAGCCTCTGAATTTAAGAATCTTCCGCTTACAATAGGAACAGATTTATCGGTGATTCCAGAGCGGGTATTTACAGCAGAAACAGACGATGACATTGTCCTAGAAAAACTTCATGGAATGCTGTCCGTGGAAGCGGAAGCAATCGGCGTTTTAATTGACGAAGAACTGGCATTCTACGTTAATGATATGGCCACGTATAATGAAGTGATTCGCGAGTTGAAATTACAATCTGTTTCTGAGAAGAAGCTTAATGAATTCGAAGCCCGCAAAGCTTCTTCTGAACCAATACCCCCTTTGAAAGAAGATGAAACGCGTATCGTAAACATCTTAATTAGCGGTGAGATGCAGGCGGTACCGGGGAATGTATCTCCAAAAGAGGTAAGAAGTACAGAAGAAGCCATGGTTCTCCTTAATAAAGGGACACTTGAGGAGAAGAAGTATGTAGTAAGTTCAGGTGATGTCCTTGGATCAATTGCTGCCGCTCACAATATGGCAACGGCTAAATTGGTAGAAATAAATCCAGGATTTACAGTAGATAAGGTTCTTAGATTAGGCGACGAGCTCAATGTTACGGCTATTGAACCGTACGTAGAAGTGGAAGTTCATTATGAAACGAAAACAAAAGAAGCTATTAAATATGCAACTTTAACTGAAGAAGACAGTTCCTTATTTAAAGGCGAAAAGAAAGTAACAAAGAAAGGTTCTGACGGGGAAAAAATTGTTACAGAACTTATTCGTAAACGAAATGGTCAAACGATAGGCAGGTCTGTTTCTGAGGAAAATATTATTGCTGAAGCAGTAGACAAAGTGACGGTTGTCGGAACGAAAGTGATTCCTTCAAGAGGATCAGGTACATTCATTTGGCCTGCATCTGGAGGATATGTTTCTAGTCAAATGGGTACTCGCTGGGGTAGGACGCATCAAGGTATTGATATCGCACGTCCATCCTCGTATGGAATTGTAGCAGCAGATAATGGAGTTGTTACAACTACAGGATCGCACAGCACATATGGAAATCGGGTTGTCATCACACATAACAATGGCTATGAAACCTTGTATGCCCATCTCTCTTCAATTGAGGTCAGTGAGGGACAAACTGTATCACAGGGAACAAAAATTGGTGTAATGGGGTCGACAGGTCGTTCAACGGGTGTCCATCTTCATTTTGAAGTATTCAAGAACGGTTCCAATATTAACCCCATGAGCGTGTTAAGATAATTAGATAACCAAAGACGATACACATGTTGTATCGTCTTTTTTTAACGTTTAGACTCCGGCGACTCGAGGGATAGAACTATATTCCTCCTACTCGTCGGGTCTACCGAGGCGCTTACTTTTTTTGAATGTTCCATTCGACAATATTCGGGGTTTATTGCCCGGGAAATAGTGAGAGTGCTAGGAGAAGATGGCGACTTTGATGCGACAGTAGAAACGTGCGAAGCGTCGCGAAGAATGATAGAGTAAAAGGACACTGATAGAGGCGCCAACAGGGCGAGATGGGGGAAGATAAAATGCAAAACAAAGTAATTTTAATTGTTGATGATGAAAAACCAATTGCTGATATACTTGAATTTAATCTAAAAAAAGAAGGTTTCACTGTTTTTTGTGCATACGATGGAGATGAGGCGCTTGAAAAGGTAGAAGAAGTTAAGCCTGATCTAGTACTTCTTGATATTATGCTACCGAAGCGGGATGGTATGGAAGTATGCCGAGAAATCCGAAAAAAATATGACTTCCCGATTATTATGTTAACAGCGAAAGACTCGGAAATTGATAAAGTACTTGGTTTGGAACTTGGAGCAGATGATTACGTCACCAAACCATTTGGAACACGTGAGCTCATTGCTCGTGTGAAAGCAAATTTACGCAGGCATATGAAATCTGTTGAGGAAGAGCAAGAAGGGGCTACAAATGACATTACAGTCGGCAACCTGATTATTCAGCCAGATGCTTACCTTGTTCTAAAAAGAGATGAAAAAATTGAACTGACACATCGGGAGTTTGAACTTCTTCACTATCTTTCGAAGCATATTGGACAAGTTATGACGCGTGAGCACCTCTTACAAACAGTATGGGGTTATGATTACTTTGGAGATGTGAGAACTGTAGATGTAACAATCCGTCGTTTGCGAGAAAAGATTGAAGATGCACCAAGTAATCCAACGTGGATTGTGACAAGACGTGGCGTTGGCTATTACTTACGTGACCCAGAACAGGAGTAACTATCATGCAAAAAGTTGGTTTTTTCCGATCTATCCACGTTAAATTTGTCTTAATCTATGTGATGCTGATTTTAATTGCAATGGAAATAATCGGGCTGTACTTTGCACGCGAGCTCGAACAGAACATGAAATCTAACTTCACAACATCGATTGATGATAGGATGAGTTTGGTCGAATTCAGTGTGCGTGAAGAAATGATGAAAAAACGAGCTGCGGACGACCCGATGACACTTGAGAAGAGTCTTCAGGCCGTCCTTTCGAGTTTTAAATCGGAAGATATCAATGAAGTACGAGTTATTAATGCGGGGAATATTATTCTTGCAACATCAGCCTTAAATAATATATCTATGGTTGGACAGCGTTCGGCGGACGACATTGTGAGGAAGTCAAATGCGTCGAAAACTCCATATGACATTATTAATCTTGACCGGAAAACAGGCAATCGAATTTTGGTTCGTGCAACGCCTATTGTTGTTGGAGATGAAGTGAAAGGCATACTTTATCTTGAGGCAAACATTGAAAAGGTGTTTAAACAAATCGATGAAGTAAATCGTATTTTAGCCGGCGGGGTAGCTGTTTCGTTGTCTATTACAATCATTCTTGGTATTTTAATCGCACAGACGATGACAAGACCAATATCTGATATGAGGCGCCAGGCTCAAGCGATGGCGAAAGGGAATTTCTCGCGAAAAGTTCGCGTATATGGAAATGACGAAATGGGCCAACTTGCAATAGCCTTCAATCATTTAACGAACCAATTACAAGAGTCTCAGTCATCGACTGAAAGTGAACGGCGGAAACTGGCTTCCGTATTAGAGAATATGACTGATGGCGTCATTGCAACTGATCGAAAAGGTCGCGTCAGCCTTATTAATGACTCCGCACTTCTTATGCTAAGACTAACACGGGATTTGGTCTTGAACCGACCGATATCTAGCATCCTTGGATTTGAGCAGGAGTATGCATTTGAGGATTTAATCCAAGTAAAGGAATCCATTGCACTGGATTTCAGTACGGAAGATCAGCCTTATATTTTACGAGCGAATTTTTCCGTTACACAAAGAGAAACTGGTTTTGTGAATGGTCTTATTGTTGTCTTACACGATAATACAGAACAAGAGAAAATCGATATGGAAAGACGTGAGTTTGTTTCAAATGTATCGCATGAATTGCGTACGCCACTTACAACAATGCGCAGTTATTTGGAGGCGCTTGCTGACGGGGCGTGGAAGAATGAGGAGATTGCACCATCCTTCCTTCACGTAACACAGACTGAAACTGAGCGGATGATTCGGCTTGTTAACGATTTGTTGAAGCTATCACGCATGGACAGCAGGGACTATGACTTGAATAAAGAATGGGTTGAATTCAATTATTTTTTCAAATCAATCATTGGTCGCTTTGAATTTTCGAAGTCTCAAGAAGTCCAGTTTATACGCCTTCTCTCTTCCTCCGAACTGTTTGTTGAAATCGATACGGATAAGATGACCCAGGTGCTCGATAATATAATTTCAAATGCGTTAAAATACTCACCAGACGGCGGAGATATCCGTTTTGGCATTACAATGTCCGGAGACTTTATTAAAGTAATGATTTCGGATGATGGTATGGGAATACCACAGGCAAACGTTAAACGTATTTTTGACAGATTCTATCGAGCAGATCGAGCAAGATCCCGTGCGATGGGCGGTACAGGACTAGGTCTTGCAATTGCCCGTGAAATGATTTTGGCGCACGGAGGAGAAATATGGGCAGAAAGCGAAGAAGGAAAAGGAACGACAATATTCTTTACGTTGCCGTTTGAACTTCAGGAGGACGGTGAGTGGGGTTGAAATATGTTGAAACTGTCAAATCGATTGTACTTATCCTACTTGTCGCTCTCAGTATCATACTAACATTTTCTATTTGGACGTACTCACCGCGTTATGAAACCATTGAGCAGTTCCCGCCCGTAGATATTTCTATAGGCGATAAAAAGAGAATTGATGAAATTATAAAACCATATAAAATGGTCTTTAATTTTGACGATGCTTTGAAAGGAACAACTGATTCAGATAAAATCGATCGTATTATGGAAGAGATAACGGACTGGAAAATAACAGAAATCACCACAGTGGAAGAAAACTTTACTTCAGAGGATATAAGTACTTTGCTACGGAAGCCTAACCGGTTTACAGTGTTCTTTCAAAGTGAAATTCCTTTGTCTGTCTATGACAGCGTTTTGAAAATTGAAGCACCGACGCCCGAGATTTCATTTAACCAGATTGTGGTTGAATGGAAGCCGGACAATACTGCGATGACTGTCTACTTCGTGAGCAAAGAAAACAAGAAGCTTTATAGCGCAAAAGTGAAGGCAGAGGATTATCAAAGTCTCGATAATTCAATATTAACAGTCGGGCGAGAACTTCAAGAATACAGAGAAGTAAACCCTGATAGTTCTTCCTATCTCGTAGTCTCAGTAGAGCCCGTGGAAACGATTAAGTACACTTTTCTGGAGGATGAAGTCTCCATTAATAAATTCCGTGATGCATTGTTCAGTGATGTAAATGCAGTACGGAACAGCCAAGTGGGAATTCATGTTGAAGAACTTGCTGACGATCATGCAATGATGAATGTTTATACGGAGAAGAAAACACTGAACTATGTTTCACCAAGTGCAGAAAGTCAAGAACTTGCAATACCCTCAGAGTTACTGATAAATACAGTCAACTTTGTTAATGAACACGGCGGATGGACAGACGAATTTAGATTTACGTACATGGATGCCGAGACCCGATCAGTAAGATTCCGGTTATATCTGCACGGATTACCTGTCTATACAGATTCCAGTTCTTCTGCTGAAATTCTGCCGAAGTGGGGAAAAAATCGGATATATAGTTATGCAAGACCGTACTATAGACTCAATTCTTCAAATCCAGCAAAATCAGAAATTGAACTTCTTCCACCAGGCATTGATATTGCCGAAAGTCTTAGAGAATCGGATAAGTTGGATATTGGTGCTGTCGAGGAAATTACTCCGGGTTACTTTATGAAATATAAGCCAGGACTTTTCATCATGGAGCCGGCCTGGTTTTACTTGATTAATGGTAATTGGAACCGCTTTTCACCTGAAATTTTAGGAGGTGAACTGATTGGATTGGAATAAGTCGAAAACGATATTTATTATCGTATTTTCAATCGTGAACGTTTTTCTTTACTTACTTTATGTGGACAAGGTTACAGATGCCCAAAATGTTCAGGTGATGGGGAAAACACCAATCGAGGAATTGCTGAAGATGGACAACGTTACGTATGATCAACTACCGCCCTATAAAAACGATCCGTCTTATGTGTCCGCAAAGTCTATGATATTTATAGATGAACAGATAAACAAACTTGAAAATCAAAAAGTCGAAATCTCAGACGAAACATTTCTTCAATCAAAATTGGACGATCCTGTCAGTGTGATGAATACGAAAGGCGATTTTGATTTTACGGAGATTCTCGCTAAGTATGTATTAAACGGTGCTGAGTACGAACTTTGGGACGTAGATGAAGAGGCGCAGGAAGCATTGCTTTTTCAGAAAGTGATGGACAATCCCATTTATTTCAGTAGTAATGCGAAGCTGGTATTGCATTGGAATGACAAGGGGGAAGTTACAAACTATGAGCAAAGTATGCTGCATGAATTCGGTACCTTTAATCGTAAAAAAGATCTTCTTTCCCCTATAGAGGCAATCGGTAATTTGTATTCAAACGGGCACTTGAAACAAGATTCCAAGGTAAAGTCTATGAAGCTCGGTTATTCGACACATGTTCAAGTATCGGAAACCCAAGTGTTTGCTCCGACATGGCATGTACGTGTAGAATTGAAGGATGGGGTAAAAGAAGATTACTTCATCAATGCAATTGAAGGTATGATTATAGAATTCCAGCAAGAACCGTTGGAAGAAGAGAATGAATAAGGGGTTTTTGCAATGCGTTTTAGTGTCCTCGCAAGCGGCAGTAGCGGCAATGCGGTATTTATAGAGAGTGATGAACATACCTTTCTCGTGGATGCGGGATTTAGTGCGAAGAAGATGGACAGTTTAATGGCTGGCATTGATCGTTCTATGAAAAAAGTTGACGGTATCTTTGTAACGCACGAGCATAGTGACCATATAAAAGGGATTGGTGTTGTCGCACGGAAATATGGCACACCAATTTATGCGAATGAAAAAACATGGCAGGCGATGGACGGTCTTGTTGGCAATATTCCGCTCGAGCAGCGCTTTCAATTTGATATGGAAACGGTAAAATCATTTGGTTCACTCGATGTTCAGTCATTTGCTGTCTCGCATGATGCAGCTGATCCGATGTTTTATGTTTTCCATGAGAATGGCCGAAAATTGGCGGTCATTACAGATACAGGTTATGTGAGTGATAGGATGAAAGGGTTCATCCGCGGTGCAGATGCTTTTGTCTTTGAAAGCAATCATGATGTTAGTATGCTGCAGGTAGGACGCTATCCTTGGTCCGTCAAACGACGAATTCTGAGTGATGTTGGACATGTATCTAACGAAGATGCTGCGGTTGCAATGAGTGAAGTTGTCGATCAAAAAGATACGAGAATCTATCTATCACATTTAAGTAAAGATAATAATATGAAAGATCTTGCAAGGATGAGTGTTACACAGACGCTGGAAACATGCGGTATCAGGACAGGTGAATTTGTTCATCTCTATGATACAGATGCAGATCAGCCGACTGAACTTGTCACAGTATAGAGTAATGTCTCTAGCCTTACCTTCAGGGGATTGTATAAAAACCTTGCTAAGGTAAGGTTTTTTATTTTGAAACGGTTGAAATAGGGTAATGTTAACTACAATGACATCATCATTAGAGAGGGAGAGGCGTATGGACGAACTAAATCAGAATCAGGCGAATGGAGAGCCGCAACCTTCTGCTCCTATGCCGGAAAGTACAGCGCGACATAGTCAAAAGCCGCCAAAAAGAAGAGGCGGATTCATATCCGGCTTCATTGGAGTTGTAATCGGTGCATTACTTGTATGGTTCATCATGCAAGGCGAAAGTAGTACAAAGGAACAGTCGCTGGTTAATGGCTCGGAGCAGAAGGTCGATGCTATGCAAACAGAACGCATATCTCTTGATGTAAATAACGACGTTACTGATATTGTCGAGAAAGTGGCGGATTCAGTCGTTGGCGTAACGAATTTGAAGACAATTAGTGATCCTTGGTCGCCTGTAGAAACGACAAGGGAAACAGGTTCAGGTTCGGGTCTCATTTATAAAAAACAAGGGGACAAAGCATATATCGTAACGAATCATCACGTTATAGAAGGTGCACAAGAACTTGAAATTACTTTCGATGATGGTTCGAAGACAGACGGAAAAATCGTTGGTAGCGATATGTGGACTGACTTAGCTGTCATTGAAATTGACGCTAAACTTGTTAAAACAGTTATTGATTTTGGGGATTCAGATGCTTTGAAACGCGGTGAAACGGTCATTGCAATTGGTAATCCGCTCGGTCTCGGTTTTTCAGGTTCGGTAACCGTTGGCGTTGTATCCGGAAAAGATCGTTCGATTCCAATTGATTTTGATGAAAATGGCACAGTAGATTGGTTTGCAGATGCCTTACAAACCGATGCCGCCATTAATCCTGGTAACTCGGGAGGCGCGTTAATTAACCTTGCTGGCCAGCTTATTGGCATCAATTCCATGAAAGTATCGGAGGCAACGGTTGAAGGAATCGGACTTGCGATCCCCATCAATCTTGCAATGCCGATTATTGATCAACTTGAAGAACATGGTGAAGTAAACCGTCCGACAATGGGGGTTACATTACTCGATCTTCGAAGTATACCAGCTCAACAACAACGGGAAATGCTAAAGTTACCGGTGGATGTAACAGACGGGGTTGTCATCAATGAAGTAATGAGCAATTCTCCTGCCCAACTTGCTGGTGTAAAGCAGTATGATGTCATCGTTGAAATGGATGGCGAAAAAATTGAGGACATGGTCACCTTGCGTAAACATCTGTATAATTCGAAAGAAGTAGGCGACACAATGCAAATGAAAGTGTATCGCGATGGTCAATTGCTTGAAATTGAAATGGTGTTAAAAGACGGTAACTCATTCTAGTAATAAAAATTATACACAGATTACCATGAAAAACTTATCCACAACGGGTATAATAGCTAACAGCTAGCTATTATACCCGTTTTTTTATTGTATTCGCTGTTTGTGGATAAATCTAAATATTTGTGAATAACTTTGTGTGAAATAAAAAAGCTGAAAGTTGGGATAGAAATGAATACTTATAGCTGTGAAACTCATATAAACCATGCTTTAGACGTTTTTGTAGCGGAGCAAGGAAAGTTTCCAATCATGGAAGTTGTATCGGAGGAAGAAAAGTTATCCACAAAGTGCAACTACTGTGAAGAGCCTTCGATATATGTTGTGGCGAACAAATAGTCGGACACAAGATGTAGATAAGTGTTGTGGATATGTGCATAAGTTTTGTTTGTAATAAATAAAAAAGGGTGGATAACTTGTGAATATAACGATTGTGACAGTAGGTAAATTAAAAGAGAAGTATTTAAAAATGGGCATTGAGGAATTCTCAAAACGATTAGGCGCGTATGCAAAAGTTAATATAGTCGAAGTAGCGGATGAGAAAGCACCTGAATCATTAAGCGACGCCGATATGGAAATTGTGAAGAAAAAAGAAGCGGAGCGAATTCTGGCGAAATTTGGGTCGGATACGTATGTGATTGCACTTGCGATTGAAGGTAAGATGAAGACGTCAGAAGAGCTAGCGGCGGATTTAGAGTCGTTGATGACGTACGGACGTAGTAAGGTGGCATTTGTTATTGGTGGATCACTAGGACTGCATGACAGTGTGATAAAACGCGCGGATGAATTACTGTCCTTTTCGAAAATGACGTTTCCACATCAGATGATGAAGCTGATATTGTTGGAGCAGGTATATAGGGCTTTCAGGATAATGAAGAATGAACCGTATCATAAGTAAAAGAGATTTTTAATATGAAATGAGAGATAAAAAATAACGTAACGTATAGATCCTGATTTTTAACTGAAATTTATAATGCCTATGATTGGGGACCGTGTGAATGTTAAGTGAACAGACGAGATATTCTAGGCTTGCGAACATAACCAAAATAATAAATACAAAGTTAGAACTACGCGAAGTATTACAGCGGGTAACAATGGCAATATCCGAAGAGGTTGTTCAATGTAACTCTGTTGGTATTTATTTACCCCAGAAGGATGGAACATTCAGAGGGTTTGCAGGAAAACCAGAAGTTATAAATGGTATAACGCTTGATACGCAGGTAATAGATGTTGAAATAGACTTACTAGCCAAAGAAGTTATTGAAACTCAAAAAACCATCTACATCCCTGATACCTCAAAGGATAATCGACCGGATCCGAGATCAGTTGAAGCCTTCCAAATTAAATCCTTATTAGCTCTGCCTATTGCATTTGGGCACGAGTTGTTTGGTCTGGTTTTTTTATTTGATTATGGAACACCAATGAACTTAACAGAGTCAGAAATTCAAAGTGTTGAAGCTTATGTGAATATGGCTGCAGTCGCAATTCAAAACGCAAATAATTTAAAACAAAAAGAAAGCCTTATTGCTGAAAAGCAATTATTACTTAATGTTACACGTGACTTATCGATGTGTTCTTCTGTAGAAGAATGTCTCGATAAATGTTTTTATTACTTAGGAAAAGTTTTAGATAGCAAAAGTATTGCTGCATATCTTCTAGATCCGTTAGAAAATACAGCAATTAGATTAACGAAGTTAAGTAAAGACTGTGAGTGGACACAGGCAGATTGGATTGAGAACCTTAAAAGCATAAGAATGAATCAAAGCTTTGAAACCCTGATGCAAAAGGTTATTAAAACAAAAAGTGTAATTTCCGGCCCGAATGAAGAAAGTAAGTATCTACTTATGATTCCGTTGGTTTCAATGGGAGAAGTATTAGGGGTAATAGCAGTTGTTAATGTAGAAGGGAAAGCTAATAATTACGATAAATCTCAAATTCAACTAGCAAAATCTATAGTTGACGCCACAGCCCCTACGTTTTCAAACTTGTTATATATGGACCAACTTGAAAACATGGTGGAAGAGCGAACAAGCGAATTAGCTACTGCTAATGAAAAAGTCACGAGTGTTATTGAAAGTATTACAGATGGATTCTTTGCATTGAATAAAGAATGGGAATTTATCTACTTAAATAAACATCAATATATACCACAAAAGAAAACAGCAGAAGATGTATTAGGTAAGAATATTTGGAATGTCTTCCCGAAGAGTGTGGATACAGTCATGTATAAAGAATTTCATCGTGCAATGTCAGAGCGAGTATCAGTACATTTCGAATATCTCTCAACCTCTGATGATTATTGGTACGAAGTAGTCGCTTATCCGTATGACGAGGGGATCTGCTGTCTTTTAAAAAATATAACGGAAAAAAAGAAATATGAGCAAGAATTGAAAAGGTTATCAAATTTAGACTTAATAGGGCAAATGGCGGCAGGTATTAGTCATGAGATTAGAAATCCAATGACAACAGTACGAGGGTTTTTACAGTTATTAAAAAAAGAAGGCGAATTTGAAAAACATAATGGTTACTTTAATTTAATGATTGAAGAACTTGACCGGGCAAATTCTATTATTACTGAATTTCTTTCAATAGGTAATACAAGGACATCTGATTTAGAGATGTTAGATTTAAATTCAATTATTCGTGATATTACTCCTTTGATAAAAATCGATACATGTAATCAAAATAAACTTATTCAATTCGATATTAAAGACATCCCAGAACTACTTTTAAATCCTAATGAGATCCGACAATTAATAATAAACCTATATCGTAATGGCCTTGAAGCAATGAGCACAGGGAAAGTTCTATCCATCAGCACCTACAAGGAAGATGGAAATTGTGTAGTTCTTGCAATACGGGATCAAGGAGAAGGTATCAGTCCTCAGACAGTAGAGAAATTGGGTACTCCATTCTACACAACTAAGGATAATGGTACTGGATTGGGTTTAGGTATATGTTATGCCATTGTTGCCCGTCATAACGCAAAAATTGAAATTCAAACAGGATCTGAAGGAACTACTTTTTTTGTTAAATTTGACACCTACATAGGACTCCGTTGAATTCGCTATGGTGTTAGGAGATGCCTTCACTCAGATTATAGAGGTATTCATTTGTTCAAGATTAAATTAAAGTTAATCATAAAAAACTACTTTAGATTTGTCGTGGAAGTAAAATTTGAAGTGTCGATCCAATGGTAACGGCACACAAGAGCTTTACCCTTTGCAAGAAGCTAGGGTAAAGCCGTGGATTTTTGAGTGTTCCTATAGACGTTCGGCTTTACTATCTTTTAAATCGACTATAACTACTATATAATAGAAGTTATTCCGATCCATGAATAATTGTAAAAATTGAGACAGAAAAGATATGTGTCTAGGTCACTCCTTAGCTTGCTATAACGCCTAAGCAGGAGCGCCTACATCCTTTCTGCGAATACTAGGGTATAAAGGATGGTAAAAATGAGTAACCAAAAAACTAAAACAGACGTTATCTTAATTGGTGCCGGAGTTATGAGTGCGACTTTGGGGACAATGCTAAAAGAATTAGTACCAGAATGGAATATTAAAGTGTTTGAGAAGCTCGCAAATGCGGGGGAGGAAAGCTCTAACGAATGGAATAATGCAGGAACTGGCCATGCGGCACTGTGTGAGCTTAACTACACCAGTGAAAAACCAGACGGATCTGTAGATATTAGCAAAGCTATAAAAATCAATGAACAGTTTCAGCTTTCAATGCAGTTTTGGTCATATCTTGTAAACAATAAGCTGATCAACAATCCGCAGGACTTTATCATGTCATTGCCTCATATGAGCATGGTACAAGGGGAACAAAATGTAGCATTTTTAAAGAAACGTTTTGAAGCGATGTCAAATAACCCGTTGTTCAAAGGGATGGAATTTTCCGCTGACCCAGAAAAATTGATGGAATGGATTCCGCTAATTATGCAAGGCCGCCCATCAAATGATGCCATAGCAGCAACAAAAATCGACACTGGAACGGACGTCAACTTCGGTGCTTTAACGCGCATGTTGTTTGACCACTTACAGAATAAAAATGTCGATATCAATTACAAACATAGTGTTGATGCTATTAAGCGAACAAATGATGGCGCATGGGAATTGAAAGTGAAGAATGTCGATAGCGGTAGCATCGAACGCCATACTGCAAAATTTGTCTTTATCGGAGGCGGCGGAGGAAGTCTGCATCTACTACAAAAAACCGGTATTCCTGAAGGAAAACATATTGGTGGATTCCCAGTAAGCGGAATCTTCATGGTATGTAATAATCCGGATGTTGTGGCGCAGCATCACGCAAAAGTATATGGAAAAGCGCAGGTTGGCGCTCCACCAATGTCTGTTCCGCATCTGGACACAAGATTTATCGACAATAAAAAGTCATTGCTATTTGGACCATTTGCCGGCTTTTCACCAAAGTTCTTAAAGACGGGTTCAATGTTAGATTTAATAACTTCTGTCAAACCAAATAATGTGTTGACGATGTTAGCCGCAGGCGCAAAAGAAATGTCATTGACAAAGTACCTCATCCAGCAACTTATGTTATCGAAAGAACAGCGTATGAAAGAGTTACAAGAGTTTATCCCGAATGCCAAAATTGAAGAATGGGATTTTGTAGTAGCGGGCCAACGTGTACAAGTTATCAAAGATACTGAGGCGGGCGGTAAAGGAACACTTCAATTTGGTACGGAAGTTATCACTGCTGCAGATGGATCGATTGCAGCTTTGCTAGGCGCTTCTCCGGGTGCTTCTACTGCCGTACACGTTATGTTTGATGTCATTAAAAAATGCTTCCCGCAATATATCGAAGAATGGGAACCAAAATTGAAAGAAATGGTTCCCTCGTATGGCATGTCGCTAATGGAAAATCCAGAGCTTTTGCACGAAATGCATACTTCAACAGCGCAGGCGCTTGGTCTAAGCGAAAACTTGTCGGACCAAAGCTAATTCTTTGGATATAGAAACAATCGAGATGAACTATAATATAGAACCTTTGATCTGTCTTTGGATTGAAGGTTCTTTTTTCAAGACCCTTTAGCTAGATGGTCACGGAGACCTTTGTCGTAAGTACACAAAACAAACTACTCATAGGGAGTGAACAATATGATTACAAAAATCGGTCAAATTATGTTATATGTCAATAACCAAGATGAGACAGTGAAGTTTTGGACGGAAAAAGCAGGATTTAGCGTCATTTCAGAAGAAGATAATGGCCAAGGAATGAGGTGGATTGAAATCGCTCCAACAAAGGATGCGGAAACAACTATCATACTTCACAATAAGGAACTCATTGCTAAAATGCAGCCGGAATTAAATCTTCAAACACCTTCATTACTGCTTTTCTCAGAGAATCTTGATGAATTATACAGAGACTTTAAGGATAAACAGATCACAGTTGGAGACATGGTAACGATGCCTTCTGGCAGAGTATTTAATTTTGCGGATAATGAAGGAAATTACTTTGCGGTTTTGGAAAGAAAGTGAGCTTCTGACTAATGAAAAAATAAGTGCAAAAACGACTTAGAACATACTTCTTAGTCGTTTTTGTATTTGTTTAAACCTTGAGAGAATTATGTGGTGTCTCCTACTTGATAAAGTACCGGTTTATTTTTGATAACTCTCCATTAAGTCTTCTATACGCTGTTTTACTTCAGGCCAATCCTCTTCTATTACGCTATACATAACCGTATGTCGCACCGTTCCATTAGGTCTAATCATATGATTACGTAAAACCCCTTCTTTTTTAGCACCAATCCGTTCAATAGCTTTTTGAGATTGGCTATTTTCATGACCTGTTTTAAGTTGTACTCGTTGAAACTGTAGTTGATTAAAGCAGTAAAATAGTAGCAAGTATTTACACTCTGTATTGATGTTTGTGCGCCAAAATGACGGATGCAGCCAAGTATGACCGATTTCTAACCGTTTATGTGCAGTGGAAATATCGAAAAATCGCGTAGAGCCAATTATTTCATTTGTTGCTCGAAGCACAATGACAAAAGGGTATTCCGTTCCTGTTTCCCGATTAACTAATGCCTGTTCAATATAGGTCTGTACGTCTTCTTTCGTTTTTAATGTATCCAACATATGCGTCCAAATACGCTCGTCTTGGCAATGTGCATATATGCCATCTACATCATTTTTGGTCATTGGTCTTAAAACAACAGCATCTCCGTATAATTGAATAGTTTCCATGAACCATCACTCCTTTATTTCATTACACCTTAACTTTGATATGATTAGAAGTACCAAATAGTATAAAAGCAACCATACCAGAGGAGAGATTTTTATGGAGTTGTCATTCAATGGAGATGCCCCGTATTATCTTCAAATATATAGGCAAATTCGAGAAAAAATCATACAGCATCATCTTCTCCTACATACGAAGTTACCTTCAAAACGGCAACTTGCAAGGGATTTAGGTGTTAGTGTGCATACAATTCAGGAAGCATATGCTCAACTAATAGCTGAAGGCTATATCGAAAGTAAAGAGCGATCTGGTTACTTTGTTGCTGCTTATGATTATGAGCGCCTTGTTTCGAAACATCAGCAACTATATAGTTCACCCCCCGAAATTGCTGAAATCGACATCGACTTTCACTCAGGCCATGTAGCGAAGGATGTTTTTCCTTTTAAGACTTGGAAAAAGCTATTGAGTCGACATATAGGAGATGCCTCATTTACCATGAGTCCTTGGCAAGGTGAATGGCGCCTACGCCAAGAAATTGCTGCCTATGTTCAACAATCCCGTGGTGTATCATGCGTGCCGAATCAAGTCTTCGTTTGTAGTGGTACACAGACACAATTGCATATGATTTGTCAGTTTTTCTATGAAGCAGCGTCTGTTGCTATTGAAGACCCGGGATTTATTCGAGCTAAAGCGGTTTTTGAACAACAGCGAATACCTTATGAAGCGATTCCTGTAGATGAATTAGGAGTGACTGTTCCGAGTAAATCACATCAGTTTCTCTACACAACGCCAGCACATCAATTTCCACTGGGGATGATTTTACCGATACAACGAAGAATTGAGTTAATTAATTGGGCCCATCAAAACAATGCTTACATCATTGAGGATGATTATGACGGCGAATTTCGCTATAAAGGAAAGCCTATACCCTCACTTGCTGAGCTTGATGAAATGAAGAGAGTCATTTATTTTGGTACATTTTCAAAGACACTTATTCCATCTCTTCGTATGAGTTACTTTGTTTTGCCTATCAAGCTTGTTGAGCCATTTGAGCAGAAGTTTGCTCTTCAAAAATCAACGGTTTCTCGAATGGAACAACTTACCCTTGCTGACTTTATGAGGGAAGATTATTGGAGACGACATCTCGATAAAATGCGGACGATTTATCGACAAAAACAGAGGACGATTTTAAAGGCAATTCATCACTATTTATCGCCCGAATATGAAGTTATCGGGGAGAGCTCTGGTCTGCATATCGTTTTAAAGTTACCTGCTGATTTAACGGAAGAAGATGCTATTGAATTAGCGAAAGTAATTCATATTCGTATTTATCCAGTTTCAAATTCTTACGTCAATGTAAAATCAACTAATTTAGTTTTACTCGGATATGGTGGGCTTTCTAATGAGGACATTACTCGTGGAATTCAATTACTTGCAAAGGTTTGGCAGGAAAGATAGTAAGGGGCTATTCTTGTCGTGCATTCGCAACTGTGAGCAAAATGTTTACCAAGCATTCTAGATAGGACAGGTTTAAATAAAGAGCTTCAAGGAAGGTTTGTCAATACGGGAAGACTGTGAGAGGATATAAGCATATAACGAATGGAGGAAATGAAATTATGCCTAATTTACCAAATTGTCCAAAATGTAATTCTGAATATACATACGAATATGGTAATCTTTTTGTTTGCCCAGAATGTGCCCATGAATGGTCTTTAGGAGCAGAAGCTGAAAATAGTGAGGAAACAAAAGTTTATAAAGACTCAAATGGAAATGTCTTGAACGATGGTGATTCTGTAACAGTCATCAAAGACCTTAAAGTAAAAGGAAGTTCATTAGTCGTTAAAAAAGGTACAAAAGTAAAAGGAATACGGTTAATTGACGAGGACCATGACATTGATTGTAAAATTGATGGTATTGGAGCTATGAAATTAAAAACGGAATTTGTTAAAAAGCTATAAGCTACTTTCACTTCAAAATACTTGGCTGTACACATAGAAAAAGCTAGGCTTTCATTGCCTAGCTTTTTTTTATCATTTATCACATCTGTTGATTGACTATTTTCTTGCACAAGATACTGGTAAGGTAGCCATATCCTTTGGGGAGCGACTGATGAACGACCACCATACTGATTACCGAAAAAGCTCAATAGGGATGCGACGAAGTCGCATCCCTATTGAGCAAGATATCTCGGTACTGGTATAGGAGTCGTTCAATCCAAAGAGATCTAAAAGCAACTGTACTCAGGACGCTTAGTGTTTGAGTAATTTTTATTTTGTGAAGTTATCGAAATAGCCTTGTATAAAGACGATAGGTGTACCTTTATCTCCGCTTCCTGATGTTAAATCAGATAGAGAGCCAATAAGGTCGGTAAGTTTTCTTGGTGTAGTACCTTGTGCTTCCATTGCTCCTACAAGATCATCGTCTTTATCGGTAATGAATTGTGATATAGCTTGTTTAAGGTCATCGCCTCTTAAATCGGCAAAGTTATTGTCGGCAAGATATTTTAATTTTATTTCATTAGGTGTACCGTCAAGCCCTGGTGTGTAAGCTGGTGATACGACTGGATCCGCAAGTTCCCATATCTTACCGACTGGATCTTTAAACGCTCCATCTCCGTAAATCATGACTTCAATATCTTTGCCAGTCTTTTCTTTGAGTATATGCTGTATGTTATCAACGACAGGTTGGCAATTACGTGGGAACAGTTTTACATCATCTTCAGTTGATTTATTTGACCCAAGCAAGCCATAATCTTCGTTATAACCGCTACCATCCATAGACTCGGCTAATATGTCATCGAGGCTATAAACGCTAATGCCACCATTTGCTTTTAATATTTTTTTCGTTCTAAATCTCGTGTGTATATCACAAGTAAGAACATGTTTTGTGTAATCTAAAATCGTTTTTGGACTGTTTGAGAATATAACTTCACATTCAATGCCGTATTCTTCAACTAATGATTTATAGTAATCAATATAGTCAATACCAGTAAAAGCATGTTTATTATAACCAAAATGGCCGCGGAACTGTTCTTCCGTTAAAACGTCTGTCCAAGGGTTAATTCCTTTTTCATCAAGCATGTCCAGATCCACAAGGTGATTCCCAACTTCATCAGAAGGGTAGCTAAGCATTAAAACAACTTTTTTAACGCCTTTTGCAATACCTCGAAGGCAGATTGCAAAACGATTACGACTTAAAATAGGGAATATTACTCCAACAGTTTCTTCTCCAAACTTTGAACTAACGTCTTTAGCAATATGATCAATCGTTGCATAATTCCCTTGAGCTCGAGCAACAATGGATTCTGTTATAGAAACAATATCTTTATCATTAAATGTAAAGCCTTCAACTTCGGAAGCTTTTAACACACTTTCTACTACTATATCCTCAATATTATCTCCACGATTTATTATTGGGCAACGGAGGCCTCTTGCAACTGTTCCAACTATTCTTTCCAATGGAATCGCTCCTTAATATTACAAAGTATATTTATATTAACTAACTTTCTATCTGTACTATACAACGCATTAGTGGTATAAGTAAAATTAATATAACAAATGGTCGGTATAAGGGGTGCTTATATGGTTAGTAAATTAGATTTATATAAAATATTTTGTCAAGTAGGAAAAAGCGAGAGTTTTTCCAAGGCTGCAAAAGATCTTTATATGACGCAACCAGCAGTTAGTCAGGCAATCATGCAGTTGGAAAGGGAATTAGATACACGTCTTTTTTATAGAAGTCCAAAAGGCGTATCTCTGACAAATGAAGGTAGTCTGCTATTTGAATACGCCAATTCGGCTATTAATTTAATTCATGTCGGAGAAGAAAAGATTTTAGAGTTTAAAAACTTAACGACAGGTGAATTAAAGATAGGTGTAGGAGATACAATTTCAAGGTATTTTCTACTTCCCTATTTGGAGGCTTTTCACATTAGATATCCAAATATAAAATTTACGATTGTAAATGGTACGACATTGGAACTCTGTTCGATTTTAAAATCAGGTGGAGTAGATGTTGCTGTTTGTAATTTCCCGATTGACGATCCTACATTAGAACTGAAGCCATGTATTGATATCCAGGATACATTTGTTTATGGGGAAAGGTTTAAGAAAATATTGGCTAAACCCTTAAGCCTAAATGAATTAGTAAAGCTTCCATTAATTTTTCTTGAATCGAAATCAAACTCGAGAAAGTATGTAGAGGATTATATGATTTCTAAAGGTATAAAGATTTCACCGGAATTTGAATTAGGTTCACATGACTTATTATTAGAGTTTGCTAAAATAAATTTAGGGATAGCGTGTGTAACAAAAGAGTTTTCTCAAGAGTATTTAAATAAAGGATTGTTATATGAAGTACAACTAAATGAAAAGATACCGACGAGAAGTATAGGCGTATGCTTTTTAAAAAGTGTACCATTATCACGAGCCTCAACAAAATTCGTTGAGATTGTAGAAGGCAAACAGCTGTAAATTACTTTTCACCAATACCCGGTACCCACATTTATTAACGGTTAGATTGGAACTTCTGATATAACGGAAATAGTCCTAATCACGACATCACTCGCTTCTGTTGACCGAGATAATGCAAAAGCTCCATAAAAAGTGCAGCCAAAATCCCCATTAGCATGCCGTTCGAAAGGATTGGGCGTATAAGCTGTGGAATCGTTGTAAAGGCCGTTGCCGGTAATGTCATAATCGATAGTCCTAATAACACCGGTAAAGCGATGCGATAGACTGTAGTGGGTTCGAATCTCAGGCCTTCTATGTTGCGAATTGCTGAGCGGAACAGCTGTAAATAAGCAACAAACAGTACTGTGTTACCAACGCTATGCGGAATTGTTGAGAAAAAGGCACTTAACTGTGGAACCGATCCCAAGAGGATGAATAACATGGATCCTACAAAAAACGGTGCTCTTTCGCGAATTCCAGTTGACTGCAAAAATCCTAATGATGAAGCGTAGGGTGCATAGGGGACGAGTCCAAGCACGCCTGAAGCTGTCGACAACATCCCTGTTAGGAAGAAGGAGGCACGGTACTGCTTGGGAGTTGTCTCCTGTTCAAAAACATCTTCTGCCCCTTTCAATGTGGCAATCGTATTCGTAGTGTTTAATAATCCAGTAATGACCACCGTAATGACGATGCCCCACTCAAAAGCGGGTTGCCCCCAAGGAAACCAGGTAAGGAAAGGGGTCGTTTTAATTGTCTCTGTTACTTCCGCAGGAAACAGCAGGGCGGCAGCAATCCATCCGACTGTCATTCCGATGAGCAAATTCAAGCTGCTAATAATTCCTTTTCCTTTTACATGGATAAGGATTGTCAGTGCGGCGAGAGTAAATGAAAAACAGGCGACTTTTACATCTATAGAATCACCTATATTGAGGCCAATCATTCCTTTTAGAAAAATAGTGATGAGCTGATTAGCTAGTAATAGGAGAAAAACAAACATTACGATTGGTGTAAACCATTTCTTTAACACTTCTCCCATACCCAAAATACCGAAAACTGCGACAATAATGCCCGAAATTATAACCCCAACTGCAATGCTGCCACCAATCGTAGTTAGTTCGAGATTCATCGTACTGGCCGTAGCAGCCAAGCTTAGGATGACGCCCCACCACAGTCCAGATTGACCCTCCATTAGTGCTAAACGATGCCCGATAAGCCCTTGCAGCATACAGGCCACTCCTGTGAAGATGAAGGAGCGTTGAATGGCGGATACAATTTCAATGGATTCCAACTGAAAAGCACTGCCGACAGAAATAGGAATAACGACTGTATTGGCAAACATAAAGAACAGCCACTGAAATCCCGCTAGTAAAGTGATAGACGCCCCTACTGACTTAGTTTTCATTCAATCCGCTCCTCTATAAGTAGCTCTTAATTCTTTTATATCTTCAACCAATTTACTGCCAATTGTAGTTGAAAGAATATCGTATACAGGGTACAGTTCCTTTATCCATTCCTGTTTTTCAAAATCACTTAGTTCATGAATCTGAATAGATGAGTTACGTTTGATAAGTTCAAGTTGCTCTTCGTTCATTAGTATAGAATGCCGGTCGTTCCAGGCAGTTGTCTCATCCATAGCTTCAAGTAGGATTTGCTGAGTGTTTTTTGTTTGCTGATCCCAGACTTTTTGATCCATCATCACGACGTAACCTAGGTATCCATGATTACTGATCGTCAAATGTTTTTGAACGTTATAGAACTTTTTAGAATGGATATTTGAAATCGTATTCTCTTCGCCATCAACATGTCCGGCTTCGATTAAGTTATAGGTGGAATTAAATGATTCTTGTTGCGCCTTAGCGCCTAATAGATCATATTGGGCTTGAATGACATCACTTTTCATAATCCTGATTTTTTGCCCTTTTAGATCTTGTGGTGTAACAATAGGGCCTTTGTTTGATGTGATTTGTTTAAAACCATTGGACCAATGGGCGAGTCCAATAATGCCATTTTTTTGTAATGAGTTTAGCAGGTGTTCACCGATAGGCCCATGTATTCCTTTGTGAATAGCTTCATGATTAGGGAAGGCGAATGGTAGATCGAGAACACCCCATTCAGGAGAAAGTACTCCAAGTTTTGAGGTGGAGGTAGCTATTATATGTACTTGCCCTTCTTTTAAGGCATTAATATCATCTATATCAGAAAACAAACTTCCGTTTGGGAAGACGACGATCTTTATATGACCATTTGATTTCTCATTAACGAGCTCAGCAAACTTGTCTGCCGCACGTCCTTTCGGCGTATTCTCGGCAACGACATGGCTAAATTTAAAAATGATTTGATCACTGAGTCCTTCCTGATCGTCGTCATAAACCAGTTCTTTCTGAGGAAATAGATTATAGTATCCTAAAACAATAGCAATACCAGTGCCTAAAAGGAGCATATAAACAAATATGTTTTTCACCGTAAGCCTCCTATTACTTCGTTAGTGTAAGCATACTCAGAAAATTGCGATTCGTAAAGATGAATAGTAGGAAAGGGGGACTGAAAATGAGACAATTACCTATACGTTGGAAAATTATGACTTTATCTTATGCGGTAGTTATCTTTTCATTGTTGATCGGCGGAATTGTCATCATTGCTAACATTCAACAAAAAGAGGAAAAAGAATTAAGAATCAGATCTATGAACACGGCACGAACTGTAGCTGAACTATCAGATATAAGAAAAGCAGTCCAAGAACCAATAGGGTGGAAAATAGTGAACCCCGTTGTCGATGAAATAAGACTCATTAATAATACGGATTATGTTGTTGTCATGAATATGGATGGAATTCGGTATTCTCATCCTGTAAAGGAAATGCTAGGAAAACCCTCGACAGGTGAGGATGAAAAGCCGGCTTTTGCGGAGCATATCTATTTTTCGAAGGCAGAAGGAGAGATTGGTACCGTTATTCGGGCATTTGTACCGATTAAGGATTCAGACTTAAACCAAATCGGTGTTGTCGTCGTTGGCAATAAAATCCCGAGTTTTATTGAAATTATGGGCGATTTAACAACAGACATTCTTATAATTGTTGTATTAACATTATTATTTGGCTTGATAGGTTCAGCAATGCTTGCTAATCATATTAAAAAACAAATGTTTCAGTTGGAGCCATATGAAATTAAGAGAATGCATGAAGAAAGAACAGCTACTTTTCATTCAATGAATGAAGGCGTTATTGCAATCGACAATAAAGAAATTATTACGATATTTAATGAGAAAGCAAAGATGATATTTAATGTAAAAGGAAATTTTATAGGTCAACCAATTCGCGATGTACTGAAGGACACAAGGCTTCCTGAAATTGTTGAAAGAAATAAGGCGGTATATAATGAGGAGATAAAGGTAAGCGGAAAAGTGATCGTAAGTAATCGTATACCGATTAAAAAGGATAACGAATTAATTGGTGCTGTAGCAATCTTTCAGGATCGTACAGAAGTGACTAAGCTTGCCGAAGAATTAACAGGTGTCAAAAACTTTGTAGAGGCATTGCGGGTTCAAAGCCATGAACATATGAACAAACTTCATACGATAGCTGGTCTAATTCAGCTCGGGAAACCTGAAAAAGCGTTGCAACTTGCTTTTAATACATCGGAAGAGCAAGAAAATGTAACAAGTTTTCTGAATGAAAAAATTAAAAATGATGCAGTTGCAGGTCTCCTTTTAAGCAAAGTAAGAAGGGGAAAAGAATTAGGGATTACTGTTGAGGTTGATCAAAATAGTTATTTTGCCGCCTTTCCCAATCAACTAGACCAACATGACTTTGTTGTGTTATTAGGTAATCTACTAGAAAATGCTTTTGGGGCGTTCGATCAAATTGAGACTGAGGATAAAAGAATTGATATTAGTTTTGAACAGTCAGCTTACGTGTGTGCCGTATTGGTTGAGGATAATGGATCTGGCATGAGCGAAGAATACCTACCAAGACTTTATGAAAAAGGATTTACGATGAACAAATCTGAAGGTACCGGTTACGGGCTTTTTTTGATAAAACAGATCGTTGATAAAGGGAGAGGCAAAATTGACCTTTCATCCCAACAGGGTGAAGGAACTTCAATCATTATTACCTTCCCAATGGAAGTGGAGGATGAGTTGTATGACGTGTAAAGAAGAAATAAAGGTACTACTGATTGAAGACGATCCAATGGTTCAAGAAGTAAATAGAGAGTTTATTGAAAGTATAAAAGGATTCCGAGTAGTGGCCGTCGCTAGTAATGGCGAAGAGGGAATTAGACTTTTGAAAGAATTAAGTCCAGATCTTGTAGTATTAGATATTTATATGCCCAAAAAAGACGGGATCAAGACATTACAAGAGTTCAGAAAACAAAAATTGGAGGCAGATGTGATTGTCGTATCTGCCGCTAAAGACAGCGAAACAATTAAGCTTATGCTTCAAAATGGTGCGATGGATTATATTATTAAGCCATTTAAAATTCAGCGAATTCAGCAGGCATTGGAGAAATATCGGAAATACAGGACAAGCTTGAATGCATCTGAAGTGATCTCACAAGAACAGCTTGATTTACTGATTTACTCCGAGCATTCAAAGAAAATCACAGGCAACAATTTACCAAAAGGTTTGAATGAATTCACCTTAAATGAAATTACGATGTATGTTCAGAACCAAGACGGTCCGCGCTCCGCCGAAGAGGTGGCAGGTGCAATCGGAATAGCTAGAGTGACTGCTCGCCGCTATTTAGATTACCTGGAAAAAAGCGGTGGCATTACCCTCGATGTCCAATACGGAGGGGTTGGAAGACCTATAAATCGTTATGTATCCAATCAGCAAAAAAAGTAAGACCAAAAAGACCAAAATAGCCGTTATGACCATAAACTTCTCACACCCTACTGAAAGCGCTATCATTTGTATTAATTAGTAATGATGAAGTATTCAGTTTAAAGGGGGATTAAAGGTGAGAATATTTAAGAATTTAACCGTTCAAGTAGTAATCGCAATTGTGATTGGGGTAGTAGTGGGGCTCGTGTGGCCAAACGTCGGAAAAGAAATGAAGCCACTAGGAGATACTTTTATAAATGCTGTGAAAATGGTCATAGCCCCTATTATATTCTTAACGATTGTACTTGGGATCGCGAAAATGGGAGATATGAAAAAGGTTGGTAAAGTTGGTGGTAAGGCTCTTATTTACTTCGAGGTTGTTACAACATTAGCGCTTGTTATTGGGTTAATCGTTGTTAATCTTGTAAAACCAGGAGCAGGACTCAACTACAATGAACTTGAAAAAGGCGATGTATCAAAATATACTGCTGAAGGTGGACAAAGTATTAACTGGATTGAGTTTGTCACTCAGATTGTTCCTTCTAATATGGTCGATGCGTTTGCAAAAGGCGATATTCTACAAGTGTTATTCTTCTCCATTTTATTTGGTGTAGGCCTTGCCGCTCTTGGCGAGAAGGGCAAATTGGTTATAGAGTTCATGGATAAACTCTCGCTCGTCTTCTTTAAAATTATAGGTTATATCATGAGAGCAGCCCCGATTGGCGCATTTGCAGCGATGGCATATACAATTGGTCATTACGGGCTGACTTCACTGGTACCACTGGGTAAATTAATGATGTCAGTCTATATTACAATGTTTTTATTCATCTTTGTCATATTAAATATCATTTGTAAGATGAATGGATTTAGCTTATGGAATTACCTGAAATTCATCAAGGAAGAAATACTAATCGTCTTAGGTACAAGTTCTTCAGAATCTGTTCTGCCAAGAATGATGGATAAGATGGAGCGTTACGGAGCATCAAAATCTGTTGTTGGCCTCGTAATCCCGACAGGTTATTCCTTTAATCTTGATGGTACATCTATTTATCTTTCAATGGCGGTCGTCTTTTTGGCGCAAGTGTTTGGTGTCGACTTAACACTAGGACAACAAATTACAGTAATATTAATATTAATGTTAACCTCTAAGGGAGCTGCGGGCGTTACAGGCAGCGGATTCATCGTTTTAGCTTCAACTTTAGCGGCATTACAAATCATTCCTCTTGAAGGGTTAGCATTGCTTCTTGGTGTGGATCGTTTTATGAGTGAAGGACGTGCGATTGTGAATTTAATCGGAAACGGAATCGCTACAATGGTAGTGGCGAAAAGTGTTAATGAATTTGATACAACGAAACATCTGGAAGCTATTTCCGAAATGAAAGCCACCAAGAAGGCTGGGCAAGTAGCTGTATTGAACTCGACGCTTAAGTAAGGATGGAGAATGATAGTAAGGCATATAACGCTAAATTAACCACAATAGCAAAGAGTATATATGTTGAACAATTGGATACCTAAATAAACTGAGCGAAGGCGCCTTATAAGGAGTAGCCGATGCCCTAGGACTGGCGGCGAAGCTACTTGGCTTAGGGCGGGAGGCATCCCCGAGCGCTGTAGCGGATTTAAAGGGAATCTTTATTTCAACTTATCTAGAATAAAAAACTTGGGCATGTTTTCAAAATGTCCAAGTTTTTTTCGGGTGTTTTGATACAATGGGTATAAACAAGTTGGGAGAAATGGCTATGTATGATAAAGAATGCGATCGGTTACTGCGCATTAATACTGTTGGAGTGCGTGAATGGCTGCATCAGTCCTCTCATTATAACCGCTACGAAGCGACACCCTATAAGGCATTGGATGATTTTTTTGAGGTCTATGAATTAAAGAAAACCGACAGATTAGTGGATTTTGGGTGTGGCAAAGGCAGGCTGCCATTTTATATACATAATCGATGTGGTGTTTCGGTTACAGGCATTGAAATGAGTGGGCAACTGTATCAGGAAGCACTTGAAAACCAAGCAAGTTATATGCAAAAAGTCAAACGGTCAAACACGTTCATCAGCTTTGAATGCTGTCTGGCAGAGGAATATGAAGTGGAGGCGGAGGATAACCGGTTTTATTTCTTCAATCCTTTTTCAATCCAGATTTTCATGACGGTTATTGCTAACGTTCTACGGTCAGTCGACCAGCACAAGCGATCTGTAGATATTATCCTTTACTATCCAACAAGTGATTATATTGAGTTCCTTGAAACGAGCACTCCTTTTGAGCTGATAAAGGGAGTAAAGGTGTCCAGCATGCATGAAAAAGACCCCAACGAACTTTTTTTGGTGTTTCGACTTGGAGATTAATCCGACAAAAAGTAAAGCCACGTTCCAGGCGGAACGTGGCTTTACTTTTCTCTTATAGATGAAGTATTTCGTTATTTTTAAAAAGCTTTAGGAGTATTCGTTGTTAGTAAGTTGCGAAGATCTTTTAAAGCAGAAACGCCCGATAATGAAATGGAAACTTTCATTTCTTGAAGGATATTCTCCAATACTTTTTCAACGCCTTTTTGTCCATCTACCGCTAATCCGTACACGAATGGCCTGCCGATTAAAACTGCATCAGCCCCCAGTGCAAGTGCTTTGACAACATCTGTGCCTCGACGAACTCCGCTATCTAATAGTACAGGAATTTCACCTCCTACCGCTTCTACGATTGCTGGTAGAGCATCAATACTAGCAATAACCCCGTCAAGCTGACGCCCGCCGTGGTTTGAAACGATAATGCCATCAATGCCGTTTTCGATAGCGAGCTTTGCATCTGCCGGATGTAAAATCCCTTTTAAGAGGATTGGCAAGGACGTTCTTTTCTTTAACTCCATGACTTTGGCCCAACTAAGTGTAGGGTGGTAAACGTTATCCAGTATCCCTTGAATGATGGAGTCAAAATCGTTAGTTGGAATGGAGGACAAAAATACCGGATCTGTTTCATAGTTCGCTTTGCCGAATCCTAGTTTCAAAGGGGAATATTGATTGCGTACGTCCTCTTCACGCCATCCCATCATCACTGTGTCAACTGTTAAGACAATGGCCTCAAAACCAGCTTCCTCGGCTCTCTTGACCATGCTATAACCAATTTCATCGTTAGTGCTTGACCAGTAGAGCTGAAACCATTTTGGACTGTCGCCAGTAGCTTCTGCAACCTCCTCAATTGAAAAGCCAGATACTGTACTTTGAATGAATGGAATGCCAAGCGTGGCTGCTGCTTTAGCGGTAGCAATCTCGCCCTCTTCATGTGCGATTTTTTGCATGCCCACAGGTGCAATTAATAGAGGAGAAGGATATGTATGGCCGAATAATTTTACAGACGTGTCCAATGTAGAAACATCATTTAGAAATCGGGGGACAATGGAATATTTTGAAAAAGAGGAGACGTTTTTTCGCAACGTCTCTTCACCACCCGCCCCAGATTGGATATAGCCGAATGCACCAGCGGGCATCTTTTCTTTAGCCGCTGCTTCCAATTCTTTGAACGAAACCGGAAATGATTCAGCGGGGACAATGTTTTGTAATAGTAAGTCGTTGTTTCTAGTTGATGTCAAATCGGTTCATACCCTTCATAAGGAAATTGGTTTTCTTTTAATAAAAACACTCGAATCTTTGAAATAAGTTTTACTAGCTGGCCGCTCTTCTAAGAAGTTTTTCATAGAATTAATAATAGTAGTAATCGTATATTCATTTGAAATTAAAGTCAATCGCGATTTATTTAAAATAGTCTAAAAGTACAGGCGGTCTATGCTGCATGAATAAAACAACAATGGGTCACGTCTGTTGATTAACCATTTATTCGAATAAAATACTGGTGAGCAGGGCTTGGAATAATCCATTTTCACTGGATCATTTCCGGTTCGCTTTCGGCGAATTAATCACGACATATTTACCGTGAGGCAAGTGTGGCTAGAAGTGACGGATTCACTTCTAGCCACACTTTTTTCAGTAATCCTGTTGCGAATAGTTGCGTGTCGCATTCCTACATATCTAGACGTCCCGGTAATCGTATAGAAGTCACTCTATCCAAAGCAGTCCAAAGTCAACTATACACATAGCGCCCAGTAGGTGATCACGTTACTCACTGGTTACTTTGGTTAATCAACAGACATGACAATAGGTTTTATTTATAAACAATGCATTGCCTTCTCGGCTTCATCCCACGGGACGGAATAGCCTTTTCCTTTGGTCAAGAAAATGGAAGTGGATGAGTATTCGGGATCCGCTTCTTTGTTATAACCGATTTCTTCAATGACTTGTTCCTGGTTATGACAGCGGTCATAGCCCCCGAATAACAGGCTAAGCGTTCCTTTACCGTGGGTGAATGAAGCAAAGACGGTGCTGTAATTCATAAAAGTAGCAACTGGCACACGCCCTTTTACAATAACTTTTTCGCCAATTGTTTCTGGTGTGTCAAAGCTGCCATGTGCTTGTTGAATGTCTGACAGCACTCTTCCCATATTATCCAAGTCCACTTTTATTTTGAAATCGTAGTAGGGTTCGAGCAACGTATTGGGTACTTGTTCTAAACCTTGTCGCAGTGCCCGGAAAGTAGCCTCTCTAAAGTCGCCTCCAGATGTGTACTCGTTATGACTTCGTCCTGTCAGTAACGTTACTTTGACATCTGTAAGAGCTGAGCCGGTTAATAACCCATGATGCTCTCGTTCGAATAAATGGCCGCGTACTACGTTTTGGTGACCAATAAGTAAATCGTTTGCATGGCAGACGTTGTCGAACTGTATGCCACTATTCCTTTCGGTTGGTTCAATTAAAAGATGTACTTCCGCGTAATGCCTTAAAGGTTCAAAATGACCATAACCCGTTACGGATGTTTCAATGGTTTCCTTATACAGGATTTTAGGTTCACCGAAGGAGACTTGAATCGAAAAACGCTCGTTAACAATTTGTTGGAGTACTTCGAGCTGGATGACGCCCATAACGTGAACATGAATTTCTTGAAAATGTTCATCCCAGAAGACGCGCAAAGAAGGATCCTCCGCATCGAGTAGGTTAAAACATCGAAGTACTTCTTTCACATGGATGGCAACGTCGAAAATAACTTTTGACTTAAGGGTAGGCATCATGTCAAAGGTCGCTTTTTCTTCTAGTGCTCCAACGCCATCACCAATGGCCGCTTGCGTTAATCCAGTAACGGCGAACAGTTCACCGGCATGAACATGATCGATTGCTTTGAACTTATTACCGTTATAAACGCGTATCTGTGTCACTTTCTCCGTGTAATCTCCATAATTCACTCCATCCCTGACACTTAGCGTACCGCTTAGTGATTTAAGGAAAGTGACCCTGTTACCACTGTCATCATGGCGGATTTTATAGACCTGTGCAGCGAAATCACTATCATCATCGTAAGATGTTGTGGTCAATAAATCGAGCTTCTCGAAAAACGCCATGACACCAATGTCCTTGAGTGCAGAACCGCTGGAGAGGGCGAAGATTTTATTGTCGCTAATCATTTTCTTTAATGTTGCAAGCCACAAATCGTTGTCGTAACCTGATTCCATATAGGTCTCAAGAAGTACTTCATCACGTTCTGCGATAAATTCAATGAGTTCCTCTTCCATAATTCCTTCATTGAAAGAGGATGTAAGATCACATATATCTTCCGATAGATTGGTGCGCATTTCATGAATAACACTTGTAATGTCGGTTCCTTCACGGTCCGTTTTATTGATGAAAAAGAATGTGGGTACCTGATGTTTGCGGAGCAGTTGCCAGACGGTTTCCGTATGACCTTCCACGCCATCGCTTGCGCTAATGATAATAATGGCATAGTCCATTACTTGAATTGCACGTTCCATTTCAGGAGAAAAATCGACGTGTCCAGGTGTATCGATAATGTAGTAGGTAGATCCGTTATAGGAAATGGATGCCTGGTCTGCAAAAACCGTAATACCTCTTTCTTTCTCAATTGTATGGCTATCGAGGAAGGCGTCTTTATGGTCCACGCGTCCTCTCTGCTTAATGCTTTTTGTATGATAAAGCAGTTGTTCAGAAAAAGTTGTTTTTCCTGCATCTACGTGTGCAAGTATGCCAATTGTTTTATACATGATGTCGCTCCTGTCCATTTCTTGCTACTACCAGTAGTATAGCAAATCTGAATTGGGCGAATGACCTTAAATAGGTGTTATACTGTAAAGACAAACTGAATGTGAAGGAGGAATCAGATTTTGAAATATTCAAGAACGAAAATGGAACAGCTTGTAAAGAATGATAAAGAGCTGTCAAAACGTCTGAAACAGATAATGGCAGAGCTTGACTTAGAGAAGAGTTTTGCTTTGAAAGCGTTGTATCATGCGGATGTAAAAGACGGTGGTACGCATCAGAGGAATTATCAGGAACTGTAGGTAAATTAAAAGCGTGGAAAGTCTATTATGACTGCCACGCTTTTTTTGATGCCTTTTTCACCGGATCATTTTCAGTCCGCTTTCGGCGAACTATTCATTGCTCCTAGTTAATCCTGTTGCGAATAGTTGCCTGTCGCATCCCTACACATCAAGACATCTCGGTAATCATATAGAGGTCGTTCAATTCAAAGCAATTCAAAGTAATTGTACAAGAAGCGGCTATATATGTTGAATTAAAGAATCCTATTGAATCAGTTGTGGTGCTCAATAATGAGAGAGCTGTTATTCGGGTTGTGGATTGTAGATCGCTTGGCGCTTTGGGGATGCCTTTGACCGTAAGCCTGGATTAGCGCTTCGCATCCAGTCTTACGGCTTCGGCGACCCCTGTTAAGGTGCCTTCGCTCAGTATATATACCGGATTCAACATATATAATTATAGTCAAGAAATCCGCAATCTAGGTTGCAGATTTCATCGCAGATAATGAAATGCGCTATCTCACATAGACCACCCAGCGCAGGCGCGTCTTCGTGGTAGCCGGAGCGATAAGACTGAAAGCGGTCTCCTTTCTGGCTTATCGCGGGAGGCATCCACAAAGCGTCGAAGCGGTATTGGCAGGAATTCTAATTTGCTCTAAGTATTGGGGCTTTTTCAGTGGCCTCTCAAAAGCCCTTGTAAAGCGTATACGCCGTATTCATTTGTTCAACATATATAGTGTTGGATTCAGTTATTTACTGGTTGTTTTTTAAGCTTAATCTTCTGGTGAACCGATTACTTCGTGTTTGATTTCATCGAATGCTTTTTGGAGGTTACGTGAATAAAGTTTTTTTACCTCTTCGTTTATAGACGTTGTTTTTCCAATCTGTTCTTCGTAATAAGAATAAGTTGAAGACAGTGATTGTGATTCGCTTATGATGAGATTTGTCATTAAGACATGTTTGAATGCGTCCAGATAATATTCTTTTGTTCCAAGTTTCATTGGCTAAAATCCCTTTCTTTTATGGAAATAAAAAAGCATCTTCCTAGTTAAACGTAAGGAAGATGCTAGTATGCGTAAATTTGTATGGTCGCTTGTTGCCGTAACGAATGGTTCGTAAACAGAAGTACACTATTGACTGCACAGTGAAATAAGAGGTATTGAGTCCTCTTATGTTTCTTTTGTATTACGTTCTTTCGTACGGCGGCTTTTACAAGAAATTGCTCGATCATAGCCGCACTTAACACCTCCTATCCGCGTAGGGAATTGGTGTGTACTGAAATAGGCAGGTCTCCTGGCTCATGATCATCGCGTTCTTTTCCCTTCCCATTCGTAACGAACAGTGGATTTGAAAAGAGTACTCCCATTTACAGTTGCGGGACAGCGTCGGTTTTTCACCGAACTTCCCTTTTAAGCTTTTATACAAACGTAAAAAAGCACCTAATTTCTACACGTTATTCAGTTGTGCTTTTACTATAACATACATATTGTCTGACTTAACACGATTGCTAAACAAGGGGTTCATTAATGGCCCATTACCGCAAATTTGGACAAGAAAATGTCTATCCCTCTTACTATAATCAAGCTGGGGGGATAGAAAATGAATAAAATAAAAACAAAAGATCCATATCGAGTTTATATTTCTACATGCTTCTTATCACAATTATTTTTCACATTTATATTTACGGTGAACTTGTTGTACCATGTGCAAACTGTAAAACTTGATCCGCTTCAACTTGTGTTAATTGGGACCGTTTTGGAGCTTTCCGTTTTTCTTTTTGAGATTCCAACTGGGGTTGTTTCGGATTTAAAAAGTCGGAAGTTATCTTTAATAATTGGGTATATATTAATAGGAATCGGTTTTTTAATTGAAGGGGTATTTCCCTATTTTGTAACAGTGCTAGTGGCTCAAATTGCATGGGGGATTGGCTATACCTTTACTAGCGGCTCTCAGCAAGCCTGGATTGCAGATGAAATAGGGGAGGAACGTGCTTCACTGGCATTTATAAAAGGGGCAAAGGCCGGTAATCTTGGCCAAATTATAGCTATTCCGCTCAGTATTTTAATGGGCTATTTTATGATTAACCTACCAATCATTATCGGCGGGCTATGTATGATTGGATTAGCCGTCTATTTAATGATTTTTATGAAAGAAGAAAACTTCAAACCGTTAGATAAAGAAGGAAGAATATCTACGCTGGGAAGTATGAAGGAGAATATGGGCAATATTATTTCCTATTCCAAAGCGAGCTTCATCATAAGGATGCTATTTCTCATTGCTTTATTTATTGGGTTTTATAGTGAAGGTTTTGACCGATTATGGATCGCTCATTTTTTGGAGGTCTCAAATATATCTTCGTTAACGATTGAGAAGTTAGTTGTGATAATGGGGGGAATTCAGTTCATTGTCGTGCTTATTTCCTTTGCAGCACTCCATTTTCTGAATCGAAGTGCTATCCACCAAAATCTAAGGCAGATTTATGTTGTTCTTTTTGTGGCCAGCTTCTTCATCGTCATTTCATTAATTGGCTTTGCATTCTCAACGTATATGATCAGCTTGCTAATTTTTTATGTAATCATTCAAGTGACAAGGCAAGTCATGTATCCATTAGAGGATATTTGGCTTAATAAAATTATTCCTGATTCCTCTGTACGTGCAACATTCTTTTCGGTTAAGGGACAAGTGGACGCTATTGGTCAAATTGGAGGTGGTCCGGTAATTGGGATTATAGCATCGAGCTTTACGATAAAAATTGCTATCATTGTTAGTGCAATTTTGTTAACTCCTGTATTACTTTTATATAAAGTTGTCTTAAACAAGTCTAGAGAGTGAATCGATCACTCTCTATTTCTTTCTTTGATCGGCAGGTAAATTTCCATATATATTTTTTCATAATCCCAGTCATGACAGTGTTCATCGTAATACTCAAAGTCATAGCTTGTTTCATCGACTTCATAAAGAGATTGAGGCAACCAATCTTCTAAAATATAGAGCCAAGTTCCCTTGATGGAAGAGACAAACTGTTCGACTTCAACAAGTGGAGTCCTAAAAACCGCATAAGTAGCATCTGGAATTTGCAGTTTTGTCAGTCCAGCAGGTAGTTGAACATCTCGATCATAATTTACCGCGAATAAATAAGTAAATCTATCTTCTATTTCGACGCTACTAAGATTGATACAATATTCTCCATGTTTTTTTGGAGATAATGCTTCGTACAGAGTGCTTTCGATTGATTCATCCGGGGAAATTCTTTGGTCCCAAAAGGCAGGTGCATCTCTTGTGTAAAAGACATTTTCGATAACACTCTCAAATGTTTTACCCGCAATAGTAAAAGCTGGTTTCTGAACAATTTTCGGTTGCATAACAATGCCACCTACTTTTTTTTGCCTAAGGCTCAAAAGGTCAATTTTTTGAGGCAATGATAGCGGACAGTGGAGCCTATATAAGCTTGGTGGACTGCCAAAATATTTCTTGAAAGCCTTTGTAAAGCCAGAATGCGTCTCAAATCCATAGTCTAATGCAATTTGAATTATTTTTTCGCCTTTTACTAATTCATATAATGCGTATTGCAGTTTTCTTTTTAAAACATAGTCCATAATTGTATAACCAACATGGTTATTAAAAATCCTATAAAAATGATAAGGAGAATAACCAACCAGTTTAGCTAGTTCCTCAGGTTTAATGTCCTCTTTAATATGGTCCTCCACATAATCGATTACATGCTGCAATAAAATTAACTGTTGGATATCAATCGCCTGCCTCTTTGCTCTATAAAATAGCTAATCATTCCTAACAGTGGGAACTGTCCTATAGCAACTCTATCATTTAGAAGGGGAATGTGAATACAATTTTTGGGCTTTAGGGACTCTTTTTTATTTTGGTAATACGTTATAAAAATAGGATAATCAAAGTTTGAGAAGTTATTTTACTATGATCCAAGATTTGAATGAAAGTACAACAGGCACATGATGCATCCTTCATTTCTTGTTAATGGTGTATTTGGTTAAGTTAAAAACTAACCAACAGTTACGTTTAGTGTTAAAATTTAGGTAATGGGAAATTGATTGAATACATAAGAAATAAACTTACTCGATCTTTTATGCACTCTATATGTTGAACAAATGTATACCTGCATAAAGAAAGCGAGGGCATCTTAAAAGGATTTAAACGATGAAAGTGGAAAAGTTTAATTCAATAACTTTGAGGGAGGAAGTTACTTTGAAGAAAATAATCATGTTATTAATAGTAATACTGGTTTTAACAGCTTGTGCAAAAAGGGTTAGCAATGATTATAAATTTAAAGGAGAAAGTGAACACTGGGAAGCCGAATATGTTTATAGGGGAACGGAAATTTGGAAGAAAGATAACGGCGATAGAACGTACTCCAACGAAGATAACTATCAATTTTTATTGAAATACAAAGGATCTTTAGAAGAATTGTCTTCAATAAGGAAACTTGAATACGCTCATAAAACGAATTCTAGTGGCGGGGAAACGACGAAAGAATTTGATGGGCCCCCTGAAGAGCTATTATTTACAGCTAGCGGGGCTTCAGAAGGCGGAACAAAAATAAACGAAGATGAAGTTATACAAGTAAATGTAAAATGGGGTGACCTTGAAGAGTCATTCGAATTGCATAATAAAAGTAAGTAACCTTGTTTGGGTACTTGGTACTTGCATAAAAAAGGGGAAATAGGGGGTTTTGGCGAAAAGAAGTTTTAGAAAGGTATTTGGGTGGGGATTGTGGGCTCAAATACTTACATAAAATGAGGTGTGTATATGAAAGATCACGTGATTACAAACATTGTAGAATGTATGGCTTCCAGTGAAGAGGTTCAACGAATTCAGACAGAGCATCGTCTTAAGCTCATTGAGTCCTGGGGAATAAAAGAAGGAAGTAGTGTTTTAGAAATCGGTTGTGGACAGGGGGATACGACGGCTGCGTTAGCTTATATCGTCGGAGAACAAGGATTTGTTCTCGGGATAGATATTGCATCTCCAGATTATGGAGCCCCGATAACTGTAGGTGATTCTGCTCGTTATTTACAGCAGTCTAAGTTAGGAAAGCAGCTTAAAATGGAATTTAACGTTGATGTTTTATCAGCAGAGGTAGATTTTCCTGAAAAAAGTTTTGACTATATTGTTTTCTCACATTGTTCCTGGTACTTAAAATCATTTGAGGAACTCGAGGGGATTTTAAAGAAGGTTAGAAAATGGGGCAAGACCTTATGTTTTGCTGAATGGGATTCAAGAATTCAAATGATTGAGCAATACCCTCATTTCTTGGCCGTGCTTATTCAATCCCAGTATGAGTGCTTCAAAGAAAGCAGTCTTTCAAATGTACGTACCTTATTTACACCAATGGATATAAAGCGTGTTGTCGAAAATGCAGGCTGGACAATTGTAAATGAGCAATCCGTTCATTCTCCTAAGCTACAAGATGCGGAATGGGAAATTGCGATGACCGTAGCTGATTACAAAGAGGAGATTAATAACCTTGTTGATCTGCCTGGAAAACTAAAATCACTAATTCAATCTGAAGTGATTTTGTTAGAAGAAGCGCAAAAGAATCATGCGATTAAACCGATGTCAACCTACGTATTTATCGCAGAATAGTGAAGTTGTACGATTGTAAAGTTTTGATTTTTCATTATTTTTCAACACCCCTTATTGTACACTGTAAGTAGGGAGTGAGAGGGGGAATGAGGGCGTGAAGAAGTACAGTAAAGAGGAGAACAGTTGGATTTTCTATGACTGGGCAAACTCGGCATATTCGATTATTATCACGACTGCGGTGTTTCCGCTTTATTATAAGGCGGTGGCGACGGATGCAGGCGTGAGTATGTCGAATTCAACTGCTTATTTGGGGTATACAGTTGCTATTGCAACATTCATACTCGCGATGATTGGACCTCTTTTAGGAACGATTGCCGATTATGAAGGATTAAAGAAGAAGTTCTTTCTATTCTTTTTCCTTATGGGGACAGCTGCGACACTTTCATTGGCATTCGTACCGGGCGGTAACTGGTTATGGTTATTGATCATCTACACCATCACAGCCGTTGGTTTTCATGGGGCAAATATATTTTACGATGCATTTTTAGTGGACGTTACACCAGAGGAGCGAATGAACAAGATATCGGCAAGGGGCTTCGGGTTGGGCTATATCGGGAGCACGATTCCGTTCATTATCAGTATTGCTATTATTCTTTTAGCTGGTAAAGAGATTATTCCACTTACGACGTCAACCGCAAGTAGGATAGCCTTTGTCATTACAGCGATTTGGTGGTTTGTGTTCACAATTCCGATGGTCAAAAATGTTCATCAGATCCATGGTATTAAGCGTGAACCAAATTTATTGGCAAGTAGTTTCAGACGTCTTGGCGGTACATTTAAAGAAATCCGCAAATACCGGACAGTTTTTTTATTTTTATTGGCTTATTTCTTTTATATAGACGGAGTTGGAACAATTATTTCAATGTCCACGGCTTACGGATCGGATTTAGGGATTAGCGCAGAAAACCTTCTTATTATCTTGTTTGTCACGCAGGTTGTGGCGGCGCCATTCGCAATTCTTTACGGCAAATTGGCGCAGAAGTTTACCGGGAAAAAGATGTTATACGTGGGAATCTGTGTTTATATCATTGTGTGTATTTATGCGTTTTTCATGAAAACAACGATGGACTTCTGGATCTTGGCGATGCTTGTTGCAACGTCACAAGGCGGCATTCAAGCATTGAGTCGTTCATATTTTGCAAGGCTTGTACCAAAAGAAAAGTCGAATGAGTTTTTCGGCTTCTATAATATTTTCGGCAAATTTGCGTCCGTCATGGGGCCTTTACTGGTAGCAGTGACTGCCCAGATGACTGGAAGCTCTGCATACGGGGTATTCAGCCTGATAATCCTGTTCATTATCGGAATCATTATTCTCTCACGTGTTCCTGAACCAGATGTAAAGATAACAACGACATATTAAAATTGAAAAGCGTTGCACACATTGTAGGATGTGTGCAACGCTTTTCGATTTGTCTCTCAATCAACTTTATCAATTTTATCAACTTGCAGAATTCTGAAACCGCCTTTTTCAAGTTTTTCGGTTAGTTTATCGATTTCTGCATCAGTCTTTCCGCTTTCAAGTGTGATAACTACTCTTCGAGCAAGAACGGAGCCATTATCCAGCGTGAACATGCCTTCAATATTTTCACCGCGTAACGTTTTCGTCAGTTTTTCAATCATACCTTTAGCTTCAGTTGAAGATAGCGTAAGATTGATGCCCCCCGTTTTTAATCCGAAGGCATCTTCCAACACACTTTCAACACTATTATGCGTTAATATCCCAACGAGTTTCTCGTTTTCTACAACGCTTAAAAAAGGTAGTGACTTAATTTTGATGAGTGCACTTAAAAAAGAGGAACGTTCTGTTATGAATGTATGTTGATGCTTCAACAAATGGTCGATTTTTGAATTCTCATCCCCATTGTCTTCGTACAGATATTCTATCAAGTGAACTTTATAAATCATACCTTTATAGAAGTCTTCGCTGTCAACAACGGGAATACATCTATATCCACTCGCATTGATTTGATCCAGCACTTCTCTCACGGTTTGATCGATCTTCACTGTGGCAACTTCAAGTCGCTCTAAAAGTAGGTCTCTTACATGCATGCTTGTTCCTCCTCGTTATTTCATTTTTGTTATTATCACAATTTTTAGTCTATGATAGTATTTATTATAATCAAGATATAGGAAGTTGTACAATTAATTATACAACAAATCTTGTTAATCCCAGTATACATAGACTCCAAAGGGGGGTTCCATATTTTTTGCCAATCAATTGCACGAACTTCTAGTATAATAGAAAAAACGCAAAAGAATAAATCGTGAAATGAGTAAAAGGGGTAATAAAAATGGAGAATTTAAGTCTCAGTGCGCTGTTAGATGTCATTGGGGAAGTGTTTTCAGATGAAATCTCTATAGTGGTGTCGAATACGGAGGAGTACCTCTATTATCTGCCCAGCAAGCGGGTTGATTTAAAAATTAGGCCGGGGGATCCCGTGAAGGAAGGCACGATCGCACAGAAGGCTATTTCCCAGAAACAAAAAGTGTCGGAGTTCATCAACCGTGATGTGTTTGGTATCCCTTATCATGGGATGGCGGTTCCGTTTTATCATGACGGGGAACTAGAGGGGTGTGTAACTGCGATTTACCCCGTGTATACGGATGGGAAATCTGTCGTTACCGTAAAGACACATGATGGATGGATTCCTGTTCCTTTCGCAAGCGTAAAATATGTTGAGGTGAAAGACCGGAAAACATATGTGATGGCGGAGGGTTTTTCAGGAACTCATAAAAATACGTTACAAGAGTTTGAATATTTATTGCCGCGAGAGTCATTTGTACGATGCCATCGCTCCTTTATCGTTAATGTTCATCACATCAAGGGAATTTACCCTGATACGCACTCGACTTTTGTCTTGGAAATGGATAATGGAACAAGAATTCCAGTTAGCCAATCCTATTCCAGTTACTTTCGTAAACTTTTAGGGTTTTAACTTGATTCGTGCTGCTTTAATCATGTATTTTAGTGCTTCACCGGATAATTCCTTGTCCAACGCCTAATTCCTCATTCATGTAAGTGCTTAAGTTAAAATTAACTAAAAGTTATGAATTGAGGCGTCTATGGATGGAAAATCATATGGATCGAATTAAAAATGTTCAATTGAGAGACGTTGTTGTCTCACCGACAGAGGCGGCGTCTTGGATTGAAGACGGTATGACGCTAGGGTTAAGTGGATTTACACGTGCGGGTGACGCAAAAGCGGTTCCACTGGCATTGGTGAAACGTGCGGAAACCGAAACGTTCAAAGTGAATGTGTTTACGGGTGCATCGTTAGGGTCTGATATCGATCGACTGTTTGCTGAAGCTGATATTATACATAAAAGATTACCATTCCAAGCAGATCCAACGATGCGGAAAAAGATTAATAACGGCGATCTTCTATTTGTGGATCATCATTTGTCGCATACCGCGGAACTTATTCGTGCTGAAGTTGTCGAGCCAATTGACTTTGCGATTTTGGAAGCGGTTTCAATAACGGAAGACGGAATGATTATTCCAACGACCTCGGTCGGTAACTCATTGACGTTCGCGCAACATGCAAAAGCAATTATTATTGAAATTAATATGGCGCAGTCTACGCAATTGGAAGGGCTGCATGATTTATACGATCCGGGTAAACAGGGTGAAAGGTCGCCGATTCAGTTAATGAAAGTAGATGACCGGATTGGTACGATTGGCATTCCTATTGACATGAAAAAGGTAAAAGGAATCGTCTTCACAGATCAACTGGATTCTCCTTCTACGATTGTAGCGCCTGATCAAGAAACAGAAATTATGGCAGAGCATTTATTAACGTTCCTTCGTACTGAGATTCAAGCAGGTCGGTTAACTGAACGTCTAGCACCATTACAGTCAGGAATTGGATCAGTAGCGAATGCAGTTCTTCACGGAATGATCAACTCAGAGTTCAAGGATTTAGAAGTGTATTCAGAAGTACTGCAGGATTCCGTGTTTGATTTGATTGATGCAGGAAAAGTACGTTTCGCATCTTGTGCTTCAATTACATTATCTGAAGAGAAGATGGATCAGGTCTTTAATAACTTTGAAAAGTATCGAGACAAGCTTATCATGCGCTCGCAGGAAATTTCGAACCATCCGGAGATTATCCGTCGTCTCGGCTTAATATCCATCAATACAGCACTTGAACTCGATATCTACGGCAACGTCAATTCGACGCATGTTTCAGGGACGAAGATGATGAACGGTATCGGCGGATCAGGTGATTTTGCCCGCAATGCACGCCTTGCTATTTTCGTTACGAAGTCAACGGCAAAAGGCGGTAACATTTCAAGTATCGTCCCGTTCGTTTCACATGTGGACCACACAGAGCATGATGTCGACATTATTGTTACAGAGCAAGGCTATGCAGATTTACGCGGACTTGCCCCAAGGGAACGTGTGGAGCTCATAATCGAACGTTGCGCACACCCGATGTACCGCGAGCAACTTCGCGCTTATTACGAAGAGGCGCTTAAAAGAGGCGGTCATACGCCACATGTCTTGGAAAAAGCATTTTCATGGCATGCGAATTTGGCGAAGAACGGAACAATGCGAGAGCTTGTTGAAGAGTTGGTATAATAAACAAATAGAAAAAGGGTTACCTGATTGAGGTAACCCTTTTTCTGTTTTTATGGTGGGGGGTTATTTGATAACATTAAGGAGCGAGCATATAAGCTTGATAGACCGAGCATATAAGCTTGCTAACCAATCATATAGCGTACGACCCGAGCATATAGCGTGTGAACCAATCATATAGACTTGCCACCCGATCATATATCGTACGAACCGATCATATAAGCTTGCCACCCAATCATATAGCGTGTAAACCGAGCATATAGAGTGAGAGACCGAGCATATAAGCTTGCTAACCAATCATATATCGTGCGGCCCGAGCATAATAGCATGAGAGACCGAACCATATCCCCCCGGCGAACGGATCAATACATCACACTGCTGTTATACTTTTGCTGCAAGTGCTCTTTCAAATTCCTCTTTCACGCGATGAAGAAGTTCGGCATCCGTTAGCAGCCTATACCCCGTAGACGCAAGTGCTTTCGCTCCTGTAATCAATGCTTGGTTGCCAAGCTCCGATTTTGCAGCTTCCCTGAATTCAACCGTATGGGCAATCAAGTCATCTGGCCCGATTTTAATGTATGGATGTGCAGTTGGAACTACATAGCTAATGTTGCCCGCATCCGTCGAACCTTTGCCTTTCCGTTTTTCGGTATGGACGACTTCACCAAGTGTTTCAAGTTCCACGTGTAACGTTTCATCCAATACGGAATTCAGAACGAGGTCTTTCACTTCGTTTTGGAAACGTTCAATTTTAACGGTTGCACCCGTTGCAAGGGCGGCGCCTTCAGCAATATTCCGGACTTTGTCAGAAGTCTCGACTGTTTTCTGCCAAGATTCCGCACGGATGTAAAAACGTGCAGATGCGTATTCGGGAATAATATTGGGTGCATCGCCGCCGTGTGTAATAATACCGTGGATGCGGACCTCAGAAGGCAGCTGCTGACGCAAGGCATTAATGCCGTTGAACAGTTGGATGACAGCGTCCAGCGCATTGATACCTTGTTCAGGAGAACCTGATGCGTGAGCTGGTTTTCCGTAAAAATGAAAATCGAGTGGGTCCACAGCGAGTGATTCACCTGTTGTAGCTGTCTTTCCAGATGGATGGATCATGAGCGCAACATCTACGTCCTTTAAATAACCGTGTCTAACGAAGCTGCCTTTTGCGCTGCCATTCGGACCGCCTTCTTCAGCTGGTGTGCCTAAAACGACAACGCGGCCGCCCGTTTCAGGAAGCGCTTCGGCAAGTGCAATCCCCGCTGCAACACTTGTTGTTCCAATAATATTATGTCCGCATGCATGTCCTAACCCAGGAAGTGCATCATATTCAGCAAGGTAAGCGATTGTCGGACCTTCTTTTCCACTGTCTTTCACAGCATAAAACGATGTTTCATGACCAGCAACCGCTGTTTTTACTTCAAACCCTGCATCTTCCAACAGCGCAACATGTTTAGCACTTGCATACACTTCTTCGTTTCCGATTTCCGGGTTTGCATGAATTTCCTGACTCGTTTGAATATATAAGTTATGGTTCTGTTCAATTGAATGGAATAATATGTTCGTCTTTTCATTTACAATGCTCATTATGAATGCCCCCAGTTCAATTATTTTTTTAGGTCTTCAAAGACGGTATCAATCTCTTCCTGCGTTAACTTAATAAGATATGATCCGCCTTTTGTATCTTCTTCGATAGCTTTTTCAATATCTTCTTCTTGATATAACTCAACGATGCGTTTGAATGTTTTATTGTTTTTTTCTTTCCCGCTTGCTACGATTAAATTTACATATGGGTAAATACTCTCATCGTCACTTGATTCTCTAAAGAGTGGATCCTCTCCTGGTGAAAATCCTGCTTGTCCAGCAATTCCGTTGTTAATAATCGCGGCAGTCACATCTGGCAATATACGAGGTGTTTGTTGAGCAACCATAGGAATGATTTCTAGGTTCAATGGATTTTCAGTGATTTTTGTCGGATCACCAAACAATCCAAAGTCATCTGAAAGTGAAATTAAATCAGCACTTTCTAGTAGGCGTAGCGCACGTGCTTGGTTCGAAGGGTCATCTGGAATCGCAATTTTGTCGCCTTCTTTGATTTCAGAAATATCCTTGATTTTTTCAGAGTAAACGCCAAGTGGTGCAAACATCGTCGAGCCAATTGGAACAAGTTCATTTTTACTTTCTTTTACATATTGGGATAGGAACGAGAAATGTTGGAATGCATTTAAGTCGATATCGCCTTGTGCAAGTGCATTATTTGGCAATGTATAATCTGCGAATTCGACAAGTTCGATTTCAATGCCTTCTTTTGCCGCTTTTTCTTTCAGCAATGGCCATTGGACACCATCTGCACCGTTGACACCAATTTTCACTTTGACTGTATCACTATTTCCGCTTTCTTTACCGCCGCAAGCAGCGAGTACAATAGCAGTTAATACTGCTAAACTTACTAACCATAATTTCCTCATTTAATTCGTCTCCTTTTAGTTGAATGATTGTATTTTTTAAAGATTATTAAGTATAAGATTCTTTGACCTGGAACAGTGTCTAGCTCCAGGCATCTTGCACTTTTCCCAGATTACCGACGCATGATTTTTTTAGAAAGTGTATTGCCAAGCCATTGTGCCAATTGCACCATGATGATTAAAATGACGACCGTAACGAGCATGACACTACCGTCGAACCGTTGATAACCGTATGTCATCGCGACATGTCCAAGACCTCCGCCGCCAACTGTTCCGGCAACTGCCGAGAAATCGATAAGACTGACGGAAACGAAGGTAAGTCCTAAAATAAGTGGACCCAATGCTTCTGGTATCAAAACCGTGAAGATAATCCGAAGAGGGCTTGCACCCATTGCCTGTGCTGCTTCAATAACGCCAGGATCAATGCTGACCAAGTTATTTTCAACAACTCGGGCAATGACGAATGTTGCAACAATTGTCATCGGAAAAATGGCTGCTGCGGTTCCGATTGTTGTCCCGACAACTAATCTTGTCAGTTGTGAAATGGCTACTAAGAAGATGATGAACGGAACAGGCCGAACGATGTTAATGACTATATTTAATATTTGAGAAACAAGTTTGTTTTCCAAAATATTATTTTGCCTAGTGACAAATAATAGCAGGCCAATTGCAATTCCAAAAATGGAACCAAAAACGAGAGTGGCGATTACCATGATCAGTGTTTCGCCGGTTGCTTCTACAATCCGGGGCCAAAATGTAAGCCAATCAACGTTCATCTTTTAGGACCTCCTCTATGTCTACAATTAATTCAAGTTCTTTTAATACATGGCTTACAGCATCCGTTTCTCCTTCAAATGAAACAAGTAGATTGCCAAAAAATCGTTCCTGTAATTCTCGAACTGAACCGTAAACGATGTTGAAATCAACATCGTGTTTACGTGTAACTTTTGAAAGAACAGGATCACTTGCAATATCTCCTTTGAAAATAACTCGATATAACTTGGTACCACCTTTTGATTGCCACTCATTAATCAGTTTTTCTGAAGGTAGATCCTGCTGCACGGATTGGATGAATCGTTGTGTTGTCGAATGTTGAGGATCAGTAAATGTTTCAAAAACATCACCCGTTTCGATTACTTCTCCATTTTCCATGACCGCTACTTTATCGCAAATTGTTTGAATAACATGCATTTCATGTGTGATAAGGAGGATTGTAATACCCAAATCCTTATTCACCTTTTTCAACAACCGCAGTATATCGGCGGTCGTATCAGGATCTAGTGCAGATGTGGCTTCATCACAGATAAGGATGTCTGGTGAAGTGGCGAGTGCTCTGGCTATACCTACGCGTTGCTTTTGGCCTCCTGATAGTTGGTCCGGATAATCTTTAGCTTTATCGGCCAGGCCAACGAAGTCCAATAATTCCTCGACGCGTTCAGCAATTGCTTTTTTTTGCATTCCGGCAAGTTTCAAAGGATACGAGATGTTTCCTGCAACTGTCCGTGAGTTCAGCAAGTTGAAGTTCTGAAAAATCATGCCGATGTTACGACGTTGCGTCCGTAAATCTTTTGAGGATAATGTACTGACGTCGATGTCTCGGATGAAAACAGAGCCTGAAGTCGGGCGTTCAAGCATATTTACTAACCGTAGCAATGTGCTTTTTCCAGCGCCGCTAAAACCGATGATGCCGAAAATTTCACCTTTTTCAACGAAAAGAGAAACATCTTTTACCGCATGTACCTCACGCTTCCCAAGGGCGAACGTCTTGGATGCATTTTTAAATTCAATCATGTATTGACCCCCTAAGTACTTCGTTAATTCTGTGCGGACAACGGATGCAACTAGCAAAATGACTTGTGACCCCGAGCATCTGGCCGCTGAAGCTAGACAGTTGTAAGAACGAAAAAAATCCCTCTTTTTCTTAAAATAGATAAGAAAAAGAGGGATTCTAATAAAAGAAGCCATCTCGTTCTCATCTTCCAAACGCATACGCGTCTGTAGGAGTTGGCACAGTGTTCATTGGTCATGAACCTGTTGCCGAGATGTCATAGGGCCTGTCCCTCGATCTCTCTGGATAAGAAAGTGATGTAGTGCTATTCGATTGTTGCAAGAATTGAATCTAACTCTAGTGTGCAAATTAGGGAAAGTCAATGAATTTACTAAAGTAAAATAATTCAGATTACTAATAGTCGTAAACAATTTCAGAATTCTGATACACTTAAAGTGATAGAGAAAGCGGTGTTAGAATGACAATTTTCATATTTATTAGCATTATACTTTTTGCGTCCATTTTACAGACAAGTACAGGATTTGGTTTTTCGATCATGGCGACACCTTTTCTACTCATGATTTTTAATCCGATGGAGGCCATTCAGATAAACCTAGTTTTGTCGCTTGTTATTTCAAGCGCACTTATTGCTAAAATACGTAAAGATGTGGATACAGACCTATTAAAAAAGTTAATAATCGGGAGCTTATCTGGACTGCCCATTGGTATCATTTTGTTCATTTCGGCGGATATCAACAAATTGAAAACGGGCATAGGCATTGTTCTTCTTTTGCTAACACTGCTGCTTGTCCTGAACCTTCGAATTAAGAGAACTAAACGTGGGGACTTTGTTGTTGGCGGATTATCCGGTACATTGACGACAGGAATTGGCATGCCAGGTCCGCCGCTTTTGCTCTACTTTGCAGGAACGGCTATGCAAAAAGAAACATTACGTGCAACGACACTCGCGTTTTATTTATTCATCTATTCCGTTAGTCTACTCATTCAAGTGCTTTTTGTTGGTACAAATAAGGGTATCTGGACCTCAATCGGAATGGCACTGCCGCTAGTATTTGCTGGATTGTATCTAGGACAACTACTATTCCGTCATATCAGTCAAAAGACCTTCCGGATCTTCACATATGGCATTTTACTATTTACGGGCATTTATTTATTAATAAAATGAGAAAGTAATTTATAGAATGGAGATGGTTCTTATGAAAATTGCATTGTTTGGGGCAACAGGGCGTGTGGGTGGGGAAGTCCTAAAATTAGCATTGGTAGAAGGGCATGAAGTGACGGCACTCGTCCGTTCACCTGAGAAATTGGCGCCACATGATAGGTTGACGATTATCCAAGGTGATGTCCGTGATGTTGTAGCAGTTTCGGATGCCGTTGCTGGAATGGACGTTGTATTCAGTTCGCTAGGTACAGACCAGACAACAACGTTGACTGAGGCAGTTCCTCATATGATAAGAGCGATGGAGGATATAGGAATTAATCGGCTTGTCACAATTGGGACAGCAGGCATCTTGCAAAGTAAGATTGATCCCGAAAAACTGCGTTATGAAGCTGGAGATACAAATCGCCGGCTAACTTTTGCGGCGGAGGAGCACCATAAAGTGTATAACATGCTGCGTCAATCGGGGCTTGAGTGGACAATTGTCTGCCCTACTTATTTACCGGATGGTGTTGCGGTGGGTGACTACAGAACTGAGCGCGATTTGTTGCCAGAGGACGGTAAACAAATATCCGTTGGCGACACAGCTGCTTTTGCTTACGGTGAACTACTGCAAGGCGATAATATCGGATTTCGTGTAGGAATTTCATATTAGTAAACAGAGTAGTACTGTCGTTGACAGTGCTATTTTTGTACGTAAAATAAAAAAATGCTTTGCTGGCCACAATAGTAACAATGTTTCATGTGAAACACTTCGTTGTTAACCCCATAGTAACGGGCAGAATCCCCCATCCCGATTGAAGTTTCACTTTATAATCGAGTTCCAAAAAATGGCTGAAACGAAAATAAAGATCATCCGTCAAATCAGTTAGCAGCCAAAGTAACTGCTAGTTGAAAAGTTGGGGAGGAATTTTTTATGAAAAAAAAGTTTGGAATGCTTATATGTGCAATGGTTATCTTTACGATGGTGGGTTGTTCGGGATCAGGATTAAATGACGGCATAAAGGACGAAGTTTCCGTCAAAGACATAATGGAAAGTATTAAGGGGCAAGTTATACAAGATATAAAAGATGCAGGATTCGACGATGGACAAACTGATGAGGAAATTCTTCAAAATTATGTGGAGACGAATTTAGTAAATGCTAAAACAGAGGATTCAATGACACAAATATTTATGGAGCGAACAGAACTTGATAAAGAGTTACTAGCAGAAGGTTTGATGTTCAACTCTATGTTTAATATCAATTCGGATGAAATAATTGTCTTGAAAGCGAAGAATGAGAAGGACGCAGAATCATTGAAAGCCTCGTTGCAAAAAGAATTAGATGCACAAATACAAACATGGGAACAATATCTTCCTGATCAATATGAAAAAGTGAAAAACAATGTGTTAAAAACGACAGGTGATTTTGTTCTATACGTTACGTATGGCAATGTAGATGCAGTAGAGCAGATTTTTGATGAAAAAGTAAAGTGAATTCTAAAGGTGCTTATTTCGCGACTTTAGAAGCCTCTAGCGGATGTCACGGATTTTGAAGGAATCTAAAGTTAGCCACGTCCTGCGTCAACGTTTGCATGCCTGTATCCTGTAGGCACATGCTCAATTCAAGATTCGGACTAAAACACAGGCTGAGGCGTATTTGAAGGGCGCTGAATAAGCGCCTTTCTACATAGCAAAAGCTAGGAGAGTGATTGTGTGGTATTCAGTAGCTTATTATTTCTATTTTTCTTTTTACCAACTACATTACTCCTTTATTTTTGCGGTTCTAGAAAGATGAAAAATGGCATTCTCCTTATCGTTAGTCTTATCTTTTATGCATGGGGAGAACCTGTTTATATATTTTTAATGATTTTTTCGGCTATTACAGATTATTTTCACGGGTTATTTATTCAAAAATACAGGTTAACTGCGCCGCTTAAAGCGAAGCTCGGATTACTTTCATCTATTGTTATTAATCTAAGTTTATTGTCTTTTTTCAAGTATGCAGACTTCCTAATTGAAAACATCAATAATTTATTCGGCATGAATGTAAATGCCTTGGACCTTCCATTACCGATTGGCTTATCTTTTTACACATTTCAAACAATGTCGTATGCAATCGACGTGTATCGTGGACGGGTGAAAGCACAACAAAATCCGTTGACGCTTGCGCTATACGTTTGTTTATTTCCACAGCTTATTGCAGGACCTATCGTACGATACGAAATTATTGAACATGAACTTAAAAACAGACGTGTTACGCTTAATCAATTTTCAGAAGGTGTGAAGATTTTTCTTATCGGGCTTGGTAAGAAGGTGTTGCTCGCCAATAACATAGGATTTTTATGGAGTGAAATTCAGCAGCAAAGTCCTGCTGAATTGTCAGTATTATCGGCTTGGATGGGGATTGCAGCATTTGGTTTGCAACTGTATTTCGATTTTAGCGGTTATTCTGATATGGCCATTGGCCTCGGGAAAATGTTCGGTTTTAATTTTCCGCAAAATTTCAATTATCCGTTTGTTTCCCGCAGTATCTCGGATTTTTGGCGAAGGTGGCATATGACGCTTGGCGGTTGGTTCCGGGACTATGTGTATATACCTCTAGGCGGGAGTAGAAAAGGTAAATACAGGCTCTATCTAAATTTATTCATCGTTTGGGGTCTGACCGGATTATGGCATGGGGCTGCATGGAATTTCGTGGCTTGGGGTCTTTACTTTGGTGTATTGATTGCGATTGAAAAGGCAGGGTTACTGGTGCTACTCGAAAAAATGCACCCGATTTTCCAACACATTTACGCGTTTGTTATCATCATGATTAGTTGGGTACTATTCGTTTTTGAAGACCTCTCCATGAGTTTTACCTATTTGAAAATTATGTTTGGGTTTTCGGGACAAGCATTGGTAAATGAGCGATTCATGTACGATGCGTATACAAATGCTATTCTCTTTCTGTTAGCTTTTATTGGCTCGGTTCCAATTTTGAAAACGTTGAGGAATAAAATGACACGTTGGCATAAAGTGATTGACGAAGTTTTAATTCCTGTATTTTGTTTACTTATTCTCGTCTTGTCGACCGCTTACTTAGCGGATGATTCATACAACCCATTTCTTTATTTTCGCTTCTAGGAGGTGACACATTGTCTATTCATAAAAAGTGTTTTGTAGGTGTATTTTTGGTATTCATTTTTGGAATAGGGTTATTCAATGTGGTAGCTAGCGACCGTGCTTTCTCTGAGAGAGAAAACCGTCCATTAGCTCAAATGCCTGAATGGACATTGCCAAATTTTTATTCTGGAAAGTTAACGGCGCGTTATGAAACGTATATGTCTGATCAGTTTATTTGGAAAGATGGTTGGGTGAGGCTGAAGGCGATGTCGGAAAGGGCTTCATTGAAAAAAGAAAATAACGGGGTTTTCTTCGGCAAAGATGGATTCCTTATTGAACCATTTGAAAAACCTGGCGAACAGTTTGATAAAAACATTGAGTATGTGAAAAGGTTTGCTGCAAATGCAGAAGGTATTCAGTCGTATGTATTACTTGCACCAACTTCGATAGCGCTATATGAGGATAAACTGCCCCTTTTTGCTCAAACTTCCAGCGAAAGAGAAGCATTTGAAACCGCGAGAGAAAAGTTGGATTCCGTAATGGAGGTGATTGATGTATACGATGCGCTCAAATCGCAAAGTAACGAGCAAATCTATTTTAAAACAGATCACCATTGGACGATGCGGGGGGCATATCTAGCTTACAGAGATTCAGCGAGAGCGTTGGGGATAAAGCCATATGAAGAAGACGACTTTCGTATTAAAACGGTAGCTGAAAATTTTTTCGGAACACTCCATTCCAAGACGAATGCGATCGGTGTTGAGCCGGACAAGATTGAAGTTTATTTGCCAAAGTTTGAAACTACTCAAACAGTGACCTATGAAGACGGACGACAATCTGAATCATTATACGAATGGGATTATCTTGAGAAAAAGGATAAGTATTCGCTATTCTTGGATGGTAATCATACACTTGTAAAAATTAAAACAGGGGTCGGAAATGGCCGTAAGTTGGCGATTGTTAAAGATTCCTATGCTCATGCATTTATCCCCTTTTTAGCGAATCACTTTGAGGAAATACATGTACTAGATCTTCGATATTATCATTCGGATGTCCTTATGTATTTGAATGATCAAAACATCTCTGAAGTATTATTTTTATACAATGTTGCTAATTTTACAAAGGACCCAAATATGATTTGGTTGTCGCAAAGTACATTGAAATAAATTTTTAGTACGAATGGGATAGTTGGTAAATGCGAAGATGCCGTAGAACGAGCGATGCTTTATTAGTGGATTACGCTTGATGACAAGAAAAGGAGTTGCTTTACTCGTAATGAGTGAAGCAACTCCTTTTTTAACATGAATAATTGAGTAGTATATTTCATTAAATAGTTATACGGCTACTTCACTCATCAGCGCATGCGTATTCCCCTCGGTATCATTGAAAAACACCATCCACGTTTCTGTGGAATCCATTTTTGCGACGACATGCGGTTTATCGATAAATGAAACTCCTTTTTCTTTCATCTGACTATAGCTTTGTGTGATGTCATCTACTTGGAAATAAAGGACGGAACTTGCGTTTGTGAATTGTTCCTTTTCGGGAAGACTAAGCATAAGGCGGATGCCGTCGCAGTCGAAGAAAGCCATTGTGTCTGTGTTGAATAAAAGCGGTAGTTCAAGTAAATCTTTATAAAATAAAATAGCTCGATTAATATCTTTTGCAGGAACCCCAATTTGGCCGATACTTTTTAAACTTGTCACAAAAGTAATCCCCCTATTCAGTAATCTTTTCATTTAGTATAGCATACCAGTTTTATCCAACGAAGCGGAGGGACAAGAAGATGGATATTCTTTATAGTGGTTTGTTAAAAGATAATCATCCGTTTTATATTCGACGACTGCACCTGAAAGACCTTCATGAAATTATACATGTACAGAATGAGGTGGTTTATGTACTTGATAATCCAAGTTCGTTATCTTCATTATCCCAAAAAGAGTACGAATATATTTTGGCTGACGGCGGTAAGATGGTAGGGGTGTTTGCAGATGAACGGCTCGTCGCATTCCGTGCATTACTTGTCCCAGGAGCAGATGAAGAGCATCTCGGTTCCGACGTTGGGCTTGATTCGACGGAATTTGAGTCTGTTATTTATCAGGAGATATCGACTGTTTCGCCACGCTATCGTGGCTACCGTCTGCAAAAGATTATGGCAGACGTCTTAATGGAGCAGTTGAAAGTGGCAGACTATAAGTACGTTTGCGCAACGGTTGCTCCGTTTAACATCGCAAGTCTCAAGGACAAGTTTTCACAGCAGATGGAAATTGCCGCGCTGAAAAAGAAATATGACGGGGTGTTGCGTTACGTTTTTGTGAAACATCTTCATAAAGAGGGGGACGAATGGGAAGTGGAGCAATTCATTCCGATGCAAGATACAAAAGCTCAGCAAAAACTGCTTGAAGAAGGATGGCGAGGGACTGGGATTTCAGGAAGTACGGATGGCTGGCTTGTACGGTATTGTAAATAGTTTATCGACTTTCATGACAAGTAGAAAAGGAGCGACTTCACCCAATCGAGTAAAGTCGCATCCTCTTTGATTCACATCAATTTTGAAATGAACATTGTCGCGATTCCGAAATAAATCAAAAGCGACAATATATCATTGATGGTGGTAATAAGCGGACCCGATGCAACTGCAGGATCCACATTGAATTTGTGCAAGACGAGCGGGATGATTGTACCCGCCAGCGTTCCGATAATAAGTGTGATAAGTAAAGAGACACCAACAACAAGTCCGAGTACAAAACTACCTTGCCAAATATAAGCAATAATTGAAATGACGATGGAACAGACAATACCGATAATAATCCCGACTAATAACTCCCGAAAAATAAGTTTCAGCATTTTTTTCGTATCAAGATCCTCGGATACAAGACCGCGGACAACGACGGCGAGTGATTGTGTTCCAGTATTCCCGGTCATTCCGGCAATCATAGGCATGAAGAAGGCGAGCGCGACAACGGCTTCAAGAGTCGCTTCGAAACGGGATATGATACTTCCAGAAACAAGTCCGATGAACAGCAGTAAAATTAGCCATGGTAAACGTCTTCTGGCGGCAACTAACGGCTTCGTTCTGAAGTCAATCGCTTTTCCAGAGGCCAGTAGCATTTCAATATCTTCATTCGCTTCCCGAACGACAATATCAAGGACGTCATCTACCGTGATGATACCGAGCAGAACGCCTTCGTCATCAGTGACAGGCATTGAAACGAAATCGTAACGGCCAATAATCTTAGCAACTTCTTCTTGTTTGGTCATCACACCTACCTTGACGATATTCCGTGACATGATGTCTTCTATTTGAGCTTCGGGTTCTGCGAGCAACAGGTCTCTGTACGATGCGACACCGATAACTTTTTTGTCATCATCTAGAACGTACAGATAGTTTAGATACTCCGCAAGTGCAGCGTAACTCTTTAGTTTCTTTACTGCCCGCTCGACAGAATATGATTTATGAATCCATACGAAGCGGTTCGTCATCGCTCTTCCGGCCGTTTTTGGCGGATAATTCATGATCTGCCGGATGATGTCCATTTCTTCTTGTTTCATTTCGGCAATTAATGCATCGGCTTCTTTTTGGGGAAGTCCCGATAACAGGAAAGCAAGGTCATCATTTTTCATAAGATCCAATATATCCGTGGAGCGGGCAGGACCGATTGTTCGCAAAGCACGGAGCTGATCATCCTGTGATAAATGACGTAATAACCCGGTTAATTCATCTAACGTAAGGAATTCTAAAAATAACGGCCGATGTTTCACTGGTAAATTTTCATATTGGTTTGCAATATCGAAAGGTTTCAATTCCTTCATGATTTCATGGAATGTCTCTCTTTTTCCTTCTTTTAATATATGGATTAGCGCAGTTGCGATTCCATTCTCAGGGTCTTTATGAACCAAAATATACACCTCTCTAAAAAAATGGTGAGAGATGGATCAGAGTGCTGCCGTTTCTCTCTCTATAGCTTTATCCCCTATTTCATTCATCGGAAAACCATATTGTTTGTTTATTAAAAGGAATAATTTACTTAACTGGGCGGGAGGCGAAGATCGATTGAAAAAGAGCCAACAATTGAAGTTGATAAGCGTACTACTAGTAATTGTAATGATTGTCTTGCTGATAAACGGATTTAACGGTAAGGATAACCATTCCACCGCTCCCGACAATACGACAGTATCCGTTGCTAAAGTTGATGAACCAGTTGATAAACCAGTCGATAAACCGCAAAAAACGTATGCATTTCATGACATTGACGAAATTTTGAAAGACCCGAGATTACAAGGTGCGACGACTGTGGTAAGTATTCGTGAGGCAGCAACCGGCGAAGTTGTCTATTCCCATCTAGGAGATACGCGAGTCCACCCCGCATCCGTCATGAAATTACTGACAGGCGCTGCGGCATTTGAAACACTTGGAGAAGGGCATACGTTCAAGACTGAGTTGTATATGGATGGGCGAATAGAGAGCGGCGTGCTGCACGGCAATCTCTATTTAAGAGGAAGAGGCGATCCGACACTGACGAAGAACGACCTGAAGGCATTCGTATCCGAATTAAAAGCGAAGGGAATCAGCTCCATCGCAGGAAACGTCTACGGGGATGATACTTGGTACGATGACATTAGACTTTCCCAAGACCTAAACTGGTCTGATGAACCCTACTATACAGGTTCTCAGGTGTCCGCACTGACGTTATCTCCAAATGACGACTATGACGCAGGTACGGTCATTGTCGAAGTGAATCCTGCCAAGAAATCAGGACAGGCGGGACAAGTCGCCATGGTACCAGCAAATAACTACCTGACAGTCGTCAACAAGACTCAAACGGTAGCTAAAAAAGGCAAGAAAAGTATTACGGTTGAAAGGCAACACGGTACAAATACGTTTATCGTATCCGGGACGATTCCAGAAGGCTCAACAAAAACACGCACTTGGGCATCTGTCTGGGAACCGACAAACTACACGATTAGCATCTTCAAAAAAACAATTGAAGAACTGGGCATTACGTTTTCGACAGCTCCGAAAGTCGAGCGCAAAAAAGTGACTAAAGGGGCTACTTTACTGACGTCAAAAAATTCAATGCCACTACATGAATTGTTCATTCCCTTCATGAAATTAAGTAATAACGGACATGCTGAAGTATTAGTTAAAGAGATGGGGCGTACTATAGGTGGCGAGGGCAGTTGGGATAAGGGGCTTTCGATCATAGAAGCAACACTCTCTACTCTAGGACTTGATACAAAAAATATGCTGCTTCGCGATGGATCAGGTATGTCCCATAAAAACCTTGTCACGGCGAATGAAGTGACAAAACTGCTTTACACAGCACAGACAAAACCATGGTATCCAGCATTTTTGAATGCGCTTCCTGTAGCAGGGAATGGAGAACGGTTTGTTGGAGGAACATTGCGCAATCGTATGACAGGGACAACGGCAGCAGGCAACGTCCAAGCGAAAACGGGCGCATTGAACGGAGTCACCGCGTTGTCTGGCTACGTTACAACGAAAGATGGAGAAATACTTACTTTTTCTATTATGATTAATAACTATTTGAATGGCACGACGCCTGAAATACTAGACAAAATCGCTATTACACTTGCGAATTATCAGTCAAATTGAGCAATTTGATATGCAATAAAATGCATATTTCGTGCATATTTATGTTTAGCAGAAAAAGAATAGGGAACGAGATAGAGAGTAAGGTAAAAACCGGAAAAACATCCGGGATGATAAAAAGGGGAGAACTTTTACTATGGGGAAGTTGAAAGTACTATTTCTATTGTTAACTGTTTCGGTGTTGGTGTTATCGGCATGCGGGACAAAGAAGGATGCCGGAGCAGAAAAAAGTGACGGCGATGGAAGCTATGAACTTATGAAAAAAGGGAGTCTGACTTTTGCCGCGAGTGGTGTTTATAAGCCATTTAATTTTGAAGAAAAAGGGAAATTAACTGGTTTTGATATAGAGATTGGTGAGGCAATTGCTGACAAGATGGGGCTAGAGGCGAACCCAGTGACAAATCCCTTTGAAACAATTATGCAGGGGCTAATCGGTAAGAAGTTCGATGCAATCATTGGGTCAATGGCTTATACGAAAGAGCGTGCAAAGCAGGTGAACTTTACTGAACCTTACTATTACTCGGGCGGAATGATTTTTGTATCCGAAGATAATAAGGATATTAAGTCTGAGGATGATTTGAAAGGTAAAAAAATCGGTGTCGTGGCCCAATCTACATATGAAAAACCCGCACAAACCCTTTCGGACAATATCCAGTATTATAGCAGTGATGTAGTTGCACTAAAAGATTTGACTATAGAAGGTCGTCTCGATGCAGTTATCACAGCCGATATCGTAGGCTATGAAGCGATTGATAATGATTTTAAAATTAAGGAAGTCGGAAAGCCGCTATGGGTAGAGCAGCCATCCATCGCTGTACGACCTGACAATGATGCATTAAGGGAAGACATTGACAAAGCGCTGAAAGAAATAATTGAAGATGGTACGTATGATGAAATTTCAAAGAAATGGTTTGATCGAAATCTACTAGACCTTGATCTGGAAGGTGTGGAGCTTTTAGAATGAATGACTTCACAGACTTGACTACAGAAAGAGGGTATAACTAGTGCCAGAGATATTTATAACACTTTATGAGGTATTCATACGAACGTACCCAGGATTTTTAAAAGCTGCACTTATCACGTTGGAAATTACAGCAATTGCACTCGTGTTAGGTACTGCACTAGGTATAGTTTTTGCATTAATGAAGATATCCAAATCAAAAATTTTACAGACAATCGCAAACCTGTATATTACTTTAATCCGGGGGACTCCGCTGATTGTCCAAATCATGTTTCTCTATTACGGAATTACGAATATCGTCGTCCTTTCGAATTTCTGGGCCGGTGCAATCGCGCTAGGTATTCATAATGGTGCTTATATCGCGGAAATTTTCCGGGGCGCCATACAGGGAATCGATCGCGGGCAAGAAGAAGCAAGTCTTGCGGTTGGTATGAACCGCCGGCAAGCAATGCGGAGAATTATTTTTCCGCAAGCGCTTCGCCGTGCGATTCCGCCACTTGGAAACCAGTTCATAATTACCATGAAAGATTCATCACTTGTCTACGTTATTGGTGTTTCGGAAATGTTCGGACTGGCAAACAGGGAAGCGGCAGCATCATTCCAACCATTCGAAACATTCCTAGTCGTCGGGGTTTATTATCTCGTACTTGTACTAATCTTCTCGGCACTGCTGAAATGGTATGAGAAAAAGCTGGATGTTGACAGTATATGAGGAGGAAATTAAATGATTAAAACAAAAAACCTCCACAAGTCATTCGGCGATCTTGACGTGCTGAAAGGAATCGATCTAGATGTGGAGACCGGAGAAGTTGTTGTGCTTATCGGAGTCAGCGGATCGGGTAAAAGTACGTTGCTTCGCTGTTTGAACTTCCTTGAAATGCCCAATGAAGGTGAAATTATAATTGATGGACGACAAGTCGATCTGAAGAAAGATGACTTGTCGAATGTGCGTGCCGAAGTAGGAATGGTGTTCCAGCATTTTAACCTTTTCCCACATAAGACAGTGCTTGAAAACATCACGGAGGCACCAATCATTGTCAAAAAGATGAAGAAGGAACGCGCAGAGAAAGAGGCGCGTGTTATCTTGGAAAAAGTCGGCTTATCTGATAAAGCAGACGTCTATCCAGGTAAACTATCAGGCGGGCAAAAACAGCGTGTTGCCATTGCTCGGGCACTCGCAATGGAACCCAAAGCGCTCTTGTTCGACGAACCGACATCAGCGCTTGACCCAGAACTTGTCGGGGAAGTACTTCAAGTAATGCAGGATCTCGCCAATGAGGGTATGACGATGGTCGTTGTCACCCATGAAATGAAGTTTGCAAAAGAAGTTGCCGACCGAATTGTTATGCTGGACGAAGGCTGTATCATTGAAAATACAGATCCGCATACATTTTTCAACCATTCGACCAACGAACGGACACGCCAATTTTTAGAGATGGTTGACGTATAAGGCAGTGAATAAAAAAGATATCCAACACCGGTGTTAGTAGGTGCGGGATATCTTTTTTATATTAGCGTTTCGGTTCATAATTCAACATCTTGAACATTTCCGACAGTTCCTCGTCGGTCAAGTCACGCCACTGACCATTCGGCAAGTCACCAAGATGGATGTTCATAATGCGCGTACGTTGTAATTTTCGAACATTATAACCAAGTGCGGAACACATGCGGCGGATTTGGCGGTTTAAGCCTTGCGTCAATGTCATGTTGAATTTACGTGGTCCTAGTTGTTTTACTTTACATGGTTTTGTTACCGTATCTAAAATCGGGACGCCTGACTCCATCTGTCTGATGAATTCCTTCGTGATTGGTTGGTCGACAGTGACGATATATTCTTTTTCATGGCCATTTTCTTCGCGCAAGATTTCATTGACGATATCGCCGTCATTTGTCAGAAGAAGAAGTCCATCTGAGTCTTTGTCGAGTCGACCGATATGGAAAACACGTAGCGGATGATTGACGAAGTCGACGACATTACCTTTAATATGGCGTTCCGTCGTGCTAGTAATGCCAACGGGTTTATTGAGGGCAAGATAAACGAGTTGCTCTTCCGTCTTCACTAGTTTTCCATCAGCATGGACTTCGTCGCCATCTTCGACTTTACTGCCGAGCTCGGCAAGTTGCCCGTTAATCGTAATGCGTCCATCTTCTATCCATTTATCCGCGCCACGACGGGAAACAATCCCGGCTTCGCTTAAATACTTATTAATTCTCATGTATGTCATCCTATCTAAGAAAGTTCTTTCTTCTATTGTAGCGCGTCTACGGAAAATGTTCAAAACCGTGGAGTTGGTATTAGAAGTGCAGAGTTGCTATTAGAATCAAGAAGTTGACATTAGAAGTTCGAAGTTGCAATTAAAACCAAAAAGTTGCAATCGGCGCAAAAGAAGATGCCCCGATTTTAAATCAGATACGAATGAAACAGAAAAGATTGACAACTAACTCGCCTTGTAATACGATGGGAATAACATTTTACCAAAGACGGGCAGAAGGTACCGAGAGCGGTGCCGCCCACGATAGACGAGTTGAGAAGAGCATAGCTGAGAAATTGATGAATAAGAAGAGTAGCACAGGAGCGCGATTGTAGAGAGTCAGTGGGTGGTGAAAACTGATTCGCGGCCGGTGTGAATGGACTTATGAGAGTCTACTTGAATCGTTTTTCAAGTAGGACGTGAGATCCCACGTTACGGGATGTGTCTTATGGGCACGCTAAGTGGAAGCAGCAATGCTTCAATTAGAGGTGGCAACGCGGTCTATTCCGTCCTCTGCAATCGGACTAATCTGTCCTTTTGCAGAGGACTTTTTTTATACCTAAAAAGAGGAGAGTTGAGCTGAGATGAGTAGAGAACAGACGAGTTTACGGACGACAATGAAGAAGTTAAATGGGGATTCATTAACACCCATATTGATTTTCAGAAGAATGCAGGGGCAGCGAAAGTTTTTATTAGAAAGTTCTTCGAAGCATGAGGGATCTGGGCGCTACTCCTTCCTTGGGATGGATCCACTGAAGTCTTATAGCGGACGCGACGGAAAACTTGAAGAACATGTTTATGCTACTGGCAAGAAATATGTACACGAGGGCGATTTGTTTGTGCTGTTGAAACGATTGATGCCGCGAATTACGGATGATATCGATTTTCCTTTCACAGGCGGAGCAGTCGGCTACGTTGGTTACGGAGCGGGTTCCGACAGTGTGACGCGTTCCCATGACGATATGGGATTTCCGGATGTTAATTTTAATATTTACGAAACCATTATTATTTTCGACCATGTGTTGAATGAAGTGACATTGCTGCATACGGAAATTAATCCGGAACAAAGTGCTCCTGATTTGGATGCACTAGCGGAAAGTATGTTGTCCGGACCGGAAAAAGAAGAGTTGGCTTTTGCGCTCTCGGATTATAGCTGTTCTATCACACAACAACAATTTGAAGAGTTGGTACGCGAAGCAAAGGGGTATATCGAGCAAGGAGAGGCTGAGCAAATCGTACTGTCTAGGCGTTTAGTGGCGGACTTTAACGGTGATCCATTTTCATTATACCGAAAGCTAAGAAAGCGTAATCCTTCACCTTATATGTATTATATGGAATTTGATGATCACGTCGTTTTAGGTACGTCCCCAGAAAGTATCGTAAGTGTAGCGAATGGCAAAGTGATGACGAATCCAATTGCAGGGACACGCCGACGTGGTGTAGATAAAGCAGAAGATCTAGCACTAGAAAAAGAGTTGTTGGCGGATCCAAAAGAACTAGCGGAGCACGATATGTTGGTCGAGCTTGGACGTAATGATTTGAAGAAAGTGTGCCTTCCAGATTCTGTGCAAGTCACAAGTTATATGGAAGTCGTCCGTTACGAGCATGTCATGCACATTGTATCGGAAGCAGAGGGAACATTGTCGCCAGTGCTACATTCATTGGACGCGTTAACGGCATGTCTTCCGGCGGGTACGGTAACAGGTACACCGAAAAAACGAGCAATGGAATTGATTGATGAATTGGAGAAAATGGACCGGGGTATTTACGGCGGGGCAATTGGGTATATCGGTTTCAACGGTAATATGGATTTTGCGTTGACGATTCGCACGATGGTTGTGAAAGGCGGTAAAGCGTACGTCCAGGCAGGAGCAGGAATTGTGCAAGCGTCAGATCCAACAGCAGAATTTATGGAAACGGCCAATAAAGCCAAGTCCTTGTTGGAAGTCATTAACTAAATCGATGATGAATTGATTATGAGAAAGAGCAGAGCAGAGCAGAGGAGAGATTGAGATGAGAAGTTTTGTTAGAAGAGTAGAGTTGGGCGAGCATTTGATGTATGAAGAAATGGTGGAAGCTTCTAAGTTGATGTTTAATGAACAAACCGCATCGCAGGACATAGTTGATTTCCTTGTGGCGTTGTCACGAAAAGAAGAAACGGCCCATGAAGTAGCGGCTCTTGCTTCGGTAATGAAATCGTTCGCACTTCGGGTAAATGTTCCACGGGAAACATTTATGGATAACTGCGGAACAGGCGGAGACGGCTCAAATACGTTCAATATTAGTACAGCATCCGCGTTCGTATTGGCAGGAGCCGGCGCATCCATCGCTAAGCATGGTAATCGGAAAGTTTCGAGTGCCGCGGGAAGTTCTGATGTATTGGAAGCCCTTGGCATTCATATAGACTTCAGCTTAGATGAAACCATCGAACTTCTTCAACAGGAAGGAATCACCTTCTTATATGCGCCAAATGTTCATCCGAAAATGAAACGAATTGGTGCAATCCGGCAGCAAATTGGCAAGCCGACTATCTTTAATCTAGTAGGTCCTTTGACCAATCCAATCCCATTGAAAACACAGTTCACGGGTATTAACAGACCGGACTTCACGATGGAATACGCATCCGTATTGCGCATGCTTGGAAGAGAGCGGGCAATTGTCGTATCGGGAGCGGGTGGAATGGACGAAGCGTCACTTGCGGGACAAAATGCATTTGTCCTTCTTGATAAAGGCGATTTGATCCCATTTTCGCTGACAGCAGATGATGTGGGGCTTGCATATGCTCCGATTTCAGCTATACGTGGAGGCGATGCGAAGGAAAATGCTGCAACCATTCGGGCGATTTTCAATGGACGACGCGGTCCTCATTTCGATACAGTCGTTTTCAATGCAGGCATCGGATTATTTGCAAATGGGCGAGCAGCGACAATTCAAGAGGGCGTAAAACAGGCGACTGAAAGTATTTTATCTGGCAAAGCATTGCAAAAGCTTGACGCTGTCGTAGCATTCAGTCAGAAAATCGGTGCAAAGGCGGTGGCAAGATGACGATTTTAGACAAGATTTTACACGAGAAACGGCGTGAAGTACAAGACATGTTGGCAGAGCAGGATGTACGACAAGAAGCACGTCCAGCGCGTCCGTCTTTATTCAACAAGCTATATAAAACAGAGCATTTGCAAGTCGTCGCGGAAATGAAGCGCGCATCTCCTTCGAAGGGGCTTATCGCGGAAGGCGCTGATCCCGTTGCACAGGCAATTTCTTACCATCGCGCAGGTGCAGCGTGCATCTCTGTATTGACGGATAGTCACTTTTTCAAGGGGTCATTCGAAGACCTAGCAGCTGTCGCAGACAATGTTCCTATTCCGTTGCTATGCAAGGATTTTATCATCCATCCTGTACAGATTGACCGAGCAAAAAGGGCCGGAGCCTCTGTCATCCTGTTGATTGTTGCTGCACTTACTGAAGATGAGCTCGCTGAATTTCATACCTACGCGCTGCAATCTGGCTTGGAAGTATTGGTAGAAGTACATGATGAGGCGGAACTGAAACGCGCAATCGCCATCAACGCAAAATTGATTGGTGTAAATAATCGTGATCTCCGCACATTTAAAGTGGATTTAAAGAGAACAGAAGAGATTGCAGCCATTTTTCCGTTCGATGAAGAACGTGTCCTCATCAGCGAAAGTGGTATCTGGGAATCGGAAGATGCGTTATTTGTAGCAGATGCTGGTGCAAGTGCAGTGCTCGTCGGCGAATCGTTAATGCGAAGTGGTGAAGTCGCTACAGCTATCCAATCACTGCAAGTCGAATTACCGAGGGTAGTCCGATGACGAAGGTGAAAATTTGTGGACTAATGGAATCACAACACGTGAAAACGGCAGTCGATGCTGGAGTAGATGCAATCGGCTTTGTCTTTGCTCCAAGCCGACGACAAGTGACAATTGCCAAAGCGCAAGAGTTGGCAAAGAATATTCCACCTGGAGTGCTGAAGATAGGGGTATTTGTTGATGCATCACAAGATGATATTGAGCAAACTTTCCGAGAAGTACCGCTAGATTTTGTTCAATTTCATGGTGATGAAAGTTCAGATTTCATCGAAAAAGTCGGACTTCCTTCCATTAAAGTGTTATCAGTTTACAGTGATGAAGATGCAAAGCGATTTGCACACTATGAAACAGACTACTTTTTGTTTGATACACCTGGAACGGACTTTAAAGGTGGAAGTGGAAAAACTTTTGATTGGCAACTAATGAAAGATGCTGGTGTACAATCGGACAAAGTTATTCTGGCGGGTGGACTGAACGCGGATAATGTTGCACAAGCAATCAGGATGGTACATCCATATATGGTGGACGTTTCAAGCGGAGTAGAAGTTATGAGAAGAAAAGATGACAAGTTGATTCGCGCATTCATTAAAGCAGTCAAAGATGAGGAGAGATAAGCGATGGTACAAGAATTGGGTGCAACTCAAACTACACAGGCAGGACGATATGGACGATTTGGTGGGCAGTTTGTTCCTGAAACATTAATGACAGCACTTATCGAACTGGAGGCTGCTTATGATGATGCGATTGCCGATCCGGCTTTCACGGACAAAGTAAATTATTACTTAAAGGATTTTGTCGGACGGGAGACGCCGCTGTACTTTGCAGAAAGACTTACTAAAGAAGCGGGCGGTGCGAAGATTTATCTCAAACGGGAGGATTTAAACCATACCGGAGCACATAAAATCAATAATACGGTTGGGCAGGCACTCCTTGCGATGCGAATGGGCAAAAAGAAAATCGTTGCGGAAACCGGAGCGGGTCAGCACGGAGTAGCGACAGCAACAGTATGTGCTTTGTTTAATCTCGAATGCGTTATTTACATGGGGAAAGAAGATATTCGCAGGCAGGAATTGAATGTTTTCCGCATGGAGTTACTTGGAGCAAAAGTCGTTTCAGTCGATAAAGGATCAGGCACACTGAAAGATGCAGTCAATGAGGCGCTGCGTTACTGGGTGGCAAATGTGGAAGACACGCATTATATATTAGGATCTGCGCTTGGTCCGCATCCATTCCCGAGAATTGTTCGTGATTTCCAACGTGTAATCGGTGTGGAAACGAGACGACAAATTGTGGAGAAAGAAAGGCGTCTGCCGGATGCAATTGTGGCGTGCATCGGCGGTGGGAGTAATGCAATCGGCATGTTCCATCCTTTTATTGATGATGAAGACGTTGCTTTGTATGGTGTTGAGGCGGCGGGAAGCGGTATTGAAACAGGACTTCATGCAGCCGCAATTGCGGATGGCAAAGAAGGCGTTCTGCATGGGGCGTATATGTATGTATTGCAAGACGATGATGGATTTATCCAGGAGGCGTATTCCATTTCAGCGGGTCTCGATTACCCCGCAGTTGGTCCGGAACATAGCCATTTGCATGATATCGGGCGCGTTACGTACACGTCTGTCACGGATGCGGGTGCATTGGAAGGATTGCAGTTATTGGCGAAAGTGGAAGGAATCATCCCTGCACTTGAAAGTGCACATGCGGTTCACTATGCAGTCGAACTGGCAGGTACGATGGGGGAGGAAGAAATTCTCGTTATTTGCCTTTCAGGACGTGGCGATAAAGATGTCCAAACGGTACGCGATGCTTTAGGAGGTGGCTTGAATGACTAAGCAAGACTTAACTAACGCGATTACTGATTGTGTAACCCGGGGCGATAAAGCATTTGTGCCCTACATAATGGCGGGCGACGGCGGTCTTGAAACGATTAAGAAAAACATATTATTTCTCCAACAAACAGGTGTGACCGCAATCGAACTGGGTATTCCTTTTTCAGATCCGGTCGCAGACGGCCCAGTGATTGAACAAGCGGGAGAACGAGCACTTGCTAAAGGGGTAACACTTCGTAAGGTATTGAAAGAACTCACTTTATTCAAGGATGAAGTCACTGTTCCGCTTGTAATCATGACTTACTTGAATCCGATTTTGAGCTATGGCATTGATCAATTTGCGAAGGATTGTCAGAACAGCGGTATCAGTGGACTTATTGTGCCTGACTTGCCACACGAAGAAAGTGGACTATTGCAGAATTCTCTTGCAAAATCCGAGATTGCACTCATTCCACTAGTCTCGCTAACGAGCCCACCAGAACGGATTAAGAAAATAACAGCGGCAGCTGAAGGCTTTGTGTACGCCGTAACGGTAAACGGCATTACAGGAGTGCGGGATGGATTTGGCGATGATCTTGCTGCCCATTTGGAGCAGCTGAAAGCGGTAAGTCCTGTCCCCGTACTAGCAGGGTTCGGTATTTCAACACCTGAACAAGTCCGGTCAATTGGTGCGCTTGCAGACGGAGTCATTGTTGGAAGTGCGATTGTTGCTGCTTTTCATAGAAATGACTTAACAGCAGTCGAGGCATTAGTAAAAATGTCGAAAAAAGAAATATATATGTTGAACAAATGAATACGGCGTATGCGCTTTAAAGGGGCTTTTGGGAGACCACTGAAAAGCCCTAATACTTGGAGTGAATTGGAGTTCCTGCTAATACCGCTTCGACGCTTTGTGGATGCCTCCCGCGATAAGCCAGAAAGGAGGCCGCTTTCAGTCTTATCGCTCCGGCTACCACGAAGTCGCGTCTTCGCTGGATGGTCTATTTGAGAAAGCACATTTCGTTATCTGTGACGAAATCTGCAAGCTGGAGTACGTCTTTCTTGACTATAATTATATATGTTGAATCCGGTATATATACTGAGCGAAGGCGCCTTAGCAGGGGTAGCTGAAGCCATCCCCTAGCGCTGTAGCGGTTCAATGGGATTCATTTATATAGTATCAACTAGTAATCACCTTACAACCTCGGCATATACATCTCAAAATCATATTTCTCTCGATAATGAACACCCTAGCGCCAAATGTTCTACAATCCACATCCCGAATTACAACTCTCTCATTATTGAGTACCACAGCAGATTCAATGGGATTCTTTAATTTAACATTTATAGTTAAGAAAAACGCCCTTCCTTGTGTGAGAAATCACACGAGGAGGGGCGTTTCTTATACAGTGATGCTGCTTTGTCGTATAGTGCTAGAATAGGGTTGTACAGTTTCTATTTTTAGTCAACGACCACTTCTGACATTCTTTTTTCAGTTATCCATACAGTCCCAAACTCAACAAGCGGTTTCATCGGAACGACTTTGCAAAGGGCTTGTCCTAACTTGCCGTCGATAGCAATGCCGGGGTTCATTTCCTCGAACGCGGTACCCAATTCGGGGAAAATATCCGAATCGACATCGACCATATCAAAAGTGGCCCAAATTCGTTCAGCGTCTTGCATGATGGCTGCACCTTGAGGAGAGACTGTATATTCAGGAGCTAGGTATTCAGCTAAATGAAGTGCGGTGCATGATTCATAACTGACTCCAATCATAATGACCTTCACATCCACATTCAACATTTTTCCGAGTGGAGAACTCGTTCCGAATGAATCATCGAGCGGATGTCCACTCATCCAGTCATCTGCGTGGCGGCCCCACGCCATGAACGAATGGGCGGGGTGAGAACTTCGAATTGTTTTTGGATGGCGATGGAAGCAGTCAGCGATTTTCCCCATTCCACGTAGATGGGTTAAGTTCGGGTCGTAAGCGGGAATAGATTGACGTATAGGTTCATGCCACGCTTCTGGGACAGGGGGAAGCATCCAGTAAGATGGTTCCGAATTATCGGCAGACTGCGCGGGCATGATGATTGTCCCGTTTAACGTCACTGTTTCCATCAGCGCTTCGACGACGGCTTGTGCACCACCTGCAATCCAACCCATCAATTTAAGGGATGAATGGACAATGATATGATCACCCGATTTAACACCAAGTAAGTTAAGCTGCTCTTTTAGTGTCTCTTTCGATTGGAATGAATGGGTATCGAGAATCGTTTCAAATTCGGTCATGTGGATCACTCAATTCTATAGATATTTTCGAAAAGCATAGCAAGCAGTAAAGGTTTTGCCAAGTTTTATGAAACCTTTCTTGCGGACGAGCGTACATATATAAAAGGAGATGTGTTCAATGGATGCGAATGTGATTAGACAGGAAGTTGAAACGACATATGAAAAAGTGAAGTCGTTGGCAGGTTGGACGGTGGATAAAAACGTCGTGCTGACAATTACATCGTACTATGTCACATCTGAAAGGGAGTTTGACGCGGAAAGTTTGAGTCGAGTAATGGATGCACTAAAAAGTAAATCCAGCTGGCTTTCTCCGCTACGCGGCAATCTACTTCCGATGATGGCTGCATTTCTAGATAAGCCTGGGACAGATATCGACAAAGAGGTGAATCGTTTATTCGCGAAGCAACAAGTCTTAAAAGGTATAGGCTTCCGTAATACAATCCATTCATATTTGGCTGCGCTCCTGTTGACGAACGATACAGAGCTCTATGAAAACGAGGCGCGTCAAGCTAAAAAACTATATGATGCGATTAAGAAACGGCATTTTTTCCTGACGTCAGACGATGATTACGCATATGCAGTATTGTTAGGGAAAAGGGGCGCTGATCCAATGGAGCACGCCAAGTCAATGCGTGCGTATTATGACTCATTGCGAACCGAGGGATTCCGTTCGGGAAATGAACTACAATGGCTGTCACAAGTGATGACTTACATACAGATCAAGTTTGATCCAAGTCTCATAACCAGGGCTGTGGAAGTACTAACTCATTTCAAGCGCAATACGAAAGTACGACCTGTGCATTATCCTATGATTGGATTTCTTACCGTATTTGGAATAGATGATATAGAACTGCAGAATATTGTCGAACTTACGCATTCATTGGAGGAATCTAAACCTTTTAAATGGAATCGGGAAATGGCGTTGTCTATCGCAATTGGGTACATTATGCATAAATTGACTGAAAGTGCAGAAGCAGAAAGTGTTAGTCTTGCGACGTCTGTGGAATTGATTATACAAGCACAGCAAGCGGTGATGGCTGCGACGATTGCAGCGATGGTTGCGTCTACGTCAGCAAATTCAGCAAATAATTGATTGTGATTCGCTTAATTCCCATCCAGTTTCGAAGGGCTTTTCCATCGTGGGAAAAGTAGACCTCCAAAACTCGATTTCAACTCCGTGTACCTCATCGAAGAACTGGTAACACCTAAAAAGTTTTAAATGATGAACACGTCCTGTTGAATACAAAAAAAGATTTCTTTCCAAATCGGAAATGGAATCTTTTTTGCGTTTTATAAATAAAATGACAAATTTTTATTTTTAAAACGCTAAAAGTATTTCGGGACAGGAAATGCTTTCAGGTCAACGTTTGTAACCTATTTGTAACCTAATTGTCACACATGAAGTATTTTATGTATTTGGTATTCTGAAAAAATAGTGTTGTCATCCATAAATTTGTATAGTATATTGGTGCAAGTGAATCAATATCAGAAAATTTACTATTAATAGTTTGGGAGTTTAAGTAATGTAGGGAGGAAGTTTTCTTGGGAAACCCGGTATTGGAAATTAAAAATCTCCGCACATCTTTTAGTATCAAGGGCAACTACTACGCTGCGGTAGATGACGTTTCCTTAACAATCCATGAGAATGAGGTTGTCGCAATCGTAGGGGAGTCGGGTTGTGGGAAAAGCGCACTAGCCCTTTCCATAATGGGACTTCATAATCTGAAATCTACGAAACTTGAAGGACAAGTTAATTTTAAAGAACAGAATCTATTGAACCTACCGGTATCTAAATTGAACAAAGTTCGCGGTAGAGATATCGGGATGATCTTTCAGGATCCTATGACTGCACTCAATCCGCTAGCGACAGTCGGTAGACAGATTGAGGAACCGATGGATTACCACATGAAACTTTCGAGGGCAGATAAGAAAGAACGTGTACTCAATTTACTTCGACGTGTAGGTATCAAAAACGAACAACGCGTCTTTAGACAATACCCGCATGAACTGTCCGGTGGCATGAGGCAACGTGTTGTTATCGCAATCGCACTTGCATGTGACCCAGTTCTTCTAATAGCGGATGAGCCGACGACAGCTTTGGACGTAACAATTCAAGCACAAATCATGGATCTTATGAAAGAGCTACAAAATCAAATTAAATCAGGCATTATTTTGATTACACATGATCTTGGTGTCGTAGCAGAAATGGCTGATCGCGTAGCAGTTATGTATGCAGGGGAAATAGTGGAAATTGCTGAAGTTCGTGAACTTTTTGCAAACCCTTTACATCCTTATACCCGTTCGTTATTAAATTCAATCCCTGCGAATATGGAAGCGAAGGAAAAACTTCATGTTATTGAAGGAATTGTTCCCTCCATCCAAAATCTAGATCGGACAGGTTGTAGGTTTGCGCCGCGGATTAAATGGATTCCAGTAGAGGACCATGAAGTGAATCCGCAATTACATGAAGTAGAACCAGGCCATTTCGTCCGTTGTAATTGTTACAAAAACTTCCACTTCCCTGAGGAGAGAGTAGGAGCAGAGACTTATGTCGTTACTTAAAGTAAATAAGTTAAAAGTACATTACCCGATTCGGGGAGGTTTTCTCCGCCGAGTGGTCGACCAAGTAAGGGCAGTTGACGGCGTTAGCTTCGAACTGGAGCCCGGCGAGACATACGGTCTTGTTGGTGAATCAGGTTGTGGAAAAACGACAACTGGACGTGCAATTATTGGCCTCAATAAGGCGACAGAGGGAGAAATTCTTTTTGAAGGCAATGACCTCGCGAAACTGAGAGGTTCAGACAGAAGACAACATACAAAAGATATTCAAATGATTTTCCAAGATCCTTATTCATCATTGAATGTTCGGAAGAATGTATTGAATATTATTTCCGAACCGCTACGAAACTTCGAACGGATGTCGCCTGGTGAAGAGTTGAAAAGGGTACAGACACTTATTGATCGAGTGGGTTTGAATCCCGAATCAGTTTATAAATATCCTCACCAATTTTCCGGTGGTCAGCGCCAACGTATTGGAATTGCACGTGCGCTCACATTGAATCCCAAATTGATTATTGCAGATGAGCCTGTTTCAGCACTAGACGTGTCTGTTCAAGCACAAGTTTTGAATTTCATGCAGGAGATTCAAAAGGAGTTTAATCTGACATACTTATTCATTTCTCATGACTTAGGGATTATCCAGCATATGTGTGACCGTATCGGCATCATGTATAAAGGTCGATTTGTTGAAGAGGGAACAGCTGCGGAAGTCTATAATAATCCACAACACTTATACACGAAGAGGCTTATTGCAGCTATTCCAGAAATGAATCCGGAAAAGCGATTTGAGAAAACGCATCTCCGTCAGTCCATCAATGAAGCATACCGGACAGACTATGATAGTTATTTCGATAAAGATGGACGGATGTTTGACCTGAAAAAGGTTTCTGATACACATTCCGTTGCATTGCAGTAAAGGGGAATTGTGAAAAATGCTGACATTTATAGTAAGAAGAACATTGATCATGATTCCACAACTAATACTTCTCAGCTTAATAATCTTCTTGCTCGCCAAAGCCATGCCTGGCGATGCGGTGACAAGTTCATTCATGAGTAACCCTAATGTGACGCCTGAGCAGATGGAGAAAATGCGTGAAAAATTAGGCCTAAATGATTCTTGGTATGTTCAGTATGGACATTGGATTGGGAATGCAGTTCAAGGGGATTTTGGTCAGTCATTTACACATAAGCAACCAGTTACAGCGCTGCTTGCAGGAAGAGTTGGGAACACGGTACTGTTATCATTCGGGGTATTGATAGTGACCTATATAATCGCTATACCGCTTGGAATCATTGCTGGTAGGTGGACGGATTCGTGGGCGGATAAGATGATCGTCACCTATAACTATTTTGCTTTTGCAACGCCGCTATTCGTCTTTTCGCTATTAATGTTGTTTCTCTTCAGCTTCATCCTTGGTTGGACCCCAATTGGCGGAAGTGTCGACATAAGGATTGAGACAGGATCCTTTGATTATATAGTAAGTAAAGTGAAACACTTAATTCTACCTGTTATGTCGGGCGCATTACTTGCGACGTTCGGAACCATTCAATATTTACGTAATGACATTATAGATACCAAGCTAAAAGACTTTGTTAAGACTGCCCGTGCCAAAGGGGTTCCGGAAAGTAAGGTGTATACGCGTCATATTTTACGTAACTCTCTATTGCCGATTGCAGCATTTCTCGGTTATGAAATTACAGGTCTTATTGCAGGTTCAATTTTCCTTGAAATGATTTTCAGTTATCCCGGACTCGGACAGCTTTTCATCCAGTCAATCATGGGACGTGACTTTACGGTCGTTACAGCTCTTGTCATGATTTCAGGCACAGCTGCAATTGTCGGGACAATGCTTTCGGATATAATCCTCAGCATTGTAGATCCACGTATCCGTATTGATTGATAAAAATGAAAAGCGAGGAGGGGAAAACAGTGGTCGTGTTCAATGAGAAAGAACTGATGGCAAAAGAAAAAAAGAATAATCCATCGTTTGTGAAAACGATTTGGCGTGAAATAAGAAACGACAAAATGGCATTGGCTTCACTTATCTTACTTATGCTTATTTTGTTGGCCGCCTATTTATCTCCACTATTCGTCGACCAGACAGCACTTACGCGCGTGAACTTCTTTAATAACTGGAAACCGCCCTCCGCAGACAATTGGTTGGGGACAGATGACGGCGGTCGTGACGTATTGGGTCAGTTGTTGCTTGGGACGCGGAACTCTTTCACAATCGGGTTAAGCGTCACATTAATTGCTGGTGTTTTTGGTTTAACAGTTGGTCTGATTGCCGGATTCTATGGTGGAATTGTCGATAATATCATTATGCGTATCATCGACTTCTTAATGGTTCTTCCGTCATTGATGATCATCATTATTTTCGTGGTTAGTGTTCCAAAATATACGATCTTTGGCTTCATCTTAATCGTGAGTGCATTTGCTTGGTTTGGTAAAGCAAGACTAATCCGGTCAAGGGCACTTGCAGAACGGGAGCTTGACTACATCAATGCTTCTAAGACGTTAGGAACGCCGAGTTGGAAAATTATGTCCTTTGAATTATTTCCAAACTTAAGTTCTCTCGTCATAGTAAATATGACACTTACGCTTGCAGGAAATATTGGGCTAGAGACAGGTCTTACATTCCTTGGATTTGGTCTGCCGGCGGGAACATCTTCTCTCGGGACGCTGATCAGCTATGCGAGAAACCCAGATATTGTACAGAATAAGTGGTGGGTATGGTTACCCGCAGCATTACTGATTCTAGTAATGATGCTGTGTATAAATTATGTTGGGCAAGCGGTTAAACGTGCGTCTGACGCAAGACAGAGATTAGCATAAAAAAAGGGGAGGTAATACAATTGATGAAGAAGCAACTTATGTTACTGGTTGGTCTAATGCTCGTTCTCAGCGTATTTCTAGCTGCATGTACAGGCAAAGACAAGGCAGACGAGGGTACGAAAGATCCGGTAAAAGAAGATGATAGTAAACCAGCAGCGGAAGAAGTAAAAGAGGAGCCAGTGGATCCGGATGCTGCGCTTGATTTCCCGCTTGAAGTTACAAACACGGGAACAGCAAAAGAAGACGGTGAACTAACGTTTGGACTTGTTAGTGATTCTCCATTCGAAGGTACATTGAGCCCTGTGTTCTATTCTGGAGCATATGACGCAGACGTCATGCAGTTCTTCGTTGAAGATCTTCTAGCTACTGATGGTGATTATTTGATCACAAATGATGGAGCTGCAACATATGAAATTTCTGACGACAATAAAACAATCACACTAAAAATCAAAGACAATGTGAATTGGCATGACGGGGAGCCTGTAAAAGCATCGGATCTCCTTTACACGTATGAGCTTCTTGGGCATCCGGATTATGTCGGTGAACGTTATGACTTTATGATTGAAAACGTAGTAGGTATGCCTGCATATAACAAAGGAGAAACGGATAAAATTTCCGGTATCAATGTAATTAGCGATAAAGAAATTTCAATCACATATACTGAAGCTACACCGTCTCTTCTATCAGGTATTGTGACATACCCTACTCCAAGACACCATGTGGGTGACGTAATAGCAGGTGAATTGACAATGGAAGAAATCGTTGCATCTGATAAGATTCGTGTAAATCCAATCGGTTTCGGACCTTATAAAGTTGCTAAAATTGTACCAGGCGAGTCTGTCCTTTTTGAAAGAAGCGAAGATTATTGGAGAGGGAAACCTGCTAATAAGACAGTTGTATTGAAAGTAGTAAGTTCAGCAACTGCTCTTGAAGCACTTAAAAAAGGTGAAATCGACTTTGCAAGTGTTCCAGTCGATCAGTACGAAATTGCGGAAAAGGTTGAAAACGTAGAGCTTCTTGCAAAAGTAGACCTTGCATACACATATATCGGCTTCAACCTTGGTCAATGGGATACAGTTAAGAAAGAAAACGTAACGGATCCAAGTAAAAAAATGAGCAACAAACTTGTTCGCCAAGCTATGTGGCATGCAATGGATAACGACACAATCGGTAAAGAACTTTACCATGGTCTTCGTTTCCCGGCTACAACTTTGGTCATCCCTGTATTCGCAAGCTTCCATGATGCAAGCAATCCAGGCCGTGCGTATGATCCTGAAAAAGCGAAAGCGCTTCTTGATGAAGCTGGATATCTAGACGTAGATGGTGATGGCATCCGTGAAAATGACAAAGGTGAAGAATTTATACTTGACTTTGCTTCTATGTCAGGCGGAGAAACGGCCGAACCGATTGCGCAGTTCTATATACAAAACTGGGCTGACGTAGGTATCAAAGTTCGACTTTTAGACGGTCGTCTACATGAGTTCAACGCATTTTACGACATGTTGAAAGCTAGCGATCCGAAAGTTGATATCTTCCAAGGCGCATGGGGAACTGGATCAGATCCGGACCCATCAGGCCTATATGGAAGAACAGCTGCGTTCAACTACAATCATTACACAAGCGAAAAGAACGACGAGCTCCTAGAAGCTGGAACGTCTGAAAAAGCATTTGATCTTGATTACCGTAAAGACATCTATAATCAATGGCAAGAGCTTATGGTTGAAGATGTACCGGTTGCACCAACTGTATACCGTTATGCTCTAACAGCTACTAACAAGCGTATGGTTAACTACTCGATTGAAGCAGGTACTCCAAACTATAACCCATGGATGTGGGGAGTATCTGAATAAGTAAGTATTGAAAAGCTGTTACCTGGATGACTCTGGGTGACGGCTTTTTCATATTACGGACACTTCATTTCAATATAAGAAGAGACCGGTATAGCCTAGTATCATAGTATGTTAAAGTTAGTACAAGTAGTGGTAGTAACATTGGGCTCGTAATCCCAATATTACTAATAATTATATGAATGAAAGGAAGTTAGCAATATGAAAATACGACCACAGCGTCTCCAAAAAGGGGACACAATTGGCATTATTGCACCGTCGAGTCCGCCTAATCAGGAAAACTTAGAGCGCTCACTCGCGTTTCTTGAACAGCTGGGATTGAAATGGAAGTTTGGGGAACATGTCTTGAATGTCCACGGATATCTGGCAGGGACGGACGAAGAACGACTTCAAGATTTGCACGACATGTTTGCCGATCCTACTATTAAAGGAATCATCTGTGCGGGCGGAGGATACGGCTCAGCTCGCTATACGGATAAAATCGATCTGCAGCTTATGAAAGAGAATCCGAAAGTCCTTTGGGGATTCAGTGATATCACATTCCTTCATACAGCGATGGGTCTGTATTCCAACCTCGTTACATTCCATGGCCCGATGCTTGCATCATGTGTTGGGAAAGATACGTTCCACGAATTGTCTGCGAAAATGTTCCAGCAGTTATTTGAGCCAATGGAACTTCATTACACGGAAGCGATTTCACCCCTTGAAACCATTACAGCGGGCGTCGCACAAGGTGAACTTGTTGGTGGGAATCTGTCGTTGCTCGCCAGTGGAATCGGCACTAAGTTTGAAGTGGACACGAAAGGTAAGCTTCTCTTTATAGAAGATGTCGGAGAAGAGCCATACAAAGTCGATGGTCTTCTCAATCAATTGCGTATGGCTGGAAAGCTTAAAGATGCAGTGGGAATTGTCATAGGCGACTTCTCGGATGCGGAACCCAAAAAACGAAAAGAAACACTAACTCTTGATGAAGTATTCGCAGATTACACGGCTAATCTTGGAATACCGGTTGTCAAAGGATTCAAAATTGGCCATTGTCAGCCGAACTTTGCCATACCACTTGGTGTCGGTGCAAAGCTCGATGCTGATAACAAGACGCTGACGATATTACCTGGCGTCGAGTGAAACTAGATAGGAAAGCGGTTTACGCAATTCAATCACATGGAGATTTGCCGCTAAATTGAGGCGGCTCTTTGTGTTTGGGCAATAATGCTTTTGGGTATCATATAGGAGAGCGCAACCAAGTAATGAAGCTGAAAACACAAGTATTTATTTGTGATAGTTAAAAGTAAAGTTTCCAGTAGAATTGTAAAAAAACAATTCCATTTTCCTATGCCTTTTTAAGTCATTAAGTTGAAAAAAAAGCCATAAACCATTATAATAGTTTAGTCATCGACATTCTTCGACACATTCCGCAAAAGCCCGATTTAGAAGGGCCCCAATCCACTGGACGGTTGTCCAAAATGGCATATTCATGCAAATTAAGTTTAAAAAAGTAACAGAGAACATTAATTCAATTAATTTTCTGAATCGTACAAGATTTGGTTTTTTTATTAATTAAAAAAAGAGGTGCTTTGAATTGAAATTATCACCGGTCGAACAGGAAAAATTGCTGTTGCATGTTGCAGGAGAACTGGCAATTAAGCGTAAGGAACGCGGAGTTAAGTTGAATTATCCGGAAGCTATCGCACTAATTTGTCACTACATTATGGAAGGCGCGCGTGACGGAAAGACTGTTGCTCAACTGATGAGCGAAGGGAAACAAGTGCTTACGGTTGAGGATGTAATGGAAGGCGTCGGCGATATGATTAGTGATGTGCAGATTGAATGTACATTCCCAGACGGTACAAAACTCGTGACGGTCCACCGTCCAATTCAATAATAGGAGGCTTTAACAATGATTCCAGGAGAAATTAGAACAGCTGAAGGCTTGATTGAAATAAATGCCGGACGCCCCGTGAAAGCGGTACGCGTTGCAAACACTGGCGATCGTCCGATACAAGTCGGATCTCATTTCCATTTCATTGAGGTAAATAAATTTCTTGAATTTGACCGTGAACAGGCAGTTGGAATGCATTTAAATATCCCATCTGGTACCGCTGTGCGTTTTGAACCCGGCGAAGAGAAGGAAGTTGAATTAGTTGAGTTCGGCGGAAAACGTCACGTGTTCGGACTGAATAATTTGACGGAAGGTTCGACGCATAATAAGGACGAAATTTTAGATAGAGCAGCAGAAGCAGGATTTAAAGGAGCCGAGGATAAATGAAAGTAACACACGAACAATATGCGAAAATGTTCGGACCGACAGTAGGCGATAAAGTGCGTCTTGCTGACACGGATCTTTGGATTGAAATTGAAAAAGATTATACATCATACGGTGATGAAGGTGTTTTCGGTGGAGGAAAATCACTTCGCGTATCGATGGGCCAAAATGGTAAAAATGTTCGCGCTGAAGGTGTTCTCGACACAGTCATTACCAACGTTATGATTATTGACCATACAGGTATTGTGAAAGCAGATATTGGTATTAAAGATGGCCGTATCATCGGAGTCGGAAAAGCAGGAAATCCGCTTTCGATGGATGGTGTAGATCAGGATATGATCATCGGCGTGGGAACAGAAGTGTATGCGGGTGAAGGATTGATTGCAACAGCGGGTGCTGTCGACACGCATATTCACTTCATTAGTCCTCAGCAAGTCGAAACTGCACTTAACGCAGGTACGACTACATTCATCGGTGGTGGGACAGGCCCGGCCGCAGGTTCGAAAGCGACGAGTTTGACGGCGGGCGAGTGGCATCTTCATAGAATGTTACAAGCAGTTGAAGATTTACCAATCAACGTTGGGTTACTTGGAAAAGGGAGCGCATCTACAACGGAACCAATTATTGAACAAGTCCGTGCAGGTGCAATCGGTATGAAAATTCATGAAGACTGGGGTGCGACTCCAGATGCTCTTAATCAGAGTCTTATAGTTGCAGATGAATTCGATATCCAAGTCGCGCTACACTCCGATACGCTCAATGAAGCTGGATTTGTTGAAAATACGATTGAGGCAATTGACGGGCGTGTCATCCATATTTTCCATACAGAAGGAGCAGGCGGCGGACACGCGCCAGACCAACTGAAATTGGCTGCATACCCAAATATTTTGCCGGCATCGACGAATCCGACAAAACCATTTACGACAAATACAATCGATGAACATTTAGATATGCTTATGGTATGTCACCATTTGAAACACGATGTACCTGAAGATGTAGCATTCGCAGATTCACGTATTCGTCCTGAAACAATCGCTGCAGAAGACATTATGCAAGATCTAGGTATTCTTAGTATTATGTCATCCGATTCACAAGCGATGGGACGTGTAGGTGAAGTTACAATGCGTACGTTCCAAACAGCAAACAAAATGAAAATGCAACGCGGTCCACTTCCGCAAGACGAAGGAAAAGACAATGATAACTTCCGTGTAAAACGTTATATTTCAAAACTAAATATTAACCCAGCGATTGCACACGGAATCAGCCATGAAGTCGGTTCACTCGAAGAAGGGAAACTGGCGGATATTGTCCTTTGGGAGCCTGCATTTTTCGGCGTGAAAGCAGAAGTCGTTATTAAAGGCGGAATTGCTGTTTACGCAATGACTGGTGATCCAAACGCGTCTATTCCAACTCCGCAACCGATGATGGGACGCCGTATGTTTGGTTTCCACGGTCAAGCACCACAACACGCGGCAATGACGTTCCTTCCTAAAATTGCAGTAGAAGAAGGCCTACCTGAAAAACTGGGTCTTAAGAAAATGATTGGTACTGTTAAAAACTGCCGTAATATTGGTAAAGCAGACATGAAACATAACAGTGAAACACCAGAAATTGACGTCAATCCAGAAACATATGAAGTGAAAATTGACGGCGTACTTGCTACGTGTGAACCAGTAAGCGTTCTCCCGATGGCACAACGTTACTTCCTGTTTTAATTACTAATTATTATTAAGGGAAAGCTCGAAATGGTTGAAAAGATATTTTACAGCCACTTCGACCTCATCCTATTGAACATGCCGATAAAGGAGGATGCCAAATGCTTATAACTAAAGTCATTGGTAACATTGGAACGGAAGAAGAAATTGCTGGTAAACAGACAGAGTGGATTGAACTTGACTGGGAAGAATTGAGTAAACGCATTCTACGCAAAGAAACAGATCAAGGTACAGATGTCGCGTTGTCACTTGAACAACAAGAGCACCATGAGGACCACGAACATCATGACCACGACGATCATCATCATCATCATGAACACCAGCCATTACAATATGGCGATATCTTATTCGAGGATGACTCACGTCGTATTGCCGTTCGCACAAAAATGGAGCCGGTTATCGTGATTAGCCCGAAAAACATGACGGAAATGGGTAAAACGGCTTTCGAACTTGGAAACCGCCACACACCGGCATTAATCGAGGAAAACGAAGTCATCGTGCGTGCAGATCATACGTTGAATAAATTGCTAGATGAAGTGGGTGTCGCATATGAAACAACTGAAAGACGATTCAAACAACCATTCAAATACCGAGGACACTCTCACTGATCTTGCCCTTTTACGATTAATTCAAATTCATGATTCCGCGTTTCCGATTGGGTCCTTTACGCAGACGTATGGCATGGAGACGTATATTCAGGAAGATGTGATCCGGACGAAAGAGGATTTGGTCGCTTATTGTACGTCGTTTCTTTTTCAAAACCTGGTGCGTGGGGATGCAATTTTAATTCAAGAAGCGTATGCTGCGGCTCAGGAACAGGATATCGAGCGACTTCTCTATTTGGAGCAATTATGCGGGGCAATCAAACTTGCGAAGGAATCACGTGAGGCAAGTGTGAAACTTGGAAGACAGTTTATTAAAACGGTATCTCCACTCGGAACAGATGATTTCCTTGCGGACTGGAAAGCCCGTATTGATGCAAAAGAGATTAAAGGTCATTACGCCATTCTTTATGGTATTTACAGTGCTACGACAGGCGTCAGTGCGCATCATGCGGTCATGACGTATTTGTTTGCATCGCTTAACGGACTCGTCCAAAATGCGGTCCGTGCTGTGCCGTTCGGTCAAACAACTGGCGTCCAAGTAACGTATGAATTGATTGGACATGTGACGGAAGCGGCTAAATTAGTTGCTACGTTGACAGAAGCCGATATTAGTAATAACGCGTTAGGTATTGAACTTGCTTCTATGAAGCATGAGTATTTGTTCTCAAGATTATTTATTTCATGATGGATTGAAAGGAGTTTTTATAAATGAAACCAGTACGTATTGGCATAGGTGGACCAGTTGGATCGGGCAAAACATCGCTCGTCGACCAACTTACACGTGCAATGCACAAAGAATATAATGTAGCGGTCATTACGAACGATATTTACACGCGTGAAGACGCTCAATTTTTAATAAATAGCGGTGTACTTGAAGCGGATCGCATTTTAGGTGTTGAAACGGGAGGTTGCCCACATACGGCTATCCGCGAAGATGCTTCTATGAACTTCGCAGCAATTGATGAACTGAAAAGTCGTTTTGAAGACCTCGATATTATTTTCGTGGAAAGCGGCGGAGACAACTTGTCCGCTACATTTAGCCCAGAGCTTGTTGACGGCTATATTTATGTTATCGACGTTGCAGAAGGTCAGGATATTCCGAGAAAAGGCGGACCTGCTTTGACGCGTTCTGATCTTTTATTGATCAATAAAACGGATCTTGCTCCATACGTTGGCGTTGATCTTGAACTAATGGATAGCGACGCAAAAAAAATGCGTAACGGACGTCCATACATTTTTACAGATGTAAGAACACAGAAAAATGTTGACCAAGTTGTCGCTTGGATCAAGCACAATATGCTATTAGAAGGTGCGGGATCCGCTGGTTCAAATGCTTAAGCCGTCTCGCGCCATCCACCACGGAAAACTTGACTTGGAATTTGAGCCAAGAAGAGGCTACACACGGATGCCCCATGTTTTCCAACAGCCTCCATTGAAGGCGAGTCGTGAACTGTACGAAGGTAAAAACCCGACAGCGACTGTCTACATAATGGAGTCCTCTGGAGGCATGGTCGCCGGGGATCGAAATGACATTACAGTGAAGCTTGCTCCAGATAGTAGCGTAAGGTTGGTTCAGCAGTCCGCTTTAAAGATCTATCCATCGTATACCGGAGACACTTGTGTACAGACCATTAACATCGAACTCGGAGAAGGGGCACGCCTTGAATGGATGCCAGAAGTAATTATTCCGTTTGTAGATGCAAAATTCCGAGGTGACACGACACTTCGAATCGCACGCGATGCAACCATATTATGGGGTGAAATCGTTGCCCCAGGACGTGAAAAGCGTGGCGAGATATTTGATTATCAATCATTCCATACGAATTTCAAAATTTTTGTCGAGGATGAATTAATTGCTTTTGACTCTCTGCATTTCTCACCAAAAGAAACGGCACTTGGTGATATCGGTGTACTGGAAACTGCAATGTATATCGGTTCAATCTGGCTCGTATCGCCGAAAGCCGCAGATGTAGACGTCCGCGCAATACAAGAAACATTGCGGGTCGAAGAAGGTTTAAAAGCTGGTATGACAAGGCTTGAAGGAAATGCAATCCATTGCAGATGGCTTGCAGTTGATCAGTGGACCATGCAGGAAGAGATGAAGCGTGTATACGCGTTGTTGGCAGAAATAGTTTAAGAGGACACTCCAATGAGGGGTGTCCTCTTTGGGTTTGAAGTTTTACATCACTTCGATACCCTTTTTTTATTCCATTTTTTTATTAAAAAATCCATCAACCAGGTATAGAGAAACATCGAACCGACTAGGACAACAGCAATGTAAATGTATTGCAAGAAAACTGGAATGTTATACTCCTTTATGAAATCCCCTGAATAAAGCATGATGAAAACCAGCGCTATAAGAAGTACAATCATACCTATCGCATAAATAACCATAGTACTTAGAGGCGTTGTCCGAAGTGTCTTACGGATGGAATCCCTAGATTTTAAAGCTCTTATAAGTAGATATAAAAATAAAACGAGTGATAGATAGTCATTTGCTACAAACAATAAAATAAGTCCAAGTAATATAATCGACCAGGTGATTTTTTCATAGTATTTATCAATAAATTTCAGCATTAATCTTCCCCCAGTATGTGTATACTATATATACGGAATGATTGATGGAAAAGTTTCCTTTTATCACAAATTGAATATGTTCTACTACAAAGGAGTTTGTCGTATGCAAGAAAAAAGACCAATGGGCCAATCACGAACAATCCAGACGAAGCTAGTATTGCCGCCAGATACCAATCATCTGCAGACAATTTTCGGCGGAAAAGTTCTCGCGTATATAGATGAAATCGCTGATATCACGGCAATGAAACATTCAAAAACAGCGGTTGTAACTGCTTCAATCGATTCAGTCGATTTTGTATCGTCGGCGCGTGTAGGAGATGTACTTGAACTTGAGGCAATTGTCACGTCAACTGGCCGTACATCGATGGAAGTATTTGTATCGGTCCATTCAATGAACCTGCTTACAGGCGAAACAAAACTAACAACCGAATCCTTCCTAACGATGGTTGCCATGGATGAAAATAACAAGCCTACTCCTGTGCCGGGCATTTATCCGGAAACAGAGGCTGAAAAGAGTCTATTTGAAACAGGCCCCGCACGCCGTGAACATCGGAAATTGCGGAGTGAGATGAAACATTAAATAATTTGTTATGGAAAAAGCCCACGGCAAGTTATGGGTTTTTTTACATTGTGTCGCGTATCATTTCAATGCCATTTCTACTTTTCACATAAAATGTTTCATTGTAAAAACGAGTATAATCTAAATAATTCATGTTTTGTGTATTGACAATCTATTCGGAAGACTGTATTGTACTCATTAACAACTAAATACGTAACTTTCTTATCCAGAGAGGTGTAGGGACTGGCCCGATGATACCTCAGCAACAGACTTTTAAAGTACTGTGCTAATTCCAGAAGCGTAAGTGTAATGCTTACTGCTTGGAGATGAGAAGAGCAAATAGCGAATTCGCCAAAACCTCTTCTTGGAATTTAGAAGTGGTTTTTTGTTTCGTCTAGGCTCCGGGCGCCAGATGCTTGGGTCATAAGTTAAAGCTGCTCTGCGGCAAAGAACGCCGCTACGCATCTTCATCTTATGCCTGACGCATCTAAGCGGGCGCCCTTCGCTTTTGTTACTTCTGGAGACTAAAGTTACCTTCAAAAAATGAAGGGAGACTTATTGTGTCAAATGAATTAATCAATGCAATTGCTTTATTAAAAAAGAAAGAATGGGTCGATTTAACACATACTTTCGGGCCTGACTCACCCCGTTTTTCAGCATTTGATGCAGCAGAGTTTACAACATTATTTGATCACGATGATGGATTTTTCGCACAGAGCTTTAAATTTGCGGGACAGTACGGCACACATATTGATGCACCAATTCACTTCGTTCGTGATACAAGATACTTGGATGAATTGGGTTTGAAAGAATTGGTATTACCGCTGGTGGTCATCGATAAATCGAAAGAATCTGATGCAAACCATGATTTTACATTAACTGTTGAAGATATTCTGAAGTTTGAAGCTCAGCACGGGCAAATTGAGGCAGGTACATTTGTGGCATTACGCACAGATTGGGGCAAACGCTGGCCGGATAATGAGGCATTTTGCAATAAAGATGCCGATGGGAATAACCGTATACCGGGTTGGGGCCTTGCTGCTTTGAAGTTTTTATTTGATGAAAGAAAAGTAAAGGCTGTCGGTCATGAAACTTTCGATACGGATTCAGCCATTGATTTTCAAAAGAACCAAGCTCTTTTAGGCGAATATTATGTTCTTGAACAAGATACCTACCAAATTGAGCTATTAACAAACCTAGATAAAGTGCCCTCAAAAGGCGCGGTCATTTTTAACATCGTTCCGAAGCCGGAAAAAGCATCAGGATTCCCGGTACGCTCATTCGCGATCCTGCCGTAAGAAAAGAAAAAGGGCCCGCTCATTTGCGTTCCTATCGTAAGAAAACAAGAGAATCCGCTCATTCGCGTAATAGCCATAAGAAAAAAAGAGGATTTGCTCATTTGCACTCCTGACCTAATAAAACCGTAATTTACTCCTAAAACAGAAAGAAGGAATATACCATGACAAATCAATCGACAACACTAACACAAGCACCATTCAGAGCGGATCACGTTGGAAGTTTACTACGACCAGATAATTTGCATAAAGCGCGCAAAGACTTCAAAGAAGGCGTAGTTACTGCACAACAATTACGAGAAGTAGAAACAAAGGAAATTAAACGGGTTGTTGATAAGCAAATTGAAGTTGGTTTGGAACTTGTAACAGACGGTGAATTTAGACGTACGTGGTGGCATTTAGACTTCTTGGAGCATTTGAACGGAATTGAAGGATATGTGCCAGAGACTGGCTACGTATTTGATGGTATTGAAACAGAACGATATAACGTTCGAAACACAGGCAAGATTTCGTTTGACCCTAATCATCCATTCATTCAAGACTTTGTTGAGTTTAATGAAATCGTAGGCGGCCGTGCCGTTGCGAAACAAACGATTCCAAGTCCGAATCAGCTCTTTAATATCGGAATTCGTGATGAAACGATTTATCCTGACATTGAAGAATTTGCCAACGATGTTATTCAAGCATACAAGGATGCTTTGAAAGCATTTTACGAAGCTGGTGTACGCTACTTGCAGTTGGATGATGTCTATATCGCGGGGCTTTCTGCACCGAATATCCCGTTTAACGACGGAGCCTATTCAAGAGAACAACTAATCGACTTGGCACTACGCGTCATTAATGGCGTTTTGGAAGATAAACCTGAAGATCTTTTCGTAACAACACACCTATGTCGCGGAAATTACCAATCGACGTGGGCGTTTGAGGGAAGCTACGCACTGATTGCACCCACACTTCTTGCAAAAGAAAAAGTGGATGGCTTCTTCCTTGAATATGATGATGAGCGTTCAGGAGACTTTAAACCGTTGGATCATGTGCCAAATGGCGGAGCGAAGGTTGTCCTTGGTGTTGTTACTTCGAAAAATGGAGAAGTGGAAGACAAGGATGCGGTCATTGCGCGTATTCAAGAAGCCACACAATACGTGCCACTTGAACAACTATGCTTAAGTCCGCAATGCGGATTCGCTTCAACGCATCACGGCAATAAGCTAACAGAAGAGCAGCAATGGGAAAAGTTGAAATTCATTGTGGACGTGGCAAAGGAAGTTTGGGGTTAAACTGATAAACCGGAACAAGGCTCATATGCTTTGTTCCGGTTTATTCCTTATTCCACTGTAAATGGCACAGCAACGGATAATTCGTGCATGGGCTCGCCTATTGAAATAAATGTTTTCACAAGACGGTATTCACCTGGAATCAGTGTCACGCCGAGCGCGTCGACCGAAAAGGTCTGCCGTGCTTTATTGCCGGCTGACAACACGTTTCCAAAGTCTTTGAAGGACGGGTTCTTTAAGAATACGGCATCTGAATACGTAATAATATACCACTGGCCATCTTTATTTACTTCAATATGATAAAATTCGCCCAACTGGTAATCGGATGAGCTGTTATTTCGTACAAGCGTCTTAATGATGGATGGCGAACCAACGAATGAATCTTCGTCCAATACAAGTGATAAACCTTCTTCTGATGAAAACATTTCCTGGTCAGGCACGGGATCGGGCAGTGTAGAAACTGCGGGTTCTTTTCCGCAGGCGGAGAGGGGGAGTATAAGAACGATTGCAATTAACAGCAGTTTATTCATGATGGAAACACCTCCACTTCTAGCATATACCTTTAAGGGTGGATAAACCTTGATTGATATCAATAAATAGCTGTGGATAAGTTAATTCCCATGAAAATTCATTGATTGTTATCCACATGTGGGTAAAATATAATGTGTAAATGAAACTTCATCCACTTATTTTCGTATAACAGAGAAAGGGGTGGAGTCAATGAGACAGGAAATACAAGAACGACAAATGGGATTGACGATGATACGTACTGAGCGCAACCGAGTGAAAAGGCGTCTTGAGGGCACGGAGGTAAAACTTAAAGACGCAATTATACAACGTGATAACTTGCATGAAAAACTGACAAAAGAACAACAGGATGTAGTGAAGCTTGGCAAGTTTTCTTTTATGAATAAGATAAGTGAGTGGACAGGCAAGTGGGATGAAAAAATGGAGAAGGAGATTTCAGAAGCAGCGGATGCGGAGCTCCATTATAATGAAGCAGAAAAAGTAGTGACGGACTTGGAAGCGGAAGCGGTCCGATTACGTGAAGAGATTAAAAATCCAGACTTCGACTATATCGAGGAAGAGTGGGCGGATTTTCTGAAGGAGAAAGAGACTTGGATTCGATTCAATGACACAATTGCGAATGGGACGTTACAAAAAATAGCAGATGATAGAGTACGACTGCGTTCAATGCTGCGTGAAATTGACGAAGCCTGCGATGCAGGTAACAAGGCAAATCGGGCACTCGATGCGGCGCTGGAGAAGCTTGGGGCGGCAGAAGGATTGTCGGTATGGGATACATTCCTTGGCGGTGGCTTGCTAGTATCGGCTCTTAAATACTCCGAAATTAATAGCTCCGATGATCTTGTCCATCGCGCGCAACGTACCCTCCGCCATTTTGAGACGGAACTGATGGATGTCCAAAATGCCGCGACTGAATCATTCACGGTGAACAAAAGTGACATCTTTACATTTACAGATCTGTTTTTCGATAATATTTTTTCAGATTGGATGATTCATTCCCGCATTACAGACGCGAAAAGTAAGCTGAACGATGTGCTTCAAGATGTGCGCAAGGTTCAAGACCGACTTGCGAGAAAGCGTGATGAATTGTTGCATGAATTAGAGAGGCTAGATGTACAGGAGCGAGAAATTATTGAAGCGTAATGGATTGCAAAGGTAATTAGGACGATTGTCATGGCAACCGAAGAAACTGTAAGGGCAACCCGTGGAACAGTCATGGCAACCGCTAACTGTGAGGGCAACGTGTCAAACTGTGAGGACAATCCATGGAACAGTCATGGCAAGCGCAAACTGTGAGGACAACGCGTCAAACTGTCATGGCAATCGAAGAAACTGTAAGGACAATCCAACAAACTGTCATGGCAACCGCTAAAACTATAAGTGAAAACCACCTCATTCTTGAAACAGCAGGACGCAGCTTATGCATCCTGCTGCGCTATGAAACGAATTTTGAGCAACTTCCGTATTGCTTCATTCAAATTCCAAAAACTCAATTCGGTTGCCAAAAGGATCATGTGTAAAAAAGCGTGATCGCCCTTCGATTGGAAGTTCTTCACTAAACGGATAATTAGCTTCTTCCAACCGTAATTTCAATTGCTCCAGTGCATTCACTGTAAAACCGGGATGCGCTTTTTTCGCAGGCATGAAATCCTGCTGAATACCGATATGCACTTCTTGTGAGCCACAAAGGAACCAGCAACCCCCGCGCCCCTTCAAGTTTTCTGGTTTTGGAATCTCCTCCATACCGAGCAATTCCCCGTAAAACTTCCGTGCTTTATCTTCAGACTCGGGCGGCGCTGCAATTTGGATATGATCAATTCCTGTTAGAAACTTGCTCATTGCTCAACACTCCTCTGAACGTAATACCTTCAGTATAATCTCCATTCAGCTGTTTCACTAATACCATTTTCCGAGACTAGTACATAAGGAATACTTATCAGCTTGAATGAAAGCGATTGATTTTCCCAATTGGTTAAATAATCGTATACTATAAATGAAGGAAGTGTGGGGAATGGATTACATACTTATATTTTTCATTGGAATGGCTGCGATGACACTTGGAACGCTTGCAGGTGGGGGTGGCCTGATTACGGTCCCGGCTATGTTGCTCATGGGTATCCCAATTCACTCTGTCCTTGGGGCTGGGAAGATTTCAACAACAGTTAGTTCGTTTTCTACTTTTATAACAGTCCTACTGAAAAAGCAGGTTACATTTAAAGAATCATTTTGGATTATACCTATATCACTTTTCGGTGGATTTACAGGTGGTTTTATAGCAACACGCTTGACGGAAAGTACAATGTACATTATAGCGGTTATTCTTCTTATCATTGCTTTTCTTACATCATTCCTTTCCAAAGTAGACTTCTCAGGGGAAGAAAGCTTAAGGCCGACGAAAGTAGCGATTCCGGGATTACTCGGAATTGGAATATACGATGGGATGTTTGGACCGGGGCAAGGCACTCTACTTCTGTATTTGTTCGGTCACTTACGAATTGCGTACATTCGGGCAATTGGCTTTGGTCGTCTTGCAACGTTTTCGAGTGGGTTTGGTGCAGCCATCAGCTATATCGCCATGGGCAAGATTATTTGGCCAATTGCCTTTGTACTCATGGCTGGTTCCTTATCGGGCGCGCAAATCGGTGTGCGACTTGCTGAAAGGTTGAATCCGGATCACGTTAAAATATTATTGCGCATTATTACGATAGCGTTGATCGTCCAGCTTATCGTCAATAGTTTTCTTTAACTAAAACACCTCATCCGCTTGAAAGGAAGAGGTGTTTTTTTAATGGGTGAATTTATCCCAACAAATCCCTTTACAACATCCTTGCATATAGTGTACTATTTAACTAATACACCGACATGTAGAGGGGGAACGCTGATGAAGCAGTGGAATGGATTGTTGAAAAAAGAATGGGTGACGTTGAAGTGGCCGTTACTCGTTAGTGCATTGCTTGGGATTATTGTAATGTCGTTTGTTCCACATTTAATAGCCAACATTTTTGGTCTTGAAGTACATGTTTTTGAAGTGGTGCTTGTTATCTGTTTTATTTGGGCGGGTGCAAGTGTATTAGCACCGGTTATTGCATTGTTTATAATGCTGGAAAGGGAAATAAAACGTCCGGATGTGTGGTTTCATTCGACGGCGTCCATTTTTAAATTGGTTGGAGCGAAAGCATTTTTTGCATCCCTTATTGGTGCTGTGGGATTGTTAATTCCAACACTAGTTCTTGCGGTTCAACACGTATTATTCAGCTCGACAATGGCTACATTTGATGATTTGTTTTTCTTTGGAAGTATTTTTATAGTCATGATTTTTGCAGTATCGATAATATTCATGAGTATCGGGTTTTTCTTCTGGGTCATAGACCGACTTATGAAGCCATATTTAAAGGGATTTTCAATTGTTGCTACGATTATTATATTCCTTGTTGCTTCTCGGCTATATAGTTTATTTGTCCTCTCCGAACTATATGAGAAACTAATTCTAATAGGCCCTATTGATTTAATGAAAATCAAAAATCCGAAAATTAATGTGGATTTTATTTACCTCGAGCATGCTGAAACTTTTTTTTACACGGGTGAAATTGTATTCGATATTTTCTTCACGTTCATAATGTTCATCATTGCAGCTGTCCTTTTTGAGAAGAAAGTGAGGTTGTAGACTATATGAAAAAATGGAAAGGATTATTGCGAAAAGAATGGGCGCAAATGAAATGGAGACTTGTTATCTTTGTATTAATCACTAGTGTGATTCAATACTTGGGAGTAAATCGCATAGCTTATGGGTTGCCGGAAGACTTTTACGCTTCAATTCAACCGATGATTGCCCTTTGTTTCATGCTCCACTTGATTATGGCGGTATCGTTATTTTTCGATAGCCTTGGAAAGGAAATGGGGCGTCTAGACATTTGGCTTCATTCCCCAGCATCAATACGGCAGCTTGTTTACGCAAAGTTCTCACTGATTGTCCTAACTGTCGGCTGTTCGCTTTTGTTGTGCGGGACGATTGCAGCTATCTCCAATTACGCACGCGATGGGGCGGTTCCTCTTGTAGATGATCTGTTTTTATATCTTAGTGTGGGTGTTGTCATTTTGTTGAACGCTATTTATGTAATGGCAATCGTTTTTTTCTTCTGGTCGATATACCAAGTGTTTCGTTCCCGTATTGGCTTGTTCTCAATCATCGTGATTATTGCCTTGGTCAACATATGGATCATTGGATGGGGATATGTCTGGTTTACGGAAACACTCCAACTAGTAATGGAAATGGGGCCAATGCACGGCCCGATTAAAACGGTAGATTTCTTAATGTTTAACAATTATATTGTCCCGAGCGGATCGATTTTAACAATCGGCAGTCTTATCCTCTACGGTTTGTTGACGGCTCTCTATTTCGTTGCTGGAGCAATGTTGTTTGAAAAGAAAGTGAGGTTGTAATGATGGGCATAGATTTTCTTCCAGACAAACCAATTTATCAGCAGCTCATCGACCTGATTACGGGCGATATTATTCGTGGAACGCTGAATCCTGGGGAGAAATTGCCATCCGTTCGTGATTATGCTGTTGAAGCCGGTGTGAATGCCAATACGATGCAACGCGTCTATAAGGAGCTGGAGCAGATGGAAATCACCGAAACGAAGAGGGGCCAGGGATCTTTTGTGACGGAAGATGAATTGAAGATCGCTATGCTTCGTAATGAAATGAAGGAACAGCTTGTGACGTCATTCATTCAAAGTGTTGAAGCACTGGGTTTTACGACGACTGAAATGCTGCAGCACCTACAAGAACGGGGTGGAAAAGATGATTGAACTGAAGAATATAACGAAAAAGTACGGCCGGAGGAAAGCGCTTGAAGACCTTACGCTTTCCTTGCCGCAAGGAAAAATCATCGGCCTTGTCGGAGAGAATGGTAGTGGAAAAACGACGCTGTTGAAACTGATTTCTGGGTTAGTGACGCCGGATTCGGGAAGGGCAACGTTCAGCGGAAGTCGCATTACGCGCAAAGTGGCAAGCAATATTGCTTATATGCCAGACGCGGATCTATTCTATCCGTATTTTACGGTAGGTCAGCTTATTGAGTTTTATGAATCTCAGTTCGTTGATTTTAATACGGCGAAAGCTAAAGAAATTGCGCAGTTTTTGAATTTATCTCTGGATTCGAAAATAAAAAATTTGTCAAAAGGGAACCGTGGACGTGTCAAAATTGCAGTGACTCTTGGGCGTGAAGCTGATTACTATTTGCTAGATGAACCGTTCTCCGGCCTGGATCCGATGGTGCGTGATGATATCGCGAAAGGGCTTATCCGTTTTACTGATCCGGAGCGACAAACCGTCCTTTTGTCGACGCATGAATTAAAAGAAGTGGAACCATTGCTCGATGAAATCGTAGTACTAAGAGGGGGACGAATAATCGCGCACGAAGCGGTTGACGTAATCCGCGATACGTACGGGAAAGATGCCACCTCGTGGATGGTGTCACTGTTTAGGGAGGGAAGTTGACATGGAAATGAAACCGATAGTCGAATTGAAGAATTTATCGAAAACGATTGGCAAGAAAAAAATTATCGACAACTTGAGTTTGTCACTGTATCCGGGACAAATTACAGGATTCCTCGGTCCAAACGGGGCGGGGAAAACGACGACAATTCGTATGATGGTTGGACTGATGGAGCCGACGGGCGGGGATATCATCATCGACGGAAAATTACTTGCTGATGATTTTGAAGAGGGGCTTTCCAAAGTCGGCGTTATCGTTGAAAACCCGGAAATGTATAAGTTCATGTCCGGCTATAAAAACTTATTGCATTTTGCACGTATGCACGATGGCGTTACGAAGGCACGAATCGAAGAAGTTATTAACCAAGTGGGCATGCAGAACCGTATCCATGAAAAGGTCTCGACGTATTCACTTGGGATGAGGCAACGACTGGGGCTTGCGCAGGCACTTTTGCACCGTCCGAAGTTTCTGATCCTCGATGAGCCGACGAACGGACTGGATCCTGCGGGAATTCGCGAGTTCCGGACGTATCTCAAAATGATTGCGGAAGAAGAAGGTGTTTCTGTTTTTGTTTCGAGCCATATGCTGTCGGAAATTGAACTTATGTGTGACCGGATTGCGGTCATTCAGAATGGCAAACTAATTGATATTCGTGATATGACAGAGGAACAGGAATCGCATTATTATATTGAAGCATTCCCAGTGGAAACAGCGGAAAGTATGCTAAAAGCTGAAGGGTTCAATGTGGAAGCGCACAAAGAAGGATTTATCATCAATGCAGAGAAAACACAAATTCCAGGGCTCATCCAGCAGATTGCGGCACATGAGATGCAATTGTTTGCAGTTCAGCCACACCGCAAGACGCTCGAAGATCAATTCCTAGAAATGACTGGAGGTGGCCAGATTGCTGAAGCTCATACAAAATGAATGGATGAAACTATGGAGTAAAAAAGCAACTTGGATTATGACCGGTCTACTCGTTGTTGCGATTTTAGGAATGTTAGGTCTGACGAAATGGATCGACACGATGTCTAATTACGATGAACCAGATTGGAAAACATCTGTGCAAGGCGAATTGACCATTACAAAAGAGCAGCTCGGAACCACAACACTTGTGGACAGCGAACGGGAACGTCTAGAAGACAAAGAGAAAGTTCTTGAATACCGCCTTGCGAATTCAATAGAACCGCTGAACGGCAATAGTCGGGAAAGTATGATTATGAATTCAAGTGGTATCGGCTCCATCGCTGTTTTACTGACGGTTATTGTTGCTGCGGGGATTGTCGCTTCTGAATTTACGCAAGGAACGATTAAGATGTTATTATCCCGTCCTGTAAAGAGATGGAAAATATTAACGTCGAAGTATGTGACAGTCATCTTGTTCGGTATTCTACTTATGCTCATCGGGTTCATTGTATCTATACTTGGCGCATATCTCTTCTTCCAATCCGGCCAAGGGCAAGAACTTGTTTGGAATGGTAAAGAAGTTGTTGAAGTATCTGTTTGGGGGAAAGGGCTCTATATATTGCTCCTGTCATTCGGAAATGTTTTTGTGACAGCAACGTTTGCATTCATGATTGGTAGCGTCTTCCGTTCCAGCTCACTTGCAATCGGGCTGTCATTATTCATCTACTTTATGGGCTCGACATTGGTTATGCTGCTGGCAAAATATGAAGTCGTGAAATACATTGTCTTTACGCATATGGATTTGACAATCTATGAAACGGACTTTCGGATTGTAGAAGGCATTACGATGTCGTTTTCACTCGCCGTTCTTGCAGTTTATATCGTGATTTTCCTCGTTATCAGTTATACAACATTCATCAAACGCGATATAACCGCGTAACATGCAAAAAAAGCCCTCCGATAATGGAGGGCTTTTTTCATGTACTTATTTATGACTGCTGAATGTACGAATTAGACCTGCGATATTACCAACGAGTACGAATGCAAACAGTGCGAACATGATGTATATGAACCACATTGACTATCACTCCTTTTAGACAATAAATCCTGTTTCCATTATACCACCACTGAGATTGACAGGCAATGTTATCTAGGGCCTGGTGTTGCCAATTGTGGCGGATTGGTTATTGGACTAAATCTGTTCCTGCTTGGTGAGTGATTATATTATCTACCTTGACCGAGCATAAGCGTCGCCTACCGATTATATCCATGCTAAACCAATCATGTATTTAACCAATCGATCATATCTGACTCCAACCGATCATATCCATTGCTAGACCAATCATATATTTAGCCAATCGATCATATCCTGCTCCCGCCGATCATATCCATTGCTAGACCAATCATAAATTTATCAAACCGATCATATCTGACTCCAACCGATCATATCTATTGCTAGACCAATTATAAATTTATCAAACCGATCATATCTGACTCCAACCGATCATATTTATTGCTAGACCAATCATAAATTTATCAAACCGATTATATCTGACTCCAACCGATCATATCCATTGCTAGACCAATCATAAATTTATCAAAACGATCATATCCTGCTCCCGCCGAGCATATCCATTGCTAGACCAATCATATATTTAGCCAATCAATCATATCTGGCTCTAACCGATCATATCTATTGCTAGACTAATCATATATTTAGCCAATCGATCATATCCATTGCTAGACCAATCATAAATTTAGCAACTCGATCATATCTGACTCAAACCGATCATATCCAGCTCCCGCCGATCATATCTATTGCTAGACCAATCATATATTTAGCCAAACAATCATATCTGGCCCAAACCGAGCATATCCATCTGCCAACCGATCATAAATAACCTCAAACCGATCAAATGCCTGACAATCTGTTGTTTGGAGGAAGATTTTTTGGCTTTTGATAATTGGAATCGTAGAACACTATCTCTCACTATAATCAAAAAAAGGACAATCCCACCGTCGGGGTTGTCCTTTTTCAAAATAAATCTTAAAGTGTTTTTCCTTCTTTCAGCAAGTCGCGGATTTCTATGAGTAGCGCTTCTTTAGGGTCCACTTCAGGTACTGCTTCTTCAACTAGAGGTTCTTCCTTACGTTTAAACTTCGCCATCAGACGAATTACCATAAAAATTACAAATGCGACGATGAGAAAATCGAAAATCGATTGGAGGAAAACGCCGTATGTAACATCTGCTTCTCCGATTTTCTGATGCATACCTGAAAAGTCAATACCACCAGAAATTACTCCTATAAGCGGAGTGATAATATTTTCAACGAGTGAGGATACAATTTTACCGAATGCAGCACCAATTACAACCGCAATGGCGAGGTCGAATACGTTTCCTCTGAGTGCGAATTCTTTAAAGTCTTTTAGCATATTTTTCATTCCCTATCTATTCATAATTTCATAACACGGGTAAGCTGTAAAACGTTAATACCCCCTATGGAAACAGTATAAGTTAGTTCCATAGAACTTTAATGTAGATAAACGAAAGTTCCCTAACACATCCTATCATATCGATTACAGATTTACAAAAAGAGATGCTGAGAATGTACCAATCCCTCTTTAACCTTCCTCGCCGTCAAGAGGAAACCAGCGATATACAGTTAAATCTACCTTTCCATCCTCATTAAATTTAATTCCTTCCATCTCGAGTAATCCCCGTTGGTCATACCCTTTGCTTTCCGCATTGGCGGGAGCTGAAATACCGCCTTGCACATTGATGATCCGATGCCAAGGTAACTCATATTTTTTACTCATTGAATGCAATACCCGCACGACTTGTCTAGCACCGCGTGGACTCCCAGCTGCAGCTGCAACTTGGCCGTACGTCATGACATGGCCAGCAGGTATACCTTGGATGATTCTGATGACACGTTCTGTGAATAAATTCATAAACAACAGCCTCCTCGCGTTATTTTCATTGTACCAAAATCCGAATGAAACTAATTCCATTAACGTACGTATAGTTACATAGAAGAGTTCGGAAATGGAAGGGATTGACTTGTATGGGCGAATTATTCGCAAAGCGCACAGGTATTGGGTTCGCGTTAAAAGTTGTCGGGCTGGCTGTGATTGCATGGGGAATTATTCAGGGATTTATATTTATCATGACGTTCGGTGGGGTATTTTCGAATGGAATCGGGATAGGTAGTTTTCTGTATCCCATTTTCACATATTCTATTTACGGGATTCTAATCATCGGTTTCGGTGAGGTCATTGATTTATTGCAAAAGATTCATGACCAGAATGACCCGAAAGCGCAGGCGTTACAGCCTAAGGAAGATAACTCGCTCACTGTTGCTAACGCGTCAATCCCTTTATCTATCGCGCAGGAAATAAAAGATTATTATTCGACTAAAAACATCTGGGTCGACTCGATATCGCCTACGAAAACCAGTAATGTTTTCATTATAAAAATAAATGGGCGCACAGAGTACATTGAACTTGGAGGGCTTACGCCAAAAATACTTTCAGAGGAAGAAACAACCAGGTATTTTGGATAGATTGTAGTAAAGCTTTCCTAATCGGAGTTTAATACGTGTTTTGTGGAATGGAGTGAGAGCCGTTGAAAAACGTGAAGGGGAAATATGGTGCACTGTCAGCCATTTTAAGTATTTTAGGGCTGATGTTGTTTTATATGAGCACATTTAGCGGAAATGGAGTTATAGGAACTTACTTCTTTGTGGGGATAGCTACTTGGATAGCGAGTTATATAGTAGGTATTAAAGCAATTAAATCAAAAGAAATTGGTTCTTTAAAATATATTGGAATGGGAATTATTTCGCTAATTATTATAGGCTATGTATTGCTAATTGTCATAGTTGGGGTAGGTGGTTTTGGAGCATAGTACTACCTTATGGGGATTTCCCAGGAAATGAATTAAAAAAGGCCAGTCTCTTCAACTGACTAGTCGTGCAGCTTAAATAGACAGCTTCACGTCATTCATCGACGTGAAACGGTCTTCTTAAGTTTGTTCTGAAAATACGCGTACGCTGAAATGGCAATCGTTACCCAAAGTGCACTTACTGCGTATCCTCCAACAATATCGCTTGGATAGTGGACACCAAGGTAAATACGACTTGTGCCGATCATGATGATCATAACGGCAGTGAATAGAACAAGAACAACACGGCTCGTTGTTGTTTTTACATTACGCCAAGCGATATACGCAATAATTGCGTAAAGAGCGAATGCCATCATCGAATGACCACTCGGAAAGCTAAAGCCATTTGCGTCCATAATGCGATGGATTTCCGGTCGTTCTCGCTTGAAATAAATTTTGAGCGCGCCGTTTAATAAGACGGTTCCGGCAATCACAGCAATCAGTAGAAACGCCTGATGACGGTAGCGCAGTACAAAGTATAAGACAATAAATCCGATCAAGGCAATTGGAGCAACGACGTAACCTGAACCAATCCACGTAAATACTTTCATAATAGATGTCAGCCATGGTGCTTCCAGTCCTTGGACAAATCCAATAACAGCAGTATCGAAATGTACAATCGATTCATTCCCGACAGCGGCAGCGATATATCCAAAAGCTATACCGAAGAAGATGCAAAGAACAAATGCTACTAGAAGACGAAATGATAGTTCACGCACTGAATGCACTCCTTTCAATTAACTATAATTGTATACTACTTCTAAGTGAAAACGACAAAGAATAATCATGACGGACAAGTTGAAAAGTTTTTATAAAAGTTCAAGAAAGATGCTACACTAGAAAGAACCTATCATTTACCATAAAGGATCGATTATGACACTCATACTTTTAGTAGTTGGCTCGTACATATTGGGAAATGTGCTGACAGGCTCGATTATTAGTAATTTCTTTTTTAAGAAGAATATACGAATAGAAGGAAGCGGAAATCCTGGAGCGCGTAATGCCGGGAGGGTGCTTGGCAAAAAAGCATTCGTTGCGACATTCATCGGAGACGCATTGAAGGGGGCACTGGCTATTTTCGTTGCCAAGTGGCTTGGATTCGGAGTGGTCGTAGAACTTTGTGCGCTATTCGCTGTGACTTTGGGACATGTGTATCCACTATTCTTGAAGTTTCGTGGCGGGATGGGAGTATCCACTTTCATAGGCGGTATGCTTGCATTCAATCCACTACTGTTTGCTGTGTTTGTGGGCTTATTCTTCGTATTCTATCCGTTCCTAAAAAGCTTCACATTAGCCGGACTAACTGCGGTCCTATTGATGCCGATTTTAGTACTAGCATTTTCATATGGAATTCCTGTATTCATAGCAGCCTGCTTATTATCGCTACTTCTTTTATTTACACATCGAGCTGACTTGAAGCAGAAACTTATGCCAGAAAAGGGTTGATAGAATGAGTTTTATTTATAAAATTGCAGAAACGGCTTTGGAATTCGAACAGATTCATGAGTTGAATTACCGTACGTTTGCCGAGGAGATTCCGCAGCATGACCAAAACGAATCAAGAAAGCTTGTCGACAAATTTCATGATGAAAATACATATATAATTTGCAAGAAAGATAATCGGGTCGTCGGAATGATCGCGATACGAAGTGAACGTCCATTCTCGCTCGATGGAAAAATTGGTCCAGTTGAACATCACTTACCGTTTCAATCCAAAAACCCTGTAGAAATCAGGCTTCTTGCGATTGAACAGGACTATCGGAATGGCAGGGCATTTCTTGGCCTTACCCAGGCGTTAGTCCAATATTGCCTTAAAGCGGGCTATGATGCTGCGCTCATCTCGGGAACGGTTCGAGAACAGAAATTATATGGACAACTAGGGTTTTTACCATTTGCACAATTGACGGGGACAGCGGAAGCCGCCTTCCAGCCGATGTATTTGACGCAAGAAACATTTAAAGCGGGCATTGCGGGAAGGATTTCAAAACCACTCGTCAATTTCCTACCAGGTCCTGCAACAATTTCTGAAGACGTAAGAAAGGCCATGATGACAGAACCATTCTCACATCGCTCATCTGAATTTGAAAGTGTTTTGCAACGCGTGAAGGACAAGCTGACCGCGCTGACTGGTGCAAAGTACGTCCAACTCCTTCAAGGGACAGGTACGCTTGCGAATGACGTTGTTGCGGCTCAGTTAAGTATGCACAGTGGTAAAGGTCTTATACTTGTGAACGGGGAATTTGGCTTTAGACTCACTGATCATGCCCAGCGTTTTGGAATGGGGTTTGACACAATGGAAATCGAGTGGGGGACCCCTTTCGATGCCGATGAAATTGAAGCTGCATTATGCTCGGGTCGCTACAGTTGGTTATGGGTTGTCCATTGCGAAACGTCGACAGGTGTGCTGAACGATTTGAATTTATTCAAATCGTTCTGTTCACAATTCGGCATTACACTCGCTGTGGATTGTGTGAGTGCGATTGGGACAACAGCAGTTGATCTCACTGGAGTTGCTTATGCAACAGGTGTCAGTGGCAAAGGGCTATTAAGTTATACAGGTCTATCTTTCGTATTTCATAATGAAGAAATCCCCGCAAATGATAACTTGCCGCGCTATTTGGACTTAGGTACTTATGCAGCAGCACGAGGGATTCCGTATACCCAGTCATCCAACTTGGTATCTGCGCTCGACATGGCTTTACTGACATTTGAGCAACCGGCAGAAGTCTTTGCGGCTATTTCAAACCGTGCGCGTAAAGTCAGGAACGCCGTTGAACAAGCAGGTTTGACAATTTTAGCGTCGGAGAAATATGCTGCAGATGCAATTGTTACGATTGCTTTACCAAAAGGTTTATCCGCAATGCAGCTGGGGGATAACCTGTTTTTGAATGGTTTCAATGTTCATTACGAGAGCGCTTATTTACGCGAAAGAAATTGGCTTCAAATTTCATGTATGAACAATGTAGCGGAAAAAGAGTTAAACAGAATGCTTGAACTGCTCTCTTGGTTAACATCCGTAGATGAGCAAGTGTTTACGACTAACTCTAACGGGAAAACATATTAAATAGAAGGAGCTGATGATCATGAAAGAATTACGCACTGTTAATGAGTGGTATGACGTATTGGAACAATCGAAAGAGAATCCTTTGTTCGTTTTAAAACATAGTACGACATGTCCAGTTAGTGCAGCAGCCTACAATGCATTTGAGTCATCCGCAGAGGAGGTACCGAAATATTTTCTTAAAGTACAGGAAAGTCGGCCCGTTTCCAATGAAATCGAAAGTAATCTGCACGTTGAACACCAATCGCCGCAACTGTTTTTATTGAAAGACGGTGCAGCAGTCTGGCAGGCGACTCATTACTCGATTAGCGGCCCCCACATTAAAAAAGCAGTGGAAAACTACGGAAGTTAATAATGTGGAACAGGTACTCCATTCGAGGGGTATCTGTTTTTTATTGTCTAGGAAATTATACAATCTCGTCCTGTATGAGGCTTTCCAGGAGAGATTGAGCTGCATCCTTACTATTAGATAGGGTTGAACAAACGCTTGCGCTTATGTTCTTGGAAATTTCCTTATGGCGTGCTAATAAATATGGTAATATAAGAGTTATTAAAATAGTCTATTAAATCATAAGCGAAAGTAGGTTCTTTACATGCGTTTACAATATAAAACCGTGGTCATAACAGGTGGAGCAAATGGAATTGGTGCAGTCGCTGCCAAGCTTTTTGGGAAAAATGGAGCACAGATTGCTATCGTTGATTTTGATAAAAAGGCTGGAGAGGCGAAAGCGCAACAACTGCATGAATTGGGAATCGAGGCCGCTTTCTTCCAGGCGGATGTGTCCGATAGTGAAAATGTCAAAGAGATGGCCACAAAAGTGATTGAACAGTTTGGCAAAGTGGATATCCTCATTAACAATGCTGGTATTACAAAAGATGCGATGATGCTGAAGCTTGAAGTGGATGATTTTAAGCGAGTGATTGACGTGAATTTGACGGGTGTTTTTAATTGTACGCAAGCGTTCCTTCCGACAATGCTTAGCCAAGGGAAAGGGAAAATCATTAATACGTCTTCGATTGCGGGAACGGGTGGTAACATCGGTCAAACGAATTATGCCGCAGCAAAAGCGGGCGTCATTGGTATGACAAGAACGTGGGCGAAGGAATTTGGTCGACAGGGCATCAATGTAAACGCTGTCGCTCCCGGTTTCATCGAAACAGATATGATTGATACGATTCCAGAAAAGATCTTAGGGCAAATTAAGATGATGACGCCGTATACTCGACTTGGTACGCCAGAAGACGTAGCGAATGCTTATCTGTTTTTAGCTTCCGATGAATCTGATTTTATAAACGGGACCGTCCTAGAAGTAGATGGTGGTATGTTGAAATGACGGTGAAGGAAAAGAGATGGGGCGTGAAACCGAATGCTATTTTCAACCTATCCCTTTTTCTAGCTGCAGCTGCTTTGTCTCTCACCGCGGAAAAAGTGGAGATTGAAGCGCAGCATTTCTACTTCGGCCTTTTCTTATTTTGGTTATTTTCGATATTGTATAATCATTTACAAACCTGGACGAAAACAGGGAAACTTAATATTGAATATGGCATCAGTTATGGCTTGGCATTCGTTCTTTTTGCTGGTCCATATGGTGTATTTCTCTATCAGGTCGTATACAGGACGTCTGTCTATCTGCTAAGGAAAATAAAGAATGAAAAACGCTCAGATTCAGTCATTGATACACTGTACAATATCGGGGCGTTCACGTTGTCGAATGTGGCAGGGTATTATTTGTTTTACGCATTCATCCCTTATTTTACCCCGTTCCCATTTGGCTTCTGGTTGCTCATCCTTTTACTCAATGGCATAACGATGTATATATCGGATTTGACGTTATTAACTTTGCTGTACTTGGAAAAAAGTATTCAAACCCGTCAAGCTGCATGGGCGTTCCTAAAGGATCGGAGTATACTTGATCTCTGGAAAACGGGTTTTACAAATGCCTTGCTATTCGTTTTTCTGATAGAAGGACGATGGGAATCACTCATTGCACTGTTCATGCTGAATTACATTGTCAGTCGTTCGTTTGTATTGAAGTCGCAAAATATGCAAGACAAATTGGAGCGCAACCAATTTGAAGAAATGGCATACACAGATTTCCTGACAGGGGCTAGAAATCGGGCGTTTATGGATAAACAAATGGGACAGCCTAAATTGTACGATGCACCATTCGGGGTAGTCGTATGTGATATCGATCAGTTCAAAAAGGTGAATGATACGTTTAACCACGCGGTCGGTGATACTGTAATCATCCATTTTGCAAAGCTGCTGCAGAATCATCTAGCAAAAGATGATTGCCTGTTCCGGACGGGTGGTGAAGAATTCACGCTCTTTATACGCAATCGTAACTATGACGGGGTAAAGGAACTTGTCGAAAGTTTGCGTCTGGAAGTGGAAAGAAGTTTTGTAAAAGCTGAGTTCAAAGGCGAGCCACAACATATCTCATATACTGCTTCGTTCGGCCTTTTCTACAAGCGTTTTACAGATCATACAAGCATCGAAAAGGGCCATACATATGCAGATGACTTATTGTTCGATTCAAAACGGACGGGACGTAATCGTGTGACTGCTGAAGATGGTAGTTAAATGAAGGAATGTGTAAAAAGACTGAACTATGCAGAGCTGGTTCAGTCTTTTTATAAGGATTTACCGTTAATGATATTCTCCTAAACTGTAAACTGATCAGGAGCCATATTCTTTTTCATTTTCATGGCAATTACATAGACGACGATGGATACAATTAAAGATTGAACTGCCGGCAGACCAATTGGGTATAGATATTGTGTCACGTAACCGACTACAATTCCCACAGCCATTGCGATTGTTGCCATCCAGTTCCAACCAGTATTATCTTTCCACTGATGTTTGCGGATAAAAAAGAAGTCCCCCATTACGACGCCCCCGATTGCCGGGTAAAGCAAAGCAGTAAAATAAAGGAAATCCATAAAATGATCAAGTATTCCCATCAATGCAACAACGATTGCCAGGATTGTTCCAAGGAAAGTCAGTAAAGCCCGACCTTTTCCGGAGTTCACATTAAATATATTTGCAAGTGCGAGCCCCATGCTGTAGTTATTGACTAGTTGAGAAGTCCAAGTCGCAAACCAAAGAATCAAAAAGCCCCAAATTGGGAAACCGAGTCCCATCATAACGTTAACGATGTCAGCATCTCCGACTCCCACAGCCATGATTGCACCGACCATAAAGAGGGGTAAACCAACGAGTACGATTCCACTTGGAATAATTAGATTGTCTTTTAACGTCGGTTTGGCATAACGAGTATAGTCCGACGCGATAAGCCATTGCGAAACGTTAACGCCAATAATTAAACTGAGTGCCGCAAATACGGTCATAGTAGGTTCAGGATGCCAAGAAGTAATGGTATCCCAGCCTATATTTTTAAAGGATAAATAGATACCGCCAGCGATTAAGATCAAACCAGCGGGGACAGCGATATAATCTGTCCATTTCATTGAGTTGTAACCAATAATGGATGGCAATGCAAAGAGTAGGCCACAAATAACGGTTACGATTGCCCAGCCCATCCAATCGTTTTTGTAATCAATGCCGAACATTGCTGAAATTGCGTTACCGGCTACTGCTGTCTGTAAGGCCCACCATCCAAGTGAAACAATGAAGATTGTTAAACCTACAATCAATTTTGCTTGAAGTGCACCGAAACTTGAACGGGCGATAACGGAGGATGAACGGCCTGTTTTAGCGCCGATATATCCTGCTAGGGTATTCCCAATCCATTGGAAACCAAATAATGCAATGATGAGTAACCAAAGAATTTTTGATAATCCGAAGCTTGCTGTCAATGCGGCACCAACCATTAAGACCGGAATTGTAAATTCAAGCCCACCAAAAATCATAGTAGGCGTCATCCAATGTTGGCGTTCTGATTCAGGAATTGGCAATAGTGCCTGATCCTGATCCATGAATCCCCCAGTGTGTTCTTTCCCCTTATTATCCTGCACTTTCTTTTGACTCATCTTCTTCACATCCTTATTTTAGTTATAAAAAATAGAATAGGAAGAAATAAGGCCTTCCTATTCTGCGATGCTATTGCAAAATTAAACTTTTACCAAGGCAAATACTAATTCACAAGCCTCATCGCCTTCGTTGGTGCACCAATGTGCTTCACCTGCTGGAATATATGAGGCCTCTCCTGCATTGATTGTGTATGGTTTTCCACCGCTTACACCAGATAAAGCCCCTTTAACGATAAAAGAATACTCGTGCTCCTCATGGAAAGTTGTTCCTTCTATTGGAAGGCGTTCACCTGCTGGAATAGAAACGAAACCAAAGTTCACTTCAGTACCTTCAAATTTATCTTTAAAAAGTGATTGTACAATTTCATCCGTTATTTTGGGTTGTTCAATTTTCATGTTACTTCCTCCTAAATTATGAAGTTCTTCCTGGCAGTTCTATATAGTCGAACGACTTCGAATCTACGTCTACTTTGAAATATTCTTTCGATTCTTCAATAGTGAAATAACCATTCTTGACGTCTTTTGCGACTTGTTCTGCCGGTCTACTAAGGGGATCGCCACATCCGCCGCCCGTTCCGGTCATTAAGCGCACAACGTCGTTCGTTTGAAGCTTATATCGCGGGTAAACCCCATAAGGTCCATCTACTTCACCGCTTGCTTTGCAGACATAAAATTCATTTGGGGAGCCCTGGCGACCTTTGTTCATTCCCCATGGGTAAAATTTATTTCTGCCGAAGGTAACCGTTACAGCCTGGTTATCAGATAATGCCCGGTACGAGCGGACAACCCCTTTTCCACCGGTATATTGACCGGCACCCGCACCATTACCGTCTTGACGTAAACTATATTCATCAAGCATAACGCCATAACGGGTTTCGGCTACTTCTACAGGAACGTTGTAGGTTTCACCATCGGCGATACAGAATTGACCGGAAGCTCCATCTTGGCCATCTGCTCCACCCCAGCCCCCAACTGAAGGTTCTACGATAAGGAAAGGTTCGTCTGTATCTTGGTGATTACCGGACAATGTCACTGCACAAACAGACAAATGTTGTCCTGCCGCGAGGCGGTTTGGCAAATGTGGTGCAAGAGCTTGCCACACTAGGTCGAGACTGCCTAATAGTGTTTCAAAGTAATTGGAAACAGGAACTGGACGTTCAGCAGACATAATCGATTTCGGATCAACGATGACTTGAAGAGGGCGGAATACGCCGTCGTTCACGTCTTGTTCAGGGTTTGTCATTGCCAGGAAAATGACCCGTACTGCTGACACAAGACCTGTATAAGAACAGTTCATAGGACCTGGAACTTGCGGGTGGCTTCCACGGAAATCGCAAATGAAATCATCATCTGTAATCGTTACTTTTACCTTAATCTTGAATGGTCCATTGCCCAAGCCGTCTGTGTCGATATAATCTTCAGCTTCGAAAACGCCTTTTGGAAGCTTTTTGATTTCTTGGCGTGAAATGATTTCCCCGTGATCCAATAAGTAGTTAATTGCCGCTAAGATTGTTTGTCTACTATGTTTGTCGCAAAGCTCATTCAAACGGCGATCACCGGTGCGTAATGCAGCGACTTGCGCCCACATATCTCCCAATGAGAGGTCGGGGAAGCGGACGTTAGAGCGGATAATTTCAACGATGCCTTCGTTTATAAGGCCTTCGTCATAGAGTTTGATACAAGGGAATTGAAGTCCTTCTTGAAATATGTCTACTGCATCATTTGTAAATGAGCCCGGATCTTTTCCGCCGACTTCGGTCCAGTGAGCTTTGTTCGCAGAAAATGCCACAAGTTCCCCTCCATGGAAAATCGGCATGACAAGTCCGACATCTGAAAGATGAGAGCCCCCCCCGTTATACGGGTCGTTAATAATGAACACGTCGCCCTGTTTTATCTTACCTCCGGGATACTTGCGAAGTGTTTCTTTTACCATGAAACTTAGCATTCCGATAAAGCCGGTAACACCGTTTCCTTGTGTAAGAAGATTTCCTTTTGCGTCAGTTAAACCACTTGCGTAATCAAGTACTTCATAAATGATTGGACTCATTGATGTGCGGGCAAGTGCGATGAACATTTCGTCGCCAACCGCCAACAGTGAGTCTTTAACAATTTCCAGTGTAAACGGATCCACTTTCACAGAAGTTGTCATATTATTTCCCCTCCATTTCGATAATGATATTTCCGTATTCGTCTAGATACAATTGCTGGTTTTCATAGATAACAGTGACTGCGGCTTTTTCCTCTACAACTGCTGGTCCGTGAATCACTTCATTTGAAGGAAGTTTTTCGCGGTCATAAACAGGTGTGTTTATCCAGCCTTTGTGTTCATAGTAAATATCGCGGTCTTCTTTTTTAGAATCTGCAACCGTTCCGGTTCGTGTGATTTTACCAATTGTCGGCTTAGGCACCTTTCCGTAAGCAGTTACGTGAACATTTACGATTTCAGTAGGTGAATCTTCAAGTTTAAATGTGTAATTCTTTTCGTGGAGTGTATGGAATTCTTCAATGATTGTTTGTTTATCAGTTTCAGACCATTTTCCGTTCGGAACAGGAACTTTTACTGTGTGCTCTTGTCCTAGATAGCGCATATCTGCAAAACGGTGGAACTCAATATTTTTTGCTGCCATCCCCTCGTCTTTATAATGATCTAGCGCATTCCTTTCAATTTCTTCCCATTTAGTGTCCATTTCCGTAAGGGAAAGTTCATTTAAACGCTTGATATATGTTTGGATATAATCATGTCTTAAGTCTGTCATCAACATTCCCCAAGCTGAAAATACTGGTGAAGCGATTGGAACAACAACCTTTTTTACGCCAAGTTCGATTGCGAGTGCTGGAGCGTGCATGGAACCGCCGCCGCCAAACGCAAGTAATGTGAAATCTTGCGGATTATGTCCTTTACGAATAGAAATTAGCTTCAGTGCATTAAGCATGTTTGAGTTGGCAATGCGGATTATTCCAAGTGCCGCCTCCTCGGCTGATATTTCAAAAGGATTGCCAATTTTAGTTTGAATTGCCTCTTTAATGTTGTTCATGTTGACATCATAATCAAAGTTTTTAGGGGACAGACGGCCGGTCAGTAGGTTTGCATCTGTTGTTGTCGGTTCTGTTCCGCCTAAGCCGTAAGCGACAGGACCCGGACTAGCCCCAGCAGATTGTGGTCCTACTTTTAATGAGCCCGCATTATCGATCCACGCAATGGAACCTCCGCCATTTCCAATTTCTACAATATCGACCACTGGCGCTTTAATCGGATAACCGGCATTGCGATTATCTTTTTCAATATAATAATCTGTGGATACTTTTACTTCACCGTTTTCAATTAGGGAACATTTTGCAGTCGTCCCTCCGATATCAAATGCGATGATATTCTTCTCGCCAATCAGTTCGCCTAGAACAGCTGCACCGAAGATTCCAGCTACAGGTCCGGACTCAACCATATTGATAGGAGCTGCTTTTGCGTTTTCGAATTTAGTCGTTCCACCATTTGATTGCATGATGTAACTTTGATCGATTTCGATAGACTCACGCAGTTGATTATCCAATTTGTCGATATACTTTGTTGCAATTGGTTGAACATAAGCGTTTAAGACAGCTGTATTTGTTCTTTCATACTCACGCCATTCTTTTGTTATATCACTCGATGCAGTTACATGTACTTCTGGCCAGAGCTCTTTAATGATTTCGACTGTACTCTGTTCGTGTGACGGGTTTACATAGGAATGTAAGTAAGAGACAGCGATGGCTTCAACACCTTCTTTTTTAAAGTGTTGGATGCATGTCTCAATATCCTTACGATTTAGGGGCGAGAGAACTTCACCTTTATAGTTCAAGCGCTCGTCTACTTCAAGTCGCAAATACCTTTCAACGAATGGAGTTGGCTTTTGGTAGCGGATATTAAATAGGTCAGGCCGGTTACCCCTAGCAATTTCCAACACATCCCGGAATCCTTTTGTTGTAATAAGCCCCGTTTTAGCTCCTTTGCGTTCAGTTAGTGCATTGATAATCACGGTAGTTCCGTGAATAAACATGGAAAGTTGCTTGGTATCGACTTGTGCTTTCTTTATGACGTCCAATACACCCTTTTCAAAATGGGGTGGAGTCGTGTTCGTTTTTTCGATACCTACGTGACCATTTTCATCAACATAGACAAGATCTGTAAACGTTCCTCCGATATCTGTAGCTACTCTCATTTATTACACTCTCCCTTTTTATAGTTAAAAGATTACTGGTGTTGTGACAGTTAATATTATTGTTTCTTCATCAGTTAGGTTTTCCCATGTGTGTAGTAACTCTGAAGGGAAATGAATTGTATCTCCTTCTCGTAAATGATGCTGCACCTCATTTAGATGAAAGACAACTTCGCCTTTTAAAACATAGTAAAATTCTTCCCCAGCGTGGCTATAGCTGTGTTCTTCTTTTAATCCTGGTGGAAGTGTGACCTTCAAAGGCTCAAGCTTTCGATCGTGAAACGTACCTGCCAAACGTCTGTAAATTTGTTCGGCGCCATTCATTTTGAAATCTTTTTGCTCATCTGTTCTTAATAGAAAGTTTTGTTCTGATTTTTCTTCTTCAAAAAAGTAAATCATCGATACATCTAATGCTTCTGCTAATTTTTTTAATGAGGTAATAGATAAAGAGGAAGCGCCTCTTTCAATTTGCGAAAGAAAACTGAGCGATAGCCCAGTCACTTCACTGAGTTCTTTCAATGTAAGTTCTTTTTGTAACCGTAGGGATTTAATCTTGGTATGAATTTCTTCCATAACTTAAAACTCCTCAATAATTTATAGTGGGACAATAAGTATTCTGTACAAACTGTAATTCTCCGGAATGAATTATGTTTGTACTGTAATAATTCTGAATATAACACAATTAAATTCCGAATGGAAGAATTATTTACAAGAGTCTGTCAACTTGGCGCGGTTTAGACTGGAAAATAGCATAACAACGCAATGGAGATTACTGTGTGGATACAATTTAAGTCTTGTATGAGAGGGGAAGGAAAATCCATCTTGTTCCGACGACGAAAAATAATAGTGAATACACTTGTGAATTAATTCACAATAAGTGACACCTGTCATATCGAAAATCATGACAGTTATGTCTTCTGTGAAGTCCGAAAGTTCTTTATCATTAGATTCAAGATAGCGAATCAGAAAAAGAACATAAGATTGAAGGAGGATAATACAACATGTCTAAAGAAAAAACAAAACAGCTACACAAAGACGTTGCCCCTTTTGCTAAGTCAGATAAAAAGAAAAGTATAATGCAGCTTATCAATACTGTTATACCGTTTATAGTCCTATGGTTCTTGGCGTACCAAAGTTTGTCGGTGTCAATTTGGTTAACGCTTGGACTTTGTGTTATTGCAGCAGGATTTGTCATTCGGACATTCATCATCTTCCATGATTGCACGCACGGTTCATTCTTTAAAAACAAAAAAACAAATGATATTGTCGGTACCATTACTGGTGTTCTTACACTGTTTGCCTATGAAAAATGGAAACGTGAACACTCGATTCACCATGCAACAAGTTCGAATCTCGACAAGCGCGGTACAGGTGACATTTGGGTCATGACGGTTGAAGAGTACGTTGAAGCATCAAAATGGCAGCGTTTTGCTTACCGTTTATACCGTAACCCAATCGTTATGTTTGGTTTCGGACCGCTTTTCCTTGTACTTATCTCAAGCCGTTTCAACCGTAAAGATGCACGTAAGAAAGAGCGTAACAATACGTATTTGACGAACGCAATACTTGTTGCCCTTTACACAGGTATGATTTTACTTATCGGCTGGCAGGCATTCGTTCTTATACAAGGAACAACCATGTTCGTTGCAGGAGCACTAGGTATCTGGTTATTCTACATTCAACATACATTTGAAGACTCGTATTTTGAAGAGGAATCTGAGTGGGATTATGTGAAAGCTGCTATTGATGGCAGTTCATACTACAAGTTACCGCGTGTGTTGCAGTGGGCGACAGGAAACATCGGTTTCCATCATGTCCATCACTTGTCACCACGTGTTCCGAATTACAACTTGGAAATAGCACATGAATCGACACCACCTCTTCACCAAGCAACAACGATTACGATTAAAGAAAGTTTGTCGTCAATCCGTTACCGTTTATATGATCCTGAGAAAAAAAGGTTTATTGCGTTTAAAGACGTGAAGCATATGCTGAAATCAGCAAGTTCTTCAATCGATTTGAAACCGAAACGCACAAGTTTCGACGCAGAATAATACTTAAAACAGCCATCTCTTCAGAGGATGGCTGTTTTTTTCGTCTCACTATTTGGTACAATGGAAAGTATAGACAGGACGGTGAAACAAAGATATGCAAAGTTGGTATAGTATTTTCCCGAAAAACCCTTGGCTTAGTATTTATGCGTGGGCAGTATTTTGTTTTCTGCCATTCTTTTTCATATTCAGATCATCGTCGCCCATTGAAATTTCCATTGGAATTTCATTGTTATTCTTATTCTTCCTGTCGTATCGATTTTCATTCAAATCGAAAAGCGGACTTGTTTATATGTGGATCAGTTTTGAAATTGTGATTAACGTCGTTATGACACTGTTATTCGGCTATGTGTATTTATCCATATTCACTGCGTTTTTTATAGGCAATATTCGCAATCAAGTTGGATTCTTCATTATATACGGGCTACATATTGCCATTACAATCATTGCGATTGTCGCAGGTTTTTTCATCGAACTCGAGTTATTTCTTCCGCAAGTTCATTTCATCCTCATCTCGGTGATTGGTATCGTATTATTGCCATTCAATTTATACAACCGAAATAAGCGTGAAAACTTGGTAGGTCAATTGGAACATGCCAACGAACGGATTTCGGAGTTAATTATAGTGGAGGAGCGGGAACGGATTTCTCGTGATTTACATGATACACTTGGCCAAAAGCTATCATTGATTGGCTTAAAGAGTGATTTAGCTGGCAAGCTAGTGTCTCGTGATCCTAGAGCTGCCGAAAGAGAGTTACAGGATATAAGACAGACGGCCAGCACAGCGCTGAAGGAAGTTCGGGAGTTAGTGGCGGGCATGCGGGCAACGAAATTGGAAGATGAAGTGATTCGCATTAAGCAGATGTTGAAGGCAGCTGAAATGGAGTACACCATTAAGGGGAATCCATCGTTCACCAACATCCCGGCCATCGTTGAAAGCGTGCTAAGTATGTGTTTGAAAGAAGCCGTGACAAACGTTGTGAAGCATAGTTTTGGCAAGACTTGCTGCGTGTCGTTTGAACAACTACCGAATGAATTTGTCATCAATGTGATAGACGACGGAATCGGCATTACTAGGGGCGGAGAAACGTCACCTGGCAATGGCTTGACTGGCATGCGCGAGCGACTTGAATTTGTTAATGGAAGCCTTCGAGTCGAAGGTGGCGAAGGAACGAAATTATCGATTCGTGTTCCTGCGGTCATACAACATATTATGGAGAGTGATTGATGTGATACGTATTGTCATAGCGGAAGACCAAGGGATGATGCTTGGAGCACTTGGATCATTATTGAATATGGAAGATGATATGGAAGTCGTCGGAAAAGCAAAAAACGGGGAAGAAGCGGTTGCGCTGGTGAAAGAACATCAGCCGGATGTCTGCATCATGGACATTGAAATGCCGGTTATGACTGGGCTTGACGCAGCAGAAGCGCTGCATGATGAACCTTGTAAGATCATTATCCTGACGACATTTGCCAGAACAGGTTACTTCGAACGTGCGAGGAAAGCAGGCGTACGTGGTTATTTATTGAAAGACAGTCCGATTGAAGAGCTTGTCAGTTCAATCCGAACGATAATGGACGGCAGACGGATTTACGCGCCAGAACTCGTTGACATTGCCTACGGGGACGGGGATGAGACGGTAAATCCGCTGACGGAGCGTGAAAGCCAAGTGCTCGGACTTATTGCTGAAGGGAAGACCACGAAAGAAATCGCTGGCGAGTTGTATTTGACGCCTGGTACAGTGCGAAATTACATCTCCACAATTTTAGATAAGCTCGGCGTTGGAAACCGGATTGAAGCAATATCTCGGTTTAAGGAGAAGGGCTGGTTTAAGTGAATTGAGTATATAAGAAGACGGTAAGCCGACAGTGATGTCGGTTTTTTGTCGTTTGGGGTTGGTGTGGTGGGGGTGAAGTATGTATACCGAGCATAAATTCGTCGAACCGATCATATCCCGCTGGCAATCGAGCATAAAATCGTTGAACCGGTCATATCTCGCCTGCACCCGAGCATAAAGCCGGGGACCCGATCATATCCCGCCGGCAATCGAGCATAAAACCGTTGACCCGATCATATCTCGCGGGCAACCGAGCATAAAACCGTTGACCCGATCATATCTCGCCGGCCCCCGAGCATATACCCGTTGACCCGATCATATCCGCGCCGCCCCGATCATATCTAGCCGACACCCGAGCATAAAACCATTGACCCGATCATATCTTGCCTGCACCCAAGCATAAAACCGTCAACTTGATCATATCCGCTGGCCCCCAAGCATATCCCCGCCATCCCGATCATATCCCACCCCAAACCAATCATAACCCCACCCTTACCCCAGCAATAAACCTCGTTACGAGCACAACCCAAATATGTTACACTTTTACCAAAGACGGAAAGTTCACACAAGGGGGAACCGAACATGTTTGGTATCGATTACGCAAGAAAACTCGACGAGAAAGACAATCTCGCAAAATATAAAGACGAGTTTTATCTACTCGAAAACACCATCTATATGGATGGTAATTCACTCGGATTACTGTCAAAACGAGCGGAGCGGACGCTGCATAATTTACTCGATTCATGGAAAACACTGGGCATCGACGGCTGGACAGAAGGTGATAATCCGTGGTTTTACCTATCTGAGTCGGTCGGAGAAAAGATGGCGCCACTTGTTGGGGGAACAAAAAGTGAGGTCATTGCAACGGGCTCGACAACGACGAACTTGCATCAGCTTGCCGCAACATTCTACAACCCATCAGGGACTAAAACAAAGATTCTCGCCGATGAACTCAATTTCCCTTCGGACATTTATGCGCTAAAAAGCCAGTTAGCACTGAAAGGTTTTAATCCAGATGAACATCTTGTCCAGGTGAAAAGCAGGGATGGTCGATTTTTAAATGAAGACGATATCATCGAAGCGATGACAGAAGACATCGCACTCATCGTTTTGCCAGCTGTTTTATACAGGAGTGGGCAAATCCTCGATATGGAGAAACTTTCGAAAGCTGCGAATGAAAAAAGTATCCCGATTGGCTTTGATTTATGTCATTCGATTGGTGCAGTTGAACACGCCTTGCATGATTGGGGCGCGGATTTCGCTTTCTGGTGTACATATAAGCATTTGAACGGGGGGCCAGGGTCCGTCGCAGGACTGTTCGTCCATGACAAGCATTTCGGCACAACGCCAGGTTTGGCAGGGTGGTTCGGTTCGAAAAAGGAATCGCAATTCGATATGGATCATACAATGGATCCGGAACTGGACGTCGCTGCCTATCAAATTGGGACGCCTCACGTACTCAGTTTAGCGCCGGTCATTGGTGCGCTGGAATTGTTTGAAGAAGTAGGCATTAAAAAAGTCCGTGAAAAGTCACTTCAGCTGACGGACTATATGCTGGCGTTAATTCAACAGGAACTGTCTGACCACGACTTCACAATTGGCAACCCAGTAGACGAATCACGTGGGGGCCATATCTTGCTTGAACATGTCGAGGCTGCACGTATTTGTAAAGCGTTGAAAGAAGATGGCGTCATCCCGGACTTCCGTGCGCCAAATGGTGTTCGACTTGCGCCGGTTGCGTTATACAATTCCTTCGAAGACGTCTGGCATACTGTGCAGAAACTAAAACGGATTATGGATGAAAAACGCTATGAAAAATTTGAGAATAAAAGAGGTGTCGTCGCATGACTGGGAAATGGATTGATATTTCACAACCGCTGCAAAATAATATTGCCGAATGGCCTGGTGACACACCATTTTCATATGAAGTTGCCTACTCTAAAGCAGAAACAGGTTCAGTCAATATTGGTAAGTTAACGACAAGTACGCATATGGGGACGCATATCGACGCACCGTTTCACTTCGATGATAACGGATTAAAAGTGCTCGATTTACCAATTGATTTATACATCGGACGGGCGCGTGTACTCGATGTTTCAGGAAAAGAGAGTATTGGAAGGGCTGATCTAGAGGACCTTGATTTCGGTGGAGCAGAACGGATTTTATTGAAAACTGGGAGCCGTCCTGATCCGAATGTATTTCCGGAAAATTTTACGTATTTGCGTGAGGATATCGGTCCTTTATTGAAAGAGAGAGGGGTTCGGCTCATCGGTATTGACGCGCCATCTGTTGACCCTGAAACAAGCAAAACAGTCAGTACCCATCATTCCCTCAATGAAAACGGCGTGATGATTTTAGAAAACATCGTCCTCAGCGCAGTGGAACCGGGCGATTATGAACTGATTGCATTACCGCTTCCGCTAAAAGACGGCGATGGTAGCCCAGTTCGTGCCGTATTGCGATCAATGGCAGGGGGGGCATATCAATCATGACTGAAAAAGGAATTCACACGGATTTTAAAGATAATATGACATATAGCGAGTATTTGAATCTCGATAAATTGCTGTCGAGCCAGCAACGTTTGTCTGGACATCATGATGAGATGCTGTTCATCGTCATTCATCAAGTGAGTGAGTTATGGATGAAACTCATTTTGCATGAGCTCAATACAGCCATCGACTTAATCGAAAAAGATGAATTGCCGGAAGCATTCAAAATGCTGGCACGCGTGTCAAAAACACAGACGCAAATTATCCAGGCGTGGGATGTGCTGTCGACATTGACGCCTGCTGAATATATGGAGTTCCGGGACAGTTTAGGTCGTGCATCTGGCTTTCAATCCTACCAAAACAGGCTTATTGAGTTCGCGCTTGGTTATAAGCAACCGCATATTTTGAAGATTTACGAGAAAGATCCCGAGCTCGCAAGTGATTTAGAGGCCGCATTCCGTTCACCGGGGATTTACGATGTGGCAATACGTGCGCTGTCACGTGCCGGCTTCGCGATAAACCCAGAACTACTCGAACGCGATTTCTCAGTTACATACAAAGGGGATACGACAGTGGCGGATGCGTGGCTAGAAGTATACCGCAACGTCGATGATCACTGGAATTTATATCAGCTGGCGGAGAAGCTTGTCGATATCGAAGACAGTCATCAGCAGTGGCGCTTCCGTCATATGAAAACTGTTGAACGGATTATCGGCTTTAAAATGGGGACGGGCGGTTCGTCAGGTGTGAATTATTTGAAGTCTGTCCTTGATCATCAGTTCTTTCCGGAGTTATGGGATGTGCGGACGAAGTTATAACAGAGCAAAGAATGATGATCAAAAAAAATAGCCCTAGAAACTCCGCCAACAAATATAGTTGGCGGAGTTTTAGTATTGTATTTATAACAACTTCAAATCTAATTTTCTTGTTCACTAATTGGAGGCAAGTGTGCCAGCAATAAACCTGTCGAACTGATTGCCCGTCGACAGTAGTTCCCCTCCGCGAACCGCTGTGGTTCATTGCCACAACCTTGAAATATCCAGTAAGCGAACTATGTGCTTGAATTTATGTTTTCCTATCGATGATTGTGAATGAAATTACCAATCATCGATAGGTGGACTCATTGTTAATTCCATTAATAAGCACCACCATTACTGAGTTGTTATAGTAGCATATTCCGGAAGGACGGGGGTTGTGTGTGCGGTTGAAACGACTCATTTAGGGCAAAGGTAAGTCTTTTAAATGGCCGACCGAATGGTTTAGTGAAATATAACCTCTTTAATCCAATCAAGGATAAGTATTGAATTTTAACAAAACTCACGAATTAATCTTGATGCTTTTGATTGGCTGATGTTGAGATCTTTTGCGACTGCTCTTGAGGAGTTGTTTTTTTGGTAAGACTTTCTTACCAATGTCCTTGTGACTTCGTTTAAGGCATCGTTCAATGAATGTGGATGAATAAGCTCAGCGGTATTTTCCACACTTTCCCTAATGACATCTGGTAGATCATCCACTTCAATAAGGGAATCGCTAGTGATAACCAATCGTTCGATTAGGTTTTCAAGTTGCCGTACATTACCGGGCCATGAGTAGTAGTAAAGCATATTTAGACATTCTTCGGAGATTAGCTTATTCATATTATATTTATTATTGAAGCCATTTAAAAAATTATAAGTAAGTGGAACAATGTCCTCCTTACGGTCTGATAGAGGTGGCATGTGGATATCAATAACGTTTAGTCGATAATATAAATCCTCCCTGAAGGTTTTATTTTCAACCATTTTTAGTAAATCTTGATTGGTGGCGGTAATAATGCGGATATCAACGGTCTTGCTTTCATTACTTCCAATTGGAATAAATTGTTTATCTTGAATTACTTGTAGTACTTTTGCTTGTAAAGGTAATGCCAACTCCCCAATTTCATCTAAAAAAATGGTCCCATTATGTGCTGCTTCAAGCAAACCAGTTTTACCGCCTTTAATTGCTCCGGTAAATGCTCCGTTAGTATAGCCGAACAGTTCCGATTCTAATAAATCAGCAGGAATTGCAGCACAATTGACAGTCAAAAAAGGACCATCCTTTCTTTTACTTATACTGTGCAAGTGGTGGGCTACCACCCCTTTACCCGTCCCTGATTCGCCATGAATTAGAATTGTAGAGTCAGTTGGGGCAATTTTTTTGCAAAACTTTAATATACTTTTGACTTTTTCACTGTTTGTAATAACTGTATTCGCAGGACTGTTGTTTGTAACTGACTCTTCTTGTTGCTCCCTTTTCATAATTAACCTATTAAAGCTTTTAAGTTCGGTTGCTGTCGTAACGACATACTCTATTTCCCCGGCCTCATTTAGGATTGGGATGGCCCTCGTCAATAATTCAGCTCCGATATATGTCTGTTGCCTTAGAGAAACTGGTTCTTTGCTATTAAAAACGTCGGGAACGATGGAGGGACTCCAATAACCTTTTTCAAACAACTCACCATTTAACTTTCCTATGACATCAGCTTTTTTAAGACCATAATGTTTTTCACAAATTTTGTTGACATATACAATTCGTGTTTCACTATCCATGACATAGATTTCATCAGAAGAATAATCTAATATCTTTAGCATGGATTCCAAAGTCAAATCAACGTTCTTTAATACTAAGTTGTCCAACATTTACTACCCCTCCCCTTGATTGAATATTGAGTTAATTTTAAACTATTAGACTCCTTTTTTGAGTCAAAGACAACTCGATTATAGCAGGGTTTTTAGGAAGTGGCGATATGAATGTATATATTTAAAGATTTTTTTAACTTGGCACGCAAATTGCATATATAAAGTAACGTGGATCTAATAGGTCTAACCTGATTGACACGTCAATACCAGAAGCATTTGAAATGGAGGAGGAATAAGTGAAAGGATGTGCGATAGGGTAACTGATTCTTTAATTTCGGTGTAAGTGTTCAATTGGTCGATACTTTATAGATTGAGGATTCAATAAGAATTTCAAAAAGGTTTCAAGTCTACAGGAATTCTATCATACAAGAAATCCTGCTAAATGGATACGGAGGTAGGAATATGAATAGATCGTCTGAAGTAATTGACATTACAATAATTGGCGGTGGCCCTGTTGGATTATTTACCGCCTTTTATGCAGGAATGCGCCAAGCCACGGTAAAAGTTATTGAAAGTTTGCCGCAATTAGGAGGCCAATTATCCGCACTTTATCCAGAAAAGAATATTTATGATATTGCTGGATTCCCCAAAATAGGGGCACAGGAACTGGTCGATAATTTAATAGAACAAATGAATCAGTTTGAACCCGCAGTCTGTTTAGGAGAATCAGTAGAGGTTGTTGAAAAAGAAGAAGATGGTGTATTCAAACTTACAACGAATGAAGGTATTCATTATACAAAAACAATTATCATTACTGCTGGAAATGGAGCTTTTCAGCCGAAAAAAATGAATATACCTGGGGAAGAACAATTCAAAAATCAGAACTTACATTACTTTGTAAAGAATGTAAGCGAGTTCAAAGGTAAGAAAGTAGTATTGTTCGGTGGCGGTGATTCAGCTGTTGACTGGGCATTAATGCTAGAGCCTATTGCGAAGAAAGTATCTCTTGTACATAGAAGAGATAAATTCCGTGCTCACGAACACAGTGTAGAGTTATTAAAACAATCAAGTGTTGAAATTCTAACACCATTTTCTCCGATAGAACTTGTGGGAATCGAACGAATCGACAAGGTAATTATTCAAGAGATTAAGAGTGGTGAATCAATTGAACTTGAAGCGGATGATGTGCTCGTCAATTATGGATTTGTTTCTACTCTTGGACCTATTAAAGACTGGGAGCTTGAAATTGAGAAAAACTCAATTGTTGTGAATTCTAGAATGGAAACAAGTATAGAAGGCATTTATGCAGTCGGAGATATATGCACGTATGACGGTAAAGTAAAATTAATAGCCACTGGTTTTGGGGAAGCGCCCATTGCTGTAAGTAATGCAAAAGTGTTTGTGGATCCCACAGCGAAGCTACAGCCACTTCATAGTACGAGTGTAATGGGTGACAAAGAGAATGCGTCTAAAAAAGAAGCAATTGTTATAGGGTGAAAAAGGAAAAGGGGGAGATGATATGGCCAATTTTACGATGGTCGATCAAAGTACATGTATTGCTTGCGGTGTCTGCGGTGAACTAGCACCTGATCTATTCGATTATACTGACGACGGTATTTCTTATTCCATTCTTGACGACAACACAGGAGTTACAGAAGTTTCTGAAGACTATATTGAAGATTTGGAAGATGCATTCGATAGCTGTCCAACAAATTCAATCAAGATGGCAGATACACCTTTCAATTGTCAGAAGGAAGAAGCAAGCTAAATTAAAAAATATTTAACATTTATTGATTGAATTTCAAAATGAAACAAAACTATGCTATAGAGGAGAATGGAAAATGGCTTATAATAAAGTAGAAAATGCAGCGAACAGAACATTCGAGAGAACGATGACATATGACAAATACACAGATCCAAAAGTATTGGAAAAAGAAATGGAGTTAGTCTTCTCTAAATCATGGCAACTTGTGGGGCATGTAAGCCAGGTAGAAAAAGCGGGTGCTTTCTTTACGGCTGATGTAGCTAATGAACCACTCATTATAATAAGAGGTACAGATGGGGTGCTCCGTGCATTTTACAATGTGTGTCCACACCGTGCAACTAAGCTTGAACAAAGTGAGAACGGAAAAAAGAAGATTTTACAATGCATGTATCATGGATGGACGTTTAAAACAGACGGCAAATTGAATAAAGCACCTAACTTCCAGGGAGAGGACGCGGCTTGTGTTCAGGATGCTTGTCTAAGATCTGTACGGATGGAAGTGTTGGAATCTTTAATTTTTGTTAACTTGGATGATAACGCTACACCTTTAATCGATTCATATGGGGATTTCTTTGACAGATTAAGCAAGTTCCCATTCATTAGTGAGTTAAAACGAACTCATAGAAAAACACGTGTTATTAAAGCAAACTGGAAAGCATATATCGATAACTATTTAGAGTGTGATCACTGTCATATCGCGCATCCGAGTTTTGTAGAAGCATTGGATATGGATGATTACCAAATAATCACATGTGAAAATTATTCTGTTCAAGGGTCCGTTGTCAAAGCTGACAAGCAATATGGTGAAGTAAACTTGAATGAGGCGGAAATGCAAGGTGGTTCCTTCTTCTGGCTGTGGCCGAACCTGATGTTGACTATTTATCCGGGACCTGGGAATATGGCGTCCATAGAGATGGTACCAATTGATCACGAAACCTCGCTGGCGGTATATACGTATTATTTCCGTGAGGATAATCTGGAAGCCTTGAGTCAAGATGAGAAGGATTTAATGACATTTGCGGAACAAGTTCGTGCGGAAGATATAGATCTCGTGGAACTGGAACAAATAGGTTTCAGCTCCCGTGCATTTAACAAAGGGCATTATGCTTCGTCTGAACAAGCAATCGTACAATTTCATGAAATGGTATTGGAGGCACTCAATGAATAATTTAGGAATTAAAACGAATGAAATTAAAAAGTATTTACTCATCAACGGAGAAAAGGTAGAAACAAAAAACTATGTATCACTTTACTCCCCATACTCGCAGGAAAAAATTGCTGAAATTGCGATGGCGGATAGAGAATTAACGATACAAGCAATCGATGCCGCTCATGAAGCTCGTCAACTAATTGGTGAAATGCCAGCCTACAAGCGTGCGGAGATTCTGGAGAATGTTGCTCTATTATTAAAAGAGAGAGCAGATGAAGCCGCGGAAATTATTTCCCTTGAATCGGCCAAACCACTTATGTTTGCAAAAGCGGAAGTCGCAAGAACAATTGAAACGTATAAATTTGCAGCGGAAGAAGCGAAAAGAATTCATGGTGAAATGATTCCTTTTGATGCAGCGGTAGGTGGTGTCGGTAGAATTGGTTATACACTAAGAGAACCAATCGGTGTTATCGGTGCTATTACGCCGTTTAACTTTCCACTAAACCTTGTCGCACATAAGGTTGGGCCTGCAATTGCAGCTGGAAATACGATTGTATTAAAACCTGCATCGCAAACACCGCTCAGTGCTCTTTATATTGCAGAACTCTTTGCAGAAGCGGGTCTTCCAGCGGGCGTTTTGAATGTAGTGACTGGGCCTGGCAGTGTTGTTGGAGAGGCAATAGTAGAAGATGACCGAGTAAGCATGATTACATTTACAGGAAGTCCTGACGTAGGTATCGGTATTAATAATAAGGCTGGATTAAAGAAAACAACGTTAGAATTAGGTTCAAACTCAGCGTTAATTATTGATAAAGATGTGGAAATTGATGGTATCATTGACCGTTGTACGATGGGTGCCTTTTCCAATCAGGGGCAAGTATGTATTTCATTGCAACGGGTATTTGTTCACGAAGAAAAATATGAAGAGTTTATTGTGAAATTTGCAGAAGCGACAAAACAACTAAAACTGGGTAATCCGCTTGATCCGGAAACGTATGTCTCGTCTTTAATTACTAAGGGAGAGTTAGAGCGTGCCATTAGCTGGATTGAAGAAACAAAACAAAGTAATGCAGAAATTTTAACAGGCGGTAAGGTACGGGATAATGTTCTGGAACCGACAATTATTACGAATGCGGATCAGTCATTGAAAGTTTCATGTCAAGAAGTCTTTGCACCAATTGTTATCGTGAATCAAGTGAAGTCAATAGAAGAAGCTATAGAACTAGTAAATGATTCCCGTTTTGGGTTGCAAGCTGGTATTTACACGAACAATGTAAAAAATGCCTTTTACGCATCGAAAAATCTACATGTTGGCGGCGTTATCATTAATGACGTTCCAACGTTTAGGGTTGACCAAATGCCATATGGTGGAGTAAAAGACAGTGGTACGGGCCGTGAAGGTATTAAATATGCAGTAGAAGAAATGACGGAATTAAAACTAGTCGTTTGGAATCAAGGGTAAAGGAGATTATGATGAAAAAATATAAAATTGCTGTAATAGCTGGCGACGGAATTGGTCCTGAAGTAATCGATGAAGGGATCAAAGTATTAAATAAGATTGCTATTCTCGACGGGAACTTCCATTTTGATTTTACGCATTTTCCATGGGGCTGTGAGTATTACACGAAGCATGGGAAAATGATGGCTGATGATGGTATAGAGCAGCTGAAAGAGTTTGACGCAATCTATTTAGGGGCTGTTGGTTTTCCAGGTGTTCCCGATCATATCTCCTTATGGGACTTATTATTAATCATCCGTAAGGAATTCGATCAGTATGTCAATATTCGTCCAATCAAGTTATTAAAAGGCGCCCATTGCCCGTTATCTGACGTAAAGCGTGAGGACATTGACATGCTATTTATCCGGGAGAATACGGAAGGTGAATACTCGGGTGCAGGGGACTGGTTATTCAAAGGAAAAGAAAATGAAGTCGTGCTGCAAAATGGTGTGTTTTCTCGAAAAGGAACAGAAAGAATTATTCGTTATGCGTTTGAAACAGCTAAAAAAGGAGGACGTAGCTTAACGAGTATTAGTAAAGCGAATGCACTAAACTATTCAATGGTTTTCTGGGATCAAGTATTCGAAGAAGTGAGCGCGGATTATCCAGAAGTAAAAACAGCATCTTATCTTGTTGATGCAGCAGCGATGCTTATGATTACAGACCCTAAGCGATTTGAAGTTGTCGTTACATCCAATTTATTTGGCGATATCCTTACAGATATAGGGGCAGCTCTTGCTGGAGGAATCGGGCTTGCTGCAGGTGCAAATATTAATCCTGAAAGAGAGTTCCCATCGATGTTTGAACCTGTACACGGTTCAGCGCCTGATATTGCTGGTCAGGGAATCGGGAACCCGCTTGCCTCGATTTGGTCGGCGAGCCAAATGCTAGATTATTTTGGTTATGAACATTATGGCAAACTTGTTGTAGACGCTATTGAACAACTTTTAGTAGAGGGTGGCACACTTACACCTGATATGAAAGGTACAGCTTCCACATCTGAAGTGGGAGATCGACTAGTTAATAGTATGAATAGCTCAATAACTGCACACGTGTGAGTGAGGTCTATCGGTGTAATGCAGATAACACCGATAGACTTTTTACAAAAATCCCGCCCATTTTCCGCTAACAATTATTGTACTATTCGGGAATTTGTTAGGAGGTAGAATTTGATTAGGGGGAAATACATGAAAACCAATACGATTGATAAACAAATATTGGCTATAGCATTATCTATGGTAGCGCTATTGGTTGTTCCGATTTTGATTAACCCTAAACAGGGGACCGCTTTTTTGAAGACAATATTGGATTTCATTACCGGACGTTTCGGCCCTTTATACTTGTGGGCTTGTCTTGGGATATTTGGATTTCTGATATGGTTGGCCTTTAGCAAATACGGAAAAATTAAGTTAGGTGAAGGTAATCCTGAATTTTCTACTTTCAGCTGGTTAGCTCTTATCTTTACAGCAGGAATCGGTTCTGGAATTATGTATTGGGGAATCATTGAATGGGCGTTCTATTATACCAGTCCACCTTACAATATGGATTCTAAAAGTGTTGGGGCAGCAAGTTTTGCATCAACATACGGGATGTTCCATTGGGGATTTTCGGCTTGGGCAATTTATTGTGTTCCATCGATTCCAATTGCATATGCAGTCTACATAAAAAAACAAAAGTCATTTAGGCTAAGTACAGCATGTAGGGGAATTATTGGTGACCGCGCGGATGGGGTACTCGGAAAAGTGATTGACGTTTGCTTTATGTTTGGATTAATTGGTGGTATCGGAACTAGCTTAGCCCTTGGAACGCCACTGTTAGCAGAAGGGATTCATCATATCTTTAATGTGAAGAAAACGCTTACATTAGATTTGAGTATTGTAATTGCGCTTATGATTTTCTTTTCAATCTGTTTATATTTCGGACTGAAAAAGGGTTTGAAGTTGCTAAGCGACTGGAATCTTTATTTATATGTAGCAATCGCAGTGTTCATTTTCATTTTTGGTCCAACTGCTTTTATTATTGCAAGCTTTACAGATAGTGTCGGTGTGCTCTTCTCAAATTTTTTTAGAATGAGTTTATATACGGACCCTGTTGGTAAGTCAGGATTTAGTGAAACATGGACCCTGTTTTATTGGGGGTGGTGGTTCTCTTACGCACCTTTTACTGGCATGTTCGCGGCTCGTATTTCGAAGGGAAGAACCATCAAAATGCTAATTCTCGGTCAATTGATTGGCGGAACGTTAGGATGTTGGCTTGCTTTTGCGATATTCGGAAACACGAGTATGTTCTTTGAAATTAGCGGCATTGTACCCGTAATTGATATTTTACAGAATGAAGGTGCACCTGCAGCAATTTTAGCATCATTAAATGCTCTTCCACTTGGCGGAATTGTTGTGGTTCTATATTTGCTCATCGCGGCAATTTTTCTTGCTACTACAGTCAATTCGGCGGCCTATACATTGGCAGATGTAGCGTCCGTAAACTTGAAAGAGGGAGAAGAACCAGTACGTTGGTACCGTGTATTTTGGGGAATTGTATTGACTAGTATTTCAATCATATTAATGTATGGCGATGGATTGGAGGCCTTGCAAACGTTATCGATTATTACAGCCTTGCCTTTAGTATTCATCATTCTATTGATGATTGCCTCTTTCATGAAATGGGTGAGAGTGGATTACGACACAGTGATGTTGGAACAACAAAATACCGTTATTGAAATTGTTAGTAAAGGAAAAGTTTCTAAAATTAAAAAAGGAAAGCAGAAGATTGGAGATAAAGGCAAGGTTTTAGCGAAAATAGACTAAAGATAATAAAGGCTGTCCCATGTAAAATGGGACAGCCTTTTAAAATGAAAATGGGTTATTGTAAGTAATTAATATATTACCTACACCGAGATTTCTTTTCGTTTACTTGAGGGAGGAATTCTCAATTCCTCTCTATACTTGCTGATTGTGCGTCTGGAAATTGTACTCCCTTTTTCGGAATTAAAATACTCCGCTATTTTTTGATCCGAATGCGGTATGAATTTATTTTCATCAGCAATATAACTTTGCAGAAGGGCTTTCACGTTTGCTTGGGAAATGTTGTTTCCGTCGACTGTCTCCAACTTTGAAGTGAAAAGTGTCCGAAGATCAAAGGAACCAAAAGGTATCTGAATCACTTTGTTCGTCGTCGCCCGGCTTACAGTCGATTCATGCATATCAATCTCTTCTGCTACCTCTTTGAGCGTAAGTGGCTTTAAATGAAGACTTTTCATTTAGAATTTTTTTTTGCCTTTCTAAAAGGACTTTCATGATTTTAACAATAGTATTTCGGCGCTGTGAGTCATTAAAGTAGTTAGTTGTTGTTTTTGTTGGAGAACATGTTTCATATAAGTTCCTCCTTTATAAAAACTAATGAAAACTGTGGTTGTTATCAATGATATAGTATTTATTATAATGATAAAACTGAATTTTTAGATGGGTATAATTGAAATGTAAAATGCATAGGAATCACTTATTCTAGTTGTTGAAAGTAATGATAGGATTAACATATAGAAATGGGGGAATAAACATGCGTTGGATACTAATTATTATCTTGGCAATTGCGGTAGAGTTATTTGTACGTTTTCTGACGAGAAATATGGAAGATAAGCAGAAGAGGGAAAAATTGCTTGCACGTATTTGGTTTGTGTTCGGTGCAATTTTAATAATAGTTTGGTTAATTAATCGTTTTTATAAGTAACCCGTGTACTAAAACTTAAGAAATTCTTCATGTTTATACTAGGCGATTCTTCATTATTATCATTCATAATTAAGGTAATGAACTCTTATTACTGCAAAGGTGTGGAAAACATGAAGAAATTGATCTTTATACTAGTGATCATTATATTGAGCGTTACAGTTGTGATGAATAACAAAGAAAAAACCTTGGAGACAGTAGATTTAGCAACTGCTGCAAAAGCGATCATTCTTATCGATGCGGATACGGGTAAAGTAATTTACGAAGAAAATAGTGCAGAACCATTACCAATCGCAAGTATGTCCAAATTAATGACGCAGTATCTCGTGCTGAATGCCGTCAACAGCGGTAATTTAGCATGGGAAAACACATACAAGCCAAGTGAGGCGCTACAACAAATTGCAGGACAATCAGCTGCCGTCAAACTAGGAATGACAGCGGGAAACGTTTATACATTGAAAGAATTGTTTACTGCGATGACGGTCAACTCTGCAAATGACGCGGCGATGGCGCTTGCCGAAATGGTTAGCGGAACGGAAGAAGCGTTTGTGGAATTGATGAATAAACAGGCGAAAAGTTTCGGTCTGAAAGAGACGACTTTCTTCAATGCCAGCGGACTTGACGGCGATTATATTGGCAAAGGGTATGAGCAAACGAATCATGCCTCTGCAAGTGATGTGTCAGTAATTGCACAAAAGCTAATTGTCAAGCATCCCGAAGTGCTCGACTATACAAAGTTGCCGAGCTTCAAAACGGGTAATGGCACTACGTTGTGGAGCACCAACTTGATGTTGGCGGGTATGCCTCAAGCATTGGCGGGAATAGACGGATTGAAAACCGGCTTCACAGATCAGGCGGGTTCCTGCTTTGCTAGTACTGGAGTCTTTGATGGACGACGCATTATTTCAGTTGTCATAGATGTTGCAGCAGAGGGCGGAGATACCGCAACTCCTCGATTTGATTTGACGAGAGAGCTGATTGAACGATTTGTGTTAAATTAACTTCGTAAATCACCTCACATGTTATACTATTCATACAACATTCAAAAAAATGAGGCGATAAAAATGATGGAAAAAACACAAGTAAATGAATGGAAAGAGAAGCTTCCACTCATCGGACAGATGACAGCACGTGAAGAAGTGCTCTGGCTCAATCCCTTAAAAGAGTCAACATCAACTGGTCTTCAAAAAACAGGTGTGACTGCAGAAAACGTCAAAGATGCATCAGACCGTCTGAAACGTTTCGCGCCATATATCGAGCGTGTCTTCCCGGAAACAAAAGTTTCGAACGGTATTATCGAATCACCGATTACCGCTATTCCAAACATGAAAGAAGCGCTTTCCAATCAATACAAAGCAGCTATTTCAGGTGAACTTCTCCTGAAAGAAGACAACGCACTGCCGATTTCAGGTTCAATCAAAGCGCGCGGTGGTATTTACGAAATCCTAAAACATGCCGAAGCACTTGCGATTGAGCACGGATTGATCACAACTGTTGACAACTATGCTAAATTTGCAGAGCCTGAATTTCACAACCTGTTCTCAAAACATAAAATCGCTGTCGGATCGACAGGAAACCTGGGCCTAAGCATCGGCATCATGAGCGCCAAGCTCGGTTTCGATGTCACTGTCCATATGTCCGCAGATGCGAAACAATGGAAAAAGGATATGCTGCGCGAAAAAGGCGTCACAGTTGTTGAATACGCCGACGACTACAGTAAAGCTGTTGAAGAAGGGCGTCGCCAAGCGGATGCAGATCCGTCTTGTCATTTCGTTGATGATGAAAACTCACTCGACTTATTTTTAGGCTATGCAGTGGCGGGGGAACGTGTTGCAGCACAGTTGAAAGCGCGTGGCACAATCGTTAACAAAGACAACCCGTTGTTCGTTTATCTGCCTTGCGGAGTCGGTGGCGGCCCTGGAGGTGTAGCATTTGGACTGAAGCTCGTGTTCGGCGATGCAGTCAGCTGTTTCTTCGCGGAGCCGACGCATTCCCCGTGCATGATGCTTGGTATGATGACTGGTCTTCACGACAAGATTTCAGTTCAAGACTTCGGTCTCGATAATAAAACCGTTGCAGACGGACTCGCAGTTGGTACAGCCTCTGGTTTTGTTGGCAAGACAATGGAACCGTTATTATCTGGCTGTTATACGATTGCGGACGAAACGATGTTCAAGTTATTGAAACTGATCGCAGACACAGAAAATATTCGACTCGAGCCGTCCGCACTTGCGGGGATGACTGGTCCAATACAAGCTATCCGTGAAAATGTAAAGGGTGCTAATTCAGCAAATGCTACCCATCTTGTCTGGGCAACAGGTGGCAGTATGGTCCCTGAAGCAGAGATGAATTCGTATTATGATATGGGCGGGAAATAATCCCGTTATTTCCCGGGAAATCGACATTAAGTTGGGAAATAATTGCGAATAATAAAAAACCTCACACTTGTGTGAGGTTTTTTGTCTTTATTGGGTACCAACTAGCTCATCTTCTCTTTATGTGAAAATGGACATTGTCCTTGAATCGGTTCCACATCATCCCCAATGAAAAACTGTTTCCATTCGTTGTGCTCTGGATCTCCGAAATGGCTAATATCCGGATGCTTTGGTAACTGATCCCACACTTCGACGCGTTCACGAACTTTTTCCCGCGACATGACCCCGCCTTTTTCCGTTCCTTTCAACCCCTCGAATATGCGACGAGGCTGAAAACCGAGTACCATTGCATTGCCAAGATTCCGCGTCTTCCGTTGCTTGTAGGCAGGTGCATTGCCAAACACAAAAATCGGCTCGCCATGAAAACGGAAATCCCATAGATGATGAGCGGGATCGCGGGGACTATCGGCAGGCCATTCAATTTCATCCACTCCGTGCAAGTACTGCAACATTTCCCAGAACTGCTGCCGATACTCATCCAAAGAACCTTCAGTTTCAAATGGCTCAACAAACACGAATAATCCATGCCGTTTATGCGCGGGGTTGTCGAAAAGCGCCAAAAACGACTTCAACGTTTCCGGCAAATTGGACCAGTCATTCTGTGTCACATATCCATAGCGTAATTCGCCCTTGAGCTCTCCTCCCATACCGAAATAACAAGGAAACGTCTTATCCGTCACCGTCTCATGGAACGTTTGGTATTCCTTCAACAGCCAATTAGGCAGATCGGTACGCTCCGTAAAATCCTCTTTTGTCAATAAAAACTTATCTTTCAGAATCATTGTTTCCCCTCCATTTATCTCAATCTCTATATATACCCATTCCCCTTAGGCGGGGGACAAAACCATTAAAATGTTTAAATAGAATTTGATGGGGAAGTGTAAAGAAGACAAAAAATAATTGGAGGATCCAGCATGAATTCCCCTATAGAAAATTCAGACACTACAAAATGCAATACAGAGTATGATACGCTACGCCGTGTAATCCTATGCCAGCCTAGGTTTATGGCTATTGAAGAAGTGATTAACGACGTACAGAAAGAATACGAAGATGAAAATATAAATGTTGAATTGGCAATGAAACAACATAAACAATTTGAAGAACTCCTCAAAGAACACGGAGTTGAAGTCATCAAACTGCCATCATCCAAAAAATTTCCGGAACAAGTATTCACAAGGGATATCGGATTTACTGTAGGAGATGACATTTTTGTCTCCGAAATGGCAAGCGATATTCGTAAAGGGGAAGAAGAAGCACTCGAGGAATGGCTTGAAGACGAGGATATTTCATTCCAAACTACAACTGATCATGTAGAGGGTGGAGACGTCATCGTCGATCGCGGCACATTGTTTGTTGGCATTAGTAGCCGGACATCCATAGAAGCAGCTGAAAAGTTAAAAGATGATCTTCCAGATTACACGATTATTCCTGTTCCTTTCGATGAAAAATACCTGCATCTAGACTGCGTATTTAACATCCTATCACCCGAAGTAGGACTTATTTTTTTGAAAGCATTTGATCCAAGCATTGTCGATATGCTGACAGCAACATACAAGCTCATTGAGGTTTCCGAAGAAGAACAATTCACAATGGGTACCAATGTCTTGTCAATCGGCGATAAAAAAGTATTCAGCCTTCCTCAAAACAAACAAGTCAATGCACAAATACGTGCGCACGGATTCGAAGTTATTGAAGTCGAATTCGATGAAATCATTAAATCCGGTGGCTCTTTTAGGTGTTGTTCAATGCCTGTCAATAGGGAATAGAACGATTGTGAACCTCGCTGTGAAGTGGGGTTTTTTGATTGTTAGGGAATATAAAGGTATTCCTACATAGCCATTGTCTTAAAATCAAAAAGAAAGCACCCATCGAGGGTGCTTTCTTGTGCATCAGCTATCAAGCAAATTCCCTTGTGCCGGAATTGGATGTTCTTTCAGCATTCTAGCAAGATGGATCGTATTATAAGCAAGCAATTCAACATGCTTTTTTGTGAAATCATTTGTTTGACCTGCAGCGATATAAGATGGTCCTGGTCCTGCTTCTCCAACCCAATATGTATCGACATTCGGAGGAATGACAAACCCAATATGCGATAACCCATAAAGAATGGAAGCGGCGGCATGCTTTGCTCCGTCTTCGTTACCTGTTACAACAACACCGCCTACTTTATTATAATAAATGGCTTGTCCTTTATCATTTGTCTCTCCGCTACTTCCATACAATCTTTCAATGGCAAGCGTTGCTATACTACTTTTTTCTCCAAGCCAAAGCGGTGTACCAATAATAAGAATATCGGCTTCTTTGACCTTTTCAAATACTTGTGGCCACTCATCGCCATCTCCCATATCAGGACTCATTCCGTAGGAGATCGCGTAATCTGCCAGTCTAACGACCTCTGCCACGATATTTTCATTGTCATAAATTTGGCAGACCTTCTTCGCAAGTGCCTCCGTATTCGATTCCTCCTCCGAACTTTTCAACGACGCATTCAAAATTAGTGCTTTCAACGGGCGCATCAAAATCCTCCTCTGTAATTTTGTCTTCTACTCTATGAGTACCCTGTGGGGCCAATCAAAAACGTCTTGAAGAACAATCCATAATAGGCGCGAATGTCCTACCCATTGGGCAAAAAAAGGATCATAAACGCCACAGCTAAGCGGGATTTTAAATTTTGAGCGATGATAAAGATAGTACGTCAAAGTAGCCAATAATAATTGTCTGCCGTACAGGGCGAAACGGTCAGTCGGCTAACTACCTATCATCATATAGTATGATAGGGGGGCAATAAGATCATGGAGAGACATAAAAAGTGTAAAAAAGTAGTAAGAATGATTGATTACAAAAACTATAGCAAAAAGATTGTATGCCAGACACCTATAGAAGTTATCCCAACAAATAACTCTGAATTTAGTATCATACCGACTGTGAAAAGATATTTTTATATTCCCGTAGCTAACATTAATGTGACTAACGGGGTAACTATTCCAGCAAATCTATTTTATAACGATGATGGGAGTCCAACGATTGAATTTATGAATTTCAGCCCAAATGGCTATGCTAATTTATACATCAATGCATTAATGCAAGAAGGTGGAATGTATGAAGTGAGTACGAATAGCCTAACGATTAGCCCGGCTAATGCCATAATTTATGCGCGTACGCCCATTATTGTTGAATTGCTGTCATTTTCGACTAAACTAATTTAGTGAAATTAGTTTAGCTTTTTAGATGGACAGCCCTGTCATCTTATCGAATTCTGCATTTACTATACTAAAGACGAAAGGAGGTGAATCAAATGGCGCTTACCCTTATTAATATTAACGTGAACGTTTCAGGTACTTCGACGAGGTTTTTTAATGTATTGGCAGCACCTTTAGTTGTCGAAGATGGTACTACTGTCGCTGCAACTACTTTTTTGGATGACAGTGGAACGGCTGCAACGGCTTTTCCTGTAGTAACAAATGGCTACTATAATTTTTATTTAAATGGTGTGTTACAAGAGGGCGATTCGTATACAATTTCTGCAACAGAATTGACCTTTAATACTGTCACCGGCAGTATATCTGCTGGAACTCCATTGGTTATAGAAGCAGTAGAGTTAGTAACAGTAACTTAACTGGAACTTTTGGCTATTTGGGACAAGCTTATCGATGGATATGGGTACCAACCTATACCCGATTTAAATTCCTCACAGGAAGAAATTCCAATCCTCAAAAAGTAATTTTCCTCGCGAATCTGCCAATTTCAGCTATCAAAAAGAGAAGATATCCGTGATGGGTATCTTCTCTATTTCTCATGCTATTCCACTTTAGAAAACAAATCATTCAGCGCCTCACTCATCGAGGGATGTGTGAAAATGGTATCCCGCAAAAATGTATACGGCAATTTTGCCTCCATCGCAATCCGTACTGTATTGATCATCTCACTGGATTCAGCACAAAATAGTGTGCAACCTAAAATCTCTTTGGTGTCTGGATCTACAAGGGCTTTCAATAATCCGTCCGTTTGTTTCACGATACGGGCACGAGGAATCGCGGCTGCCGGAAGTGTGACCACTTTGTAGGCAATCCCTTTTTCTTTAGCCGTTTTTTCATTCAACCCTACTTGCGATAAAACCGGATCGATGAAAACAGAGTAGGGTACGTTGCTTCGGGCTTTCCTTGTGTAGTTACCATCGCCAACTAATTGGTCTTTGATAATACGGAAATCATCTAGTGAAATATAAGTAAACTGTGGTCCACCATTCACATCACCCAATGCCCAAATGTTTTTAGCGTTTGTTTTTAATGAATCGTCAACCACAATTGCGCCTCTATCATTTACTTCTACAGAAGTGTTTTCGAGACCTAATCCTGCAGTGTTTGGCTTTCTGCCTGTAGCCAGTAAAACTGCATTTCCGTAAGCTTCCGCATGATCAGCGTCACCCGTCTTATAAGAAACGACCACACCGCCATCAAGATTTTCAATTGACTCAACGCTGCTGTCTACTACAAACGTGATATTTTTTGCCTCAAGCACTTTTTTCACTTCTTCTGCAATATCACGATCATCATTCTGTAAAAACTCAGGTGAATGGTCAATAACCGTCACCTCTGAACCGAAGCTCGCATAAATCGAAGCAAACTCCAGACCAATATAACCTCCACCAATGATGACCAATTTTTCGGGAAGTGTATCTAATTGTTGAAGAGTAGTCGAATTATAAATGAAATCAGCCCCCTCTAATCCCTCAATTGGCGGAGTGATAGGGGAAGATCCTGTGTTAATAAAGAACTTATCTGCCGTTAACTCGAATTGTTCATTGTCAGTTTTCACTTGGATCTTATCATCGTCTAAAAAGGAAGCGACCCCTGTAAAGACCGTCACCTTTTCAAGGTCATCTAGCATATGAAAATTCTTATCGCGCAGAAATGAAGTTAAATGATCTTTTTCTTCAATCGCTTCTTTATAAAATTTCATTTTAGGTACTTGTGAGTATTTACGATTATTAGATTGAAAAACGAGTGATTTCGTTGGAATACAAGCAATGTTGATGCACGTTCCACCATACATTTCTGCCGACTTTTCAATCATTGCAACGTTCTGACCCTCTTTCGCCAGCATTGCCGCCAATGTCTTTCCACCTTTACCAAACCCAATAATGACTGCATCAAATTTCTTCATTGTTCACCCTCCTTGTCTATCTATTACCTTGTTCGTGGAAGTGTAAACAGACGGTTTTTAAGAACTATGAAGAGGATGACTATGGATGTGCTACTAACAACGGTCCATACACTCGTAGCACCATGGTTGTAATGTAGCTTGGTGTGCGTAAACCAGGACTAAATAGGCTAATTAAATCCCCTAATTCATGGGTGCTCTTTTCTAGTATATTAATATGGGGTTGGTAATATATTTCATACCATGTGTTAAAAAAACTTTACTTTAGGAATGAAATATATTACACTCTGTTTATAAGAGGTGATGAAATGACTTTAACTAATGAAAGAAAGATACGAAACAGAATTGTTGTACTAAGGGCCGAAAGAGGCTTATCACAAAGAGAAGTGGCTGATAAATTGGGGGTGAGCAGGCAAACAATTATTTCTCTGGAAAAAAATAGGTACAATCCATCTTTAAAATTAGCATATGACATCTCACTGATGTTTGGGGTAGATTTACACGAAGTTTTTCAATATGAAGTCGAGGAGGAGTAAGAAATTATGGATATTTTATTTGCTGTGTTTAATCTTGTCTATGTAGTAATTTTCTTTATTGCAATATTTATTTCTTTGAAATTTGAATGGGGTGAAGAATACAAAGACGAACGTGGAAAAAGTATTTCGAATAAATCATATAGTATAGTATTTCCACTATTGCCTCTCGGGTGGCTTTTCCTCGAATTGTATAATCGATTCATCAGCACCCTGGATTACGAAGCGTATAAATTGGCAATTTGGTTTTTAGTCACAGGATTATTAATTCTTCAAGCAACTATCCTATCGGTATTAAAAAGAAAGTATTAAGTTAGCTATTCGCTCACACGTAATGTACGTGAAAAACTAAGATTGTAAGAAAGGGAGTTGTTGTGTGAATACTCTTTCGTGGATTGGGATGGTTGGAATCGTGAGTCTTACACTCTTGCCATTAGTCAAAAAAGAGAACAGAACAAAAGAGGAGATGCGGAAAGCAATAGTAACGGTAGCGATTGTACTCGGCATCATTATCACCGTATTAGTTTTCGGCGTTAATTACTTACTTGCATTGATAGTCGGTTTCTTTGCAATGATTGTATTCGATAAAAAAACGTATACAAAAAAGCGCTTAATTATCTATGGATCAATTATTTTAGTACTAGGAATCGCGGGCTTCGCCATATTGAGAGACAATCCGGAGTATGTCTTAAACCATCTGAAGGACAATCCACAAACGACCTCCCTGTACCTAGCTGAAAACGGTGTGGAATTGATCACGTACCAATCGGATGTAGTGCGACCGCTGGCAAGTACCGTGAAGATACTGATTGCTGCCGAATACGCTATGCAAATCAATGCAGGCCAGCTGAACAAAGACATTTCCGTACCGCTTGCGGATTTAAACCGCTACTACTTAAAAAACTCAGATGGCGGGGCTCATGAAGAGTGGTTAAAAGCGATGCAAAGTGAAGACAAAATCAAAAATAACGAAGTGACATTGCATGATGTTGCAAAAGGGATGGCCACCTATAGCTCCAACGCCAACACGGACTACCTAATCGACCTGCTCGGAATATCTGCCATCAATGAGCGGGCAAAGGCCCTCGGGCTAACACAGCATGAGGAAGTCTACCCAATTGTCAGCGCAGTCTTAATTCCAAATCAAATAAAAAGTGAATCGATGAACGATAAGCAGTTAATCAAAAAACTCGAGGCCATGTCGATGGATGAATATCGTACATTAGCTGAAGAACTGAGTGAACAAATGAAAGAGGGAACAATCCAAACTGGAGATATGAAATATAATTCGTCTAGGGGTGTTCAAAAAGTGTGGTCAGATCGTTTAATTGGTGCATCCGCCAGCGACTACGGGAAGTTACTAACGGTAATTTCGAACGACCAACTTCCGACGACAGCTGCTGAAACCATAAGAGATTTACTTGAATGGCCAATGCAGCTAAACGAGAGCAATCATGACCGCTTTGTCCACCTAGGCGCAAAGGGAGGATCGACCGCATTCATACTGAACGACGCATTGTATGCAGAAAATCACAATGGGGATAAAATCGAAATCGTCTTCCTGATAGACGACCTGAACTTCTGGCAAGGAATACTCGTCAGAAAAAATGCAAGTTCATTCGAATCAAAGTTGCGCGACAGTGAAGATTATCGACACGAGGTTCAGAGGGAGCTCTCTGGAATGTAATGCATCAAGAATAAGGACCAAATAAGGTACGTTAGCGTACCTTATTTGATCCTTATTTTGTTTAATTAAACTTAACGTAATGTGAAATAGGTATCTTTTTTGTAGTACTCAATACATCCAACTGCATACACCTCTACTGCTCTGAAACTGTATCCGTAGACCCTGCCGCATTTTCATAAGCAACTAAAGTTACACCTAATTTATCCTCGAAGATATTTAATGCAGCTAATTGTTCATGGTTCAAATCCGCTACTTTAACTTTTTCAAGTGACATATCAAATCCCCTTTCCAATTTAGACATATTGTATCCGATGTGAATGGGATTATACGTTGTAAATTGACCTGTTGGTTTACGGGGGAATTGAATAGTTAAAGGAGTGATGAAGGGAATGGATTTTTATAGTTCATTCCCTTTTTGAATGAATAAAATCATAATAAACTGTACTGGAAAATGTGGTTTTAAAAAACTATTGTAGGGGATCAGATAGATAAGTAGAAAAGGGAGGTGCTTTTTTGAAACCAATTATCCAGTATAGAATTAAAGAAACGCCAGTCCAAGTGATTCATGACAACGGGGAAGTTGTTGTTAAGAATGGGGTTTTAATGGAAGGGGAGCAACTCTGTGCGATTTATGATTTAGATGAAGAGTCGTTTCCGTTTGTTTGTACTCTAAATCATGATTTGGATCATACGCTTTCGACTCAAGGTCTATCGATGCAAGTAGGTAATTGGGAAGGTAGCATTGGCAATGAGGAGTGTGTAGTTCATGAAGGTAAATGTGATGAAAGAATGCTTTACGTCTGCAATGAGTGTCACGGAATGCATGCAGATGAAACGGATATATGCCAGATCTGTGATTGTGTAAGCTTGCGGATTGTTCCAGAGTCGGAGTTGATTAATTAAGTGGAAAGAGGTCTGAAATTGAATTTTAGGAGTCTAGACATTCAAGTAGTAGATGGTAGTGGAGTTAAAGTTATTCAAAATGGGATATTGGTAGAAAGTGTTGAACTTTGCACGATATACGATATAGACAAAGAGCACTTTAAATATGTCTATACAACACGTTTCGAATTAAGTACCGCACTCTCTACCCAAGATCTTCGCATGAAAGACCCAGAAGAAGAGGAACGTCTATGCTCAGAATGCCACACGTCGATGCGAGAAGGATTTTGTTTCGAATCCGATGGAACGAAGTATTGTAGTGTGGAATGTTTAACGAAAGTGATTACATAGGAGGATTATTTAGTGATACATGATAATGGCGATGGAGATGCTTATTGGACGGATTGGTATGATTGTTGAAAAGTACTATCTAAACAGTTAAGTAGTGAAGAACTGTTAAGGTATATGGTACCTTTCATTTCTAATTTAAAAAAGGTACTATATGCTTAGATAAAGACTAAGACAGTCAGAAAAGACGGGGATTTCTATGAGAGTGGTTTCAATTCCGGCAAGTGGGACATTTGAATTAATAAAAAAATACTGAATCCATGCATTTCCGCATCCACGTACCTATGATTTTTCAGGTATGGTCACTTTTCGTAAAACGGGCGGTATTATGGATTTCCTTTATTCGGTTCAAAAAACGATTACAATAGATATGAGTGATCTAAAATGGAAAGAAAGTATTGGCTATTTGGATGAAAATATAATTGGACGGATAGAAGGTTATTTTGGAGGAAGAGAAGCTGAATTTGGTTTTGAGAAATCGATTTTCATGTTCTGGATATTAAAAGAGGAGAAAGAGCTTTTACACAAACCCCGACCATTGCAAAATTATAATAACCATGTATATTTTTTATACGATGAAATTTGCTCTGGGAAGGAGCTTGTACTGATTGATTCAAAAAATAGTACACGGGAAAAACAGGATTTAGCAAACAGCTAAAATTGGAATTTGAGAATATTGAGTCGGAGGACCTTTCGGAGACTGAGAAAAATCAAATGGTGAAAGGTCGAATTGGTCAATCTAAATTTAAGCAAGGACTAAAAAGCAGGGAAGCAAAGTGTGCAATCTGTCTTGTTGATGTGGAGGGTTTCCTGATAGCCAGTCATATTAAGCCATGGAAAGACTGTACTTCGAGTGAAAGATTAGATCTAGATAATGATCTTTTGCTCTGTCCTAATCATGATTGGCTATTTGATAAGGGATACATCTCATTTGAGGGAAATGGCGACATTATGATTAATCCAGATAATTATCAAGTGATTAAGTCTAATATGAACATAAAAGAAAGTGTCAAAATAAGTTTAAATGATCGGCAGAAAGAGTACATGGCGTGGCACCGTGGAAATTACTTTAAAAACGAATGAAAAGGTGAGAGAAATTAAAAAAACAGTACATGTTGTAGGCGCAATTATTGAGAATGAAAAGAAGGAAATCTTCTGTGCACTACGAGGACCAGAAATGACGTTACCAAACTACTGGGAGTTCCCGGGTGGCAAGATTGAAGCGGGAGAAACAAAAGAAGAGGCATTGAAACGTGAAATTCAAGAAGAGCTGGGCTGTACGATAGAAGTTTTTGATCAAGTTGAAGATACAACATATGAATATGAAAAAGTTGTTGTAAGGTTAGAGACGTTTATGGCTAAAATCGTATCCGGTACACCTGTTGCAACTGAACATGCGCAAATAAAATGGGCACCCAGAAAAGAGCTATCTACACTCAATTGGGCACCCGCGGATATTCCTGCTATTGAAAAGCTATTATCTAATGAGATCGTGATATAAATCTTCAGGGACAGACTGATGTAATTTCCAAAGGATCGTCATCGGTTTGTCCCCATGACTACTTATATAATCCATTTCTCCTAAATACATGAATGGTAATGTCATCTTATGCATTTCCGGAAACTTTCGGACAAACAAATGAACATGGGTATCTCGCTTTACATGATTCACATACTCTTGTCCTTGGCCGGAAGTATGAGATGTTTTATTTTGGCTTTGCCAATGAAAGGTAGTAGGGTCTTTAAAGAAATCCTTGTATTGTAAATGTTCTTCTGTGTCGTCAGCTTTGTTAAGATTTATAAATATTAAATAGTGATTATCTACTTTACTAATGCCTTCACGCCAAGAACCTTCGGGTACTTTAGCTTCAAAAATAAACATTAATTCATTTCTGGAGTAGTTTCGATAAAGTGCTAATTTTTTCTCTTGATCCAAAATAAGTTCAGTACGAAATGTTCTTCTGAAATCGATTAATCCATATTCCAATCGTTCTTTAATGTAAGAAAAGTACCTATCGTCATTGAACAGTTCAATGACTTTTGGATTTACAAACAGCGTTTCTTTTATTAATTCCCCGAAATTCCACGTTTGTTTTTTATACCCTTTTGATAACCGATCCATGGCCCGCAAAATTAGAGTGTCGTGTTGTTCGCGCGTAATTTCAAAATCAAACCTGCTTGTCAACCAGCGTGCAACATCATCTAGAGTAATTTCAGTATTAAATTTAGCGAGATACAAAATCGCGTATTCATACGGCCACTTAATAGGTAGCGCACTTTCGATTCTTTCGATAACTTCATATCTAAAATCATCCGCTAAAATCCACTCATCAAAAGTACTAAGATCCTTCATATACTTCTTTGTTTTAACCCATGACTTATTGTTGTATAAAAAGAACGTTAGACTAGGTGCTTCCTCGATATACAAAAAGTCCTCCAATTCAGGTGATCTGCCAAGTTCGCGTTTAAATTGAAAATACATTTCTTTCAGAACTTCTTTTGGATTGAGTCGAATATTTTCGAGTCTCTCTAGAATTTCTCTTTGTGCAATTGGGTCTAGTTGGACAACAGATCCACCCGGCGCATCCGCAAATTCATGAGAAACTGCCACGCGTAATGAATCTGCGTCAAATGCTTTTGCATTATATTGGCCTGAGAGTGCTAAAGGGATGAGAAACGACTTTGAATAGTTTCCTATGAAATCGAGAATTGTCACATACTCTTTATTGTCTATCTTACGTAGTCCACGTCCTAATTGCTGAATAAAAACAGTAGATGATTCTGTGGGTCTTAAAAATAACATAAGATTAACCTTCGGAATATCGATGCCCTCATTGAAAATATTCACAGTAAAAATAATCGAAAGTGCATCCCCTGGGTCTTCCAACCTCTTAATTATTTTAGCACGATGCTTGACTGAATCCTCCCCAGTCAAACATTCCGTGACATAACCTCGATTGTTGAATTCGTCACGCATAAAAATGGCATGTTCAATATTCACGCAAAAGCCTAGTCCGTGTAATGAGTCTCCATCATAACCATAAGTTTCTATCTTTTCGATAATAAATTCGACCCTAGAAAATGTTGAGAGGGCTTTGACAAGTGAATTCTCTTCATAATGTCCATTTAAAACATCTACCCGTTCGTAATCAATGGTTTGGTCTGATACCCCAAAATAGTGGAAAGGGGCTAACAGTTTTGCTTCAAGGGCATCCCGCAGTCGTATTTCATAAACGATATTATTGTCACATAGTTCTAATACATTTCTCCCATCCATTCTTTCTGGAGTTGCAGTTAACCCTAAAAGAAATTTAGGTTCGAAGTACTCGATTACTTTTTTGTATGTAGGGGATTCTGCATGATGAATTTCGTCAATAATAATGTAATCAAATTCATCGATCCTAAAGTTCGTTAATGTCCCATCTTTTGATAGCGATTGAATTGTGCTGAAAATAAAACGTCTATCGTATTCCTTAGTAGTTCCTGTAACTTTTCCACAGAGAAATCCATCTTGAAAAAGTGAGCTAAACGTTTTTATTGCGTTATCTAATAATTCCTCACGATGTGCGATGAAAAGTAGCCTTGTTGGTTGGAATTGTTGTACGTCAAATGCCGATAAATAGGTTTTACCGGTCCCGGTAGCGGCAATTATGACACCTTTTGTGTGTCCGTTTTTTCTAGTGAACAATAAGTTTTTTAATGCTTCTTTTTGCATTTCGTTAGGACGAACACTGGTGCTTTCTGGATACGTCGCACTAGTTTCGTAAGTAAAGGAGGGCATTAATGCGGCTTCACTCTTTTGATGCTGTTCATATTTAGTTAGAAAATCTTCGGTAGGAAAGACTGCTTGTTCATGAGTCCACATTTTATTGGAAAATTCCATTGTTTGTTCGTATGCGGGCATGTGCTGTGTATGTGGAATTTTTACATTGAGCTCATGGCCATTAATGAGAGCAGAGTGAGAAATGTTTGAAGATCCAATAATCACGGTGTTTTGATTGGAATTACGCTTAAATAAATAAGCTTTTGTATGGAAGGACTCATTCTTTAAGGTAAGTATTTTCACCTCCACATTCTTGAACTTTAATAAATGGCGAATAGCTTTTGCTTCCGTAATGTTCAAATAAGTTGTTGTCAAAATTTTAACAGGTACATTTCTTTTTTCTAATTCCAATAGTTCCCTAGTTAATAATTGAGCACCAGACATTCTAACAAAACTCACGAGAAAGAAAACCTCATCCGAAGTCTGCATTTCATATGCGAGTGTTTTAAAGAAGTTTTTAATCTTGTGAGAATCGTTATATAGGACATCTACCCGTGTTAAAAATAAGTCTTCCTTGATAGGTATCGACTCTTGGCCTTCGCTATAAGTAATCATTGATAAAGGTTGACTAAATTCCCTTTCGTCTTGTCCTGCAAGATCATGCACTTGATCAATCAATTTGAAAATTTCATCGAACTTATCAGCATCAGCTAACCCTTTTAGTTTATCGCCGATAATGTTTGCTGCATGCATTGTTAAGGTCTCTACATATTCATCTACAGATAACTTTTGAATGAAGTTTGATGAAGGATATTCTTTTTCGGAGAGATAGATTTCTTCTACGATCCCTTTTGGTTTAGTTTGCAAAATGGTGACTCCTTTTTTATGAGTTATAGAACATTAAGTTAGGTGTTATTAGAAAATTTATTATAATCATTGTATCAAACTATAGAAGAGTTAATGGTGTATAAACTTGGGTTTACGGTATATTATCTCCTTTTATAGTATTTGCGCGTAAATATTTAATATTATGTTAATATTGAATGTAGTTATTTGAATCTAGAATAGACTTCAAAATTCTGTGTAACGAATAGGGAGACCAGTGTGAAGCTAATCTATCTTTTAATTAATTATTTTAAGTCTATTATTCTTGGATACAAACACAATTCGGAATGGTGTCATAACCTGGTACCTTTCACTTAAATGAAGAAGGAGATTGTAATTTTGATTATAGATTATGTATGGATAAAAACAGAAGTGAGCACGTATTCTATACACTTAAATCGGAAATTCAACTATACCGTTAACCTGATGAAAAAAAAGTTAGGGGTGGAAAAGAATATTGAGTATATTCCGAATCTATATGGGCTTAATATAGAAAATATTGTTGCTGTAATAGGGGAAAACGGTGCAGGGAAATCAACTTTTTTAAAAGTTCTTATGGAGGTATTGAAGGGAGGTTGGGCCACTTCCCACATGTATATTATTGTCGGAAATGATGAGGGGGAGTACTTTTTTTCTACAAACATAGATAATTTAAGTGTTGATGGTATAAATGGTCGAATACCAATTGAGAGAATAAAAGACTTCGAGTTAATTTTTTACTCTAATATTTTTGATGCCAATAATTTAATAAAATACGTCTCTGGAGTACATAATATTTCGACAAATGCTATGTTGGATTCATTTAATACGCAGTCTAGCGGAATTATGAATTATAGATACCAGAACATTCAATCACAAATTATTTTTACAATTATTAATCAGAAAAAGTTGGAGTTAAGTGATTTTGTCAAAATACCCGAATTTGTATATTTAAAACTAAATGAGTCGGTAACAGAGTCAATATATAATAAAAGGTCAAAGGAAGACCGGAACTATCAAAAGATTCTTGGCAATAGAATCGAAAAATATATCGAATACCTATTTGATAATGGTTCGAAAATAGTGGAACACAAACATGAACGCGAAGAAAAGAAAGAGTTCTTATTTAAGATATTTAATTTCACATACAACAAAGTTATCCAATGGATTGAAAAGTTATTAGATGCTATTGAGAATGAGACCTTTTTAAGAGGAGAGATTCAATGGGATAAAATAAAATTTGATTTATTTTGGAATCAACTTCAAAGTGATTTAGAAGTTGAAAGAAGTATTGACTCGATAAAGTCACCTGGAAATATTGACTCGATAACGACAGCCCAATTTGACCTAATAAAAAATAATATATCTAATATATCACAGAATGAGATTAATAAAGAATATGAAACAGTTGATGAACTCATTAATACAATAATCATTAATATTGAGGAATACATACAAGGTTCTTATTTGAATATTCACGTAACGGAAATGGGATTAATAAAAAAAAAATCAAAGGAGTTTTTATCAGAGAACTTGGATATTGACTTTTTGTTAAATGATGACGAAATAGATGAGCTGAAAGATATTTTGGAAGATATAAGTTTTAATGTCGACACAATAAAGAAGGAATTGCATGAGTGGTTAGGGAACACTGCTAATGTCGACTCCTTTGAATTCTTCCTGGAAAATCTTGAACAGAAACTCATCCTTTTATTGGAGGCAAACTCTGTTTTAAAAGAGATTTATGTATTTCAAGATAGTGAAAGCCCGTACTTTTACGAAGGTCATGATAGTTACGAGTCGATAAGTGAGGAATTTGATTTAAGATATGGCGAGATGGATTCTGAAAGAGTTGCTAGAGTTTTAATAAATAAATTTAATGAGGACTTCTATTTGTTTGATAGTTACGATTCCCATGGAGAAATAGACTTGTTAAATAACATTGAGAGCGATCTTACATTTAATAATGATATCGATAATTCAATTGCATTAAATAATGTGAGCTTTCTTGAAACTAAATTAGAATATATAAACAAAATTATGGACATGTTTAAAAGTTATTATACCCCAATGATTGAGCATTTACATATAGTTGATAGATTAATTGATAATATTAGTGTTAAAGCGGGACTGATTCGCATTATGACTAATGATGAGTTATTAAAAATATATATTGAAAAATATAGTGAGGATAAATTTTTTAATCTTGAGTGGAGAGACCTGAGTAGTGGAGAATATTCAATTTTAAACTTTTTCACTAGATTTTATGAATTAAAATTATCTTTAAATTCAAATGCTGACATTTTAGTGGTTATTGATGAAGGAGAGTTGTATTTTCATCCTCAGTGGCAAAAAAGGTATATTGATATATTGTGTAATATGTTTAATCATTTACTACCTAACAATCGTTTGCAAATATTAATAACGTCGCATTCACCCTTTGTAGTTTCTGACCTACCTCACTATAATCTGGTTTTACTGAAAAAGGGTAATACAGATTCATTGAACAGTACGCAGGGCTTGGAGTTAGAGAGAACATTTGGTGGGAATATACAGGATCTATTTTCTAACGCCTTTTTTATTCAAGGGGGATTGACGGGTGAATATTCTAAAAAAGTAATAAATAATGCGATTAACGAAATATTAGACAACCCGGAAAATGCTTATATGAAAAAAGATGATTATAAAAGATTATTTATGTTAATAGGAGAACCTTTGGTTAGAAATCGATGTATGGAAATATTGAATGAGGCTATTCAAAGTTATAAGAATATACCTAAAGACAGAGAAGAGGAAATCAAAGAGTTAAAAGACAGATTAAAATATCTGGAGGGCATTTGAATGAAAAAAATGGAGTTTGCTAAAGATATGTTAGATCGGCATTTAGATTATTGTAAGCCCATAAATAAGTCTAATAAAAGATATCGAAGTTCAGGTGTTTTCGGTAAGATAATAAAATATAAGAATGAAAATTGCCCAGAAATGATTAAGGTAGGTAAAAAATTTATTGAAATAAAATTAGGATTTTCGACACGTAAGTCAATGGCGGTTTTTTTGTGCGATAACTTTGACGACATAATTTTATCTGAACCTAAAGAGCTAATTAATTTTGAAAAAGATTTTTATTTACTACTATATAATGAAGAAATTTGTATACAGGGTTTAAGCCCAGTAGATTTTGGTTATATAAAAACGTATTCTAATAAGTTTTTGAAATACATTTTTAACTATGATAGTTTTTCGAATAAAAGTGGTGGTTATACTTGGAGTCCTTACGATTTTATAATTAATCTAAATCAAACCATTTGCCCTTATTGTAATGCTCAGTTCACCTTTACTGTTAAAAGGGACTTAGAAATTGAAAATGAACCCTTTTCAATTCGCCCACATTTAGATCATTTCTTCGCCAAAAGTATACATCCGATGTTGGCATTATCAGTATATAATTTAATACCTTCTTGTTATACATGTAACTCGAGTTTAAAGAGGGATTATAATTGTGTACTCGAAGAACAAATTCATCCCTATATAGACGATTTGGATGAAATGGGATACTTTAGAAGAGAATTTGAAACGCCAATTACAAAGGTAGGTTTAGAAACTCTCGATTATTACAGCGCGATCGTAGGGAGAGGTACCTCCTATAAAATTAAATTAGAATCAAATGATATTTTATTTAAGAAGAAGATAAAGGGATTTGAAGACTTGTTTAAAATAGAGGGAAGGTACCTATTATTTAAGGAATTATTAAATCAAAATATAAAAAAAGCGCTCATATACAATGAATTATATAGTTTTCGATTACATGAATCTTATAGATGTTTATTTGATGAGAATGAGAGTTTCGACAGTATGTTTATTAATACAGATATTAATAATAATATCCTCTCAAAACTACAAAATGATATTTTGAAAAAGGAGTTTGGGTTTTCTAGAAAATGAAAAGTGTTAGGAGAGAATCCTTGTTAGTACATAAGGCTTCAAGAAGCGTCTACTTCGCCGAGTTTTCATAAATCGAAAAATTAAAATAAACGACAGGAAAAGAATTCCCTTGGCCCTAACCCAAATACAAATCATCCAATCACTTGGGGAAGTGATGGGTTGGTTAGAACGGGAAATCGGTGAATCGTATATGGCAAATGTACAGGAATGAGAGTATGGTCGGGCATGGGGAACCGTGAATGAAAAAAGATACCACTTAAACACTTCTCGACTTTCTCTTATTCCGATATTTAGCGTCCCCTGAAATAACCTCAACCTTTATAATATGTCCAAAGAGAGGCATAAAATAATTTAGGCACTAGGTACTGCTGACTAAAGTGCCAACCAAGCGATTGTGGAAGAATATAAACTTGCTATATGAGCTGGTCAAATTAATGATTTCACTTTTCTCCTTTCACTGACATTAGTCTTGGGTACCAGGTACCGACACAATTCAGAATGGAGTCATAACCTGGTACCTTTCCCTAATTCGATTTGAAAAATCGTCATAGACGGCTATTTGTCATGCCTGCCCAAAGGGTGCACTTTTTGGTATTTCGGGCTTACCATAAAAAAGTAAGGTACCTGATCCCCAACAACTACACACCGGTGAGAACCAAGCACCTTATTTCATTCCACATAACCCCTAGCGGTATAAACCCTAGATCCATATAGACGGCACTAACCATCATTGATACTATGAGAAAAGTAAGACTACTTTCAAATAACGCGAAATAATGCAGATATGGAGAATAAAATGAAGAAATTTGTATGGATTGCTTCTTTAATTTATTGTTTGAATGGGTTTGGTCATATTATTATTGGGACCGTTTTAGAACCTATGGTGGATTCGTATGGGATTCATTACAAGGATGGCGGACAGTTGATTATGAATCAATTTTTAGGTTTTTTAGGTGGAGTAATGATCGCGCCGCTTATCGTCAATCGAATTGGGCGGAGAATGACGATTTTTCTCGCCTTACTCATTTTTGCGCTTTCCCAGTTTGTGTTTAGCGTCTTACCCAATTGGACTGTGATGTTAGCTATCGCTCCATTTGGTGGGGCGGGAATAGGGATTGCCGAAACAATTGTTGCTTCCCTTATTATTGGCCATTTAAAAGAAAAGAAAGCTACGACACTTGTTATAGTTGAAATCTTTTTTGGGGTAGGCGCATTGGCGATTCCAGTCATCTCTGCCTTTTTGATTATGACAGGTGTATGGAATTTTTCGTTTACATTTGTAGCCGTGTTTGCTTCGGTCATTATGCTACTCTGGTTATTTCTTTCGTTTGGAGAATTGGATCCGATTTTAACAAGACAGATGAAGGCTTTACCTGAAGACGGGAATAAACCTGAAAGAAAACGTTACTCTAAGAGGCAATTGCCGATTATTGCGACGGGTGCGTTGTTTTTCTTTATGTATGTGGGAACGGAAATGGTTTTGCCAAACTACTTGCCAACAATCTTGAGCAAAACAACGAATTTAGATGCTTCCACGCTGGCTTTAAGCATTACGGTCTTTTGGGCAGCGATGACACTTGGACGTATCAGTATGACTGGTATTATAGATAGAATAGGCTATAGCAAGCTCTTTATTATTTGCTGTGTGGGTCAGTTTTTCACCCTCTTGATGTTTGCTTATTCAACTACCGTCATGTTTAGCTTTATCTCCATATTTTTAACGGGTTTATTAATGGGAGGGGTTTTCTCAATTGGTCTCTTGATTATTAATGAAACGTCTAAAGGATTAGAGGAATGGACAACAAGCATACTGATGGCAATGGGGGGATTAGGCGGTGCATTCCTGCCAAGAATTGTTGGCGAACTGATAGATCGATACCCAATCAGTGTAACCCAATGGTCACTTGTATTATGTACCTTTATTCTTGCGTGTTTAATGGCCGTCATTTTTTACTTTAGAAAAAAGGCAATGGACTTTAAAGGATTGCAACCGATAAAAGCGAGTAATGTTGTATAAACTACAGTGAAGCCTAGGTGCAAGGAAGCATCTGAAGAGATCAGCTCATGATAGTGAAAGTGCGCTTAGTAAGCAGGCGACGTTTCAAAACTATATGTTGAACAAATGAATATCTGCATTAACTAAGCGAAGGCACCTTATTTTAGGTACCAGTTTAGAGTAAGTCTGGAATTATATATGCTGACAAATGCATGATAAAGCTGATTGAATGGATCAATGAACCACGGAGGGCTTTCTGCAAGTATGGGGCCAGCGTGCAATTTTAATAGGTTTTATAAACAGCCATGACGGAACAAACATATAAATACAATAAGGGGTAGTTCCCACAAGTACATTTGTGATAAGGGACTGCCTTTTTTGTATAAGCATTGGTTAACGTCATTACATGTGATATAGATTAATTTTGCTGGAAAGGAGGATATTCGAGTGAAGAATAAAAGCGAAATCATGACGATTATTCAGCAATTGGATCATCATATTGCAGATGATTTTGAAGCGCAGGACCTAGACTTTAAACAGTGGAATTATAGTGCTGAGGAGGAAAATGTCAATAAAATGATTAAATATGCTGTTTGCATGGCGAATGGCGGCGGGGGCAGCGTTGTATTTGGCGTGGCCGACAAAGTGCGGGGAATAGACAATGTTTTAATAGGGATTCCATTTGATGTAGACATAAAGGAATTAGAAAAAAGGGTATTTGAAAATACAGACCCACACATTATTCCTTCATTTGATGAACTATTTTATAAAAATCATTCGATTCGGCTCTTAGTCATGAACGTTTTTCCGGAAACTCCGCCTTATACAACAATGAATGGTACAGCAACCATTCGGCAAGGAAAAGAGTGTCTGCCGTACAGGAAAAATTCGTAGGGATAGTCTGATTTTATGAGTAGGTAAAGGGGTCCTTATAAATAGTGACTGCGATGAATTGTTTTCCGTTTTGATCACTAATGATACGATAAAAAGAATATAACCCACTATGGTGAGGGGGATTTCATGTTCCTAGATCAACTAAAAAACCAGTTAAATGAAAATCAGCCCCTGTTTATTGGGGAGGAAACAGCTTTACGTTCAGCGGTTTTAATCCCACTTGTTCAAGTGGATGAAGAATGGCATATCCTTTTCGAAGTACGTTCATTCACCATGAGAAAACAGCCAGGTGATATTAGTTTTCCCGGCGGTCGCATCGACTCCACAGACCCATCCCCAATGGCAGCTGCTTTACGAGAAACATATGAAGAATTAGGTGTCGACCCAAAAACGGTTACGATTGTAGGGACATTAAGTCCTTATATCGCCTCCTCTTCATTTGTTATCTATCCATTTGTAGGAACCATTGATTACAATCAAATTATTCATTCGTATAACAAAGAAGAAGTTGAAGAGGTATTTACGATACCTGTCAAATGGCTATTGAATTATAAGCCTTATATGCATGTAGTATCCGTTGAACCAGTGCCTTCGCTAAACTTTCCTTATGAAAAAATAATGAATGGCACTCAGTATCAATGGAGAGCTCGTTCAATGGAAGAATGGTTTTTTGATTATGAAAACTATACAATTTGGGGTTTAACGGCTAGGATTTTGAAACATTTTATAGAAATCATAAAATGAGTGTAACTTGTAATCTTGAAGAAGCGCTGATTATGAAAATTAATAAACCTCACTTAGTACCATCATGGAGAACCGTATCATAAGTAAATGAGGTTTTTTTAGCTATGCTTCAAAAAGAATGGAAAAGCATAGGTTGTCGACGTCGCACAAGTGAAAGCCTAAAAACTGGAGAGAACTATGGCTGTCTCATATAAACATACGACAAGCCCATAAGTCTCTTCACACAAACCTTATTGAGAATAAAAATAGAATCTAAATGGAACATAAGATGGTTTAAAAAATCAGGTTAGTTTTCCTTTTTGTAGAGGCGGAAACTTACTTTTAATTTTCACTCGTCCATAGCAGTGTATCCTGCTTGAATAGTACCTTCCAAAAAGTTTGTGAATCTGAGTGCTAATTCTCTACTAGCAAAAACGACATTTTGATGCAGTGTTCTTAAAATTTTAGTTGCATTGATGAGTCCACAACTGAAACGCCATGCATACTTGTATAAATGACTCCATGAAGTGGCAGTGAATCCTGCCAAAATTTTAGAGGGTAAAGCCATGTTATTTTGATTATCGTCCCATCCATATAGCTTTGAAGCGCTGGCATAAAGTGCGTATTCAACGATTCACTAAATTGAATTTGGCTAGCGATCGTTGGAGGAACGGCTATAATGACTGCTTGGGCATAAAATATTTGCTTCTTCGTATGAACTTCATAGCCATCATTCATCTTGTGAATAGCTGTAACTGGGTGATTGGTGAAAAGCTCCTCTTCGAAAAGGGAAGTAAGATACTGTATATGCACCCAGCGCAGATTATTTAAATATTTATTTCAAATAGTAGAAAATTGACTACGTTTCATTAAAATGCTATATTGAATTTATTCTTAATTAAAGGTGTGGTGGGTTTGTTAGAAGTAGGTATGAACTAATCAAAATTTAGTTTAATAAGGCTTTTTTTGACTGGATTTATTCTGGTTTATTTAATGTGCCTTTTTTCACAGTGTTTATGAAACATTGTGAATACCTACCTGAAGACTGCCTCCTTTTCCATATATTCGTTTAACATCATTGGGTGTTAAGATGAAGAGCATGGCGGGTTTTGTTCTGTCGTGCTCTTTTTATCCAAACCTTTATTTGTTAACGATAAAATTGCTTTGTTATGACCACAAAGCATATGCCCGCGGGAGCTTTCTACCCATTTTTACGGTTAAACCGTAAAAATGGAAAGGTAGGAGAGTTTTTTGTGGGCATTTTTTTCTATATGAGGAGGACTAAAAATGAATATGATGACATTTGATAAATTACAATATAACGAGCTAAAAGAAATAGTGAAATCCCACTGTGTAAGTGGTTTAGGGAAAGAATTGATTGATAAGCTACAGCCTAGCACTAATTTGAAGGTGGTTCATAATAGACTAAATGAGACGACTGAGGCAAGAAAGTTATTGGATGCGGAAAGTCATCTTCCGCTTAGAGGAATATCTAATATCAATCATCTGATGGAAAAGCTTGAAAAGGGAATGATTCTAAGTCCAACCGAGTTAATCGCGATATCTGACTTTTTGAGAGGCTGTAGAATAATAAAGAAGTTTATGATGGGGAAAGAGTTTTTTGCGCCTGTTTTACATTCCTTTGCCTATTCAATGATTGATTTTCAAAGTATTGAAGAAGAAATTAATTACTCCATTAAAGGAAGTCGAATAGATTCGGAAGCAAGTAAAGAACTTAAGCGAATTCGAAATCATATTGCAAAGGCAGAAGAAAAAATAGAAGAACTTTTAAATAAATTTCTGAAAAGTAGTGCCAATAAGGAGTACATCCAAGAATTCTTTATTAGTAAGAAAGACGATCGATTTACGGTACCGATTAAAGCTTCGTATAAAAACCAAGTTGCCGGTACAATTGTTGAAATCTCATCTAAAGGGTCCACGGTATTTATTGAACCAGCTGCAATTTCCAAGTTAAATGCAGGATTAGCCATTCTTAAAGCAGAAGAAGCAATTGAGGAATATCAAATTTTAGCGACTCTTACAGGAAGTATATTGGAGCACATCAGACAAATTTACATTAATATTGAACTAATTGCGCAGTATGACATGATTTTTGCGAAAGCGAAGTTCAGTAAAAGTTTAGATGGAATGGAGCCAAAGCTAAATAATCACGGTTTTATTAAGTTGAGAAATTGTAAGCATCCTCTTTTGTCTGGAAATATTGTTCCTCTAGATTTTGAAATAGGAAAGGACTACCGCAGTTTAATTATTACAGGACCTAATGCTGGGGGTAAAACAGTTGTATTGAAAACGATAGGAATATTAACACTTGCAGTTATGTCAGGTTTTCATATTGCAGCAAATGAAGGAACAGAAATAGCTGTTTTCGATCATATATTTGTTGATATTGGTGACAATCAAAGCATGGAAAATTCACTAAGTACTTTTTCATCTCATATGAAAAACATCTCAGAAATTATGAACGCATCTACGAATAACACATTACTTCTTTTTGATGAAATAGGAAGTGGTACTGAACCAAATGAAGGGGCAGCGCTAGCCATTGCTATACTCGAAGAATTTTATCAAATGGGATGTATGACAGTTGCGACCACCCACTATGGAGAAATTAAGCGTTATTCTGAAATTCATAGTGACTTCATGAATGCAGCCATGCTGTTCGATAGTGAAGTATTAGCACCTATGTATAAACTATTAATCGGTAAGTCAGGGGACAGTAATGCGCTCTGGATTTCTAAAAAAATGAATCTACGAGAAAAGGTACTACAAAAAGCACAGCATTATATAGACAATAAAAATTATGACTTAGATCGTGTGAAAGTAAGTAAAGTTAAAAAGCCAATCCAGCTTACGATTCAAGAAGAAGTAACGTATGATTTCGAAATTGGAGACAGAGTGAAGTTATTAGAACTAGATGATTTTGGAATTGTTTACGAGAAAAAGGACAGTCTTAATAATGTGTTTGTGTTTTATCAAAACGAAGTGATAAAAGTAAATATAAAAAGAATTATACTTGTAGGGAAAGCTACGGATTTATATCCTGATGACTATGATTTGAAAACATTATTCGTTAGTTATAGCGAAAGGAAATTTCAACACGATATAGATAGGGGTTCCAAAAATGCGTTAAAGAAAGTTTCCAAAGAGATTAAGAAAGGTTTGATTGAATAATTAGCTTTCATAAGTGAAATCGGCAATTAATAAATAGGGTTTGAGGCACTGATTTTGCAGATAATCATGGGCAAAGCTAGCATTAATTAGTTTGTGGACCAAATTGAAAGGTTTGGACCGATTGATAAATTTGTACTAAGTATTAAACCTCATTTAGCACTATCACGGGGAACCGTATCATAAGTAAATGAGGTTTTTTATTAACGAGTGTCAGGTACCAGTGCATGGCACCATTCTGACATACACTACAATTGCATATTTATAAGGTGGGGGTTAGATATTTACATCAAAATCTAACTCCTATTTGGATTTTTATCCGATTTGATGAATTGTTCGTTGGTGTTTGTTGCACAGGTAACGATTTTAAAGAGAAACTAATAAAAAGTAGTATATGCTAAGGCCGTATTAAAAATAAGTATAGGTGAATTGACGGTGAAAACACTCTTCCTGGCAGTCTTTCGCAACACAACGTGAATTGACAATCTAAATCTTGTTAGGTAATATCTTCATCATGCTTCAGTAGAATGAAAAGCATCTGTAGCAGAAATGATAAAAAGTGGGAGGGAAATATGTTTACTTTAATAACGATTGGCCAAACCCCTAGAGAAGATTTGATGAAAGCCATTAATATAGGGGGTGTTCAAGACGTTCAATTAGTAGGTGCACTTGATGGTGTTTCAAATGATGAAATTAATATGTTGAAAAAAACACCGGGTGAAGAAAAGTTATACGTTGTCCTTAAAAATGGGACAGCAAATATAAATCACGATATTATTGAACATAGGGTTGGAATGCTAATTACACAATATGAAGATTCATCTGATGCCATTGTACTGCTTTGTATGAGCGAGTTTACGTGTACATCCGATCAGACCACAATCATTTATCCAATAAAAGAGCTTCATGAAAAAGCGGGAGATATAAAGAACCATGATACAACCATCATATTCATTCCGATAAAAGAACAATTGAAATCAGCCGAATTGAAATGGGGAAGTGTAAAGGGAGACAAAACATTTGTCGTGGTGCATCCCAAATCTGAAAGTGTCCTTGATGAGCTAAACAACGAAATTATGCTGCATCGCCCAAACTATGTAATTTTAGATTGCTATGGGTATGAGTATGAACTGGTAGATAAAATTGAAAGTAATCACAAGTGTACTTGCTATAATGCTCAGCATTTAGTCGTAAAAAAATTGCGGGATCTAACAATAGTGACTAAATGATAAAGGTTTTATTACTAAAAAACGGAAAAATCATAACCGGTATGTTCTGAATATTTAAAATTAAGAAGCGCAAGAGTATAATCCGCTTTATAAAAATATAAACGAGGTGAGAAAATGGATTTAATCAATGAAACAAGATTGTGGAGTACGATTAATGATTTAGCGGCTATAACGATTGAGGATCAACCATGGACAAGAAGGTCGTTTACTGCAAAGTATAACGAAGGACGAGAATGGTTGATGAAACAAATGAGAGAAAGTGGTCTGGAAGTAGAGGTAGATGAAGGCTCGAATGTTATTGGCCGATTGATTGGAACCGAGCCTAATTTACCTTCCATCGTGATTGGTTCTCACACGGATACTGTACCAAACGGTGGAAGATTTGATGGTATTGCTGGTGTTCTTGCAGGATTAGAAATTGTTAGGGCGTTAAAAGAAAATAATATTCCAGTTAAGCATACGATTGAAGTTGTTGATTTTACAGCAGAAGAACCATCTGAATACGGTTTATCTACAGTTGGAAGCCGGGCTTGGTCCGGTAACTTAACCGAAGAAATGTTGTCTTATACAAATTCGGAAGGGCAATCCTTAGGAGATGCAATTTCTTATGCTGGTGGGAAGCCGAATGACATCAAAAATTGTGAAAAAGACAAAGGTTCAATCGCTTTATACCTTGAATTGCATATTGAACAAGGACCTGTTTTGCTTAGAAAAAATGCAAACTTGGGTGTTGTGACTGGGATTGTAGGAATTCAACGCTATAAAATTTCTGTTGATGGGTTACCAAACCATTCTGGTACAACCCCTATGGATATGAGAAATGATGCTCTTACAGCAGCTTCTGAGATGACACTTGCTTTAGAGAGTGTAGCAAATGGGAAATTTGATCAGCCTGTTGTGGGGACAGTTGGCGTCTTCAATAATTTCCCCAATGCTTCGAATGTAGTGCCTGGCAGAGTAGAATTCATAGTTGAAATTCGTAGTATTTCTGAAGAAGCAATTGATGCAGTGGCAGATGAATTTTTATCGAAAGTTTACGTTATTGCTTCAAAACGAGATGTGAAAGTAGAAACTGAAAATGTCTCACGTTCAGGTGCCATTGTAATCAGCGATAAAATTAAACAGTTATTAATTGAGTCATGTAGTTCTATAACAGATAAAGTAATTCAATTACCGAGTGGCGCAGGTCATGATGCAAATCAAATGTCATTGCTTGCTCCTGTGGGAATGGTATTTATTCCATGCAAAGATGGTAGAAGTCATTGTCCGGAAGAATGGGCGGAGAAGGAAGATTTATATTTAGGTGCAAAGGCATTGCTAAATGCCGTGTTGGCTTTTTCGAAACAAGAACAATGAGGTATCAACTTCTATAATTTCATAGAACATAAAATAACCCGTTAATTATGATTAAATAATTAATGGGTTATTTTGTTATTTGATATTTCTGAATAAAAGCGCTTGCAAGGATTGTGTTTTGTGTGTATATTATCAATTATAGATAACGCGTTATCAAAAAGTGATAATTAATTGAGAATTCTATTAGAAATTAGTTGACGGAGGGAATTTTATTGAGTGCCGAAAAAACTTTGGATATTTTGGAGCAATTTGATTTTGAAACAAGAGCTCTCTCTGTACCTGAACTTGCAGCAAGATTGAAACAACCACAAAGTTCAGTGTATAGACATATGAGGGTATTAAAAGAAAAAGGATACATCATTGAGCACTCTACAGGATTGTATAGTTTGGGTTACATTTTTCTAAAGCTCGCTCAAATTGTGAAAATGGATACCAATCTCCCTGTTATATCTCAAGAAGCCATGAGAGAGTTGACAAGATCCACGGGAGAAACTTCAATTTTATTGGTCCCTTCCAATTTGCAAGCTGTCTGTTTAGGCGCAGTTCCCTCAGGTCATCCAATAAAAGTTTCTTCGAAACAAGGAAATATAGTCCCGCTTTACGGGGGGGCCTCTTCTAAAGCTTTATTGGCCTATATGGGTGAGCCAACTGTTGAGGAAATTTATAAAAGCGGAATAGTGGAAAGGCATACGGATCATACAATGTTGGATTTGGATGAGATGTTAAATCATTTAGAGGATATCCGTGAAAAAGGGTATGCATTTTCGGATAGTGAAATTGATGAAGGTGTTATCTCCTATGGGATGCCGATATTTGATAGTGATCATAGACTAGTTGCTTCCTTGAGTGTGGCGGGGCCAAAAGAAAGAATAGAAAAAAGAGACAGTCAAGAAATTATAACTGAAATTCAAAGGGCAGTTAAAAAAATCGAAAAACAATTATAAAAGGAGGCATTATTATGAGACAAGTAGATGGCATTATTAAAGGGAAAATCGTCTTAAAAGATAAAGTAATCAAAGGTGAAGTGGGGATTACAGAAGGGAAAATAGTTAGCATTTATGAGGGGACAGGTAATCTGGAATCTGAGAACTGCAAAGACTTTGGTGATTCCTTTGTGTTCCCAGGAGTGATAGATGTACATGTTCATTGCTTTAGTAATCCGGATGAGGGATTTGTGACAACGAGTTCTTCTGCAGCGGCAGGTGGTATTACCACATTCCTGGATATGCCATATGATTTACCGAACCCGGTTAACAATGTGGAGCAATTTAAAAAGAAAGTTGAAAAGTTAGAGGATGAAGCAATTGTCGATATTTGTTTGTGGGGTACCATTTCGAAAACAGGTGGAACAGATCAAATCATTCCTTTAGCAGAAGCTGGAGCAATTGCTTTTAAAATGTCCACCTTTGAAACGGATGCATATCGTTTTCCAAGAATTCCAGATCCAGAAATATTGAAGGCAATGAAGCTAATTGAAGAAACGGGCCTACGTGCTGCTTTTCACTCAGAAAATGATGAAATAATAGTCGATATGATTGAGCAATATCAAAAAGAAGGAAAAGTATATCCTAAAGCCCATAACGAAACGCGTCCACCGGTTACGGAAACAAGTGCTGTCTTGAAGCTATTGGAATTTGCTTATTGGACAAATGTAAAGCTCCATATTGTACATGTTAGTCACCCAAGAACCATTGACATGATTAAATTGTTCCAAGCTCAAGGTGTAAAAGTGACTTGTGAAACATGTTATCCATATTTACTAATGAATGTAGATGATTTAGATAAATACGGACCGATTGCTAAAAATAATCCTCCATTAAGAGAAAAGGAGGAAGTTCAAGGGCTATGGAAACATATTGAAGAAGGAAGCATTGATTTGATTTCTTCCGATCATGCTCCATGGAGTGCAGAGCAAAAAGAGAAAGGCAACGATAATATTTTCCTTGCTTCGTCTGGGTTGCCTGGTGTTGAAATTATGACACCGTTAATGTTTAATAGTACCGTTTCAAATGGGAAATTATCACCGAATGACTTTGCAAATTTAATGTCTACTCATCCAGCAGAAGTCTTCTCTATACCTGGAAAAGGACAAATCAGTGTGGGATATGACGCTGACTTCACAGTGATCGATCCAACTCAAAAAACAGTTATTGACCAAAATTCATTTAAATCGTATTCAAAATTAACTCCTTACAATGGACAAGAATTAAATTGTAAAGTCATTTCTACCATTTTGCGTGGAGAAGAAGTATTCGATGGAAAAAACGTAACTAAAGGTCCTGGTTACGGAAAATTTGTCCCTGGATCGGCAGCAAAATAATTATTTCTCTAGAATAGAGTGTTCAATTAGATGGGCAAGCAATCCCATCTGATTTCGCACTATTTAACCCAATATAAATTTGAAAGGCAAGGTGAAGTTATGAAGCCATACTACTTACTTGCCGTATTGCCCTTTATCGCAATACTTGGCGGCGCGGCTTTTGTAAATAAAGTTGAACCCTATATTTTTGGCATACCATTTTTCTTATCTTGGATTATTTTTTGGTCTGTTATGAGCTCAGTCATCATGTTCGTTATTTATCGTTTGGATCCTCTCAATAAGGAGGGTGAAGAATGAATATAGCACTGGTAATTATCACACTATTTTTGTTCCTAAGTATTGCATTGGGACTTTTGGCAAAGCGCGGAAAAGACATGAGCATGGAACAATGGGCAATCGGTGGCCGAGGTTTTGGTGGACTTTTCGTATTCATATTATTAGCCGGCGAAACCTATTCAGTTTTTACATTGCTTGGAACTAGCGGTTTGGCCTTTAACAATGGCGCTGCAGCATTTTATTTATTAGCCTTTACTGCTCTAGGTACCATGACATCTTATTGGATATTACCACCAATTTGGAAATATGCAAAAGAAAATAATATCGTATCGCAATCCCAGTTCTTTTCAACAAAGTATAACAGTAATGGGCTTGGAGTATTTGTTGCGGTAGTAGGTGTTTTAGCTCTAATTCCGTATATCACTATCCTGTTTAAATCAATGGGGATATTAGTAGCGGCAACATCGTACGGTGCCATTTCTCCAACTGTAGCCATTTGGGTTGGAATGATTGCGTTGTTAGTTTACGTCATGGCCTCAGGAATTCATGGGTCAGCGTGGACATCTACGGTTAAAGACGTTTTAATACTTTTTGTCATCGTCTTCTTGGGGATTTATTTACCAGTCCATTATCATGGAAGTATAGGAGGATTATTCCAAGCGGTTAATGAAGTCAAGCCTCTTGCGTTAACCCTGCCTGACAAAGGTTTAAGTGTTCCTTGGTTTATATCTACTGTTGCTATCAGTGCATTTGCATATTTTATGTGGCCACATGTTGCACCAACAGTCTTTGCATCCAAAAATGCAAAAGCTTTTCGATTAAACGCGGTACTTCTTCCAGTTTACGCCTTAATGATATTGTTTGTTTACTTCGTTGGCTTTACAGCAATCGTTGAGCTTCCAGGTTTGAAAAATGGAGACTTTGCATTGTTAGAGCTTTCAATAAAATCATTTGATCCGTGGTTTGTTGGTATTATTGGAGCAACAGGATTATTAGCTACACTCGTTCCTGGATCTATGATGTTAATGTCAGCGGCAACAATGATTACTACGAATGTTATTGAACCATTAAACCCAACTATTTCTGAGAAAAACAAAGCTTTTTCAGCAAAAGGATTTGTTGTTTTATTATCTATCGCATGTGCGTTCTTTTCAATGAGTGGAGGTGATACACTGGCAACTCTGTATTTAACTTCTTTCAGTTTAATTACTCAAATGGCGCCTTCACTATACTTGAGCTTGAGAAAGAAAAATGGAATTACAAAATATGGTTCTGGATTAGGAATGTTTGTTGGTGTAGCAATCGTTATTTATGTCACATTTACTAAAACAACAATGGCTGGCTTATTTCCAACCCTACCAAGTGTAATTCAAGATTTAAATATTGGGATTATAGCGCTATTTGCCAATATAATCGTTATGTTTTCAGTGAGCTTTTTTACTCAAAAGTCCAATGGTATTGAATTAAAATCTTAAGTAAAGCCCTTGTTTATTAAATGAAGGAGATAATAATGCAAGAGGATTCCTAATTAGGAATCCTCTTCTTTTTGATTTGACGTAATATAACTCTTCAGCGTATATAGCAAGTCAAGCAAATTAACATTTAAATTCTTTGTTGTCATGCCGCTACAGACTAATACGATAAAGATGAGTGGAGCAGCCTTTTCATATTAACTTTCATTCTTTGTCGTAAAATCAGGTACGAGCCAATAAATGAGCAATCCAGCGATCGTCGCGTAGGCGATACCATGAGCATATCCAACTCCGATGATAAAGATAACTGCGACAATGACCAAGTTTTTCATATTCGCCAGATTAACTTTTTCCTCAATGATGTGACGGATCCCCATGCCTGCAATCATACCGAATAACAAGATACAGATGCCGCCCATCACGGCAACTGGAATGGATTGGATAGCAGCTCCAACTTTACCGAACAGACCTAGAATAATCGCAATAACAGCAGCACCTTGAATGATTCTACTGGAAAATTGGCGTGTGATGGCTAAAACGCCGAGGTTTTCCGCATAAGTCGTTTGTGCAGGCCCGCCGATGAAACCGGAGACTAATGTTGCAAGACCATTCCCCCATAGGATTCTTGAAAACCCAGGATCCTTTGTTACGTCTTTACCTGTAATCTCTTTTAGTACCATCATATGTCCAAGGTCTTCGATGATGGTAACCAAGGCAATCGGCGCCATCCCCAAGATGACGACCCATGTGAATTCTGGCATTACGAACTGTGGAAGGGCAAACACTGGTGCATTGGCAATGGTACCAAAATCAACTAATCCACGCACCGCAGCATAGACATAACCTACTCCAAGACCAATGAGGAGTGGGAAAAGGCGGATCATCTTAGTACCTGCAAGCGTAGCAAAGATTGCTGCAAGAAGGCTGACGATAGCTACATCCCAATTGACAGCAGCCATGTTGTTCACCGCAGTGCTTGCTAGTGCAAGACCGATGATACTGACTACTGGTCCAACAACAACTGGAGGAATTGCTCTACGAACTTTTTCAAAACCGACATATGAAATGATAATAGATACAATGGCATAAACAATGGAAACACCGATAAGACCTGCAACCGCCTGACCGGGTGAATTTAACTCACCTACATACAATGCTAGAGGAGCAATGAAAGCGAAAGATGAACCTAAATAAGTAGGAACTTTTCCTCGTGTAATAAGATGGAAAATTAACGTTCCTACACCACTGGCAACAAGTGCACTCCCTGGATCAAGACCAGTTAGTGCTGGAACTAAAACTGTCGCACCAAACATTGCAAACAAATGCTGTAAGGATAATGGTATAGCTTTCAAAAAACCTTTCAAATGTGTCCCCCCTTTACTAGTGTTAATACATGATATTTCTCCTATTTAATATTTAGAATAAGAATTAAAGAGTAATACCGAATAATATTTTACGCTTACATGGAAAAGTGATTTTCACATCACAAGAACTATCATAAGAAAGAAAAGGATATCACTTATAATTTTATTCAGGAGTGAGACAAATGAATGAGTATATACAGCTTATGATAGATTGGGTTGAAGAACATTTAAACAAAGAGTTTTCACTAGATGAATTGGCTAATTACTTGGGTTATTCCCCTTATTACTGTTCTTTTAAATTTCATCAGGTAACAGGGATCAGTATTAGGCGCTATGTTCTTTTAAGAAGGCTATATTTATCTACAGCAGATTTGTCGAGCAATCAGAAGGTAATTGAAATAGCTTTTGAATATGGCTATTCATCTCAAGAGGCTTATAGTAGAGCCTTTAAAAAGGTTTTTGGTGTAACTCCAAGAGAATTTCAACTAAATAAGTTGCCTGTACAGTCATTTGTTAAACTTACTGTCGATCAAAGCGAGGATGGGGATAGCGTGTATATGTCTAGAAAAAATGAGGTTGAACAGTTACAAAAAGTGAAGAGAGAACTGTTTGACAAAGACGTACTTAACGTATTGAATGGTCAAGTTATGTATGAAGAGTTTAAAGCAGAAAAACTGATGGGGGATTCTGATTATGTACCATTCAATGAGGCGATGTGTGTACATGCGACGACGGCACAAGTTTTTGACGACGAGTTTATTCAAACAAGAGCATTAGGACATCATGTGTCAGTAGAAAACTACATCAGGAAGGTTATTTATCCCTTCAATACTATTTTTAAGGAGGAGTATAAATATATCGTTCTATGGTTTGGTGAAGACATGTTTTGTCAGATGAATCTTCTTACAATTCTTACTTACTTTGAACAGTCCGGATACAAAGGAAAAGTATTCTTAAATAGCTTTAGAGAGGATGAATTTAAAGTCAGCCAAACTGAGCTTCAATTAGGAGATTATGAATCTGTATACAAAGAAGTATTGATAAACCATAGAAAGCCATCGATTGAATTACTCCCAGTAATGTATCAGGCAATAGATATATTTTTAGATATGTTAAAAGAAAATAATGAAGTAGTAAAATATATTTCCAAAAATAAAGATCTTTCAACAGCGGAATTAGTTAATAGGTTATTTGATCTTTTTCCCACAATAGGATACGGAGATTCGCAATATATAGAGCTTATTAATAAAGCTAAGTGAACTTAAATAATTTTTATACAAAAACTTCAATTAGTTACATCACGGTGAACCGTATCAGAAGTAAATGCGGTTTTTTCAGAAAAATAAAAAGCCAAAAATGAACAAGTTATGAATAGAACCTTGCTCATTTTTGGCATTTATAAGGAAGAACAGCATTTGTTACAATAGTAAAGCCTTTCTAATTAAAAATTAAAGGAAAAGTAAATGTAACGAAAGCGGCCCAAAGTACGTAGACCGGCAAATACTTAGTAACCGCATCTTGGATGGTTGAAGGCCCGGTTTTGTTTTGTAGAAAACGCATATAGGAGACCATGATCCAGATTAGATTTCCCCAGATAAGTATGTTTACGCCTAAAACAGCAATTCTGTTGGGTGTAATCCCATAAGAAGAAAGTCTGAACACTATGGCTGACAAAGCCACACTGTCAATGATAAGAGCAAGAATAATTAGGGCGAAGCTTATATAATCAGAAATGTTCTTTTTCTTGTCTGTACCGCTTTCGGTAATGGAAAATATGGTAACGGCCAATACACTAAAGAGTATCCCGTTGAAGACTAGCAGGAAATTGCGATCCAAGAATGGATTTTTTCCGACCCAAATAACCGTTATAAGATAGACCAACAATGTGGCCAGAACAAGAGGACTAAAAATTTTAGCGATATAGGGTGTAATATTCTTAGCAAGTTTAAGATTCATCGATACCAGGTATGTAGCCACAATAGCGAGAGCGGCAGCACCGAATAAAACGACATTTCTAAAATAGAAGTCTTCTATATCCAAACCGACAAAACTAAATAACTGCATGGTTAATGCTGCTAGCAACATTCCGCTAATTGCCATGCTGGCGTAGAGTATGCAAAATTCCAAATTAAATTTAAGATAGGCTAATCTTGTGCTGCCCATACCATATTCATTTCCTATAAATGCAAGCCCAATCAATCCCCATAAAAATATGGGAAGGTGTAAATAAGCAAGGATAATACTGTCATTATGATTTGATGGCAGCATATTAAGATACAACCCAGAGAGTAGGAACATCAATGCAAGGGTGTAAAGAACCTTTTTTTGGGGGTTATTTTTGTATACAAAATAAGCTGCAATGAAGGGAAGAATCCCAAAAGCAAGGTTAATTGGGGCAATTGCTTCCTGTTCGACAAAATGGAAAATGATCCTGGTGCTTATCCCCGCCAAAATGGCTAAAATGCCCATGAACAAGAAACCTTTCTGAAGCAAGGAAGTTTTTTCTGTATGTGCCGCCTCCTTGAAATTCAATCTTTCATACCAAGCAGCAAGAACCGGCGAATCAGGGTTTTGTTCCCAGGCGTGTGAGAATGACTTTTTAAAAGCTTTGGGGTCTTCTCTATACATTCTCTCCAGCTCACGGGGATTAGCAATATTTTTACTAATCGAATTGTCGATTTCCACGGTTATACCTCCTCTAATAATTGTCATACAAGTCCTACTTTCCTCCACGATGCATATAAACAAACTTAAATGTCTTCGTCACTTTTGTATTCTGAAATATCTCCAGGTGACATTCTAAAGCCTTACGAATCGCCTCTAGAGTTAACAATCGAATGGGTTTTGCCTTTCCATATTTTCAATATAGCAAGGTTATCTATTGATTACACCGCATATCGTTAAATCATTTCTGGTTTCATGAAAAGCAATTCATATATATATTGTATGTTTCATTTTAACGCATAATTTATTGTTTATCAATAAATATTTATTAACTTTAGCGATATTATTGTTGTTATAGTATGAATTAGACAAAATATAAAACATTCCTCATTACAAATAAAACTCATGCAACTAACCTGTCTGTGACTTCCATAATGAATAAGGGCTAAACTGGAATTAAACTTTTGAGGCATAAAAGATGGATTCAAGATAAAATTGAAGGCTATAAAGAAAGTTAAAATAAAAGTAACTAATGTAGGTGCATTACGGGGAACCGTATCATAAGTAATGAGGTTATTTATTTATGGAAAAACAAAGGTCGATTTTCTATGTTAATAGAAAATCGACCTTTACAAACCTTATATGGATTTTTCATGTACTAATATTATTGTGCAGTTAATCCACCATCGATAACGAATTCTGAACCTGTTGAATAGCTAGACTCATCAGAAGCTAAGAATAGTACCATGTTAGATACTTCTTCTGGTTGTGCTACGCGTTTTAGTGGAATATGTTTAGAGAATGCTTCTACAGCTGCTTTTGTATCTTCCTGAACCACCATTGGTGTGGCGATTACGCCTGGGTGTACAGAGTTTACACGAATACCCATTGGCGCTAAGTTGATGGCAGCTGCTTTCGTCATACCACGTACTGCAAATTTTGTATCAGTGTAACCTACAGCGCCAGCAACCAAGCCGTTCATAGAAGAAATATTGACGATTGAACCACCGCCAGCTTTTATCATTGAAGCTGCTACAGTCTTCATGCCCAAGAATACTGACACTTGGTTAATGTCCACGATACGACGGTATTCTTCTACTGTAATATCAAGCATATTTTTCGCCATTGTAATACCGGCGTTATTTACTAATACGTTTACTGGACCGAAAGCTTCTTCTGTTTTCGCAATAACTGTCGCCCAATCTTCTTCAGATGCTACATTTTGTTTAATGAAAAGTGCATTTTCACCTAATTCAGCTACGAATGCATATCCTTTTTCCTCATTTAAATCTGTTAAAACAACCTTTGCACCGTGCTCAATGAATAATTTTGCATGTGATGCACCCATACCTTGTGCTGCTCCTGTAATAATCGCTACTTTACCTGATAACCGACTCATATAAAATTCCTCCTAGAATAGATTCGCAAAAGGTGATAGTCGACTATCACTTTTATACTTACTAGTAAACAGCTTTCTCATGCGAATGTCAATTCATATGGCCCTAATTTTATGGCTGAATATAGCGTAAAAATACATCCTTCATCATCGCCAGCTGCTTGTCCGAAGTAAGCAATGTCGAAAGATTGGTATCATGCTTTGTTAGGCTTGATTTATAAGTGAATAAGCTGAAATTTTGTACCATTGTCATGATGAATAGATCCAAATCAACATCCGATCTTAACGAACCGTCTCGCTTGCCCTGTTCACTTACTGTTAATAAAATACGAGCTAATTTGCTCCGTACAGATAAGTATTCAGCATAGTCTTCTGGCGATTCTTCTGCTATTTTTTCATATAAATTAAAGGACTCGAAATATTTTGCTAAACGCAGTTGTAGATCCTTCGTTATGCCTATATAATACTCCAAAATTTGCTCGGTTTTTTCATATGCCGTCACCGGCTGCTCGACAATCTGCCCAATATCCGTGGCCATTTCATCTGTAATAGCATTCGTCGCCGCAATCATTAAATACTCTTTTTTAGGGAAATAGCGGAATAACGTTGCAATCCCAATGCCAGCAGTAGTTGCAACATCTTGCATTTGTATAGTTTGCACACCTTCTTCCAAAAATAAATCCTTTGCAATTAGGATGATGTTTTGACGACGTTGCTGTTTTTGTTGTTCTCGTTTACTCATTTTCGTCACTCCAACTGTTTTTCATGCATTGATTGTAACATGTTTATTTGGTATCAACTTGTAATCGCATCGGGGTAAGTACTAAAATTTAAGCATGATATTTTAAAGAAGTTGATAGGGTAGTGGTTCGATTATTCCCCAATATATTCAATTGGAAATATGTGAGTTTTCGTTGACGCAATAACTTCTTCGATAAATTCTTCTTGAGATTCTTTGAGGTCACTGTTAATCCAATTCAGAATAAGTCCGTAAAATCCAAAGGCAGTATAACGTTTAAAATAATCCAAGTTTACAGGGATATTGTTAATCGTTTGGAAAATGAATTGTTCTTGATAAATTTTTAAAATTGTTTGTGGGAATCTTGTATGCAATCCTGGTAAAGGCTCATCATATTTGATCAGCTCAAAAAAATTCCGGTTTTCATATATGTAAGAAATGATATTAAAAGAAGGTGTATTTAGCTTTGTTGTATAAAATTTTTGACCAGGTATATATGGCTTTCCCACTGAATTTTCTAAGCCTTTCAGCATCGATTCAAGTAAGTCTTCTGCCAATTGAATTTTATCTTGATAATGTACATAAAACGTACTGCGATTATATGAGGCGTGATTGAGGCATCCCCAAAGCGCCAAACGTTCTACAATCCACACCTCGAATTACAACTCTCTCATTATCGAGAACCACAGCAGATTCTATGGGATTCTTTAATTGTCAATCTTTACATGGTACGATAAAAAGAATATAACCAACTATGGAGAGGGGGATTTCATGTTCTTAGATCAACTAAAAAACCAGTTAAATGAAAATCAGCCCCTGTTTATAGGGGAGGAAACAGCTCTTCGTTCAGCGGTTTTAATACCACTTGTTCAAGTGGATGAAGAATGGCATATCCTTTTCGAAGTACGTTCATTCACTATGAGAAAACAGCCCGGTGATATTAGTTTTCCTGGTGGTCGAATCGACTCCACAGACCCATCCCCAATGGCTGCCGCTTTACGAGAAACGCATGAAGAATTAGGTGTCGACCCAAAGATGGTTACGATTGTAGGGACATTAAGCCCTTATGTTGCCTCATCTTCATTTGTTATTTATCCATTTGTAGCAACCATTGATTACAATCAAATTATTCATTCGTATAACAAAGAAGAAGTTGAAGAGGTATTTACAATACCCATTAAATGGCTATTGAATTATGAGCCTTATATGCATGTAGTATCCGTTGAACCAGTGCCTTTGCCAAGCTTTCCCTATGAAAAAATAATGAATGGTACGCAGTATCAATGGAGAGCTCGTTCAATGGAAGAATGGTTTTTTGATTATGAAAACTATACAATTTGGGGTTTAACGGCTAGGATTTTGAAACATTTTATAGGAATTATAAAGTGAGTGATGTTTTTAATTATGAAGGAACTACTTATTACATTGAAATAACCTCACTTTGTACCATTATGGAGAGTCTTTTCAATGTAATCACATGTTGACTATGAATCTGCCGAGGGAGTCAATTCATCTGGAAACTGCATGTAATAGTATTAAATTTCAGGTGCCTGGTTCTGATACAATTCGCGATTGCATTAGCACCTTTCATAACTTTATAAATATAGAATTGCAAAAAGGAATCGGAAACGAGTACAAATTATACTGTATTCCATTCCTATTTCAAGGAGGACTTTATGGGCTTTAAAGACGATTTTAAACGTGAGATGCGTAACATAAAGAAAGACGTAGAAAAAGAAGTACATAAAACCTGGGAGATGGATTACAAAGGGCATCGGATTGAAGTTATAAACCAGATGAAAGAAGAGTTACTTATCATTGATGGTGTAACAGTTGATCGAAATAAACGAAAATCTTTACTTTCTCATATTATCCCGTATTCCAAGTTATCAGGCATACTTGATCTGCAAGATGGCAGAAAGCATGTCATTTCCGTTAAACTCGGTGGTTATGTAAAACTTAATTGTATTGTGAAAATAGATAATGAAACGGTTTTAGACGACTCCCTGAAGTTAGATTTTCTTCCGTGGGATAATAAAGAAAAAATTGTGGCCTTTATTCAACAACAAATTCAAACGCACAACAAAATAGTAGATGATCATTTACCAGATGAAGAATATTTGTATGATGAAAATCATCCACGAATGGCTTCAGGTATGTTCGATAATGTTGCAGATGATATACCTACACCATTTTACGTGAAAAAACTACTGAAGCTTTTTGAAGAGCAGCTAAATCGTCCTTCTACCAAAACACGAAAAGGTACATATGAAAAAATCATTTTTGACAATATGGCCAACTACAGTGATGAATTCATTGAACGATTCAAGCAAGCCGAATTTGACGAATCCCGTGTACAACAAGAGGCATTATGGCTTCTAGAGCATGCAGCACATAGGGAGGTTGTAAAATTTTCAATCACCGTACTTGGATGTACGGATTGTGAAAAATATAAAGAGCTATTATTCACATTGGGTATGCATGAAGAGTTTACACCCTATGTCCTATTTGCATTGAAGAATGGTACAATGCGGGCAAACAACCAAGTTTGGCAACTTGCTCAATCCGTTCATGGTTGGGGGAAGATTGCGGCTGTTGGCCAACTGGAAGCAACAACGCCAGAAATAAAACAATGGTTACTGACAAAGGGCTGCAGAAATAAAGTTATGGATGAGTATTTAGCCTATAGTTGTGCCGTAAAAGGAGAGCTTGACGTAGCTCTATATGAAGAAACGATTTCGAAAGAGCTATATGATGGAGCAGGTCTTATCATCCAAGCCCTTCTTAATGAGCGTGCTCCAGAAAGTATCGAAGATTATCCATATGCAAGCGCGGTTCTTTCACGCTTCGTTTACCATGCACGTACTCACTGTAAAACACTTGAGGATTTTTATCCGTTAATGAAAATAAGTGAATTTTTAAATGCCGATAGTGAAGTTTGGGAAGAACGTTTTAACGATCAGTGGAAACAACAAGAGTACGCTTCCATTCAGCAAGCGATTCAACCTATTATAAATGAACCTAAATGGTCACAGCTTGTATTGGAAGCACTACAGCAAGAAAACAATATGAAAGCACTTAAAATCGCTCTCTTTTATCAAGTAGACGTTACACAGAATTTGTTTGATATGCTAGAGAAAGATCCCGAAAACAGTGAACTATATGTAGTGGTTATGGATACAAAAAATCATAAGTATATCGAAGACATCTGCATATTTGCAGAAACGCATTTATCGTTATCAAGTCTGTCAAATGAACAACAACATTGTCTGCAATGCATTGTTCAAGATTTGTATGGGTATGAAGGAGTGGGATTACCACTGATTCAAGCTGCTCTTGCATCAGATAATGGGAGTTTGCAATACCATGCACTCAGTGTGCTAGAAAGGTGGTCTCCATCGATTTCCCAACAGCCTGCTTTGCAGAAAAGCATTAAAAATATTGCAATTACGACAAAAGATAAAGAAGACCGCCAGCTAGCAAATAGATTATTGGTAAAATAATAAAAGAGATTTATTCAGTATTCCTCGATTTCCTTGACGCTTCTTGCAATTGGTGAATTACCTTCATTCACTGTAATTTAAGGTACCTGGTTCAGATGCAATTCCGAATTGTATTAGTATCGGGTACCTTTTTGAAATTAATTCCATTTTCATAATTTCTCGCTTTTAAGACAAGCTATATAAAAGGAGAAAGGTGATTAAATGGATATTAATTATGGATTAGGTAGTTCGCAGTATGAATAAACCCTTCACACCACAGCTTGTCTATTTTGAGCCTAATGCACTTGAATATCCGCTTGGAAAAGAATTAAAGGAAAAGTTCGAGAAAATGGGGATTGAAACGCGCTTTACGACCTCACATAATCAGATTCGGGACTTGCCGGGTGATACGGACGCTCAAAAATACCGTATCGCGAAATCTACCTTGGTCGTAGGCATTCGGAAAACGTTAAAATTTGAGACGTCGAAACCATCAGCCGAATATGCAATCCCGCTTGCGACAGGGTGTATGGGGCATTGTCATTATTGTTATTTGCAAACGACGATGGGCAGCAAACCCTATATTCGAACTTACGTTAACGTGGAGGAGATTTTAGAAGCGGCTGATCGCTACATCGAAGAACGTGCGCCTGAAATTACCCGATTCGAAGCTGCGTGTACATCCGATATTGTAGGAATTGATCATTTGACACATTCATTAAAAAGAGCAATTGAACATATTGGTCAAACAGAATTAGGTAGGCTGCGTTTTGTGACGAAATTCCATTTTGTAGACCATCTATTGGATGCTAAGCATAATGGCAATACGCGATTCAGATTTAGCGTAAACGCTGATTATGTTATCAAGAACTTCGAGCCCGGCACTTCTCCTCTGGATAAAAGAATCGAGGCTGCAGGGAAAGTCGCGAGAGCTGGTTACCCACTAGGCTTTATAGTTGCTCCCATTTACCTTCATGAGGGCTGGGAGGAAGGCTACCGCTACTTGTTTGAGCGACTTGACGAGGAATTGCCGCAAGATGCAAGAGAGGATATTACTTTTGAATTCATTCAACACCGATTTACGAAGTCTGCGAAAAAAGTAATTGAAAAGAACTACCCGAAGACAAAATTGGAGTTAGATGAAGATAAAAGGCGCTACAAGTGGGGCAAGTATGGAATCGGTAAGTATATTTACCAAAAGGACGAAGAGGATGAAATCAAATCATATTTATACGGCTACATGGAAAAGTACTTTCCGAATGCGAAGTTGGAGTATTTTACTTGAGCCACCAAATAGTATAAGGGCCCAGGTAAACCGGGGCTTTACGGGGATTTGTATGAAATATGGATGATATAGATTGAGTGCAACAAGAAAACAGCCACCTGATTCAGGTGGCTGTTCCATGTTATTGAACTATTCCTATAAAGTCTTCGAGTGCATCCTGCCAAATGGTTACACCTTGGCTCATTGCGGAACCGCCGCCTAGAGCCGCAGCCACCCCAATTGCCTCCATCATTTCTTCCTCAGTGCCACCCGCATCCAGGCAACCCTTTGTATGATAGAGGATGCAATATTCGTTATTTGCGTGCACGCTAATGGCGAGAGCGATTAGCTGTTTGTCTTTCTGATTCAATTTGCCGTCTTCGAAACACGACTCAGTGAATGCATGAAACGCCCTAGCCACCTCCGGCAATTTTTCTGAGAAACTGCCCATTCCAACTTTGTATTCCTGTAATACGGCTTCTGAATAAGTGATTTCATCCATTTAGTACCCTCCTATTCGAAGGTAGTATTAGCGAGACGGAGGAAGGCATGCATGCATTGTTTTTAAGATAAATAAATTCCTTGCTTTTAAATTGATATAGCCTCTGCCGTGCATACTTTTAGAATATTTCACAATACTAAGTGCGCTGTAACTTATTTTATTTGTAGGAAGGGAAGAGGTATAAATGGCTAAGCGTTCTGATACAAGTTGGAAGAAGGATAATCCAAACACATTTTTAAGCAACTCTGTTCAAAAAGCGGATCGTGCAGTGAAGCAAGCCATGACGCACCCAGAAGAGATTGCAGTTGAGCATGCTTTCAATTCGATATCACGCGCTGACAAGGCACGCTTACATGCAGAACAGCAGGATGAGCCAGCAAATTCAGTCCAGCAAAACAAAGAACAGCTAGATTTGATAAAGGGGCAATTAAACGAAGCCAATGGGATTGTGAAAGATCATTAAAATGAGGCAATCACCCCCACAGGTTCCGTAAAGCTTTTGGGGGAGAAACAGTCCTCGTTTTACGTACCTAGTTTAGTGTTTCCCTTCAAATAGGATGAAAAACAGCATGGGATAAATTACGAAAGAAACACTACAGTGACTTGCTGTAGTGTTTCTTTCGTATGAACGGAAATACCTGGCGAATAATTAGGAGTAAGTAGGGGGAGATGGGGTAATTCAGATAATAGAGTAGCTACCGAAACGCTCCATTGTTTCGGAAACAGCTAACCTTTGAAAAACGCAAAGGAGGAATAGACTAAAATGGATAAAATGCAACAGCCGATACCAACACACCCGCCCACACTCGGGCAGTATCTTTTCGACAGTCTAAAAGCGGAGGGTATTACCGAGGTTTTTGGCGTTCCAGGCGATTATAATTTTAGCCTTCTGGATACGTTGGAGCAATATGATGGAATTCGTTTCATAAATGCACGCAACGAGCTGGGGGCGGGATATGCAACTGATGGCTACGGACGACTTCGTGGCTTGTCAGCGTTCATTACAACTTTTGGTGTTGGCGAGATGAGTGCCTGCAATCCTATCGCGGGTGCGAACAGTGAATATGTGCCACTCATACATATCGTCGGAGCTCCCAAATCAATGGATCAGCAGGCGCATAAATTAGCGCACCATTCCCTACTGGACGGCGATTTTGACGTATTCCGGCAAGTGTCTACGCATCTGTGCGCCTATACAGCAATCGTGACGCCGGAAAATGCCGAACAGGAGATTTCAGCAGCAATCCGCATAGCTAAACAAAAACGCAAGCCGGTCTATTTGATGGTAGCTATGGATTTGGTCACGAAGCCCATCGTACAGCGAGGTGTTCCGGAAGTCACTAAAGTCACGACATACAAACCAGCGCTTGAGGCTGCGATTCAGCATATAACGAGATTGTTGAACGGTACGAACAATGTAGTTCTTTTATCGGATATGCTGTCGCTCCGTTATGGACTTAGAGATTCCGTTCACCAGCTGGCGTCGGATTTAAACGTACCGGCTGCTTCGCTTATGATGGGCAAGAGTAGCTTCGACGAACGGCATCCGAATTATATCGGCGTGTATGGCGGAGCATTAGGAAGTGAACAGGTCAGAACAATCGTTGAAAGCGCGGACTGTGTGATTGCGATTGGCATGATTTGGAACGACACGAATTCCGCGAAGGAAACGGCAATGCTTCATCAGCTTCGCCTCATCGACATTCAGCCTGAGTTTGTACGGGTCGGGGAATCCATGTACGAGCAGGTGATGGCGGCAGATCTCGTCGCTGCCTTAAACACGTGCGGGTGGACCCAAAGCGGGGCTTTACCTCAAGTTTCCTTCCCTTATGATGAACTATCTGGTGAGCCGGAGAAGCCAATTCGAGCAGCATCTTATTATCCACGCTTCCAGCGGATGTTGAAGGACAAAGACATTGTTGTGGTTGAGACTGGAACCTTTGGGTATGGGATGTCACAAGTGCGACTGCCGGCAGGAGCCGAATATATTAGCCAGCAAGGTTGGCAGAGCATCGGTTATGCAACACCAGCTGCATTCGGGGCATGCATCGCGGAACCGGACAGACGTGTGCTGCTGTTTACTGGGGAAGGTTCGCTGCAGGTGACGGTTCAAGAAATCAGTACGATGCTGGATAATGGCTGCCGACCCATTCTGTTCATCCTCAATAACAGCGGCTACACAATTGAAAAATACTTAAATATCAAGACGTCTAACCAGCAGTACAACGAGATTCCAAACTGGCATTATACGCAGCTAGCTGAAGCCTTTGGCGGAAAGGCATTCACGGTTGAAGTGCGCACAAACCAAGAGTTGGATGAGGCGATTTCCGCAGCGGAGCAAGCACAGACGAGCCAGCTGTGCATGATTGAAATGATTGTCACTGACTCGATGGATGCACCGGATTATTTAATCCGGCTTCGCAAGCACTTAGAAGAACAGGAACGTCTGAAAGAGTAGCTGTATGCTGATATTTCAAATAAGGAATTGCATTGAGCGCACTTCTCGGAGTGCGCTTTTATGTTTATTAGACTACAAGAACGTTACCCGCAACACGCAACACAACAATGCATAAACCTAAGTGAAAACATGGGGAAATAAGTAATCCCAATTATTTTTCCAATCGATTTACAACTACCGGCAGAAAAACCCCTCAACTGGCACGTCATAATCCATGAAAGCCTCGCTGAATAAGGCCTTGCCGATGAGTTCGCGCAAGACGCCTGAATAATAGCCGGGCAGATTCCGGACTTTTTTCTGTTTGGTTGTTTGAACCGCAATACGAAGGGCATGCATGGCTAATTGCTCGAACAGTTCTCCTTTGTCTTCGTGAATGCTGAACTTTAGCATTTGCAGGGACTGTTTCCGGTAGACGCCGTAAAAATTACGCGCTAATTTACTTTCCCCGATTGTTGAAGAAAGAAGAGATTTCATCTTGCCGAAAAGTGTAGTAGGCACAATTTCCGTAGGAGACGTTCTTTTAAGGTCTTTAGGTTTTATCGCTTTAGAAAGAAAAGCTTCGGTTTGTAGATTAGCGGGTTCAAACTTACTGCTAAAAGGCTTTTCGTCATTCTCTGGGGTGTTCAATTTCGACTGGTCATTAGTAGGTTTAATGACATAAATGTTAGCGCCTAGACCGCTCATAACAGGGCGGATATAGTGAATGCGTTCGATGATTTCGAGCTTTTCTAATTTACGGATGGCGCGTCGTACAGTTGCGTTGGATTTCTTGATAGCCTTTTCGATTGTTTCGTGTTTCAAGTGTGCAGCGCCATATTTAACAGAGTAGCGACGAATCATATCAAGAACAGCCCGCTCTGTTTGATTCATGTCGTTCCAGTTCGTGAGTACATGTTGCCTAGTCGCCGCGTCTAAATCGTGTTTGTTTGTGAAGTGTGCGTATTCCGTTAGGTAAGTTGTCATAAAGAATATCCCCTTTATTCTTTATATAGAAGGGAATTGAGGTTTAGGGGACAATGTTGTGAAAAAAGTTTTTGTGATTTTATCAGAAGAGCGCAAGCAAATTTAAACTTGTTTGCCTGGACTCATCTATTCAGTCAAAATAGTGAGATCTGGATGTAAATCGTTTTTTACTAAATTGGATTAAAGTCTGCCATGATTGTTGAGCGTTCTACAATCGTAGTGATGTTCATTTGAAAAATATATTCTGAATAGAAAAAAGGACTGAATGGCACATTGGCCATTCAGTCCTTTTATAAGCTCAGCGCTTAGTGGTTTTGCTATTAACCATCTGTGCCGGCATCAGTATCCGTACCTTCGTCAGTATCTACGTCCACATCCGCATCCGTATCTGCATCGGTATCTGTGCCCTCGTCAGTGTCTACATCCACATCCGCATCTGTACCATCGTCAGTATCTACATCCACATTTGTATCTGTACCGTCATTTGGATCGACATCTTCTACAGGGTTATTAACATCCACGTCGACGTCGTCTTCACCGTCGCCGCACGCTGCAAGCATCCCGACAGACAGGATTGTTGCTGCACCAAGTTTCAACCATTTCTTTTCTCCTGTGAGTTTCAAAGCCATTATAATCTCCTCCAAAATTTTGTCTAGTTTTATAAGTGAAGCATGTCCTTGTTATACCCCGATTTTAATCTCTTAATCATGTGGAAGACGTCGCCGTATCATTCGAAGTTGATTGTGGTTCTACCATCATCAAAAACATTGCTATAATAAGGGAGTGTCAAATGCTGAATCAAAGCATTGACGCTCTTTTTAAGTTTATAATGTGAGTTTTACATTCGACATGACAGATTATACTAGTTGGGGAGTTGAAATAGAGATGAATAAGAAGGACATTGCAGCGATTCGCAAGCAATTTAAGTTGGATACGGATTTACTGAAAATCACTGACATTTACAAAGTGTATATTAAGCAGGAGAGCAGTGATTTCTATCATGAGGAAAGCCAACCATTTGCCCTATTGGACAGAGAGCAACAAGAGTTGTTTCTGACTAACTTTAAAAAAGTGTTAGGTGGAAAACTGGGTTTAAAATTATTTGAGGTGAAGTTTCAAGAGCAAGCGGAGGAGCAAACGGACCATACGCAACGGCTTTTATATGAGGGTCTCCATACGAATGAAGTAGAAGAGTGGAAAACGAATATGGAAAGCATCGCCCGAAAGATGGTGCAAGACGCTCAATATGAAAAGGACGTCGTAGTGACTTTTATTCGCGGTAATTATTATAAACCGACGAAAAGGAATCATGATGAAGAGGAAGTCGCAAAGCAGGATGAAATGTACAAGAACCCATTCATTCTTTGCAGCATGAATCAGACTGAACTGCCGAAACGGTCACTTATATTTGATTTCAATGAGAAGGAATTTAAGTCGCGTGACATGCTTGATCCGATTATCAATTTAACTTCTCCAATTGGTGGATTTGTGTTCCCTTGCTTTACTGACAATGCAGCAGACGTCAATCACATCTTGTATGCTGCTGGCAAAGCGAATAAGCCAGATTACCACTTCATTGAGAATGTGCTGGACGGCGAAGAGATTATGACTGCAGAGGATGATAAAGCCGTCTTTGAAGAAATCGTAAAAGAAGTGGCTGGTAATGAGATGAATACAAAAACCCTTGCCAGTGTATATGATGAATTAAACAGTATGTTGCTTGTGGAAAACGAGGAAGAAGATGAAAGCCTTTCTACTTTGGATACTAAAGAAGTGGAGCGTGTGCTGAAGGCAAGTGGAGTGAAAGATGTGAGCGCAGAAAAAGTGGAAAGAGCATTTCAGAAAGTAATCGAAGACAAAACATATGAAATGAAGGCAAGCCACATCCTTCCAAGTTACGCATCCAAGTCCATCAAGATTGAAACGAAAGTAGCAAATATTGCTATCAGCCCGCAAGACTTGAGGTATGTGAGGCAGGTCACTGTTAATGGAAAACGTTGCATATTGATTGAGGTGGAAGAAGACACGATAATTGAAGGGTTTACGCTACTTGAAGAAGAATTGTTGGAGTAGACAAGACAATAACCTCATTTTGATGCGCTATGGTAGCCTTATCATTAGTAGGTGAGGTCTCTTATTTGAGAAAAATACTAGTACTATCAAATTTCAGGTACCCCTCATTCAAAGGAGTTGTCAATTATGCATATCCGTTGTACGAAAAAACTTTTAGTTGAACTCAAAGTCGAACCTGAATCAGTTACCGAGGACAATCCACTTTTCTCTTGGCATGCAAATTTAATCACGGTTAATCGTAGGAAAGCGGTTGTGTTAGTGAATGATCCTAATCGTTATGCCGTTGTGTTGTACGGACTGAAAGCAAAAGACTTTAAAAGGTTCAACGAGATTGCCTTGCAAGGAATCCGCGAAACATTTCAGGCAGAAGGGATATCGGACAAGGTGATTGACCAGTATTTACTTCATACTGGTGAAGTTTGCATTACAAAGACAAAGAATCGGACTTCTGTGGCAAGGATGAATAAGGCTTGTGATAATGTATACTTTTTTGATGAGTTATGGGATGTAGATTCTATTTTCCAGCCGGACATGGGTATCAAGATTAGTCGCATGTTAGTCGGAGACGGAAAGAACAGTTATTTTCTACCGCATGAAGAGATATATAAGGATCTCAACCTTTTTGCTGGCCAATCAACTTTTGAAGCGAAAGCCGCAGTCCTGAAAGTTACACTTAGGTTCGAAAATCGTCAAGTATGGCGGCGACTTGTGGTCCCTGTAAATAAAACATTTAACCAATTACACCAAATTATACAGACGGCCTTTGGATGGCAAGATTACCATCTTCATGACTTTTTTGTTTATGGTAAGGCGGACAATACGGGGAATCACATCACTGAAGGGCATAATGAAAAAATCCAAAAACCAATCATCAATCTTGTTTGCACCGAAGAGGCTTTTGATTATCCAGGGCAAGTAAACATGAAGCTTGAAAAAGACGTGAAGCTATCGGAATATATTCCTGCATACGAGAAGCTGACATACAATTATGATTTTGGTGATGACTGGAACCATGATATCGAAGTAGAAAGCATTATAGAGAACTATGAGTCCAACTATTCTGTTTGCTTGGAAGGTGAAGGGAATACACCACCAGAAGATGTAGGTGGTGAGTATGGTTATGAAGAATTTCTCAAGATTCTTGCTGATCCCGACCACCCTGAGTATGAGCATATGGTTAATTGGGGACGGATGCAGCGTTATCAGGAATTTGCTATTGACTCTATAAATAGAGGGTTGAAGGGACTTTAATCGACTAAGGCAGAAGTCTCCTTCCTCAACGCAAAGCGTAGGTGGGAGATGAATGCTTGCCGAATTTATGGCAATGTTGCTTTATAAATTAGAAGTCTGAATGATTTTATCCACTCGATTTACTATCCTATCGCCAATAAAACCCCTCCACTGGCACATGATACTCCTGGAAAACATCACTAAACAAAACCTTTTCAATAAGTTCATGAAGCACAAGGTACGCTTTTTCTTTATTATTTTAGCTTCGCGATTCCGTGTCATTGAACGAGTTTTGATGGAGAATTGCGAGTAATTACCCGCTTAGTTCCGTCTTGATTGCGTAATAAATTAAATTTAACATATTGAAACTCCTCAGACTTCAAGTTCGAATGAAAAGATTCAATCACCGCATTGTCCCAACAGTTTCCTCTACGCGGCATACTGCTGACAAGGTCGCGCATATGACGTGTAAATACTTCCTTGATCTGAATCCACAATCACACCTTCAGCTAATTTGTTGTATAGAAAAAGCACCTACAATGAATGTGTTTTCTTCAGCTGTATAAATCCACCCTTTGATCGATGCGCTATTTTGTAGTTCACTAATATTCATTATTAATTAGGATAGCAGATAATAAATAAAATAATAATGGAGGAAGAACAAAAATATTTATTCAAGTAAAAACGATTAAAGTAACAGAGGGCAATGCTGAGTAAATGGGTGATCGTTTTGCAGGTCATCGTGCCAACAGAGTCAAACCAGCACCTTCTTATATTATCGATATCCGTCAAGAGCTTTATCATATGCGCAGTCAAAAAAAGTATTTTGATGCGTCAGTAACTTAAAAAGTAGAACATAACGCCCGATTTATAGAAGTTATTAAATAGGGCGTTTCTGCTTATGCTTTTGTTCTTAGAGTGCCCTGCACCTATCAAAATGGTAATCATCATTTTTTACTGTGACCTGTTTTGGATCAATAGGTCCTTTGACAGTTGAGACATTTTCAATATTCATGTAATATGTACTCATAAATGATAATGATAATCATTATCATTTATGAGTATGATGTGTAGCTATTAGTCTATTGTTATCCTGTAAATTCTTAATTTTCTTTTTAATTAACAGGAAGGTATATCATATGTCAGCAACAAATTTGTTTCCATTTACTTCTTATATGAGTCTTTCTAATTAGGAAGACTAATTTTTTTGGCGGTAAATGATAATAGTTATCATTCACTAGTGAAAGGCTCTATGAAAGGATGGTAAATTACATGCAACAGGTTGCTAAACAGATTGCAGAAAATGCAACGTTTCAGGCGTTTATGAATTGTTATATACGAGAAGTGAGTAGCGGACACTGGGTCAAAAAGGAGGAGTGGATAAAAGAACAGCGACTATCTATCCTGATTACAGAGGCACATATGTTAGAGCTTGAGTTGCCGATGCAAAACACCCGTTTTGCATTTGGTGTGGAATACAAATCTCTTGTTGGAAGACATACATTTGGTGTCGCGTTGAAGTATTGTACGAAACAAAAACAATGGCTTCTTGAAGATAAATTAACGATACTCATCACGCTCATTCAAGAACTACATTTAATGGCTAAGGCAGATGGATGTTCTGAACTTTCTTCCTGTTTTGATGAACTCATTCTTCGCATAATTGAGAGCTATCAAACGATGGCAAATTATATTGAAAAGAGTTTGGAAGATAAGAAACCAAATGGAGCTAACGATACGTTTATTGAAGCTGAGCAGTCTCTCTTATTTGGACATTGGCTTCATCCGACACCTAAAAGTAGACAAGGGATGGCAAATTGGCAACAAACGAGTTTTGCTCCAGAGCTACAAGGTTCTTTCCAGCTTCACTATTTTCGTGTCGACCGTAAAATTGTGAAAGAGTCCTCTGTATTAGAAAGAAGTGCGAGTGAACTCATTTCTCAGTCTTTAACAAAATCACAACCTGATTTTGTTAAGTCAGAGAAGGATTGCCTCATTCCGATGCACCCGCTTCAAGCACAGTGGCTCTTACAGCAACAGTATGTAAAAAAAGCAATTGCCGAAGGATTGATAAAATACGAAGGTGCGCTTGGAGCATTTTATACAGCAACCTCTTCGATAAGAACGGTATATAGCTCAAATGAGGAAATGATGTATAAGTTTTCAATTCCAGTCAAAATAACGAATTCATTGAGGGTAAATCGAACTCATGAACTAAAAGCGGGAATTGTTATGGCTCGGTTAATGAATAAGATTGATTTCTTACAGAACCATTCATCTTTTCAGATGATTGATGACCCAGCCTATATGACTGTAGAGTTTCCAAATCAGACGGAATCAGGGTTTGAAGTTATTTTTCGCTCAAACATATTTCCTAAAGGACATGATGAAGGAATCTGCATGATCGCTGCTCTAGTTCAAGAGCCTCTGCCAAAAGAAAAATCGAGACTGTGTCAGCTCATCATGAAACTCGCTCAATCAGAATTCCGCTCATTAGAAAGTGTAAGTTTAGATTGGTTTAAAGCCTATTGGAAATGTGCTATTGAATCATTATTAAGGTTATACGATGAGTATGGGATAGCTCTCGAAGCACATCAGCAAAATAGTGTATTAGACATTTCTTCAGGTTATCCAACTACTTATTATTATCGTGATAACCAAGGATATTACTTATCAAAAACGTATAAAGAAGAACTTCTTTCAATAGAGCCTTCTCTACATGAAACAGAAGAGCTATTTTACGAAGATGCCCTTATTCATGATAGATTTTCCTATTATTTGTTTATGAATCAATTATTTCCCGTTATTTCCCGATTTGGAGCAGATCAGCTAGTCGATGAAAAAGTTCTTTTGAAGTGGTCTATCGATCAACTGCACTTATTAGAAAAAGAATTTACAGGTCACGGGAAGGCATTTGTTCGTAACATTCTAAAACAAGAAAATCTTGCGTTCAAAGCAAATTTATTAACAAGGTTTCATGATGTAGATGAACTAGAAGCCGAGCTTGAACAAGCGGTATACACGAAAATTCCAAATCCGTTTGTGCTTCAGTATGAGGAGGCAGAATATGCAGCAGCTACAGCCTTTAGCTTCTAAACAAGGAGAGCTACGTGTAAGACGGCAGCTTGTGGAAGCAATGATTTTTGAAGGATTAATCAAATATGAAGAAACTCGTCTAGATAAATGGACTTCAATCCTTACTCTTGTTGGACAGAAGTACACCTATCGTTGTGAAGGCCGAAGAATGGCATTTGATCGCATCCGAATAAAGGGAGACAGCATTTTTCAAGTAGGAAGAGATGAAACGTTACTAGAGGCGACGCTTGAGGATCTAGTAGATGAATTACTTTCGACTCTTAGTGACAAAGTTCGATTACTGAAAGAACTTTATTTAACGAGTAAGCTTTGTGAATGGAATGATCGTCATCTACAAATGCCAATGTCGAGAAGAAATTCGAGTTATGAAGAATTAGAATCAGAAATCATTGAAGGACATCCATATCACCCTTGTTATAAATCAAGAACCGGTTTTACAATCGACGACCATAAAGACTACGGCCCTGAGGCAAAGCAATCATTTACCCTCCAATGGGTTGCAGTGAGAAGAAGCTACGTACGAATCACTGTTCTTGAAGAGGAAGAGAGTTTTTGGAAAAGAGAGCTAGGGCATTTGATGTGGGAAGGCCTTCTTGCAAAGCTTGCGGTATTCAATGGAACATATGAAGAATATACGTTTTTACCGGTTCATCCTTGGCAGTGGCATAACCTGAAACATGAACTAGCTGAATTAATTGAGCAAAAAGATCTAATTCCTCTAGAAGTGAAAGGAGATTACTATCGGGCATCCCAATCGGTGCGAACATTATGGAATTTTTCAAATCCTGAAAAGGCGCAATTAAAATGCTCGATGAATATGGTGAATACCTCTTCATTACGAAATTTGCATTCTCATGCTGTTTGTGCCGCTCCTCATATTTCAACATGGCTTAAACAGGTGATTCAATTAGACTCCTATTTACAAAAGGAAGCGTCTCTTATTGTACTGGAAGAATATGCAGGGATTATTTTTGAACCGAATGCAAAAGAGCATAGCAAAAAATTAGAAGGTCAGCTTGGCTCGATATGGCGAGAAAGTGTGCGCTCGTATATGAAGGATGATGAAGAAGCGGTACCATTTACGGTGCTAATGATGATGGAGAAAGATGGGCGTCCGTTTATAGATGATTGGCTTTTCCGATATGGAACGGAGAAGTGGGTAAAACGCTTGATCGAAGTGAGTGTTATTCCTGTGTGGCACTTGCTTGTCGCTCACGGTATTGCTGTTGAGGCCCATGCGCAAAATATGATTTTATTACATCAAAATGGCTGGCCGACTCGGGTTGTACTGAGGGATTTCCATGACAGTATCGAATATACTGAAGAATTTATTGCGGACAGAAGCCTCATTCCAGACTTTGAAACGATACACGAACGTTTTAAAGATGCACCTGTCGATCATTATTATTGGATGTCTTCTGTAGAGGCTTTACGAGAGTTAGTGATGGATACATTATTCGTGTTTCATTTAAGTGAACTATCTAATTTGCTAGAAGAGCAGTATGGATTTGCAGAAACATGTTTTTGGAATCAAGTTAGGGACGGAATACAAAAGCACTTTGAACGGTTTCCATCATTATGCTCAAGAAATGAACAGCTTCAGCATACTAACATACATATTTATGTTGAATCTTTGTTAACAAAAAAACTTCGAAATCAAGAAGAAGGTAACTTTCGACATATCGTCAGCAATACATTGGCGCAAGCGAATAAGAAGGGGAAATGATGATGTTTTATGTCAATGATCAATTTTATACAGTAGAAGATATCGAGAAGCAATATGAAATATATGAAAGCTTATCTCATCTAAGAGAGTGTAATAATCGCAGACTAGCAATTTGTACGGATGATACTTTCCAATATATAGCTCTTTGTTTATATATTCGCCAAAAAGGTGGATCAGTCGTCCCAATCCATTCAGCGACGCCAAAAGAGGGAGCTGTGCGGCTTGCTTCTTCAGCAGGTAGTCATCTTTTGTTGTTCCAATCGATCGATTCTTTCATCGAACTATCAAATCATTCCAATAACCAAGAAGGAGTATTAATTCAAATGAGTTCAGGTACAACAGGAGCTCCGAAATGTATTGAACGAACGTGGAGTTCAGTGGAAGAAGAGATTGAAAGCTATGTGAAGACATTACCTGTCGATTCCTTGACAAATTCTGTTGTCGCTTGTCCAGTTACTCATTCTTATGGATTCATTTGTGGTGTCTTAGCCTGCATAAGAAGGGGAGCAAAGCCGGTTATTATTACGAATAGTAATCCTAAATATATTCTGAAAAAGCTAAAAGAATATCCTAAGCACATACTCTATGCGGCTCCAGCGTTACTTTATACATTAAGTCGATTATTGCCTATTGATCAACAATTTGATCGTGTGATGACGTCAGGAACTGTGATGCCGCATAGTTGGTTGACATTATTAAGAGAGAAATCTCGCCAAGTATTACAGCAGTATGGATGCTCTGAATCCGGGTGTGTTGCGATTCACCCTAATATGGAGGATCCGAAAGAAATGGGCTATCCCCTTCCTCATGTGAAGGTGACAGCTGGTGACAAACAAACACCGAGCGAAATTATCATTGAATTGTCTTCACAAACGATTTATACAAAAGATCTTGGCTATATAGAAGATAATGTTCTTTCTTTTCTTGCAAGAATGGATGACACGATTAATGTAGCAGGCTTGAATGTGTATCCGCTAGAAGTTGAAACCGTGTTAATGGATGACCCAAGAATAGTCGAAGCGGTCGTCTATAAGAAACAAAACAACCTATCGGGAGAGCGAGTATGCGCACAATACGTATCTACTGAACCAATCGATAATATGGAACTTAGAGAATGGTGTCGGAAATTTCTCGCTCCACATCAAATTCCGATGGAGTTTGTATTTGTTCATGAAATTGAAAAACTGCCAAATGGAAAGGTAAGTAGAAAAAAACTTGGAGGCATACCAGTATGACGAGACAACAATTAATCAAGGGCATCTATGACATTATGGAGAATTCATTAGAGTTGCAGACACTGTCTTCTTTTAGTGAAGATGCTCGGTTAAATGAGGATTTGTATATGGATTCAATTATGGTCCTTCAACTGATTCTTCATTTAGAGTTGGATCTTGGCATTGCCATTCCCGATGAGATTCTCGTTCCTAAAGATTTCAAAACAGTAGGAACACTAGCAAGCTTTCTAGAAAAACAGCAAAAAGTACAATAATCGGAGGGGAAAAATGATAAAAGTACATTGTTTTGTAAGCTGTGTTTGTGAAGTTATTAAGAAAACGAAAGGCGTTGATCATAGGCCCTACTATTTTGGGGTATGGGATGCAGATTTTGATGTGCTCGATAATGGAGTGCTAACATATCACTCAGATCGAATTGATCATCATTTCTTTCAAACATGGTATGAAATGCTCTATGGAATCAAGCTTTACAAATGGTATGACGAAGAACAATCAAAACAAGAAAATATAAACAAGCTGCTAAGGTTATTAGAAAATAAATCTCCACATCAACATGTGATGGTGATGCTGGATTTATCGATGCTTCCAGAGCGAGAGAATAAATTTCATCAACGTCCATTTCCACATTATGTGATGCTAGAATCGACAGAAAATGAAGCAGAGTGGTTTATGTATGATCCTGATTTTCGCTGGGAAGGGATTTTGCCGAAGGAGAGGATTATAGGTGCAATCCAAGAGCCAACTGTCGGTGGTGGCTATTACTTTGATTCAGAGACAATTATTGCTCCAACTACAGAGGCGGTTGAAGCCTATTTTAATACATGTATAAAGCTTCATTGTAATCCGGTGACAGACGCAATTACCGAGATTATTAAAGAGTATACCGTAGGAAAAGAAAAAGAAAGTATGTCAAAACTTCCAACTGCATTAAAACAATTGCCGGTTTTAGCGATTAGAAAGTATGCATATGAACATGCATTCGCCTATTTTTGGGAAGCTCTTGGACGCGATGAGGAAGGCTTTGAAACTTGGTGTGATGAAATTGAGCGTCTAGTGAATGGTTATACAACGATTCACTATCGAGCGATGAAACTTGCGATGACGCAAGATTTGTTATTAGCTGAAGATATTTTCGCGAAGTTAGAAGAACAAAATCTCCTTGAGTTCAAGATTAAGCAAGGATTACAAGATTGTTTTCAAGCATGGTTGACATTACAGCACAGGAAAGAGGTTGCACTATGAAACTATCTATCTGTACGATCTCGTTTCGGCACCATCTCCACTCGATTGATCAATTAGCTCACTTTGCAAAAACTCAAGGTTTTCAAGGAATCGAGCTCTGGGGTGTTCATGCAAAGAACTTGGCAGATGAACTTCATTATGGAGCAGATTGGCTAAGCTCCTACGGTTTGGAAACAAGCATGCTTAGTGATTATTTGCCATTAGAAGCACCAATTTCTGAGATGATGGCTGAAACAGAAAAGTTATCTTCACTTGCAAAGCGCTGGGGAACGAATAAGATTCGTACATTTGTAGGAAAACAGGGCAGTTTAGACACGAGTAAGAAAGAAAGGAAAGAACTGATTTCCAGGCTCAGAATGCTCTGTGATTATCTTGAGTCAAAAGGACAAGATTTGCTTGTTGAAACTCATCCGAACACATTGACAGATAATCTACCTTCAACGATGCAGTTACTCGAAGAAACGAATCACTCAAGCCTACGAGTGAACTTTGACGTTTTGCATATATGGGAATCAGGGATAAACCCTATTGTCGCCATGAAGCAACTTCGTCCTTATATCTCACATTTCCACTTTAAAAATATTGCCTCACGTGCACAACTTGGTGTTTTTTCTCCAAACAATGTTTATGCTGCATCAGGGTCTAGAGAAGGGATGGTCCCATTGTTTGAAGGTGCAATTGATTATGATGAATTCCTAGCAGGAGTACTATCACTGAAGGAGGTAGATGCGTCATTGGAATGGTTCGGATCAAATGTGAAGAGCGTATTAGCAAAAGATGTTCAGGAGGTTAAGAAGGCGTTGCAGTTGGTGCAAGTATAACGTAAGTTTGTTTAAAACATATATGAGAATCGCTTGATTCAATCTAAATTTAGTTTTTGGTACCTATGTAAGAAATATTCATGAATGTTTGCTAAAAAGATCCCTTTTGTTGAGATTAACAAAAGGGTTTAGGAGTCTAACGAGATAATAGATGGATGGTCTTTTGCGTAATATGGAAGTTTATCTAACAAACTCTGTGTAGACAGTTACATATAAAGCAACGTTGTCCGATTTTGTGGCAGGGTTGCTTTATAAATTAGAAGAATGAATGATTCTATCCACTCGATTTATCATCTCTATCCTATCGCCAATAACCCCTCGATATATGGTACTCCAGAAAAATAACACTAAGCAAAGCCTTCCCAAAGAGTTCGAAAAGCACAAGGTACGTTTTTTCTTTGTTATTTTAGCCCCGCGATTCCGTATCATTGAACGAGTTTTGATGGAGAATTGCGAGTAATTGTTCGGCCATATAATCCGGTGAATATAAGAATTCGCTGTCTATCCAAACAGTAATCATCCCCCAAATTGCGTATGCCTGGTAATTGGCTAACATCTTGATGTTGATATTTGTGTGTAGGGTTCTATTGGTTATGTCTTGAAGGACAAGTTGTGATAATTCGTTGCATATACGGGCTTGTAGACCTGTTAATATATTTGACTTTCCTAGTAATGTATAAAAATTGGCGTTAGTAGCCACGTGTTCGAATATTTTAATGGCTGAAGCAGTAAGCTTGCTGACTTCGAAAACAGTCAGACTTTCATAAGGTGCACGGTATGATGTGATTAAATCCTTCATGACTTCATCGATTATTTCTTCCAACAGTTCTTCTTTGTCTGGGTAGTGTTTGTAAAATGTTCCCCGATTAAGATCGGCAAGTTGGACAATATCTGTAATTGAAATATGTTTGAAGTCTTTTGATTGCATTAAGGTTAAAAGCGCGTTTTTTAGTGCTACTTTTGATTTTCGAATTCTTCTATCCACGCTTGGTGGTGTAGTAGACATTAGTAAACCCCCTCATTTTTTTAATAAACGAACAAAATTCGGATAGATTGTCTAGTAGTCAACAAGTCGATGTTGATTTGCTGATTGAATGAAGTAGCTTGAATTGATTATACTATAATTGAAAGATATTAAACATCTGTTCATTATCGTAATTGTGTAAGCACATTCAGTTAAAAATAGGAGGGAATAAAATGAAACTTCAAGACAAAGTAGCAGTTGTAACAGGAGCTGGTTCAGGCATGGGGAAAGCAATAGCTATGCTCTATGCGCAAGAAGGGGCAAAAGTGGTTGTGTCCGATATTAACGGTGATTCTGCTAATACGGTGGTAGAAGAAATTAAATCAAATGGTGGGGAAGCCATTGGTGTCGTTGCGAATGTTGCTAAAGAAGAGGACATTCAAAATCTAATAGACACAGCTGTCAGCACGTATGGCACGGTTGATGTGTTGGTGAATAATGCGGGTATCATGGACAATTTTGAAGCCGCGGGTGATATTGAAGATGACAAATGGGATCGGATTTTTGCGATAAATACGACGAGTGTTATGCGTTCAACTCGTAAAGTATTGCCAATCTTTTTGGCGAAAGAGCAAGGTGTGATTATTAATATAGCTTCAGCAGGAGGATTATACGGTGCTCGTGCGGGTGCAGCATACACGGCTTCTAAGCATGCTGTTGTTGGCTTTACAAAAAATACGGGCTTTATGTACGCTAAGCAAGGCATTCGTTGTAATGCCATTGCACCGGGGGGAGTAGAAACGAACATCGGAGCTTCGATGACATCCATCAATGCGTTTGGGATGGGACGTATTCAACCGGGACTTGCCATTAATCCACGTACGGGCAAATCTGAAGAGATTGCGAAGGTGGCATTGTTCCTAGCTTCAGACGATTCGAGCTTCGTCAATGGTACGGTCATAACGGCAGATGCAGGATGGACCGCTTATTAAATAAAATATAGGTACCTGGATCTGAAACGACTCTAAACCGTTTCGGATCCAGGTATTTTTATTAGTAGCGGTTTATGGAGACTAAATTTCAGGTGCAGGGAGTCGTACCATAAGTAAGTGATATTTTTGCTTTAAATTTTTCAAATTAGATATGAATACAAAAATAAAGCCGATTTTCTGAGCAAACAGAAAATCGGCTTTTACAAATCGTTTACGGATTTTTTCATGTACTTCAAGTTATATAATTTTCTAAGATTTTATATTGAATCAGGAAACACAGAATCGTCTATTCGGCATAATTATATTTACTTAGGAAAAAAACTAAGAAAGTCTTAAGAATTGGTGTGCATGTTTGTTAAGATTTAAATAGTATCATATCCTTATACAGATCCTATAGGGGTGATCACATGAGCCTAAAGAGATGGAGGAATGAATGTAGTTGAACATTTTGATTTGTGATGATGATAAAGAAATTGTAAGAGCGATTAGCGTTTATTTGGAAAATGAGGGTTATCAAGTATTCAAAGCTTACAATGGGATAGAGGCAATCGATCTTATTCGAGATCACGTTATTCACCTAATTATTATGGATATTATGATGCCAAAAATGGATGGGATTACGGCGACGATGAAGATTCGACAAGATAATATGATTCCGGTAATTATGCTTTCTGCCAAGTCTGAGGATTATGATAAAATACTTGGATTAAATATCGGAGCAGATGATTATATGGCCAAGCCGTTTAATCCATTAGAACTTGTGGCTAGAGTGAAATCGCAGCTAAGAAGGTATACGACATTCGGGAGTCTTGAGGCGAGTAGTTATGTACTTCAAACGGGCGGGCTCATGATTGATGATGAACAGAAAATCATTACCGTTGATAAACAAGAGGTCTATTTGACACCAGTGCAGTATAAAATTTTAAAGCTTCTCACAGCAAATGCTGGGAGAGTATTCACGATTGAAGAGATTTATGAAAAGGTATGGAATGAAAGGGCCATTAATCCAGAAAATACGGTTTCGGTTCATATTCGAAAGATTCGAGAAAAAATTGAAATTAATCCGAAAGAGCCGAAGTATTTAAAAGTTGTATGGGGAGTTGGGTATAAAGTTGAGAAATATTAGTCATGCACTCATTACGAAAGTGGTTGTGTTTCTGATTGCCATCGTTTGTTTAACTGGTGCAGCGAAGGCAATTATCAACATGGAATTTAATGAGGTTCATCTTAGTAGTATAAATCAAGATAATTATTTTGAGAGCCGAGTATTTGCTGATGAAAGTTACGATCTTATTACCTCTTTAACGCAATTAATCGGAAAGTATAAAAGTGAAGAATATATTTTAGGTGGTAAGGCACTGACTAAAGAAGATAGACGAGGAATTGAAAACGAGTTATTCAATGAATTTCATTACAACGGATATGATTACGACTTAAGTGAAGCGGACAATAAGCGCATCTTTAAAGAAGAATATGCAGATGACATCAATCGTAAAAAAGATGAACGCATGAAAGAACAGGTAAGAGAATTTTATCGGTTACTCAGCACACTAGAAGCATATGAAGGAAGCGTGTATTATGCGAGTGATGGTGAACATGTATTCTCCAATAGTGAACTAAATAAGAAAGAGCAATTTGAATCATTTGGTGCATATATGCTATTTGAGGATTATCAACAAAAGCTTTATCCAAATGAAGTGAAAGAAAGTCAATACCTCGATTACTTTACACACAATGTTGAAAAGTTGAATCCACAAAAAGACGTCATTTTTGTGGCGTTTAAAGAATCTTTCTTACAACAAAAAATGCAGGGATGGGAAAAAGACAAAGCGATTGCCAAAAGTTTTCTTAATGAATTAATTGTATTTCTAGCAGGATTTATTTTATCTTTTGTTTATCTAATCATGGTTATTGGAAGAACGTCATTTAAAGATAAAGAAATTCATTTTCATGTCATTGACAAACTATATAATGATCTCAATATTGTGATAGTCGTTTCTTTAACAGCGATGTGGATAGCGATGATTGTTGAAGTGTTGCACGATATGCACACGCTTCTCACGGCACCTATTTTTATCATTGCCTTACTGATGATTTTATCGCTCGTAAAGCATATCAAAAATAGATCATTACTTCAGCATACACTCATCTATCAAATTCTCAAAAAGGTTTTTCTTTCGGTGAAAAATGTATTTGATAGTGGCAGTATAGGTGTAAAAACTGTGCTGCTTGTCATCGGTTATCCAATAGTAGTTGCAGCAACGTTTTTCATGTTTCCCGTTACCATTGGTCTAGCTGCCTGGTTTGCGATGAAAAAGGTGAAGTCATTTAACCGCATTAAAGAGGGCGTAGAGCAAATTAAGAATGGGGATATTCATCATCGAATTGAAGTAGACGGAAAAGGGGAGTTTAGCCGACTCGCAGCGAATATTAATAGTATTAACGATGGGTTAAAAAAGTCAGTGGATAGTGAGATCAAGAGCGAGCGTTTAAAAACAGAGCTCATTACAAATGTTTCGCATGATATCAGAACGCCATTAACGTCAATCATTACGTATGTCGATTTATTAAAAATAGAAAACGACCCTGAAATAATTGCAGAATATGTAGACGTGTTGGATCAAAAATCGAAAAGACTTAAGATCTTAACGGATGATTTATTTGAAGCGGCTAAAGCGTCAAGCGGAAGTATGCCTGTTCAGTTAGAACGGATTGACATCGTATCATTACTAACGCAAGGAATAGGAGAAATGGATGAAAAAATTGAAGCGTCGTCATTAGATTTTAAGTTAGCTCACCCAACAGAAAAGGTGTATGTGAAGGCTGATGGTAAACTCCTATGGCGCTCCGTCGAAAACTTATTCTCGAATATTTTTAAATACGCACAGCCTGCATCAAGGGTCTATATTGATGTTGAAGATTTAGGGAATGAAATACTCGTGACATTTAAAAATATTTCAGCATATGAATTAAATATTTCAGTCGATGAACTAATGGAACGCTTTAAACGAGGGGATGAATCTAGATCAAGTCAAGGTAGCGGATTAGGGTTGTCGATTGCTGAAAGCCTGATTCACATCCAGCTCGGACGGTTCTTAGTTCAAGTAGATGGCGATTTATTTAAGTCGATGATTTATCTACCGAAATTTCCAAATGAATAACGTAGCAAGGGAATAGGATATGTGAGTGTCCTATTCTTTTTCTGTGTATAGATGTAGCTAATAAAAGTGATAGAGATGTTGTTAAAGAATTTCAACGTTCTTCAAGTTTAAAAAACATGCTTATGCTAGAGAATTAGAGGATTGCGGATATTTAGAAAGAATACTGAAGGTAAGTATTGATGTGCAAATCGAAAATAATAATCAAATTGTAAAAGTATCTTATTCATGTGAAATGGACAAGGTACTTTTTTTCATGAAAAACCGCACTTAGCCACATCATGGAGAGCCGTATCATAAGTAAGATAATTAAAAAATTACCCATTTCATTTGGCCGTCACTTGATTGAAGACATTCACACTGTCTATTTGACAGGGGCAGCTCAAATGGAATCAACTTTTGAAATTTTTATATAACTATTTTTTCTTCGATTTCATGGATGTATGAATTTAAAATACCAATTTGCTCTTCTAATTTTTTCTTATGCTGAAATAAAATTGCTTTAGTATTCATATCTTCATATTCTAAATTTATGTTTGAAATGCTTACTCTTATATCTTCAATCGACATTCCTAGATGTCGGAAACATCTTATTAAATTAAGAATTTCAATGTCTTTATCATCAAATGTACGATGTTCTTGTTTATTTCTTTTTATTGGAGGAATTAAATTTATTTTTTCATAATATCTGATCGTGCTTGAAGGAATTTGAGCTAATAGGCTAGCTTTTTGAATAGAATACACAGCACGTCCTCCTTGACTTAAAGTATGGTTTAACCTTTAAGGTTCATAGTATCAAACAAAAAGGAGCATGTATAATGAAAAACATTTTAGTAGTTGTAACTAATATTTCTAAATATCCAAATCTGGAACGTGCAACAGGATTATGGTTAGGAGAAGCTGTTCACTTTGTAGATGAGATGGAAAAAGAGGGATATAAAATAGTTTACGTTAGCCCTAAAGGTGGATATACATCGATTGATCCACACAGCTTACAACCAGATCAAATGACTGAATTAGATTGGCAATATTATTCAAACGATGATTTTTTAAATAAGCTAGGTGCTACTTTATCGGTAGAAGATGTTAATCCTGAAGATTATGATGCCATCTATTACACAGGTGGACACGGTGTAATGTGGGATTTCCCTAATGATGAAAAGTTACAAAACATTGCTAGTAAAATATATGAAAATGGCGGGATTGTCTCTGCTGTTTGTCATGGTACTGTTGGTTTATTAAATATTAAAAATGCGGTAGGTAACTATTTAATTGCCGACAAAAAGGTTGCAGGTTTTGCAAACACTGAAGAAATCGCACTTGGATTAGATAAAATAGTTCCATTTTTAACAGAAGATGAACTTGTTAACAGAGGAGCCAATTACGTGAAAGGCGAAGACTGGGCAGCGTTCGCTGTAGTTGATGACCGTGTTGTCACTGGACAAAATCCAGCATCAGGTGGTGCAGTTGCCAAAGGGGTATTAAAATTATTGAAATCAGCACGATAATATAACACTCGAGCTTCTGAAAAAAGCACTTCCTTGATCATTTATTGATCAAGGAAGTGCTTTTTTTTGCTTTCGAAACGGCGCTAAAATACTTCGGTTTAATGAAAGCTAGGGTCCTCGACTGTAATAGTAGATGCTTTAATTGGATTATATTCTAAGTAGTTGGTGTGATGTGTTTTCCAGTAACTGATTAATAGAAAACAATAAAAATCCGAGGTTTCTTTACGGTTGCTTTCATTTAATTTTCATATATAAAAATACACTCCGAGTGTATTGTGGAAATGAGCAACTTCTTCCCAATATACACTTTTTTATAATCAAAAAAGACGCATCTATGGCGCAATTTTGCGCATGAAACGTCTTTTGGATTCTTACCTGTTTAGTTTTTTTGATACACTGATCACTGTGGTGAAACTCTACTTAAATCTGCTCGTCAAAAGACGGGATTTGCAGAGATATCGTTCCTTCATGCTCTCTTTTTTATCCAGGAATGGCTTCACAACAAACCGTAAAGGTTTCTTTACGATCGGTTCCTGTTTAATATTGTATATAAAAATACACTCCAAGTGCATTGTAAAAATGCGCAAGTGTGCCTTTGGATTCGCCTTAAAAAAACTTTTCAGTATGCCTGTTCTGCTCGTATGAATACGGGAATAGGCAATGCAAAATACTTCATGCCCTTTTTAATCTGCTCACGTCTCTACGTGGGATTTATAAGGACTCTCAAAAAATTAAATAACTACCTCTATTATACATAATTTTAGAAATAAAAGAAGCAGTAATATTTATTCCTACTTAAACGTTCCCTATTTATGAAATGAACGTTTAAAAATTAGTTGAGAACATCCTTCTTGATTTTTGTATGATACTCCGTCTTGCGAATTTTGATAACTCGCCATGAATCGAATGAAAAAAGCCCCTGGTCCGATTTTTAATCACAGCAAAAAAAGAACTGTGTCTCAATCGGTCCAAAGACCTCTATTAGTCATCACCGATCCCGCATGGGTTCGGTATTAAAAGTTAAAGTAAGTTGATATGCAATAAGTTTATCATTTCATTTCGAAGTTTTCAATTGCTATATTGAATTGTTTTGAAATATAACAGCGACCCTGTTTTTGTTACCTTTTAACTCTCATATAGATGCGGTTGACATAACACCCGTTCACGGAAGTAGTTAACTCCATTACTATTGAGTAATGGAGTTTGTAAGAATGTAAATACAGATAACTTGTGAGACAATTAGCACTTCCGTTCAGATATATGGATAGGTCGCTTTTTAACAAATCATCTTGACTTTGATTTCAGCTTAAAGGTTCATCGTGAACAGTATCAAAAATACCCTTATAACCCATTTTTATATAATCAATATTCTTAGGGTCTTTAGAAAGGATATTGATTACGTCTCCGCTCGCTCCGAAATGGATTAGATACTTACTCGTAACAATAATAAATAAAGCATTGAAAGCACAAGTGTTTTTATTGAGAAGTACATCTATTGTATATAAGATTGCCTCACTTACTGGTACATCTTTTATTGATGCAATCTTACCAAACCCATCGTCAAGATCAAACTCTTCACTTGTTAGTTTATATTCTTTCCAATTAACTAAACATATACGCTTTGATAAGTTTTTAGCAATATATTTCTTTCTCCTATTGTATTCTAGGGAAATGAATAGATCGATAGTTGGCTCACCCAACGTGAGGTCGTTAATAAACTTTTGAATACCTTTTACTCGAACTTCACTAAAAAAATCCGTGGAGAATCTAACACGATTCTCCACGGGTGCATCAAAATACATAGAAGAACTCCACGGTTCAGTTAGGAGAACCCCGGACTTAGTATTAATGGATTTAGTCGGCGACCCTGTCGAGTTTCGTATCATACGTACCACTCCTTCTATCTTTTGAACAGAGATTTTGCGGCGAAGTGCCACCTTTCCAAGCAGCCTTACCGCTATGATTATCTATATCACGAGATATATAACCAGGCCCTTTTGTGGATTTTTTCACCTTATCAAAAATCGCGGCTTTACCACATTTCTCACTAATTTTTTTATAACCAAGTTTTTTTGCAGCTGCTTCTGCTTCCTTATCTGTCTTGTATACAGGATCATTTTTAGAAAAAAGTAAATTTATGTATTCTTTGCAACTGAAGTAGTGGCTTCCCACATCACATCTCCAATAATAACAGCACCTGTTACAAGTACCATAACTGTTCTTCTCGGAAGTAGTTAACTTCATTACTCAATAAGATAAAGCTGCCCTGTAAAGGCAGCCGATACTTAAACTAAAGCAACCCTTTTGTTACTTCTCTTTTGGCACGGATTAGTGTGCTTTTAGAAATCCCTGTAATTTCTTCTACTTGCGTATAGGAATTTGTTTCTAATAGCTGTAAAGCGTGTGCTACTTGCTTTTTAGTGAATTTCTTCGGTCTACCTTCACGAAAATCAGGATTCTGCTTCGCAATTGCTTTACCCTCTGCTAATCGTTCAACTATCATATCCCTGTCAAATTCCGCAATGGCTGATAACATTCTTAAAATTAATCTGCCCATTGATGTATCTTCTACAAGTCCCATATTTAATATGTGAACCTTGATTCCTTTTGAAAGCAATTCTTTGATTAGATTTACCCCATCTTCTGCCGATCTTGCGAAACGGTCTAGCTTCGTAACTACCAATGTATCCCCTTTTTTCAGCAATGAAAGTAACTCTACAAATTGGGGGCGATCCGCTTTAGTTCCAGTGAATTTCTCGGAATAAATTTTGTCACAACCTTCACTTTTCAATGTCTGTAGCTGTAACTGTAAATCTTGTGATGCTGTACTTACGCGACCATAACCATATTTCATATGTATTTGCCCCCCTTTTTTGCGGTCTATTTATGACACTTAGTTACGACACCGATTGATGCCTTGATATTACTGCATCCTGATTTTGGTGTCAATACTTAGAAGTTATGACTCCGTTATGGTGTAAAAATAGCCGATAAAAGGGTCGGCCTTCTTGTTCAACTAAAGCACCCGTTAGTTTAAGTACAAACCTTCACAATATCTATAAAGTAGTAATACACCTGTTGAGTTTGTTACTCTTTTTCCTTATTTAACAGTATATATAGCAATACGCATATTACTGCAATGATTGAAGTGATAATAGAATATCTAATAATTTGAAAGAAAAACTCTGGATAAGGCGTTACAACAAATGAAGTCATCCCCTCAAAATCAGTTGTGCTTACTTCTCTTTTCATAAAGACTACGAATAAGAAGAAAGATAAAACCAATGAATATATCCCTGTTTTCACTAAGATTTTCTCCATTTAAAATCCCCCTAAAATGTAACGTTCTTAGCTCAATAGAGGAAGCTGAACAAAAACATTTGAGTTATTGTTTATTTTCATTTTACCATATTCATCCTAATGTACTTTATTCAACTAACCTGCCCCGTTAGTTCAAGAAGAAAAAAGAGCCGTCTAAGCATCTCAACGATCTTCAAGTAAAGCACCCGTTAGTTGAATAAGGACAACAAATTAATTACGTTAAATTTTACCGTTATTTATTACCATTATTTAAATTATAAATTTCAAAAGGAATTATATTATCCGATTCGTCTTTATGCAATTTCAACGTAATATCTTCATTTGACACATTTTCATCAATAAAAACAGACTGGTCAACATTAACAGTTCGCTGCGTATCAAAAATATTAAAAATGCTAAATGACCAATTTGTTTGTACTGTTAAATTTCCATTGTCATTGAACACTAATAAATCGTCCCCTATAGGTTTAAAGAATATATTTTTAGATTTTACATTCAAATTAATTGTTGAATTCCAATCTCTGTTTGGATCTTCTCCGTTATAACTTAAATCTCGAATCATATTAACGTCACTAATTTTCAAACTATTTGGATTAGCTTGGAATGCTGTTGCACTTACAAATATATTGATTAACAATACATCCAAAATAATTATTAGCCCTATTAAAATTCTTTTTTGTTTGACTCCAAAATTCAATTTTCGCACCATTTTTTCGTCCTCTCTTAGTAAAAAATCTAAAGAAACATCAAAACAGTCACAAATTTCAATTACCATTTCTAAATCAGGATAACTCCTCCCCGTTTCCCAACTTGATATAGTTGATCTTGATACCTGCAATTTTTCAGCTAATTGCTCTTGAGTTAAATTGTTTTCTGTTCTCAGTTTTTTAATTTTTCCAGATAAATTCATAACTCGTCTCCTGTCTAAAATTAGGATATTTCAGATCCATTTAAATAACTAGATAAGCTTTTTCACATCTTAGTTTTCCAACGCCAAGATTTTTGTCATCGTTGATATATCAACGTTTTTTTAACCTTTAATAAAATAAATTATTAAAATTATTTCTTGCATATAATTGCTATATTTTTAATGATTTTCTCCACCAAAAGAAACTAACATTTAATTGTTGTATCAAATTATTTTCAATTAAAAAACCGTCCTTAATTCGATTCTCTTATTAAGCTAACCTGCCCCGTTAGTTGAACAAGGTTTATTCGTAATACCCTTCATTTTAACATGACTTTCTGATTATTTTAAATAGTATTCAAAGATTCAGCACTTACGAAAATAAGGTGTCGAAACTCAAAAGTTACGACACCTAAAGAGAATAAAAAAAAGACGGTCTATTGACAGTCCTGTTTAATAAGTTATCCCTTTATTAGAAAACACTTGTATATCATATTGTGCTAAATCTACTTTAGATAATTTTTTTTGTAAGTATGATTCAACTTTAGGTATATCATTTTTATCGTAAACATCTATCCGAATTACGAATCTCGTTTTATCAACTTCATCAATTACACCTTCTTCACCAACTTGGATACTTTGCACTTCATATCTGTCCATTGCAGACACAACAACGTTCTCTGCACTATATGACTCTTTTTGTGAATACCAAAATAGTGCAGATCCTATAACAAAACACGTTAAAAAGAAAATTACTGGCTTTCTTTTCAAACTCATTTTTCCACCTCCGTTTTTGTTCGATTATCTTTTTCCTTATTATACCATAATTGCGGCGACACCACTAGCACCACCACACCACGGATAGATGGAAAGGCAGACAGCTAGACAGTAAGACGATGACAGCCCACCAAACCAACAGCAGCAGCGAGAGAGAACGCGAGATCCGCGAGGCTGAGATTGTCACAACCCAACACATATGACGGTCAAACAAGAACCCACTACCTACGCGGTTCCAGTACTATCTAAAGTCTATGTCTAATGTAGGGGGGGCCAATGCTACGGATTCGACGATTAACGATTAACCACTACCATTAGATTAGTAATCACTGTCATAGTCGGAATGGATACCCACCGAGGTACCTTGTCTGGGGGGTGGCTGTCTCCTGTACTTTTTGCATACATAGTAAATTTGAGAACCTCGTCGGGGGATTAATACTACATAAACACCACAAACAGCATACCTACAGTCAATATAGGAACGACTTCTCGATGTCCTACCCATCTAACCGCTAAATAGAAGGAAGGGTATACTTTCAATTTCAATATTCAATAGCAGCCATTAAAAAAATAATTTTTTCGGTGGGGAAATCCAAACCTTTTTTGGGAATGCTCACTTCAGTTGTAGAGGTTATCGAAATTATGTTACGAAAACGGTGGAATAATTTCCATTATCATACCGTTATTCTTCGTTTACCCCCTCGTTATACTCACCAATTCATTTTCCAGTTCACTTTTGGATTCATTTTCGATATGCCACCTAATAGTGGAAACATTGAGTCCCAGCTGCAATGCAATAAATAAGATACTTACATTCTTTTCTTACGCCCCCCTATACTCTACATGTTTGGTATATATATCTTTTGACCTTATTTACTTGACTTTATCCTTGACGCTTTTCACACTAGACGATTGCTTGCAAGTTGGGAGAGGAAGACAGATTTTAATCCCGTAGAAAATTTAGGGACTCAATACGCAATAAAAACAGCTGCCATGAAAGGCAGCCAATACTTGAACTAAATCACCCGTTAGTTGAAGAAAAAAAAAGAGACGCATATTAAACAATCGCGCCCGTTAGATAGAGTAAAGACTATTTCTAAAAACTTCTATAAAAATCATTGGGTAACTGGCACTTTTTCAATAGTCAACAAATGCCCTTCTTGCAATAAAAGTTGTTTTGGATCAATAATTTCGTGTAGCAGTAATTTATGTTTCTTCTGTACTCTCAGCTCCACTTTATTTGAGTTTAATAAATTAGCTACTTGCACTGTACACGCTTTATAAGGTGCGGTGTGGTTACGAATATATTGCAATAGCTCCCGCGATTCCCGTTCTTTTTCAATGCCATTATAAATTTCCAACTGAATTGGATAATCAAAACCTGGGATTACACCTGCATGTGTCTCAGTAAAGTCAACTGAACCATTGCCTAACCTCATTATTTTATCTGAGGCTAAATAATAATAATTTGTCATCTTACTACCTCTTTTCGATAAAATGGCCCGATTGTTGAACAAGAAATTGGATTCGCTACATGAGATCAATCTGCAAACCTTCGAATTGATCGCTGAACAATCTTGCATGCGCCATACACAGCAGGTTGACATAACACCAATTCTCGGCAGTTGTTTCCAACAGGCAACCCCTTGTCATGCCTCAGTTTCTCTCCTATAGCCCTTCCCTTTTTTATGCATCAAATTTTTATACATCGTTGAATTAACGGGCTTTCTGGTGGACGCTAGACGTGTCTAAACGAATAATTATACAAAATCCTTTCGCCATTTCCGCTGATCTTCTTCGGTTTTCTAAAAACGCTCACAGATAGTCTAGAATCATCCGTAAAAGAAGAGGTAAAACATACACCTATTTCCATTTATCATTTGTCTATGAGCAACCTGTGCGTTTCCGTGGCTATATTTGATAGTCTGAGAGAGTAGGACTTGTCCTTTTTGAGGATTTATCCTCTTTTTTTCTAGTAAGATCCTTTTGTGTCTAAGTGTAATAATTCGTCTTGATTTTTTATAGAAAAAGAGAAATGCATGTTAATTAGCGAATTCTATATAATGATTTTATTTAAAGACTTAATAGACTTAGTAACCTTTAACAGACTCATGAACCTAGAGCCACAAGGTTTTGCGAGTTTAGGGTGGACCCTGCCGCAAGGGGGAAGTTTCGCTATTTGAGAAAACAGTAATATCCGAAAAAGCACATCAACGTATAAAGCTGATGTGCTTTTTCGGATAGCTTGCATTGATGTAATTGATTGTTACTCTATCTCCATTTGGTCAATGTCCTTTTTTACAACGAACCCCAAATGCCTCCCACATTGTCTATCCTCTCGATAAGAAAAACCATCTGGATCTACATACGTGCAAGTTCGATCAATCGCAATCCGCTCAGCTGGAATTCCCGCCAACTCACATTGCCTTTTCACGACGAGCTGATTATCGATGTGATATTTGTGAGTGTCGTCATTGTAATACATAAAATCATCCGCATAGCCAAGCGCTTTAAATTTTAAATAGACATCTTCATCGACTTCAAACTTTTCCTGGCTTAGCGCTGCACCAATCTGGACGTGAAAATCGCTCGGATTACAGCGTTCAACTTGTGTTAAATGTTCGAATAGTTTCGACGTGATTTCTTTGACTGTGCCTTGCCATCCAGAATGGATCACGCCGATGAGGCCGTTCACTTCATTGTAAAAAATCACGGGTACACAATCAGCAGTAAAGCTGCACAATACAAGATTGGGCTCATAGGTATACAGGGCGTCTGTGTCCGCAATGGCGGTGTCCATTCGCTCGGCACCTTGTCCTTTATCGTTGAGCGTCACGCGATAGAAATTGGCGCTGTGTGTTTGAGTGGCACAAACGAAGTCACTCAGCTCGAGTTGTAAGGAAACGGCTAATCTTTTGCGATTTTCGATTATATTATCGGTTTTTTTGCAGGCATGGAGCGCCATGTTGTTGTGTTCAAGTTCGGCTCCATCTTTCATGGTCATCCCTGCTATAAATTTGTCATTGTTTACGTAAATCTTTGTTTTCATATCATCACCTAGCTTTACTATACCTTACTATCTATTCAAAAAAAATCATGGCTATCGATAATGTTGATGAAGAAATTCACGAATTTTATGTTGCGGCTTACCGCTATAGACTAGGCACTTTAAATTTATAATTAGAATTCAATAGAAACTTTAATAATCTCCTTGTACGACGAATGATTCTAGCGAAGGAGCGACAAGTGTGAGCCGAAGTAATGAGACTGACAGTGATCTTCTGGCGGGCTCATTACGGGAGGCCATCACCAAGCGACGAAGCGGTATTGGAAAATGCTCCCTAGTATTAAGCACAAAAAAACAACTTGCTTCCATTTTGTTAAGTACCGAGTATCTAGTTGCAAGAATGTGAAAATATGGTCACCCATTAAAGGATATAATTGTCCTTCAAATGGATGTCTGTTTACCTTGCGCTATCTGGTTGTCTTTAAAGGTGAATCTCAGTTAAATCACCTATATTGGTGACGAGTTCTCATTAAACTTCAAACTGTTCCAGAACCCCTACATTACCGAAAGCTTGTTTGGTATACTCAAGGTAATAAGCGAGAACCTGGAATCCGAAACGAGGGAGGAGGCAGACCAATGAATATAAAATTAAACCGAGAGTTAATTAAAGACAAGTGCGGTACAGTCTCCTTCAAAAGAGGTGAAGCTTTTTATCGGGCTAATAAAGTGACAGTTAAAAACTACGGTCCTAATGGTTGTGAAGCAACAGTTGCAGGAATGGATGATTTCCATGTCACCATTAAAAAGGATGAAAAAGGTGGTTTACTTACGAAATGTAGCTGTCCTGCACTAGCTTCCTTTCAAATGGATTGTCAGCATATTGCAGCCGTTTTACTATCGATTAATGCACTTCAGCGTCAGGAAATCCCCAATAGTCTAAGTGGATTCCAGTCTGATTCATTAACAAATCAAGAACTAACGGAAGGCTTACTGACACTTTTCAATGCCCAACCTAAACGCTCTAGCGGTCATCAGCTTCACTTTGAAAACAGGCAAGTGCTTGATGTGGAATTTACGTGCAAAGCCGTTACCCTAGGAGAGGGGCGGCATATATTTGGAATAAAGGTGAGGATTGGTCCGACTAATGTGCAGAATATCAGGGACTTTCTGAAGCATGTGAAAGACGGACATACTAGCGTGCTTTCTAATTCATTCACGTTTAACCCTAATCTTCATTGCTTTCAAAAAGAAACAAATGCTTTGATCCAGCAGCTTATCCAAGTAATTCATGATGAAGATGTATATGTTGATGAATTGTTGGGGAAATCAAATTATGTCAGCGATCATCATACACTACTGATTCCTCCATCTTCTTGGGACAGGCTATTTCCCATACTTGAGAGAGTACCATCGATTAAATTGGAATATGGCGGGAATATGTATGCCGGTCTTCGTGTATCGAACGAACCACTTTCTTTACAGTTTGACTTTGCTGAAGCTGAGGGCAAAGGCTATCAACTGAAGATCAAAGGGTTGAATCAAATGGTTGTGCTGAATTCATACAGCTCTGTCTTATCTGAAGGGAAACTAATCCAGCTGAAAAGTGAGGATTGTAAACGTCTCTCGGACCTAAAGGAGTTGCTTGATGGTTCAGGAACGAATCAAATTTCGATTCCTCAAGAGCAGGTTAGTTTTTTTCTAGAAAAAGTGGTGCCTGGTTTGAAGAAACTAGGCAATGTACAACTATCGGACAGTATGTATAAGCACTTTCTTAAGACACCGCTAATTGCTAAAGTGTACTTGGATCGTGTGAAAAACCGATTGCTCGTTGGGTTGGAGTTTCATTATGAAAATATTATGATCAATCCATTGGAACCTACTGGGGATATCCCGGCAAGCTCCACTTTTGTGAGGGATATGGATAAGGAAGAAGAGATCTTGCAGTTAATAGAAAAAAGCTTGTTTTCCAAGACAGACGGCGGTTATTTTTTGCACAATGAAGAATTGGAATATGAATTTTTGTATCATGTCGTTCCGAAGCTTAAAACGTTTGCGCAAATATATGCAACTACGGCTGTGAAAAATCGGATATTTAGAGGCAAAGCTCACCCGAAGATTACTGTGAAGATGAAAAAAGAGAGGACCAATTGGCTAGAATTCAAATTTGAGCTCGATGGTATTCCCGAAAAGCACATACGTGAAGTTCTATTGGCTCTAGAAGAAAAACGGAAGTACTATCAATTGGGTAATGGATCCATACTCTCATTGGAGACGAGGGAGTTTGAAGAAATGAACCGCTTCTTGAATGCACTTCCTGAACAGCATGAAGAATTGGAAAGCGGTTTGATATTACCATTCGCTCAAGGTCTTCAGCTTCTTGATTCAGTCGATAATCGTGATGTGTTCACGTTAGAGAAATCGTTCCTGCAATTTTTGGAGAACGTCCACAATCCAGACAGTTTGGGGTTTAAAGTCCCGAAAAGTTTGGATCCAATATTACGGGACTACCAAAAAGATGGCTACAAATGGATGAAAACACTTGCTCATTACGGATTCGGCGGGATTCTTGCAGATGACATGGGGCTGGGTAAAACAGTGCAAAGCATCACGTTTATTTTATCCGAGCTTCCTAACATCCGTAAAAAGAAGCTTCCGGTTCTTATTGTCTGCCCATCATCTTTGACGTATAACTGGCTAAGTGAAGTCATGAAGTTTTCTCCAGAGATACAAGCTGTTGTGGTAGATGGTAATAAGACAGAGCGGAGCAATTTACAGAAGGATGTAATGGATATGGACGTTCTTATTACCTCCTATCCGTTGTTGCGCAGTGACATCATGTGGTACGAAAAACAGTTCTTCCATACCGTTTATTTTGATGAGGCACAGGCATTTAAAAATCCTATGACACAAACAGCAAAAGCAGCGCGAAAGATACAGGCAGATAACCGCTTCGCCCTAACTGGTACACCGATAGAGAATTCATTAGAAGAGCTATGGTCCATTTACCGAGTTGTCTTTCCTGAATTATTTCAGGGTCTTAAGGAATTCAGTAATCTTCCGAGGAAGACGATTGCTCGGAGGATTCGTCCATTTTTGCTTCGTAGGTTGAAAAAGGATGTCCTTGCGGAGCTTCCTGAAAAGGTCGAGTGGCTGGAATCGGTGGAGTTGCTACCTGAACAGAAGAAGCTATATGCTGCCTTTTTGGCTAAGCTCAGACACGACACACTGAAACATCTCGACAAGGATACACTCCGAAAAAACCGCATCAAAATTCTCGCTGGTTTGACTCGGTTAAGACAGATTTGCTGTCACCCAGCCTTATTTGTGGATGGCTATAAAGGGAGTTCGGGGAAATTTGAACAGCTAATGCAGATTATAGAGGAATCCAAGCTGTCGGGAAGAAGGGTGTTGATTTTTTCCCAATTCACGAAAATGCTTGGACTTATAGGTAGAGAGTTAGCGAATCAAGAACTGCCTTATTTCTACCTTGATGGACAAACGCCATCAGAGAAACGAGTGGAAATTTGTAATCGATTCAATGCAGGTGAACGTGATTTATTTCTCATTTCCTTGAAAGCAGGCGGTACAGGTCTCAATCTGACGGGAGCAGATACCGTTATTCTATATGACATTTGGTGGAATCCTGCGGTTGAGGAGCAAGCAGCTGATCGTGCGCATCGTATTGGCCAGACAAATGTTGTACAAGTCATCAAGCTTGTTGCCCGCGGTACAATCGAAGAAAAAATAAATGAATTGCAAGATAAGAAAAGGCATCTGATTGAAGAAATCATCGATTCTGAGGAGAAAGCGTCGTCTACTTTAACCGAAGAAGACATTCGGGAAATATTAATGTTATAAAGCAAGTTAAGAACAGTGTGAACTGGAAGATTGCGAGGTGGCAATTACTAGTGTTTACAAGGGAAAAGTCTTCAGTGACCTTTAAGATCTTAAAGAAAAGTAATGGTCGCAAACCCGTTTACTACAAATTAAAAAAGGTATCTGGTTCTGAAACAATTCTAAATCGCATCAGAACTAGGTACCTTTGTTTTTACTTCCATTATCTGAAGAACATGGTCAACGGTTACTGAAAATAGTGTGGGTATAAATTCTTGTGTGTCCAAATCCATTGTTTCATCTCTATGATCATATTTTCATAACTTGGTACTTTGAATGAAAAATCCTGTCGGTTATTTATCAATGTTTTATCAGCATTGACGGAATCGCTAGGCAAGATTGTTAACTCATCCGCTTTAAAATTTGCATTGAATTGATTTAATAAATCAAACTTACTTATACTCTGATTATTTACAAGGTGATATAACCCTGTTAAATCTTCGATTGCAGCCTTTTCCATAGCTTTTGCTAAAGTCAAAGTAGTGACGCCAGTCCAGATGGCTCCTGTAAATCCATTAATAGTTCCTTGTTGTTTCATAAACCAATCAAATAAACCAATTCCATTCTTTTTCAAATCCGGACCAATAATTGAATTTCTAAAGGTTAAATTTTTATTATCATTAACTTCGCCCAAAGCTTTCGTTCGATCATAAAAAGTTTCACCATCACGAATGCTATCTTCGGAATAGGGTCCTGATTTACCTGAGAAAACACAATCTGTACTCATATGAATTAATTTAGTGTTGGTGTTTTTTAATTTATCGGCTATAAGGTGTGGTAAGTAACTATTTAGATAGACAGCTCTTGACGGTACTAACTCACACGCTTCGTTTAAAATACCTATGCAGTTGATCACTACGTCATAGTTTTCTTTTACTAGAATTGAATTCAACAAAAAATCATCCATAATATCCCCATTTATGTTCTTGCAATAAGGAAATGCTGTTCTTGAAAAGGTAGTAACTTCATGCCCTTTCTCACTTAAAAATAATGAGATGGTGTGACCTGCCATTCCAGTTGCCCCAAGAACTAGGAATTTCATGTTATCCTCCATTCCATTTACGCAGTTCGTCTTTAACGAAATCTAGTTTTAACAACTTTTCTTTTATTTCATCTACTGAAAGGGTCTTTGTATTATTAGAGTTATATTCATCGGTTAACGTAATTTTAGGGGAACCTTCTTCGAGGTATTTCCCATAATTTAAATCTCGGTTATCAGCAGGAATTCTATAAAAATCTCCCATATCAATTGCTTTGGCTGCTTCTTCTTTCGTAAGAAGTACCTCGTAAATTTTTTCTCCGTGACGGGTACCAATGATATTAACTTCATTTTTCGCATTAAATAATTCAATCAATGCTTGTGCTAAATCTTTTATATAACAAGCGGGTGATTTTTGAACTACGATGTCGCCATTCACTGCATTTGTAAAGGCATATAACACCAATTCGACTGCTTCTTCAAGGCTCATCATAAAACGAGTCATTTTGGAATCAGTAACCGTTAACGGCTTTCCGTTCTTAATTTGTTCTATGAACAATGGTATGACTGATCCACGGGATGCCATCACGTTACCGTAGCGAGTTCCACAAATTAAGGTTTTGTCAGGAGTAACCATTCTAGATTTTGCAATGAATGTTTTCTCCATCATCGCTTTTGAAATCCCCATTGCATTGACAGGGTATGCCGCTTTATCTGTAGAGAGACAAATAATTTTTTTCACACCTGCGTTTATCGCTGCAGTTAATACATTTTCTGTTCCAAGAATATTTGTTTTTACGGCTTCTAAGGGGAAAAATTCGCAAGAGGGAACTTGTTTAAGGGCTGCTGCATGAAAAACGAAGTCTACATTGTACATAGCGTTATTTAAACTGCTACTATCACGTACATCTCCTATGAAAAATTTAATTTTGTTATTCTGATATAAAATGCGCATATCATCTTGTTTTTTTTCGTCTCTTGAAAATATCCTAATTTCCTTGATATCAGTAGTTAAGAATCTTTCTAATACAGCGTTACCAAATGAACCAGTTCCACCTGTTATTAGTAGTATTTTATCTTTAAACATATAGTTATAGGTCAACTCCTTTCATTGGAGAGGCTGTTCCAGAAATAGAACGACATTCATCTCCTTATTTCAGCCCTCTAAGATGCAAATCAGATTCGGAAGTTTCTCTAGGATAGTTATACCAATAGGCAAATAGTCCAGTATATTTACATTTGGGGTTATTATCCATTAATACTCTATTAAAATCCCAATCTCCGGCAAAATCTTTTCTCGTTGTGAACACTGCATCCCCTATAAAACTTCTTCGAATGATCTTAAATTGTCCACACCACGTATAAGCATCATCTTTACTTTTCACAAATTGTAGTCCGTGTTTCGTTAACATATTGTAGTAATAAATGTCATATTCACCGTCAACTTGTGCTAGTACATCCCGAATCGGAGGTAAATATTGATCATCGCTATCAATGATTGCTACATAATCCCCGGTTGCTTCAGCAATGCATCGATTATATGATTCACTAGCACCTCTATTTGCTTCATGCGTTATTATTTTTAATTGTGGACAAGTTTTTTCATATTCCTTTAGTAGTTCTACTGTTTTATCAGTGGAACCATCGTCGCAAACAATAATTTCATAAGCATATTCTTTCGGAATACTATCCAGCATTATCTTAATCCATTCTTCACTATTGTAAGCTGGAGTTAGAAAACTAATTTTCATTCAAAGACCTCATTCCTTTATTGATCAATTAATTAATACCAAGGTAGTAGAAAGCATGCATCGTCTACCGTTAAATTTTCCAATTAGCGCAATTCGTAACAAGTTATTGTTGATACCTTGTTAAAAAGAAATCTCATACCTTATGCTTATCAAAAATACGTCTGTCCTCGATTAATATATGCGTGTGATTATTTAAACTTTAGGCCGATGCGTTTTCTGTAGCTAGAAATCGATTATGTATGAGGATGAGTAGCTGAGTTAATAACGTTTTAAGTAAAAATATCCAAAACAAATCCCCCAAGTCAGATGCTCATCTGACTTGGGGGATTTATGTTAGATGCGATAAGTAGAATTCAGTGCATCAGTTAACAGTTCTCTAGGGGGAAACTGACAGGCACTGTTTTCAACGCTTTCTTTTGTTTTTCTTACCATCTAAATTTAAAAATTCGCTTTCACGTGCAAACTCAACATCGTCTTTCGGCTTTGTATCGTATTTGAGGGCATTCCGCTGTTTACCTTTGTCTTTGTTTTTGTTTTTATTTTCTTCCGACATGACTTGAACCTCCTTTTGTAGAATGATTTCATCCTAGCTATTGTGTCCAAGGTGCAGAGTTCTATGTAGGAGAATGCAAAATAGGTACCATTCCTTTTTGCACGAATTGCTTGGGTGATGCGATAGACTATCAGAAACTCTATTGGTATTTCCTGTAATCGTATTGATTTCTTTCATTTTTCTCAGTTTCTCTACTATACTAATCATAGGCGTCATGAATGCTAAGAGACAGCATAGTAAAGGGGAATGAGTAAGATTCGAATCAAATGGAAGAGGCTACTTGTTCTTTTTGCTACAGTTTTCTTGCTGATCCAAATCATCGGCAGTTTCTTTTTTTATGAGCTAGCAGTCAAGCGGGGACCGAAAGATTTCTTGCAGAAGAATGCAGATTTGGAAGTATCCGATAAGGCAATGAACCTCTTTTTGAATGGAGATTGGATAGGTTGGGTCGCGGATCAAAATTTTGAACGACTCACTTTAACGTCACGCGACGGACTGAAACTGTCAGGTTACTATTTGCCGGCATCCAAGCCAACGGATAAATTGGTCATTTTAACGCATGGCTATTTAGGAAACGCGAAGCAAATGGGGCTATTCGGACAGCATTATCATAACGATTTGGATTATAATATTTTCATGCCTGATGCACGAGGGCATGGAAAGAGCGAGGGTAATTATTATGGATTTGGCTGGCCAGATCGGCTCGATTTGATTGATTGGACACAACTATTGGTGGAGAAACTTGGAACTGATATTAAAGTGGTCTACCATGGTTTATCGATGGGGGCGGCGACCGTCTTGATGGCTAGTGGAGAAGAAGAACTTCCTAGCCAGGTCAAAGCCATCATAGCGGACAGTCCCTATGCGTCCGTCTATCAATTATTCCAGTATCAAATGAATCGGATGTTTCATCTGCCGGCATTTCCATTGTTAGATAGCACCAGTGTGTTAACCAAAATCAGGGCAGGTTATTCATTCAGAGAAGCGAGTGCACTAAAAGAGGTGGAGAAAACGAGTGTCCCGATCCTGTATATTCATGGGGAAAGCGATACATTTGTTCCAACAGAGTTGACAAAGGATTTGTACCGACATACTTCAAGTGACGCAGAACTCTATCTTGTCCCGAATGCAAACCACGGTGAATCCATTGCATTGGACGAAGACAAATACAATATGAAAATAGATCAGTTTCTTAACCGTTATATTGAATTAAAATAGGTGCCACTGGTTCTAAAACAATTTGAGTTGTTTTCAGAACCGGGCACCTATTTTTTACTATCTACTAGTTAACTGAAAATTTACCATCAACTTCAACCGTCTCATAAATATTAATAAATGCGTCTTCATCATGCTTTCGGACAATCTTTTTAACATGCAGCGTTTCATAACGCGTGACGACCATCATTAAAATGTCTTTCTTCTCTTGAGTATAGCCCCCGTAACCTTCCGTAATCGTAATCCCACGATAGATGGATCCCAGTAACTCATTGCGTATTAAATCACCTTTTGTCGTGACAATCTGCATCGTCAGTTTGACGTGATCTGTGAAGATTGTATCGATCATTTTACCAGTGATATAGATAGACAACAGGGTATATAACGCGATTTCCCAGTCAAAGACAAATCCTGAAAGTAGCACGATTACGCCATTCATCCCCGTGAGGAGAAGGCCGATACTGAAAGAACTTGTACGGGAAACGATAATCGCAATAATATCCAAACCGCCAGAAGTTCCTGAGTATTTGAGGATAAGACCAACGCCCATACCACCAATGCCGCCACCGAAAACCGTTGATAACAGGATATTGTCTGTCACAGCAACGACTGGTATCACGTATAAGAATGCCGAGAGCGACACGACGCAAACCAGTGTGTTAATGGTAATTGTTTTTCCGAGTTTGTAGTAGCCTAAAACAATCAAAGGCAAGTTAAGGACTAGATTTAATAGACCGGTATTAAATGGGCTGATTAGGCCGAGTAAAATTGCGATTCCGCTAATACCACTACTTAAAATCCCGAAAGGAACGAGAAAGCAGTTAAAAGCAAATGCAATAATGAGTGAACCTAAGACGACAATTAAATTTTTCATAACTAGTAAATCTCCTTCCAGCTTTGGCAAATAAAAAAACTCGACCCTAAAAAAGGGACGAGTTTGTGCTCGCGATTATACCCATAACTCCGCAGGTTTCTAAAAACAAACGGCTTTCAGTCAACGTATTCTCATACGTGCCCCAGATAACGGTGGAAAACCGTCAAAGCTAACTGACTTATCGGCTTTGTATCTCAGAGATGAATTTCGGATAAGGGCTGTTCGTCGACTTTCACTAAGCGCCAACTCACTAGGGAACAGGGACCTTTTCATACTTTTTCTCGTCATAGACTTTTAGTGTTAGATGTTAATTTAGCAGAGAAAAATTGACGTGTCAATACGTGTTTACCTGCCTTACTATGAATTGAATACCTTTTGCTATCAAACGGTCATGATTATTTAGTGTGCAAAGCCTAACGTGTTGGAGAAGGACTCCACATATCGTCAAGCAAACCCAGTTACGTTCACAGGCATCCGCATAATAAGTTGAATTTTGTTAATTAATCATACATATAACCCTGCTAGAAAAATCCCTAACGTCTCTTGATAAATTTCATCGAACTGGTCCAAGGGAAGCGGGTTTTTTCCTGAACCAAGTTCAACTGTGAATCCAGGTCTCCGCCATTCCTGAATAAACCAATCCTTATATCCAGCATAGCTTTCAATTGTTTGAACTGATTCGTATCCGCTGACCCTACTGAACTCGTTAACAAGAACTTCAGACTCAGGGGGTTCAAGGTTCTCGTACCCCCAATAAATAACTTCTCCCTGTGTATGAAGAGCGAGTACTCTTGCAAAATCCCGCCTTCTTGTCAGGTCCGCAATTGCAATTGCCTCAGGTTCGGACAAAGGACGCTCACCGCCATAATCTCTTGGACCCGGATACTTAGGATTACGAGCTCTTTCCCGATCCCAATTGGCAGGAAATTGATCATTCAGATCCACACCCCTTATATTGGCTTTCCAGTCCGAAAAGTCCAAGCTACCATTATTCAATTCAACAACTCTGCTTCGCCATGGCTCATTTGCAGGCGGACCATTTAACACCAAATTAACTCCGTCCGGATTGACCATCGGAACAATGGATAATGTCGTTTGTTGGTAAAAGGGGAATGTAAAAAGACCGCGGATAGTAGTTTGGTTCGTTAATGAAAGCAAATAATCATTTAAAAAGGTCAAAATGATAGGGGTAGTAATCCATTCATTCGCATGAAATGAAGCATTATAATGAACTCGTTTAGTTCCACTACCAACCAAGATTTCTGGTATTTCTCGTTTTAAAACGGAATTTCCGATAGGAGCGGTTTGCAAAAATGGATAAACGGCTAGTAACCTTCTGATATCATTCATCATAATGTCGTAATCAAAATTTTGTATCCCGTTTATAAGCCTCCAGGTAATCCTCTGAGGAATTTTAATCAACTGTCCAACTTGCAGGCGGTTCGGTTCAAGATTAGGGTTGACAAGAAGAAGTGAATACAAAGGAAGATTTAGTCTTTGTGCGATCAAACATAAAGAATCTCCTGTTTGAATTTTATAATTGGTAGCAACAAATCCAGGGATTTGAATTCGCTGACCTGTCGTAAGTATTTGTGTGTTGATGTTTCGGTTGGAATCGATAATCAGTTGAAGAGGCATCTTGAATACCTGGCTGAAATTCCAAAACGAATCTCCAGGTCTGGCAAATATGTCCATGCATTTCCTCCTCTTAGTTGGAAATACTCAGTAATAAGAGTATGTGAAGTATTGCTTAACAATTACATAAAACTAAAAAGGGAAATTAAAAATCTATATACGTTGAACAAATGAATACGGCGTATGCGCTTTATAAGTGCTTTTGTGAGGCCACTGAAACAGCCCTTGTACTTGGAATGAATTAGGATTCCCCACTAATCCCGCTTCGACTACCACGAAGACGCGCCTGCGCTGGATGGTCTATGTGAGAAAGAGTATTTCATTATTAGTGATGAAATCTGCAACCTGGATTGCGGATTTCTTGACTATAATTATACAGTTAATGCCAAGAGGTTATTCCAGATAGGTTAAAGAATACCTCATCTGGCTTAAGGCGAGATGCCTCCCCTAGCGCCGTAGCGGTTCAAAGGAAATAAATCTACGTGGAAATGAAAACGATAAACAGGCACTAGGAAAGATTCCCTAATGCCTGTTTATTTTCTTTAAGCTTTACAGATTTTCATATGAAGTCATCTTATCCATATTACTCGCAACCAAAGCAATGAGTGTGCTCGCCTCTTCTTTTGTAAAGACGAAGCTGCTTTCCTCTTTGTGAAGCTCGTTGCCTTCCGACCAAAAGCGCTTGACCCTTCGAAGAACACCATCTCCAGTAGCATTGACTACCCCAAATTGATGCGTTATTTCTATTGCATCTTCGATTTGGAAAGCAGTGACTTCAGGTGTTTCCCATTCGACGCTCAATTCCTCAAACTCTGTATCAGCAATTTCACCCACGTAGTATTCTCCACTATTGACGGCGTCTAAAACGAACTCCTCGTCAAGATCATCTAGTTCATCATCACTGATGAAATCATGGAAGATATCATGAATAGCGTCAATTATATCTTCAATGTCAGTAAGAATGATTCTGGTTTGCTGTTCGAATTCAAAGTCAAAAGTTTCCACGTAAAACTCTGCGTTATGTGGATCAAAATGAAGGGTACAGAAGTAATCCCTTTCGTCGTCCTCCGTTTCGACAAAAAATTCGATACGTGGATGTTTTGCACTTTGGTCAATCGACATATGACCGACTTGATCATATTGATCGCAAATTGAATTCAGATGATCATGAAGCTCAGTAGTTACTCTGTTAAACCATTCCATTGACATGCTTTAACCGCCCCTTTATTTTTATTCCTCAATTCATATCTTTTCCCAATTCGTGTATTTTATCTAAAAAAAATAAATAAAAAGTGTAAAATGTTCAAATGAAGCAAAAATCATGAAAATGGTGCAACTCATATCACGAAAATCACAAGAAATCGTTAGTAATTGGTTGGTCATATAATCAGATGAATACTTGAATTCACGATCGATCCGTTCGAATAGTATCGCCCCAGATTGCGCAGGCTTGGTAATTGGCAAACATCATAGAACGTTTCAGCCGCCAAAATTGCATCTTTGGCGGCTTTTCTCCAGTTAATAAGCCAGCTATTCTTTCATACCAAAGAGCTTCAGCACTCTGTGTACTTATACATTCAGACATCTCGGTAATCGTAATAGAAGTCATTCAATCCGAAGTAATCCAAAAACGCGACTATACAAGTAGTGCTAAGGGGGGAATCAAGTTATTTACTGGTTGATTTGGTTAATCAGCACGTGTGGTAGGTGTTTTTTTAATGGAACAATGCATTAGAGTTGCTTAACATATAGATGCAGAATAAAGTAAATAGGTAAGTTGTTGCTGAATAAAAGGAGGAGTTGGGATGCTTTATCTGAATTCAGATCATTTTATGTTGAAACCATTTTTGGCCACTATTCATTGTGAACCGAGCTGGCAATGGAAAAAACGTGATAAACCAATTCCCAACTATGATTTATTTTATGTTTGGGCTGGGGAAGGGACAGTAGTGCTCAATGGTAAGCCATATAATGTAGAAAAAGGGCATTGCTTTCTTTTTAAACCCGGCGATGAGACAACAGCCACACATAATCCGCAAAATCCCCTCGTGTTAACTTACATTCATTTTGATATAACTGAACCGTTCCAATTGGTACCTTCAGGTCACCGGGTCTTCAAAAATTCCATTACCTTTGAATCGCTTTTAACTCAATATGTTCGATTATTTCTAGTGCAGGCATTTGGTGCAAAAATTGAGGCCCAGCTAATCTTGAAGCAATTGATGATTCATTTATTAAGAGAAGAACGAGGACAAGAAAAACAAATGACTAATACGAGCAATAAATTACTAGAAACGATTCGAGAAATTGCCAATTATATTCAACAAAATCCAGGGTCGCCGCATACGATTAATAGTTTGGCTGAACGTGCAAATCTATCTCAACGGTATTTTTCACAGAATTTTAAACAAGTCATCGGCCATACCGTCAAGTCTTATATTGTCTATTCTCGTATAAAGCGAGCTGAGCATTTATTGCTTTTTACAGGACTCACAGTGACAGAAGTTGCTGATGCTCTAGGATATAACAACATCCATTTTTTCAGTAGACAATTTAAAAAGTACACTGGTAAAAACCCCTCAGAGATACGATAAGCATATTCGGAAATCTACCCATACGTTCAAGAGCCAGGCATTTAGTTGCCTGGCTTTTATGTATTTCATGAACTTTATCTATGAACATAAAAGTGTAAATGTTTGATCAGATAATCTAAATATCTTGGATCCTCTGGCTGATAGTATTGAAAGAGAAAAGGAGTTGAGGAAGATAGCCAATGAGCCAGTAAGTTTTTTTACGAATGTTTATTCAGAGTTGTTGCTTGAGGATTTGCAATACTGGCGAACATAAAAGGGGGAGTATCCAGTACAGTCATGGCGCAAGCATGAACCGCTCTTGAAAGACTTAAGTGCTATTTATTGAGCACGTACGATTATCATTCGTTTCTTATCAAAGTTTCTGGGTTCGGCCTGCTCATGATAGGATCATAGCTCATTGCCTGCCTAAAGCAAATCAACATGTGGCTAAAACATTAACATAGTAACGGTATTGAAAACTGAAAGTGTCCTGGTGCTAGTTCCGCGTCACAAATAAATTAGAAGTATTAAAAAATAGGAGGAGGGAATTTTAGATGGATAACTTATTCTTATTAAATAGTGTCTGGATTATGTTGGGCGCTATTTTAGTCATTTTGATGCAAGGTGGATTTATATTATTGGAAGCGGGCTCGACAAGGATGAAAAATGCTGGTCACATTGCCGGTAAAACTATATTTACATTTGGAATTGCCTCACTTGTTTTTTGGGCAGTTGGTTACGGATTTATATTTGGTGAAAATGGGAACTTTTTTGTAGGGTGGTCTGACTTCTTCTATTCAGGCTATGAAATAGAGGGAAGTACCTATTCGACTGCCGTATTCTTTGTATTTCAGCTTGCATTTGCAGGCATTTCATTAGCAATTGCTTTCGGAGGCTTTGCAGAGCGGGCTAAACTTTCCACCTATCTTGTCTTTGCCTTGCTGTTCTCAATTATCGTTTATCCGGTAGTAGCCCACTGGATCTGGGGTGGTGGATGGTTGGCAGCGCATGGAAAACAGGATTTTGCAGGGTCAACAGTCGTCCATTTAACAGGAGCAATGGCAGCATTGGCAGCTACGATTCTATTGAAGCCAAGAGCTGGAAAGTACAACGTCGATGGAACTGCTAACAACTTGAGCGGACATAACCAGGTTTACACTACTTTAGGTGTCTTGATCTTATGGGTAGGTTGGTTCGGTTTTAACGCTGGAAGCACACTTGGAGTAGAGAATGGATTCTTCGGATTTATTGCCTTAAATACTAGTTTGGCAGCATCAGCGGGAGCGATAAGTGCGTTGCTTATCTCATGGGTTGCTTTAGGGAAATCTGATGTTCCGACAATGCTGAACGGGACATTGGCCGGACTTGTTGCGATTACTGCTTCATGTGCTTTTGTAGAGACATGGGCGTCGGTAATCATTGGCCTTGTTGCCGGAATACTGGTATTTTATAGTGCTAGATTTTTTGAAAGACGAAAAATAGATGATCCAATATATGTGCTTTCAGTTCATGGTATTGCAGGCGTATGGGGGACCTTATCAACTGGGTTTTTTGCCTCACCCAGATTGGCAACTGTTGGGCATGAGGGGTTATTCTATGGTGGAGGATTCACTCAACTTGGGGTCCAGTTCATGGGCGTGACCGTATCGGCTGCCTATGCGTTTTGCGTATCCTTCGCAATTTTGTTTGTCATGAAAAAGGTGATGACGGGATTGAGGGTGACGGCAGAACAAGAAACAGTCGGTTTGGACTATAGTGAACATGGAAGCTTCGGATATCCTGAAGCATTATCGATTACAGGGAAACTTGACGAAATGAACACGGTATCTCCGTACGGAATTGAAACGCCTGTTCCTCAACCGATAACATCAAGTTCACTAAAAATACCACCGAAAAAGGCACTATCAGTCAGTCCTCTTAGCACGCTAAATAAGTAGCCAGGTAAATGTTAAACCGCTTTCTCTTTTGGGAGTTGAACAGAATTACGTAATACCTAGCGTGCAAAGTTTCTTAAATTGCATATTCACAGAGTAGAGGTTAGATATGTACGTTATATCTAATCTCTATTTCTTTTCTTATTTTAGGAAGTGTCACTTTCTATAGGGGCTTACATGATGTGGAGTATAGGTCTTACTAAAGAACACATTGTACAATCTTCCTCGTTCGTACAAGATCCTATCAACGAAAAAATCAACATTATAAAAGTAGGAAATATAACAGTTTTAAATTTAATAGAAATCACCACCATATTGTAATAGGAAACAAAATTTCCAGTAAAATGATAGGGTGAAGAAGAGTTTTTCAGTGTTTATCTAATTTTACAGTATCAGAAGAAAGAAATGAATGAATAATTTATTCTTGAATTATGGTAACTTGGTTAGAAAAACAGAATAGTATGCTATAATATGTATAACTTTAAAAGAGGAAGGAATGACGTGTGGACAATGAAGTACTAATCTTTTGATTCCGGAAACTGAATTTTTTATTCGAACGGAAAATAGGATTAGTCTGTCCACATTTAAATAAGTTCCTTCCTCTTTGCACGAACAAGAGGCTTTTTAGAGAACTTTGAATTTGGATGAATAATGACTAATCCTTCCGATTTTATGTCGGAGGGATTTTTGTATTCCCTCCGAACTTGGAGGAATGGATATGCTTATTGGAACATTAAATCAAGTATCAGTAGCACATGGTGAAACGGTAATCTTTGATGGAGTGTCTGCGGATATTCCGGAAGGGGCGTGCATTGCGATTGTTGGAGCAAATGGTGCGGGGAAAACGACGCTGCTGTCATTACTAGCAGGGGAGAGAGTGCCAACGTCAGGTTCAGTTAATTGGAATGGCAAGCCGCCGTCCATCACCTATTTTAGGCAGGAACAGGAAGACGAAGGGACAATCGATTGGGAACGGGCAGAAACCCATACGTACCGGCGGAAGTGGAAAGTACCGGAGCGTGCTGAATATAGTTCTGCAAGCGGCGGGGAGCGGATGAAGATGCGGCTGTCGTCTGCGCTCGCTGAGAAGAGCAGGCTGAACCTTTTGGATGAACCAACGAATCACTTGGACAGTGACAGTCTGGAAGAATTGATCCGGATCATCAATGAGGATGTTGGTACGTATCTGATCGTCTCCCATGATCGGCATTTCATCGACAGGACGGCGGATTTCGTATTCGAAATTGAGCACGGCAAACTGACGGTCTACAAAGGAAACTATACGCAATACCGGAATCTGAAGGACGCGAATCGGGAAGTCCAGTTGAAGCATTATGGACAGCAACAGCGAAAGATTGAGCAAGTGGAAGAACAAATCGCAGAGTTGGAAAATTGGTCTGCGAAGGCACATGCGGAATCGACGAAAAAGGGCGGAAGAATGATGGGGGCAAAGGAATACTTCCGGATGAAGGCGAAAAAACGCGATGTCCAAATCCGCTCGAAGCATAAACGGCTAGAAGGGGAATTGGAAAAAGATCGTATTGAGAAGCCTAAAGATGAAATTGGCGTGTCATTTGACGTCAAAGGTGGGAAGAAAAAAGGGAAGCGAGTCATGGAGTTAAAAGATGTCCGAAAGTTATTCAGCGGGCATGAACTTTTTGCAGACGTCTCGTTTACTGTACAAGCGGGTGAACGGATTGGTCTTATCGGTCCAAATGGTGCAGGGAAATCGACGCTTTTCCGAATGATACTTGGAGAAGAGAATTATAAAGGAGATATCTGGAAAACGAACGGAATGACGATTGGTTATTTGAGTCAGACAGCAACTGACTTTCCAAAAGACATGACGATGGCGAATTATTTTCATGTGGATACGTTCCGCGAACAGGGAGTAATCCGTACACATTTGACAAACCTTGGATTTTCAAAGCAACAGTGGGACCTGCCGTTGTCGGACCTCAGTGTGGGGGAGCGGGTGAAGGTTAAATTGATGCAGTTCATTGTCGAGGAAACGGATGTATTGCTGTTGGACGAACCGACGAATCATCTTGATTTACCTTCTAGAGAAGAGCTAGAAAAGACACTGGAGACGTTTCCAGGAACGTTGCTTTTCGCCTCACATGACCGTTATTTCACAGAGCGGATGGCAGACGGGCTGCTTCTATTCGAGCAAGGGACAGTGCGGAAAATACCGCTGACATATGCTGAATGGCAAGAGCGCAGTGCCATAGTGCAACCTGAAAAGACTGCTGATGAACGTTTGCGGCTTGAAACGGAGCTGCAGGCAGTGCTTGGGCAGTTGAGTATGATGAAACAAGGGGATAAAAGGTATGCTGACCTCGATAAGGTTTTTAATGAGTTAAGTAAAAGATTAAGGGCATTGAAGTGAATGGAGAACTATATATGTTGAACAAATGAATAGGGCGTATACGCTTTACAGGGGATTTTGGGAAGCCACTGAAAAAGCCCTAGTACTTGGAATGGTTTAGGATTCCCACTAATACCGCTTCGACGCTTTGTGGATGCCTCCCGCGATAAGCCAGAAAGAAGACCGCTTTCAGTCTTATCGCTCCGGCTACCACGAAGTCGCGCCTTCGCTGGATGGTCTATGTAGAAAGTGCATTTCATTATCTGGGATGAAATCTGCAAGCTGGAGTGTGTCTTTCTTGAATATAATGAGTAGCAAAAAGTAATCACATTATATACATCTCAAATTCACATTTCTCTCGATAATGAACACCCTAGCGCAGGCGCGGCAAAGGGGTCGCCGAAGCCGTAAGACTGGATGCGAAGCGCTAATCCAGGCTTACGGCGAGAGGCATCCCCAAAGCGCCAAGCGTTCTACAATCCATACCCCGAATTACATCATCTCTCTCATTATTGAGCGCCACAGCAAATTCAATGGGATTTTTTAATTCAACATATATAGACAATATTTTTTCTGAAACAAATAGTCTAGTACTGTGAAGATAGTGGAAACAAAGTGTTTTGTGGATAGAGGCCACTGAAAGGGTTCTGTATTTGCTTTAAATGAAAGTAGTCATTCAAAACAGCGTCTGCAAAAAAAGGACGCTGTTTTTCATTCCATAAAAAGTTTCAGGATCTAAAGTCGAATACACGAGTTTCTGTAGATAAAACTTTCCGCTAACAAGTAAGAAAAGGTGGTGTCCATTTGGTATAATTTGAGTATAAGTAAAAATGAGCGGGGTATGGAAGACCAGTCTTGTCAAAGGGGGAGTAAATTGTGGAACGGTTTCCGGATAACATCCAATTCTGTTATGAGTGGCGTTCATATCAGAGACGCATACTGAACGAACTGGAAAGTCATCTTGTGAATGGGCATCTTCATCTCGTGGCGCCACCGGGATCTGGAAAAACGGTCCTAGGTCTTGAAGTTATGCTTCGGCTTGATCGACCGACCTTAATTGTTGCGCCGACCGTGGCCATTCGGGCGCAGTGGATGGAGCGGTTCACCGAGCTTTTCCTTGGAGATGAACTTCCTACCTGGATGTCGACTAATTTAAAGGAACCTGCATTTGTCACGGTGACGACATATCAATCGCTACATAGTCTATTTAATAGACAAGAAGAAAAAATAACCGATGATGGTGAAGATCAGATTGACGATGAAACGGTAGAAGACAGTATGACTGGAAGTGGTGACGATCTAATCCGTCAACTAGATCAGATTGGTTTTGGCACACTAATATTGGATGAAGCCCACCATCTTCGCACATCTTGGTGGAGGACGATGATGGATGTGAAGGAGAGACTTGGTGAACCTGTTGTCGTTGCGCTAACTGCCACACCGCCTTTCGATGTAAGTGCTGCAGAGTGGCAACGTTATGTCGCATTGTGCGGACCGATTGATCTAGAAATATCGGTACCGGAGCTTGTGAAAGCATCGGAACTTTGTCCACACCAGGATTTTATTCACTATTCAATTCCTGAAGCGGATGAAATGATGCGAATTCTAGAGTTTCGTGACGAAGTGGATAAGTTCATCGAGCAACTGATCGAGGATAAAGAATTTGTGATGTATCTCGAAAAGCATCCATGGATAGCAGAACCAGAAGCACATGTAGAGCAGATTTTGTCCAGTCCAAGTGTTTTTTCCAGTATGCTTTTGTTCTTGAAAAATAACGGTTCACAAGCATACACCCATGCCCTGCCTATCATCGGAATGAAAGATGACCAAATGCCGGAGTTGTCGCTTTCTTGGCTTGAAGAGTTACTAACAGGCTTGCTATTTCAGGTGGATGATAAAGATGTCATTTTAAAGGATATACGAAAACGTTTAACACGTATCGGGGCGGTGGAACGTCGGAAAGTCGTCCTTCTTTCAAATGCGTCCATAAAGAGGGGACTAATACATAGTGCATCAAAATTGAAGAGTATAGAAGAAATCGTCAAAGCGGAGAAAGCAATTCTCGGTGAACAGCTCCGCATGGTTATTTTGACAGATTACATTCGAGCTGCGGATATGCCATTAAAAAAAGGAGATGAGCGTCCATTTGCTCGCCTTGGTGTCGTGCCGATATTTGAAGTACTGCGTAGAAAACTCGGTCCATTAGTTAAGCCAGGCATCCTAACTGGGTCGATTGTCGTCCTTCCAGTGAGTGCATGGTCCATATTTGAGGAAGCAGCAAATAACCGTGGGTTGACAGTCGTTGCATCACCGCTTGACGTTGATGCGTCCTTTATCAGAATTGAGGTGGGCTCGGGTGATCGGCAACAGATGGTCGCAATAATGACCGAAGTTCTCAAAAGGGGCGGCGTGGATGTACTAACCGGGACGGCCGCCCTCCTTGGAGAAGGATGGGATGCGCCTTGCATAAATTCACTTATTTTGGCGTCTAATGTCGGTTCCTTTATGCTGTCAAATCAAATGCGCGGACGTGCGATTCGGACAGATCGAAATGATCATGCTAAAACGTCTTCCATCTGGCATCTGGTCTGTGTGGATAGAAGTGATGCAGGTGGAGGAGCGGATTATGATAATCTAACGCGGAGATTTCGATCACTAATTGGCATAGGAGCAAAGCGAGATATCATCGAAACGGGCATTGCTCGACTGGAGACTGGCGCTCCCCCAGGCACGGTGGAGCGCGTTAATATGTTAAATCATGAAATGGTACAACGTGCGGGCAAACGGGACACTTTTTTCGTCCGTTGGCAAAGAGCCATTGATGGAGGCCGTGAAATGACCGAGGAAATCGTGGCGGATAAACGCTCCTTGCCGCGTCCATATTATTTAGATAACACATTGAGAGGTCTTTTGTGGATCACGGGGTTTATCGCTTTAGAAGCAGTAGTCGATTTTAGCAATCTTTTCCGAAAGCTTGGTGCGTTTTCATTCGGAGAAGGAATGGCGATTGCGACAGTGCTCGGGCTCCTTTTTGCAGCACCTTCTTGCTATAAAACGGTGAAGTTGTATAGCAAGCATCCTTCCATAGAAGCGAGTATGAAAGAGATTGCGGAAACTGTCTATGCATCCATGCTTCATGCAGGTGCTGTTATAACGCCACTCCATAACAAGATGATCCGGGTGACGCGAGACGGCGGAGGGATATATACATGCTGGCTTGAAGAAGGGACGACGCATGAGAAGACAATCTTCATGACCGCATTGAAGGAATTTCTTAATCCAATTGAAAATCCACGATATATACTAATTCGTAAGGCAGGAAAACTTTGGAAGAGATCTGATTATCATGCTATCCCGCAAGTAATCGGACAAAAGAAAGAATATGTGAACTTTTTCTTGGAAGAGTGGAAACGTCGGGTTGGAAAGTCAGACTTCATCTACACAAGAACTGTCGAGGGGCGTCTTAAATTGCTAGAAGCAAGGATGAAGGCATTATCCAGTTCGTTCGTACCAACAGTAGAACGGACCAGTGGATGGCGGTAAGTAGGCATGTATATATGTTGAATTAAAGAATCCCATTGAATCTGTTGTGGTACTCAATAATGAGAGAGTTGTAATTCGGGGGTCACTGAAAAAGTCCTATTTCCTTCAATCCCGTTGATTTCCGTTCCGAGCGGACGCTTTCCGCGGGCACGGCTTCAGCCTCCTCGTCACTGCGTTCCTGCGGGGTCTTCAGCTCGCGCTGTTCCCGCTGGAGTCGCCGCTCTTCACTACAATCAACTAGTTCTTACTTTAAAAAAGAACTTTTTCAGTTTCCTCTTAATTCGGGGTGTGGGTTGTAAAACACTTGGCGCTTTGGGGATGCCTTTCGTCGTAAGCCTTTGCTGCGCCTGCGCTAGGGTGTTCATTATCGAGAGAAATGTGATTTTAAGATTTATATGCCGAGACTATAATGTGATTACTAGTTGATACTACTTATAGTCAAGAAAGACGTACTCCAGCTTGCAGATTCCATCACAGATAACGAAATGCGCTTTCTCACATAGACCATCCAGCGAAGGCGCGACTTCGTGGTAGCCGAAGCGATAAGACCGAAAGTGATTTCCTTTCTGGCTTATCGCGGGAGGCATCCACAAAGCGTCGAAGCGGTATTAGTGGGAATCCTAATTCATTTCCAGTACAAGGGCTTTTTCAGTGGCCTCCCAAAAGCCCATGTAAAGCGCATACGCCGTATTCATTTGTTCAACATATTTAGTGTAGTTTTAAGTCGGAGATAGTCGCTAAGAATTAGCTCCAATTGGTGGTAAAGTAAACGAAGAGGTCATGTAAGAAGACTGCAGAATGGAGGCTGTTCATGAAAACGATTACGATTGAAGAGATAGTCAATACGTTTTCCTTGGAAGTGTTAAGCGGACACGACCAATTGCATCGTATTATAAAAAAATCCAAAGTACGTCGTCCAGGATTAGAGTTTATGGATATATTTGATTTTATTGCAAAAGAACATGTTCAAATTCTGGGGAAAAATGAAGTTAATTACCTTCATACGCTGACGTTTGAGGAGTGTATGCTGCGGATTGCAAATATTGTTCAATATGCGCCCCCATGTATCATCATTACATCCCAGCAGGAAGAGCCACTGGGCCTGATTCAATACTGTACGGAAGAGAAAATCCCGGTGTTACGCACTCGTGATTCCACGAGTGAATTGAGTGCGAAATTAGATGCGTATGTTGTGAAAGCAATGGCTCCAGAAATTGCAATACACGGCGTTTGCGTCAATGTATCGGGAATGGGTATTCTACTCCGCGGCAAGTCTGGTGTAGGGAAAAGCGAGACGGCTCATACATTGATTGGTCGGGGACATCGGCTTGTGGCAGATGATGTCGTGGTGTTGAAAAAGCTTAGCCCACAAACCTTGCTCGGGACGCACGACGAAAACAGCAAAGAATTTCTTGCGTTGCGTAGTATTGGCTTGTTAAATGTGGTGCGCCTTTATGGAAGAGCCGCTTTCCAGGATGAAACGCGGATTGCACTGGATATCGAATTAACTAAGTGGAAAGAAAATGACTTGAATAATGAATTAGAGCAGGAAACGAAGTTTGTGGAATACATGGACGTACAGATTCCGCATATCCAAATTCAACTTCAACCAGGGCGTGATATCGCAGGTTTGATTGAAGCCGCTGCAAATAACTGGTATTTAAAGCAGCAAGGTTATAGCGCAGTAGAGGAATTCATGAAACGGATTGAGTCAGATACGCCTTAGTATTGAGTAGCAACGTTTGGTGGGTTTGGAATAATTAGTAGGAGTACGTAAAAACGTGAAAATGAGTAGACATTCAAATAGATGTCTACTTTTTTTGGTGTTTTTTATTTTGGTGTATGAAATGGTTGTCATTTTGTCTTGTTCGGCCACCTATTATTAGTCAGGTTACTCCTAGATGCAGCTGGGGGCCTGGAGTGTGGCGTAAGCTAATTGGTGATTGATGATACTATTTAACCCGTAAAGGCATGTTAGAGGCGAAACTGAGAAGCCGAAATTGCTTGGTCAACAGCTCGCATGCTTGTAATGAAGGTGGGAACAGATCGAATAACAACTTATAATCACTGGCACTTTAGAAAAGTAAGGGAATGTCTAATGGGTTTTATTTGTTAAATACCCTTTTTATTGAATGGTAAGCAAGCTCTGCTTCAGCTTGAAGTTAGGAAGGGAAGGGGAAGGAGGGCTTATATCGAACTTGAGTAAACGTCCATCTTAACTATTTTTGTGGATGTATACATTACGGTGTACTTGTGTACGTTAATGTATACATTTGTAAACATTAATGTGTACAAGTGTACAAACACGTACGCAACCAGTGATGGCGGGTGTATACGTTAATGTGTACAAGTTTACAGCTAGGTACACAATATTACATTTGTGTGTTAAATAGTTGGATTGGATTGACCTGCCAACAAAATTCCAGTACCATTTCAATAGAAAGATAGAATAATTGGGGAGGATGATTTTTATGACAGAAACACGTATTGCAGCAATTGACGTAGGAAACGATTCATTAAAAGCCATTTTCGGTAAATTGGAAGCAGAACTCAATATACCCAATGTAATTGCACAAGATATTGCAGATCGTCCGATTATCGGCATTGAAGAACTAGACAACCAAGAGCCTACTGATGGCATTCATATTCGTTTGCACTCTCCAACATTAAAAGATAACAACGCTATTTACCGTGTTGGGAATCTTGCTACGAAAAGTGGTAATTCAACTGAACTAGATCCAGGTAGCAACAAATCTGAGGAAGATCAAACTTTGGTGATGTTGTTCGCGGCACTTGCAATAGATGCAGCACGTGATGAGAATAAAGGTATTTTTAAACGGAATAATAATGTGATTGAAGCTACGTATACACTAGGTACAGGACTTCCACTGAGAGAAGTAAAGGAAGGGAAAGACGTTGGTTATCGTTCCCAATTGCTTAGCTCTGTTCACCAAGTAGAGTTTTTGGTTACACCTAAATATCAAGGTATAAAAGTAAATATTAAATTTGATGAAGTAAAGGTTTATCCGGAAGGTTTTGCTGCGTTTATCAACCTTGTAATGGATAATAATTTAAACATCATTAATAAAGAATTAATCGATAAACAAATCTTGATACAAGACATCGGTGGGTTATCAACGGATGTTGCGGTTATTAGGAATCGTAAAGTTGATGATGATAAGGCGCAAGGCTTTAACTTGGGTGTTTCAGAGTCTCTGGATGCTATTCGAGAAGAAATTTATGTTAGACATGGCGTAGAGTTGGACAGTCGTCTAGATGTTGTGGATATTATAACGAAGAAAAATAACCGTAATCATATTATGGTAAAAGGAAGCCGGACAAGTGTTCATGACATTGTAGATCGGATTCTCTTGGAGTTAGCGAAAAAGCAATACCGCCATTTACGGAATGTATGGGCAAGAAACTCGCAATCTGAGATCTGCTATTTCATCGGCGGAGGCTCTATTGTCCTTAAAGACTATCTTAAAACGTTAAATAATAGCTTAGATGGTTATAATATCGATTTCTTTGAAGATGAAAAAGAAAGTGTTTGGATGATGGCCAACGCTTATTACAAGTTAATTTCAGACTTTGCGAAAAAAAATCAACAAGTCAAAATTAAAGAAGAAGAAAAGTTAGTTAAAACAAAGTAAGGTGACTATGCATGAATGACGCGGGATTAAAAAGGGGACAGCCCATTACATTTCGTCTCCCATCAGATACATCTGACCACACACTAAAGCAACTGCAAAAGTTAAAAGAAGTCGAAAGAAGAAACTTTTCCAGTAAAATTGCGGAGTTCGTGATAGATGGGGTGAATGACTCACTTTTAAAGCATAGAGAGGCCATAACAATTCCGCTCCCAAAAGGGTTAACTAAAGCGCAACGTGATTGGTTAAAGCACGAACATTCCGAGGCGCTACTAGGGAGTATCGTCTATCAGTTGATGTCCGATCCAATCCGCACAGCTTCTCTCTTTGCATCATTGAACAGCAATGCAATAGATGTAAATGCAGCATTATATTTGCAGGAAGAAACGAGCGCTGCCGTTGAGGTGGAAACAGAACATCAATTGATTAACATAGAGGATGATCTGGATAATTTTGATTGGGAACAGTTAAAGGAGCCAGAAGAAACCTCTGTTGTAGAAGAGGAAGACCCTTTAGCTGACTTCCTTGCCCAGATGAATAAATAATAGTGAGTGCCTGCATAAGAAACCACCATGAATGCTTAAATTTTCATGATGGTTTATTGTACAGGCACTTTTTGTTGTGATTTCTAAGGAATCTAAAACATTGAGATGTTTTCTTTGGAGCATACAAGGGAAAAAGAGTAATAGGGATGACTACAGCTAGTTTACGAATGGGCTGTATGTCTATTTAGTAAGAAGAATGGGGTGAAGCGGTTATGGAAAAAGTTATTTACATCGTGCGTCATTGCTCCGCAGAAGGACAGGCACCACACGCGGAATTGACTGCTGAAGGGATTCTGCAGGCGGGTCAGCTTGTAGCGTTTTTCGAAGATATCGAAGTGGATCGGATTATTACGAGTCCGTTTTCTCGTGCACGTCAGACGGGCTGGCCTATAGCTGAGCGGAAGAAGTTGCATGTAGAGGTGGATAGTCGGCTTATGGAGCGCGTGCTAAGTTCAATGGATTTCGAGGATTGGTTGATAAAGCTGGAAGATACGTTTTTTGACCTTCATCTAAAATATGAGGGTGGGGAATCTTCGAGTGAAGCGATGTCGAGGGTCTGTGATGTTGTGGATGAGCTGGGTGACGGTTCGCGGACAGTGCTTGTGACACACGGGAATTTAATGGCGCTATTATTAAGTTGTTATGATGAACGATTCGATTTTGGGCAGTGGCAGGCACTGACGAATCCAGACGTGTATGTTATACGGATTAAGGATGGGGACTCAGAAGTGGAAAGAATTTGGGGTTCTGAATAAAAAAACAGGCCGCTGTAATGTCGGCCTATCTAGGTTTTAGTGAATGTTAACCCATTGTAAGATTAGTAATAATGACCACTGCAATAATAACGAGTGCCCCGAAAAGACTGATCCACATGGATTTGTCGGGATTATTCGGTCTGCTGTCTGCTTTATGCATAAACTGCGCCTTCTTTCTGTTTATGTCACTAACTATACTCTTATCGACGATAGAATGGAATAAACTGTTACCACGTGAAACGAGTTTATTATATATATTGAACCTATTTGATGGAGTTTTTTATTTCCATTACTCTATGCTTCTATTGAAAATGGACCAAACATTCCCACAATCTCACACTAGATATGTTACACTTGCTACAAAGCTGAATAGTTTAACAACCACTAGGGGAGCCTTTTTTAGGCTGAGACGTGCATGAATGCGCGGACCCTTGGAACCTGATCCGGATTATACCGGCGTAGGAAAGTGGGTACGCCTTTTACGAATAGTTAAATGGCTAGCCGCTTTCTTACGCCACCGGGAAGCGGCTTTTTAGTATAAATAAAAGGGTGGCGAATCGAATGGTACGTGTGGCATTGACAATTGCGGGGTCGGATAGTGGTGGTGGTGCGGGTATTCAGGCAGACTTGAAGACGTTCCAAGAATTGGGTGTTTTCGGTACGTCGGCACTGACAGCGGTGACAGCGCAAAATACATTTGGAGTGACGGCGATACAGCCGGTTGACACCGCTATTATTAAAGCGCAAATACAGGCAGTTATTGAAGATTTTGATGTTAAAGCGATTAAGACAGGGATGCTCTTTTCGACAGAAATTATCTATGCAGTGGGAGAGGCGTTTCATTGGAGCGGAATTCCACTTGTCATTGATCCGGTGATGATTGCGAAAGGGGGTGCTTCATTGTTAGAAAGACAGGCGGTTGAAGCGTTGAAGACTGTACTTGTACCTCTTGCAGCTATTGTTACACCTAATATTCCAGAAGCAGAAGTGCTTGCAGGAATGGAAATAAAGACGAATGAAGACATAGAACGAGCGGCGAAACATATAATAGCGTTGGGCGCGGGGGCGGTTCTTATTAAAGGGGGCCACCGGAAAGAAGCGCCTTATGCGGAAGATCTGTTCATGGGGGCTGACGGGGAACGGTTCTCGGTTCGCGCACCATGGATTGATACGAAAGATACGCATGGAACAGGGTGTACGTATTCGGCGGCACTGACAGCGTTTTTGGCAAATGGGGAAACGGCAGCGAATGCAGTTGTTTCTGCAAAATGTTTTATCCACGCAGCAATTGAAGATGGACTTAAAATTGGTGGCGGCCATGGTCCGACGAATCACTGGGCATATGGACGCCGCGGTAACAAGACAATGGAAGGGGTTGTAGTTTATGGATAAGCAAACAGTTAACTTATATTTCATCATGGGTACAGTGAATTTGGCGGGACGCGACCCGTTACATGTCTTAGAAGAGGCGCTAAAGGGTGGTATAACGAGCTTTCAATTACGTGAAAAAGGGCCTGGTGCATTAACGGGTGAAGAATTGAAGGCTTTTGCACAAGCGTGTCAGCAATTATGTGAACAATATAGTGTACCTTTCATTGTCAATGATGATATAGGTCTTGCGATTGAAATTGGTGCAGACGGTATTCATATCGGGCAGGAAGACGGATATATTTCAGCAGTGCGTGACAAGGTTGGTCCAGACATGCTAATAGGTGTTTCTACGCATAATGTAACAGAAGCGATTGCGGCAGCTGATGCTGGGGCTGATTATATCGGTCTAGGTCCAGTTTATGAGACACAGACGAAAATGGATACGCAACCGGTTATTGGTATCGAGACAATTAGGGAAGTGGCATCGTTGTTACCTGGTTTACCTATTGTTGCGATTGGTGGAATTTCAGAACGCAGAGCCGGTGCTATCATTAAAGCGGGTGCGTCAGGGGTAGCGGTTATTTCTGCAATTTCTGGAGAAGAAGATCCTGGAGAAGCAGCAAGTCGTTTAAAAGGTGCGGTCCTTCTTTCATTAACAGGTATTGAAATGTAATGTTTAACTGCTCGCGAAATATACCACACTTCCAAGTAAGGGGTGTGGTGTGCGGATGAAAAAGAAACTGTTTGAAATACAAACCGTTTTGCATAAGGCAGATCTAATCTATTTCACATGGAATGATGTCGGCGGAACTTACAAAGTTTATAGAGACGGGCATCATTTGTATGAAGGAACGGTCTCTGAATTTAGTGACGGTGATTTCAAGCATGCGAAACTATATAATTACGTAATCGAACGTGTTGAAGATGGTATTGTAATTGACGTTATTGCATTGCAAACGTCAGCATTTGCTGAACAGAAAAACAAAGAAAGTCCGCTTCAGTCACTTGTCATGACAACGATTGTCGCAAAGACGCAAATTGCATTGTCTTGGGAGGAAATTAAAGATGTCGCTGAATATGATGTCTACCGAAATGGGACGCATATGACAACGGCGGTCGGTAATTCTTACATCGACAGGGATTTTTCGTTGGATGAAATCTATACGTATACGATTAAATCTAAGCGTTCACTTGCGAAGTCGGAAGAACGATTCAACGTCTTTCAGTCGATTGTCTCCACTGTTTTTGGGCTGTTGAATCCGGTTTCGTCGAAGGCAGAAGCGGTGATTGAACAGTTTTCGGTGACAAAATCCATTGCCAAGCCGAGGGAGTTGCTGACGCCTGTTCAAGACAGAGTTCGTCTCCCGAATGTAGATAGGTGGGGGTTCCGCTACATGACGTTTTTGCAGGATGACTGGGTGTTGAATCCGAATCTTTTATCGCGAAATCGTTATTTTAAAGGGGATGACAGGGGATTCGATTCAAATGGAGCCAGTTATCGGACCCGAGTGGACATCGAACTGGCATATGACCTTGAACGTTCTCCGTTGACGTTTACAAGGGATGTTGGGCCATCGATTGTCTATGATGCTTTTAAGCGCTTTAGGAAACAAGCAACCGCTTCACACGATGGGATTACGTTGAAACGGACAAATCACGGGGAAGACGAAGCGGGATTTCATCTTCTGCATGCTGTCGGCAATCCCCTTACAACGGCCCCTGACATTAACTATGAAGTGCGGGCAGTTATGAGGCGGGACGGAACGTTTGATATGACGGGTTACCACGATCAGGCGCCCCATCATGAGATTTACCTGATGCGCGGTGAAGAGAATGAATGGAAACCAATTCACCAAGCGGAAAGTAAGGGGCTCGCGTGGATGTCCGAGGTAATTGCTTGGCAGTACTGGCGAATCTCTAATTTTGAATAGTAAACAATGAACTCCTTCCGTTGTCATAAATGGAAGGAGTTCATTGTTTATCCGGAAAGGAAAAATATGAGTTGCGTAGATAGCGAATTATGCATCCCTACTATTCGATAGGATGAACCTTGGTAATAATGAATGTACTGTGACAAGAGGTTATCTTAGATAGCCTCTTTATTTATTTTTTAGCGTCTATCATTTAACAAGACAGGCGGTGACTCGTTTCTTACATCTGATTTATTCACTTCAAGCCAACTCGTTGACAAAGAAAACTCTGCTTGATATGATTACCTTGAATTCAAGATAAATAACTTTCTACTAATTCGAGGAGAGAATTGATATGACGAAAAAATCAATGGGCATTCATCACATAACTGCAATCGTCGGACATCCGCAAGAAAACGTCGACTTTTACGCGGGTGTTCTTGGGTTGCGTCTTGTCAAGAAAACCGTCAACTTCGATGATCCGGGGACGTATCATCTTTACTTTGGTAATGGAAACGGTGCACCGGGTACGATCATTACGTTTTTCACATGGGCTAATGCTCGCCAAGGAACAATTGGGGATGGTCAAGTCGGTGTTACGTCGTACGTAGTACCGGTCGGGGCAATGACTTTCTGGGAAAACCGTCTTGAGAAATTTAAGATTGCGTTTAGCAGATCAAACCGCTTTGGTGAAACGTATGTATCATTTGATGATCCACACGGTTTGAGAATTGAGATTGTCGAGCGAGAAGATGGGGTAAAGAATGAATGGATGGTTGGTGAAATAACAGCGGATGTCGCTATAAAAGGGTTTGGCGGCGCAACGCTATTATCTACACAACCTGAAAAAACGGCTCATCTTCTTGAACAAGTTATGGGGCTTGAAAAAATCGGTGAAGAAGGCGAATACATCCGGTTTCGCTCAACAGCGGACATTGGCAATGTCGTCGATTTGAAAACAACATCATCAGGTCGTGCACAAATGGGTGTCGGCACAGTACACCATATCGCTTGGCGCGCTGAAGATGATGCGGATCAACTGGACTGGAAATCACTTGTTGAAGAGAATGGTTATGGCGTGACTCCGGTGAAAGACAGAAACTATTTCAATGCGATTTACTTCCGAGAACACGGAAATATTTTGTTTGAAATTGCAACGGATGCACCAGGCTTTGCACATGACGAGTCCGTGGAGACGATGGGAGAAAATCTTATGCTTCCAACGCAATATGAGCACAGTCGCGAACAGCTGGAATCTTCTTTGATCCCTTTTGAAGTGCGCGAAATTGATTGATACGAGGAGAGATATACTATGAAACATATTTATAAACCAGGAAAAGATGCTTCAAAACCGGTGTTACTTTTGCTTCACGGCACAGGAGGCACAGAACAGGATTTACTGGGACTTGCCGACTTAATTGACCCCGATGCTGGGGTACTAAGTGTTCGAGGAAATGTCCTTGAAAACGGCATGCCGCGTTTCTTCCGTAGATTGGCGGAAGGGGTATTCGATGAGGAGGATTTAATCTTCCGTACGAAGGAATTGAATGCGTTTCTGGATGAAGCTGCAAAAGAAAATAGTTTTGACAGGTTGAATGTCGTTGCGGTTGGTTATTCTAATGGAGCGAACATCGCAGCAAGCCTGCTGTTCCATTATGCAGAGGCTTTGAAAGGCGCAATTCTTCATCACCCGATGGTACCGAGGCGTGGAATCGACTTGCCAGATTTAGCCGGCATTCCGGTGTTCATCACCGCAGGAAAAAATGATCCGATTTGCCCTGCGAAGGAGTCAGAAGATCTCAAGGAATTATTGGCAGGCGCGGGCGCAGTGACGGAAGTTCACTGGGAAATGAATGGTCATTCGCTAACGCGTACGGAAGTGGACGCAGCGGCAGAGTGGTACAAAACAACATTTGTGAAATGAAAAGAGAAGCGGAGATAAAAAAATGAGTTTTTTAGACAGGTTATTCGGCAAAAACACTACAACAAGTAAAGAGGAGACGGTAAACATGACAAAAACAAAAACAGCAATCGTATATTACAGTTCAGGCGGTACGAACTACCAATTGGCACAGTGGGCTGCAGAGGCGGCTGAAGCAGCAGGTTCTGAAGTACGACTGATGAAAGTGGCTGAAACAGCTCCACAAGCTGCAATCGATTCATCTCCGGGCTGGAAAGCGCATGCTGAAGCAACGAAAGATGTACCTGTTGCAACAGGAGAAGATCTTGAGTGGGCGGACGCGATTATCTTTAGTGTACCGACACGTTTCGGTAATGTACCTGGGCAAATCCAGAGTTTCATCGATACATTAGGTGGTCTTTGGTTCCAAGGCAAGCTCGCTAATAAAGCAGTAAGCGCAATGTCTTCAGCACAAAACCCACATGGCGGTCAGGAAGCAACAATTCTTTCCTTATACACAACAATGTACCACTGGGGAGCAATTGTTGCGGCACCAGGTTTCACCGACGCAGTTACATTTGCAGCTGGTGGTAACCCGTACGGTACAAGCGTAACTGTCGGACAAGATGGAAAAATAGCGGATGACGAAGCGGCAATTAAAGCGGCAGTTGCTCATCAGGCGGGACGTACAGTAAAAGTTGGAACAGCATTGAAAAGTATGAACGCATAACACGTAATACGAAGAAAGCCGACCTTATGATGGGTCGGCTTTTTCGATTTTTATACATAAGTAGAACGTAGATGACAGGCTAGGTGTATTTTCAAGGAGTCTTCATTGTCGTTTAAGTCGAGTTGCAGTACGTGTTCAATTTTCCGAATGCGCTGGTATAGTGTGTTGATGTGAATATGTAGTTTTTCAGCTGTTTTTGTAGCGGAACGGTTTGATTCGAAATAGGTCAGCAAGGTTTCTTCCAACTCGGACTTTTTTTCATGAGGGTAGGATAGGGGAAGAAAGACCTCATCGATAAATTGTTGGATTTCCCTGGGCGACTGATTTAAAAAGAGCTTGTTTAATCCAATGTTTTCGTAACGAATGATATCCAGTCGATTACGTGAGGTTAGGTAGGTCAGTGTTTTGTTCGCTTCTTCGTAAATCTTTTTAATGGCGTGTAATCCTTTATAAGTCGAGCTAATGCCAGCGCGGAAAGAATGCTGATCCTTCGCATCCCACTCTTCTTTGACGACGTTGAACTTTTGTTGGAAGATCTTAAAGTGGCTGGATTCTGTTATAGAGGCGAAGAAGATGACTCGATTTTGTAACCCATAAATCATTGTTTCAGTCTTGGGTAGTTCGTTTTTTAATTTCAGGACTAGATGGTGAATCTTGATTTCCAGTAGCTGCAAATCTGTGTAATTCGGTATTTCAAAAATCGCCATAAACCAATGTGTGGAGGCGTTTAGACCGAACTCCTTTGCTAGTGTTTCAAGATGATCATCGTTTTTTGCGTTTAACAGCGCAAGGAACTGTTCGTGCGTCTTTTTATAAAAGTATTCAGTGACGGTTTGATTTTTGATTAATTCCAAAGCTAATATGGAACTTCCTTGTTCGAGTGCAATTCGGTCTGACTCGGAAATTTCTTCGGTCACGTGAATCAGGAAACACCCAAGAAAAACAGGGCCATTATAAACAGGGTAGATATAATAGGTTTTTACGGAAGGGTGATTCGCTTTGAGGTGGATAGGTTTCCTTCTTGTTAAAAAGATTTTTTTCAGTTCAAATTGATCGAAATTAGGTATTTCATTAGGGTCATGTAAATAGAATTTGTCTTCAATGACGTTGAAAAAGGTAACGGGTGAATTGAGCATTAGGTTGAATTCATGGACGATTGCCTCGAGACCTTTATTCTCCAACGAAATAGTGGTCAATGTTTCATGCACTTTATGCCTTTTTTGAAGTTGAATATTTCGTTCTTCCAGCTGCGCACTTAACTGCGTAATTTTTTCGATTCGATTATTCGCTTCTGTAAAGTACTGAGCATTTTGAATGGCGATAGCGGCTTGTTCAGCAAACGCCTGCAGTAGGAGGAGATCATGTTCATCTAACACTTTTTTTCGATGCCATTGATGAGTAATCATGATGCCAATCCTTTTGTCTTCAATGGAAATGGGTACGCAAATAAGTGCTTCTGGGATGTTTGCGGATGAAATAATATGATGAAAGTTCGATTTTGAAACATGGTGATAATCCATTGCCTTGAGTATTTCTCCTTTGGAATTGAATATCAGTCCTAGCCCATCCTCGAATACAGTCCCTGTAATAGATTCTCCTGGTTTCACTTTGAAATTGTAAATGTTGTCATTAAACCCAAGTGGTGCTTTTACTAGTAGCCGCTCTGTCCCCACGTCGTAAAGCATTAAATACCCTGCATCTGTAGCTGGAATCACTTTGAGTGCATTCCGCATGATTTCCCCCAAAACTTCGTCAAGGTCCAAACTGGAAGTGATTGAACGAATGCTGTCGACTAAAACTGTCAGTTCGACATCCCTTAACTTCCCTTGTAATAAAGGATTAGTTGTCTTATCTGTTTTCATCTCTTTTCTCCTTTCGGTGGTGTAGAAATATCTATATAATTCACTAAAACAGTGTATGAATGAACATTGTTATCACACTAATTCCAGTGTATAGTAATGAACATAAATTGAAAAGAGTAAAAATTCTAACAATGTGAGCGCTTTATTATTTACCCTATGAATTAGTTGTAATACGAAAATAGTAACCGTATAAAATTGCCGGTGACAAAACGTAATGAGGAGGAAAGAAGATGGAACAAGTTTTGAAAGTAGCAAACAGCTTCCCAATATGGATTATTGCGGCTCTCGTCATTGGTATTGTTATATTTCAAGCAGTTGTCTTCATCAGGCTTGCTTCAAAAACAGCTCCCTCTGTTGGACTGACAACTTTGGAGGTGAAGTCGGTCGTGCGGACGGGGGCAATCAGTTCGTTAGGGCCTTCTTTTGCAATTATTATCGTCGCGATTTCCTTAATTACTTTCCTTGGAAATCCGGTTACACTCATGCGAATCGGTATCGTCGGATCGGCACCAATCGAAACGGTCGGCGCGAGTCTAGGAGCACAGGCGGCCGGCTCGGAACTGGGTTCGTCGACATTTACTGAACAAGCATTCACGACTGCAGTTTGGGTCATGTGTCTTGGTGGAATGGGCTGGTTATTGGTTACTGCGTTATTCACGAAATCACTAGGTAAGTTTCAAGAGAAAATTTCGAGAAAAAATAGCAATGTTAAACTGTTGAGTATTGTTTCGACTGCAGCAATGATAGGGGCTTTTGGTTATTTTGGTGCAGGGCAAATGATAAGAGGGATCAATGAGACGGTGGTATTTATAGCTGCATTTCTTGTCATGCCGGTTATCATATGGGCTTCTAATAAGTTTAAAATGAGTTGGTTAAGAGAATGGTCTCTCGGATTAGTGATTGTTGTGGGGTTATCAATAGGACTGTTACTAACTTAACGAGGAAGGCAGGAGAAACGGTATGACGATTATGAATGAAGGGGAAACTGAAGTGATGATGCAAGGGGATTTACGGACGGACGAGACAGATGCAACACTCGACTTTGCAACGTTTCATGCTAAATCACATTTTTGGGGACGCTTGACGATTTGGAGTGTTATCGTACTGACGTTGGCTTTGCCTCTCTATCTATCGTTTGGTCTTGATATTCATCCGGGATGGTCACCAATACTGTCCGGGTTCCTTGCTTATGCATCGATTATTGCGGTAGTCTGGTTTATTGAGCCAATTAGTTATTATCCGATTTTGGGTGTTTCGGGCACTTATCTTGCTTTTTTAACTGGAAATATAGGTAATATGTGTCTGCCAAGTGCATCAATTGCTCAAAGTGTAGTCGGTGCAGAACCTGGGACGAAAAAAGGGGAAGTAACAGCAACACTCGCTATAGCAGCCGCCTCCATCGTCAATACAGTCATTCTTGTGTTCGCGATTCTTTTCGGTTCTTACCTGATTGCATTGTTGCCGGCAACTTTGACCGATAGCTTCCAGTTTGTCCTGCCAGCCATTTTTGGTGGGGTTATTGCTCAATTTGCCATTAAGAAACCGCTATGGGGCATCGTTGGATTGGCTTTTGGACTACTGGTTAACTTGGGCCCGGTACCGGCTTCAATGAAAACGTTTCTTTGTATACTAGGAACAGTCGTTGCTTGTATACTTCTTGAGAAGTTAAAAAACAAAAAGGCAGCAGAATAATAAAGGGGGCTACTAGTTATGAGTCAACGAGTAGAAGAAGTAATTGAGACGAAAAAGGAATTAATGCTACTGCTAGAAAGTCGTAAAGATGAAATGATAGCAATTCGACGCTTTTTACATGAGAATCCGGAACTGTCGTTTAAAGAAGAAAAAACTGCACAATATATCGCTGACTTTTATAAAGGAAAAGATGTAGAAGTGCAGACGAATGTTGGCAATGGATATGGAATCATCGTAACAATTAAAGGGGATAAGCCCGGTAAGACAATCGGACTCCGTGCTGACTTTGATGCGTTGCCGATTCATGAAGCGACAGATGTTCCGTTCAAATCGAAAAATGATGGCGTGATGCATGCATGTGGACATGACGGGCATACCGCGTACATGTTAATTCTTGCGGATTGTCTCATTCAGATGAAATCATCGATTGCGGGTACAATTAAAATTATTCACCAACATGCGGAGGAAACGCCGCCGGGTGGAGCAAAGAGTATTGTTGAATCAGGTGTGCTAGATGATTTGGATCTGGTTTTTGGGACGCATTTATTCCCTTCGCATTCAACAGGTACGATTGGTTATCGCAGCGGCTTTGCAATGGCGGGGAGAACGTATTTTAAATTGGTGATTCAAGGAAGTGGCGGTCATGGATCATCCCCGCATCAGTCGAACGATCCGATTATTGCAGGTGCTCATTTTGTAACGGCTATCCAGACCATTGTCAGTAGGCGTTTAAATCCGTTTGAAATGGGTGTTGTTACAATCGGTTCATTTGACGGAAAAGGTTCGTTTAATGTTATCAAAGATAGCATAGAGCTTGAAGGTGATGTCCGGTATATGAATGAGGATACGCAGCAGTTAATTTCCCGGGAAATTCATCGCATTGTGAGCGGCATTGAACTGGAGTTTGACGTCACGTGCGAGTTGACGTATACGGCTGATTATCCGCCGCTTTATAATGACCCAGCGGTGACTGCAGAAGTTGTCTCCATTTTGAAAAAATCAGATGATCCCGATATCAAAGAAGTTGTGGAATTCCCCGTCTTTTCGGGGTCAGAAGACTTTGCGTATTACTTGGAAAAAGTTCCAGGCGTTTTCTTTAATATTGGTTGCAAACCTAAAGGTGTAGAAAGGGCGTTCATGAATCATCACCCGAAATTTGATATTGATGAAGATGCCCTTCTGGTTTCAGCAAAATCTGTTGCTGAAGTTGTCTGTAGTTATTACGATATTGGTTAATGAGACGAAAGCCGGCCAATTGAATAGGTCGGTTTTTTTGTTTGGAAACTAGTTGATCTTTGGTGAAAGAATGGGCGATCATAACCCGGTTGCGTCCGAGCGTAACCTTGGTGCGCCCAATCATAACCCCCGAGCGTCCGATCATATAACAAGTGACCCGATCATAACCCGCGAGCATCCGATCATATAACAAGTGACCCGATCATAACCCCGTGCTTCCGATCATATAACAAGTGACCCGATCATAACCCCGTGCAGCCGATCATATAACAAGTGGACCAAGCATAACCCACGCGCGACCGATCATATAACAGACGAACCGATCATAACCGGTGAGCGTCCGATCATATAACAAGTGACCCGATCATAACCCACGAGCGTCCGATCATATAACAGGCGAACCGAGCATAACCTCGTGAGTCCGATCATATAACAAGTGACCCGATCATAACCCCCGCGCGTCCGATCATATAACAGGCGAACCGATCATAACCCCCATGCGTCCGATCATATAACAGACGAACCGATCATAACCCCATGCGTCCGATCATATAACAAGTGAACCAAGCATAACCCCCGCGCATCCGATCATATGCCTTATAAAAACCGAAGTATGTCTAGGCATCTGGAGTACTATTAAACGATTAGAACAGAAATAAGTAACTTCATCTCAAAAGCCGATCTTTCGAAAAGATCGGCTTTTGCAATTAGCTTATTTAACTTTCTCCGGACGCGGCCAGATGAAGTACGAAATAGAAATGACAAAGTCAATCCCGAGAACGAGTGCCCATACTTTCAAAGTAGAGGATAGTACTTCTGTCCTTGCTGGATCCCCAATGAAATAAATCATTGCGACAAGGAAAGAACCGCCGATAATATAAGCGAGCAGATGCTGCAATGTGCCTTTCATCGAGTGTCGAGCGTATTCAAATCCGGCTTTACGCACCGGTTTTGTGCCCGTTTTTTGAATGTAGTAACGAAACCGTTCATCAGCCCAGCGGATTATGCTTTTGCCGAACGCGATAGAGGACCCGAGATAGATTGCCGCGATGGCGTGCACTTGTGTTGCGGTTGCCCCGTTGTATAGGTCAGTTGCTGTGACGATGAGTAATACTAAATCGATAACTGGTGTCAAAGCAAGGAAGAAAAAACCGAGCTTTTCGCGTTTGAAAATATAGCGGGTGATAAGTCCGAGAGCAATGACGACCCAGAAACCAATTTCGCACGCAACGATTGTCCAAGCAATGAAATTCATAGGAACACCTCTTTTCAATCGAGTTGTAGTGAGTAGATTTATCATAGCACACCGATTATATGACTAACTGCAACAAGATTATCACCGCCGCGGAGTATATTATCACCGACACAACTGTGTTTATCACCGGCATCGAGCGTGTTATCACCGACTCAATGGGGTTTATCACCGCCATCGAGCCTATTATCACCGCCAAGCACAAAAAAACGGAAAAGCCAAATCGACTTTTCCGTTCCTTCAATTAATCACTTATTCAAATAAGCCCATGCATACTGCGCATATAGTTCTGCTCCAGTAACGAGCGCATCTTCATCGATATCGAAGTTTCCATGGTGATGTGACCACTCCGTATCTTTTTCAGGATTACCACTACCAACAAGTGCAAAACTGCCAGGCGCTTTGTCGAGGAAGAACGAGAAATCTTCGGCGCCCATCGTCGGTTTTTCATCATAGACAACGTCTGGACCGAATGCTTCAGTTGCAACTTGTTGAACAAGGTTCGCACTCTCTTCGTCGTTGATAACCGGTTCTGTTCCACGAATATACTCAACTTCCGCAGTTGCGCCGTACATGTCAGCGACGCTTTTGGCGTATTGTGAAATGCTTGTTTCGATTTGATCGCGGACGTCTTGATTGAACGTACGAACGGTTCCTTCAATCAGAGCATTCTCAGCGATAATGTTGAAACGCGTGCCGACCTCCATTTTACCGACAGTCAGGACCGCTGCTTGTTGCGGGTCAATCGTCCGTGAAACGACAGTCTGGACATTCATGACGAACGAAGAAGCAACGAGTGCTGCATCGATACAGTCTTGAGGCATGGCACCATGTCCGCCTTTACCTGTGAAGTGGACTTTGAAAATGTCAGCTGCAGCGAATGAGGGGCCTGGTGTACAAGAAACTTTATGCGTCGGCATTTGCGACCAAATGTGGATGCCGAAAACATTGTCGACGCCGTCCATGGCACCTTGATCGACCATCGCTTTTGCGCCTTGCGCAATTTCTTCTGCGGGTTGGAAGAGCAGGCGTACGTTACCCGGCAGTTCATCTTTCACATCGGATAATGCTTTTGCAGCGATTAGCAACATCGATGTGTGTGCATCATGGCCGCATGCATGCATTTTCCCTTCAATCTTGGAGGCATAAGGTACATGCGTGTTTAATTGTTCAACAGAGAGTGCATCCATATCGCCGCGCAGTGCGACTGTTTTGCCGCCCGCCGCGCCTTTAATTTCAGCAATAACGCCTGTAGGTTCAGTCTTGCGGTAGGGAATACCGAGTTCGTCTAGATAGGCGCAAACGAACGCTGTTGTTTTTACTTCTTCGAACGACAGTTCTGGTTCGCTATGTAATTTGCGTCGCAGTGCCGTCAGTTCGTCGCTATAGTTTGTGATAGCATCTTTTACTTTTTGATTGATCATGTTGTTTTAGCCTCCGTTAATCGCTTTACCGCTTCATAGATAATAGTCGTGCCGTCTGCAAGGTGACCTGGATCCGACCATTCTTCCGGACAATGACTTAGCCCGTCTTTGCTTGGGATGAACACCATTCCGCAAGCCGTATAATCTGAGAATACCATTGCATCGTGGCCCGCACCGCTATTAATTGAACAATAAGGAATTTCAAGATGGTCGCTCACTTCTTTTAATAAAGAGCGGATGCTGCTATCGAGTTCTTTCGGTTCAATGTAGAGTTGCTGTTCAATTGACGTGCGAATACCATTGCCATCTTGTTGTACAATCAATTCTTCCACTTTGCGAACTGCATTCAATACATGCTCTTCTTTACCTGAACGAATGTCTACGCTGAAGACAACTTTATCTGGGATAACATTTGCGCCATTCGGAAAGACATTCAATCGACCCGTTGTAATGACCGTTCCTTGACCTTCACCGCTTGCAATACCTGGCAGGGAGGCAATGATTTGTGCCGCGGAAACGAGTGCATCGGAGCGTCGATCCATTGGTGTTGTACCGGCATGTCCAGCTTGGCCTTGTACAGTCACTTCTAATTGAGTCAGTCCAACAATTGCTTCAACGACACCAATTTGAATGTTTGTCTCCTCGAGAATAGGGCCTTGTTCGATGTGCAACTCTAGAAAGGCTTTAATCGTTTTCGGATCTCGTTTTTTCTCATTCGCTGGGTTGACCGAGATATCTGCCATCGCATCTACTGCTAAAACGCCATCTTTATCAGCAAGTGTTTTGAAATCTTCTGCTGTCAATAAACCCATCATCCCACGTGAGCCCATTAGGCCACCGCCAAAACGGGAACCTTCTTCTTCAACAAGCGCAATGATTTCAAGCGGGTAGGCTGGCTTAAGATTGTTCTCTTTGAACAGTGCAGCCACTTCTAATCCGACAACAACACCTGCAGCACCGTCATACGCGCCACCATTTGGAACAGAGTCAAAGTGAGAGCCGACGATAACGGAAGGTGCGTCAGGTAAAGCTCCTTCAAGCTTGCCGAAGATATTGCCGAACCCGTCTTCCGTCACTGTTAGATCGTACTCCACCATTTTTTCTTTAATATAATTCCGAGCCTGTAAATCTTCTTGGCTATATGTAAGCCGCGTTACACCCGCACCTGGTGTAGCTGTAAATCGGCTCAACAATTCGATATGTTGTTCAATCCGTTGTTGATTGGCTGTCATATCTAGTCCTCCTCGTTTGATTAGTTTCTAAATTAGCTCATTACAAGAATCCGACGAAGAGGCCCGCAAGGATAACCGAAACCATCGTGACACTTATAAATCCGCCGACGAGCATTGGCGGTAACATGTGACTTGTCAGTGCTTCTCTTTCTTTTTCATCTTCCGTTAATGAATTGATGACTTCGTTGGTAATAATATAGTCCGCTGGGAAGCCGTATAACGCAGTTAACGAAACAGCAAATGCCATTTCTTTACTGACTTTCAGTACTTTCCCCATGAACAACGAGAAGATGTACATACCGACGACGCCCAATACGATACAGCCGACGAGTGGATACAAAATTTCCATCATCATGGAAGGTGTCGCTTTTTTCAAACCGTCAAAGATAAACAGCATAAGTGCCATCATTGCTAATCCAAACCCATTTGCTTTTTGCAGTACGTGACGTTCCAAAAAGCCGATACTTGTTGCAATAATACCAAACAATAAGCAAAGCACATAAGGACTAATTACCACAATAGGTGCCAGCAATGTAGAAACGAGATACGCAAGGAATCCGACGAGTGCGAGTCGGAAAAACTTAAAGTAGTCTGTATTGAATTTATCCGGCATCTTCTTAAATAGCTTAAGTTCATGTCGTTCTGAAACTGAAGCTTGAGTACTGGTTTTTTGTTCTTTCAGTTCGCCTTTACGATACTTTTCAAGAAGCATTTTACCTTCTTTTTTAAGAACAATTGACGTAAGAGGATAACCCGCGAAGCCTTGCATCACGTAAATGACAATCGCGAATACAGCCAATGTTGCGAGTCCGGCGTTGGCAGCACCTTCTGACATGATCAACGCAGATACAACACCGCCGACGAGAGGTGGAATTGCAACGATGATTGTTTCAATACCAAATAGCATTGTACCGATTCCGAATAGGGCAACGACAATCCCTAAAATTCCAGCAAGGGAAATTAAAATGGTTTTCCATTGTTCTTTCAGTTGTTGAAGTGATAGCAATGTACCCATATTGGTAATGAGTAAATAAATCATCATTGATGCGACAGTAGGCGGTACGCCGGCAAGCGAAACAATATCTTGCGGGAAAAACGTCCAATAACCTAGCAGGAAGAGGACAGCGCAGACGAAAACGGATGGAATCCACGCTTTCGTCCGGACAGAGACGACATCTCCGATATATAAAATAGCGACCAAGATAACTAAAGCTAGCATTTGAGACATAGTATTCTCCCCTTTCAGACAATATAGAATTTTAATTAGAATAGCATAAAATTCTGTCGAATAATAGCGAAATTTATACATTGCATATAATATATCGCAAAGGAAGTGAGTGAAAGCGCTTTCTAGTGAGTTGTAGTAAATCGACTATTTTTGTAGGTGAAATTCATCTGAAATGAATCAAATTGTTATGTATGTACAGCATATTGAAGGGTTTTATTATTCGTTCAACTATGTAAGCAGAACGAATAATAAAACCCTTCAACGCAGTATCTATCATTCTGCATTGAAGGGAGTACGTTTTTTCGATATTTAACTTATTCTGTGAGTAACGAATTCTTGATTTTATAGTCTGATTTTGCTTCATCTAACCAATTAACGTACTCTGCTTGTACACCTTCTTCTAGTAATAGTCCTTTTATTTCTTCTTTATGATCATCAAATGTTGCAGCTTTTGCTGCTTTCTTATCGGTTACATGAATAATATGATAACCGTGTTCTGTTTTTATAGGGTCGCTAATTGCATCAACTTTCATGGAGAATGCTGCTTCTTCAAATTCGGCTACCATTTTACCACGTGGGAAAAAGCCTAATTCTCCGCCACTTTCTGCACTCATTGTATCTGTTGAGAATTCTTTTGCAAGTGCTGCGAAATCCTCACCATCTGCAAGTTTCTTCGCAACTTTTTTCGCTGTGGCTTCATCTTCCACTAAAATATGGCTGGCTGCGACTTGTTCTTCCTCGTTAAAGGATTCTTTGTTTTCTTCGAAGTACGCTTTGATGTCCTCGTCAGTTATTTCAATACGTGGCTCAATTATTTTTCGGATAGATAAATAATCAATAATATTCTCTTTGAATTCTTTCTCAGTCATTGTATTCTGCTTAAGTGCTGCGTCAAACGCTTCTTGTCCACCTGCATTTTCGATATATATTGCAAGTTCTGCATCTACTTCTTTATCTGAAATAGAGATTTTTTCTTTTTTCAACTCAAGTGCAACGACTTTATCGTCAATCATTGCAGTAAGTGCTTCTTTTCCAGCAGATTGAACGAGAACTTCATATAATTCATCTTTCGTAATTTTTTCATCACCGACAGTTGCAACAGTTTCATCTGCCGCCTTTGAATCTTTTGAGCAGCCTGTTGTGACAGTTAGAATAATTGCGAGTAGACTGACTGCTAACAATGGGAATAACCTTTTTTTACGCATTTTTAAATTCCTCCAATGTTTGATATAACTTCATTCTACAGGAGAAATATGAACAAACTATTACGGGGAATAAAAAAACGAAAAAACAGATTCGTTTTTTCGTTTAGTCTATTTATTCTTGGGTATTACTTTTTTCGGGTACTTGTGATTTCCCCTCATTGTCGTCTTTGTCATGTTCGCGTCGACCTTCAAAATGTTCTCCTTTACCACTACGTGGTCTATCGAAGAAAAAGTCTTTTTCTACCTTAGAAGGGAACAAGTCCAAATCTTCAACTTTGTCGGCGTAATTTGTACGGATTTCATTCATTAGTTCACGTGCGGATTTGTTCGCTGTATCGATGCCAAGTTTTTCAGCAGCATTGAAAATTTCTTTGTCGCGTACTTCTTTCATTAAGTCATGATGATCTTTGTCATCTGTTTCAATACCCAGTTCTTTTGCTTTTTTTAAAACTTTAGCCTGCCCAACTTCTTTTGCAAGTGCTTTGAATTCTTTGCCAACAGTGGAGATACCAAGCTCTTTTGCTTCTTTCGTAATTTGTGCTTCGCGAATTTCTTTTGCTAACATTTCATCGTCCTTGCCAGTTGCATCAATGCCTAACTCTGTAGCTGCTAGTTGAAGTTTCGCATTCCAAATTTCTTTCTGAAGGGCTTTTATTTCTTTACCTTCAGTATCAATGCCAAGTTCTTTCGCGTGTTTTAGGGTCATGGCTTTTTGTACTTCTTCGAAAATTACTTTCGTGTCCTTGCCGTCAGTTTTAATACCAAGTTCTTCTGCCTTCTCAGAAATAAACTTTTTAGCATCTCCTTGCTCCCCATGTTTATGTTCGAATGAAGGGGAGCTTTTCGTCGTCTCGCTGTCCTCTTTCGCATAGGCAGTTACCGACCCAATTACACCTAGAGTCAATACCGTTGCTAAAACATATTTCATTGCATTATTCTTCATTTATTTTCCTCCTTCATGGATCTGATTAATTTTAGTATGCCCGAAGAATATGAACGAATTATGACAGGGGTATGAACGAGATATTAAAAAAACTGCTATGCACAATGCAGAGCAGCTAAAACAGATTTTTAGTTTTCATTTTGTACAGGGAACGACAGCGTAAACTTTGTACCTTTTCCTTTTTCGCTTGTTACATCGATTGCGCCGTTATGCATCATGACGAGACTTTTTACAATCGACAAGCCAAGTCCGAATTCGCCGTATGGATTCGTTGTTCTAGATACAATGGCTTTATAAAAACGACCCCAAATTTTCTCGACATCATCAGGGTCAATCCCAATACCTGTATCTTCGATTTCAATGATACAGTTTGTATTGCTCATATAACCGCGAAGATAGATCCTACCGTTGTCGGTGAATTGGATACTATTTTTTGTGATATTGATCAATATCTGGGTGAGTCTGTCGTAATCTGCAAACACCAATATATTTGGGTCTACAGCCACAAAAATCTCGTTATTTCGTTCCGCCGCAACGCCCTCGAGCTGATCTTTGATGATTTCTAATAGTTCAACGAGCTGGATGTCCTGTTTAAAGAGTGTGACTTGGTTGGAGCGGATTTTTTCGTAATCCAAGTTTTCATTGACCAGACGGATAAGCCGCAACGTTTCATTAGTGGCGAGCTGTAATCCCTTTTCTTTTTCAGATTCAGGAATCATATTATTTTTTAGTCCTTCAATCATGCCTCTTATTGTTGTAAGGGGTGTTCGTAATTCATGTGACACATCGGCCATGAATTGACGACGCCTGTTTTCGAGATTTTCAATTTCCTCCATTGAGGCATCCAACTTTTCAACCATCTCGTTGAAATCACCTGCAAGTTCACCGATTTCGTCAAAATCCGAGGAGGGGATACGTACTGAGTAATCACCTTGTGCGACGGCAGAAGTTGCATCTTGAAGCCGTTTAATACGCCTAACGTGAAAAGTCGATAAAATCCAGCTGAGAAGAAGCGAAATGGTCAGTGCGATGAACGTTGTAATAAGCAAATAAGTATTCATTTGAGAAATAACTTCACGTGAGCCTTTTATGGGTGACGTCAAAAGTATACCGCCGACAAATCGATTGTTTTGGACATAGGGAAGAAGAACAAATGTGACGGCTTCGTTGAATCGTTTGAAATCCTGCTTCACAGTTACAGGTTGACCATTTTTAATATCGTGCCATTCTTTTTCACTCAAACTAATGAGCGGCGTTTTTATGCCTGTCGAATAAATGATGGCCGAGTTTTCGTCGAATAAACTATATTGAATATCCCGACCATTTAGGACTTGTCCATAAGACTTTAGGATCCTGTCAGAACTTCGCTGGTCTTGTTGGATGTCTCGTAAAATAGATTGCCCATATGTCTGAAGTTCTTCTGTTTTATTAGCATAGACAAATTGCTCGATATAGTGTGAAAATAGCAAGCTTAATAATAAAAATGCAATGACGATTACGCTGAAGTGACTGACAAGTTGCTGGTATAAGTATTTTACTTTCACTTTGAGTCACCTATGGTTTCGTCGAATCGGTAACCGACGCCCCAAACAGTATGGAAAAAAGGTTGTTCATCCGTCGAGACTTTTGTGCGAAGCCGTTTGATATGCACGTCGACAGTTCGGTCATCACCGTAAAAGTCATATCCCCACACGTTATCCAGCAATTGTTCACGTGAGAAAACTTGTTTCGGATGCTGGACAAAATGGTATAGTAGATCGAATTCTTTTGGAGTCAGGTTTTGTATTCGTACTCCATCGAGCAATACGTCACGTGTGTTGAGGTTAATCTTAAAATGGGCGGTTTCGACGACGCCATCTTGCAGTGGTTTGTCTTTCAGCGTTGAATACCTGCGTGTTACCGCCTTAATGCGAGCCATTAGCGCCAGTGGACTGAAGGGTTTTGTGACATAATCATCTGCACCCATTTCAAGTCCAAGCACTTGGTCTGATTCACCGTCTTTTGCGGTTAGCATAATAATTGGCGTAGCAATGTTTGCTAACCGTAGTTTATGGCAAATCGAAATACCATCCATGCCAGGCAACATCCAGTCAATAATGATGCAATCCCAGCCGCCTTGCTTCGCAATTTCGAAACCTTCCAAACCATTTTTTATGAATGAACCATCGATTTCCTCCTTCAAGAAGAATAGCTCAATCATGGAAGATACACTTTCATTGTCTTCAATTACTAAAATTCTCACTAAAACACACCTCCTGTTGCACTGCCATTCCTTTCAAGGTAAATCGAAAACGAGAAATTAGCAACTGCAAACACCCCTCCCATGGAATGAAGGAGAGGTGTTTGGACGAATATATTAATTTGCCGTGGATACATTGCTCGTAAGTAAAACGTCAACCGTTTTCAACTCGGAACCGCGATAAATCGTAAATGTTGCTTTGTCACCGACAGCAAGATTCGTGTACAAGAACTTCCGTAGCTCTGTTGAGTTCTTCACTTCAGTACCATTAATCGCTGTTATTATATCTTCTACATCGAGGCCCGCTTTTCCTGCTGCAGATTCAGGATCAATATTTGCAATTACCACGCCAGCTTTAATTTCACTCGGAAGACCTTGCAAATAGGTCCGTGGCACCTGATCAAGATCCGCAAGTCCAATCCCGATATATGGGCGTTCAACTTGTCCATTTGTTGTCATTTCTTCAATTAATGGAATGACTTCGTTACTTGGAATCGCAAAGCCAAGTCCTTCGACACCACTTTCAGAAATTTTTAAGCTGTTAATGCCAATGACTTGTCCTGCTGCATTGAGGAGTGCGCCACCGCTGTTCCCGGGGTTAATGGCTGCGTCCGTTTGGATTACATTCATTTCCCATTCGCCCGCAGAAGTCTTCACGTTGATGGATCGATTGACTGCACTCACAATCCCTTGGGTTACTGTACCGGAGAAGTCGAGGCCAAGGGGATTCCCAATGGCGATGACATCGTCTCCTGCACGAAGTTTATCGGAGTCGCCGAATTCTAGGGAAGTGTCTGCATACTTCGCATCGATAGTTAGGACAGCAAGGTCACTTAGTGCATCTTTTCCAACGAGCGTAGCCGTTGTTGTCTCTCCGCTTTCAAGTGAAACCTCAAGCTTTTCTGCGCCTTCGATGACGTGGTTATTCGTCACGATAAATGCTTTGTCACCATCTATTTTATAAATGACACCCGAACCGGAACCGCTCTTGGTACTTTCAGCTTGCTGTGAAAAAGGATTATTCCCTTTTTGGTAATTAACAATCCCGACAATTGCGCCGGAAGACTGTTCTACCATGTCGGAAAGTGACGGTATATCTTTAGTGCTTGTTTGCTGTACATTATAGGGAACCGTATCCGTAGTGACAGGTACCACTTCAGCGGAACCGCCTTGTAGTAGATCTGTATTGACTACGATCGCTAACGTTAATACCGAACCAATAACACCTGCTCCTAGTGTTGCTAAAAATCGTTTAACCGGTTTGTTTCTATTTTCTGTCTCCATGATAATTCCTCCCGTTTCATCTGATACTCTTTATTCTAGTTGGAAGATATGAACAAACTATTACCAAGAAGTTAACGATTGATGAAGTAGCTGTTTTGAGGGTATAGTTGAATCAATAATATGATTCCAAAGGTGTGAGTGAAGTGCAAAAGTTAATTACTGCGATGGATGTCGCAAAACATGCGGGCGTATCTCAATCATCTGTGTCCAGAGTTTACTTTGAAGGTGCCACAGTGTCTGCGAAAACAAGGGAAAAGGTTCTAGCTGCCGCGAAAGAATTGGGCTATCGGCCAAATGAGTTGGCGAGGAGTTTAATTACGAATCGAACGAAAATCATTGGCATAGTGATGAAGGGTATTCAAAATCCTTTTTATCCTCAAGTTTTAAAGCAATTTACAACGACCTTTAAAAGTTTGGGCTATAGCATTATGTTTGTATACACGAATAATGACGAAATACAAAAAGAAGATATCGATATATTATTTAATTATAATGTTGCAGGTGTCATTATTACAGACGCGTCACTGTCTTTAAATGCTATAGAAGACTTTAAAAGATATAAAATTCCTTTGGTGCTTTTTAACAGAAAAATCGCGAGTAATGATTTTTACTCTGTGTGTTGTAATAATTTAGAGGCAAGTAAGGAAATTGCACAATTTCTTGTTGATAAAGGTAGTTCGGATATCATTTATATTGCAGGGAATCAAAATACATCGACAAGTAAAGAGCGGGAACAAGGCTTTACTGAAGCTCTTACGAAAAATAACATTGCCCTGAAAAGGATTGGATCGGATTATACATATGAGGGCGGATATAAAATTGCCCAGCAAGTGATAAATGAAAATGGAATTCCAGATTCATTTTTTGTGGCGAACGATATCATGGCGTTAGGCGTGTTGGATGCACTTCGTGAAAGTTCGATTGCTATTCCGGAAGCTACGAAAGTAATTGGGTTTGATAATATTGAAATGGCTTCGTGGCCGACGTATAGTCTAACGACTTGGGCACAACCGATTAATGAAATGGTAAATCAAACAGTCAGTTATTTAATGTCGGAAATAGAGGAGTACACAGGTTTTGCTGACAATATAGAGGTAAATGGGATTTTAATCGAGCGTAAAACGACATAAAAAAAGGTTGACTTCCTAGAGTATTTGAAATACTCTTTACCTATAAAGTGCTTTGCATACGTATGCAAGAAAGAAAGAGGAGGAAATAAAATGGTTAGAGTATTGAAAGCTGGTAAATCACAAGAAGAATTGACTAAAAACAATCTTGAAGTATCGAAAATTGTAGCGAATGCTATTCAAGAAATTGAGAATAGAGGAGACGAAGCGGTTCGTGAGTTCTCCGAGAAATTTGATAAATGGTCGCCTGAGGCATTCAGATTAACCGAAGAACAAATTAAAGAAATCGTAGCGCAAGTACCTGCGGAAGTAATCGAAGATATTAAATTTGCTCAAAAGAACATTCGTGAATTTGCAGAAGCGCAATTAGCGTCAATGAACGATGTAGAAGTAGAAAACATTCCAGGCGTTATTTTAGGGCATAAAAATATCCCTGTAAGCAGCGTCGGCTGTTATATTCCTGGTGGACGTTACCCTATGGTTGCTTCTGCTCATATGAGCGTGTTGACGGCAAAAGTTGCTGGTGTCAAGCGTGTAATCGCTTGCACACCGCCAATTAACGGTGAAATCCCGAATGCAACAATCACGGCAATGTATTTGGCGGGTGCGGACGAAATCTATTTATTAGGTGGAATTCAAGCGATGGCTGCTATGGCGATTGGAACTGAAACGATCCAATCTGTCGATATGATTGTCGGGCCTGGAAACGCTTTCGTGGCAGAAGCAAAAAGACAACTATTTGGTCGCGTAGGAATTGACTTGTTTGCTGGACCTACTGAAACATTAGTTGTTGCGGATGAAACAGCAGATGCTGAAATGATTGCTACGGATATTCTTGGACAAGGTGAACACGGTCCAACATCTCCGGGTGCCTTAATTACGACTTCGGAAAAACTTGCTTATGAAACTGTAGAAGAAATCGAAAGACAACTTAAAGTATTACCAACGGCTGACGTTGCACGCGTTTCATGGGATGATTACGGCCAAATCCTGTTAGTGGATAGCATTGAAGAAGCGCTTGTAGAAGCCGACCGACTAGCGTTTGAACACGTTGAAATTCTAACAGCAGATCCGAATTATTTCTTAGAAAACATGACAAATTACGGTTGTCTATTCCTAGGGCCTGAAACGAACGTTGCATACGGCGATAAAGTGATTGGAACGAATCATACATTACCAACAAAAGGTGCAGCTCGTTATACAGGCGGTCTATGGGTAGGTAAGTTTATCAAAACGGTAACGTACCAAAAAGTGACACCTGAAGCGAGTGCTTATATCGGCGAATATGCAGCGCGTCTCTGTCAATTGGAGAACTTTGCAGGTCATGCTGAACAAGCGTTATTACGAGTAAGAAGGTACGGAAAGAAAGCATAATTTCTTTTCTGCAGAGGGGGCAGGCGATTCGATGTTAGGGATGATAGGGTTATTTGGGGGACTAGCATTATTGATTTATTTGACAATGAAGGGCATGAACTTACTAATTGCTGCTCCGCTGTCAGCGCTCGTTGTTGCACTATTAAGTGGCCTTCCATTATTTCCGGGAGTACCGGATGAAGGGATAGCTAACTTTGTAACAAATTATATGGGCGGTTTTTCAAGTTTCATCGGCTCATGGTATTTAATGTTCTTGACTGGAGCAATTTTCGGTAAAGTTATGGAAGATAGCGGTGCAGCAGAAAGTGTTTCGAAATGGATTGTAGGCAAGCTTGGTATGAAACGGGCAGCTCTTGCTGTTGTAATCGCTTGTGCAATCCTGACGTATGGGGGAGTTAGTTTATTCGTCGTTGCATTTTCTGTTTATCCAATGGCCATCAGTTTGTTTAAAGAAGCAAACTTACCAAGAAGATTCATCCCAGCGACATTAGCATTTGGATCTACAACGTTTACAATGACTTCTGCGGGTTCACCAGAAATTCAAAACTGGATTCCAATTGAGTTCCTTGGAACAACTGCATATGCTGGATGGCAAGTAAGTGCAATTGTAGCTGCATTTATGGCGATCTTCGGCTATTGGTGGCTGAAAAAAATGATTTCAAAAGCGTTGGCAAAAGGCGAACATTTTGTTGATAGAGAAACGGATCATCATGAGGTGAGGGAGCATTTACCGAGTCCATTGTTAAGTGTAATTCCCTTACTTGTTGTGTTGATTATCTCATTTATATTCCATAACTCATTGGGGACATCTGCGTTAATTGTTGCTCTTACGAGTGGTGTAATCGCAACGTATTTAATCAACAGAAAGTATTTCTCGAACTTTGGGAAAGCGGTTTCAGAAGGAACAATGGGTGCAGTTATTGCAATTGCTAATACAGCTGCGGTTGTAGGGTTTGGCGGAGTCATAAAAGCAACTCCCGCGTTTGGTGACGCTGTTAGTTTTATGACGGCTATACCAGGTAGTCCTCTCATAGGAGGAGGACTTGCTGTAGCAGTTATTGCAGGTTTAACTGGATCATCATCAGGTGGACAGGCGATTGCTTTACCGTTGCTTGCACCACATTATTTAGATTTGGGTGTCGATCCGGATGCGTTACACCGTGTGGTCGCAATTTCTTCAGGCTCTTTGGATTCATTGCCACAGGGCGGTTATGTTGTAACGACAATTCGTTCAATTGCTGGCGAAACGCATAAAGACGCATATCCTGCGTTTGGCGCATTAACGGTCATAGTACCAATACTCGGCGTCGTGTTAGCTGTCGTATTATTCTCATTAGGCATGTAAGTAATAGATACCCAACAAGCTAATTGTTATAGTTTGTTGGGTATTTTATCATATCGAAAAATGGAGGTAGACCGTTATGGAAAAACTAGCAATCATTGGTTGCGGCACGATGGGACATTCAATTGCGCTATCAGCAGCGTGGGCAGGGATAGAAGTCAAAATCTCTGGTATGAATGAACAAGACCTAGCAACAGCAGACAAAGGGCTTCGCAATAAATTAACGGTGATGGTACACAATGATTTATTTAATGAAGCAATGGCTGAGGAAATTCGTAAGCGCATTGTATTTTCAACTTCATTAGAAGAGATTGTACAAGAGGCGACTTTTATAATTGAGGTCATTCCAGAAAATAGTCAAATGAAGCGGGAATTGTATAAAGAGATTGAAGCAATATGTAGTAAAGATACTGTTCTTGCGAGTAATACGTCTGGATTTACGCCAACTTCTTTAGCGGAAGAAATGGAGTACCCGAATCGTTTTATCGTTACACATTTTTGGAATCCGGGACATTTAATCCCCCTTGTCGAAGTGGTTAAAGGGGAGAAAACTGATCAGGTAACGATTGAGCGTGCTATGAATTTATTGAACGTAATGAATAAAAAGCCGATTTTGATAAACAAAGAAGTTCCAGGATTCATCGGGAACCGGCTGCAGTATGCTTTATTCCGCGAGGCACAATCGCTGCTCGATGAAGGTGTTGCGACGAAAGAAGATATCGATGCAGCTGTAACGTATAGCATTGGGAGACGCTTGCCGATAACGGGACCGTTAATGACTGCGGACATGGGAGGCCTTGACGTTTTCTCTGCGATTTCAAATTACTTGTTTGAAGATCTTAGCAATGAAAGTAAATCGGGAGTTCACTTATCAAATCTAGTCAATCAAAAGAAATTCGGTGATAAGAGTGGTGAAGGATTCTATATGTGGGATCAAGAAACTTCTGAAACAATCAATGCAGAGCGGGAGAAAACGCTTATTCACTTCCTAAAAAACGATCGGAAAGAGTAGGAGGATGCTAATATGAAACCATACTTTTCAGATTTAGAAAACAAAACGGTTATTGTAACGGGCGGTAGTAAGGGTATTGGAAAAGAAATTGCCCGGACATTCGCTGAACTAAAAGCGAATGTCGTTATCGTAGGTCGAGATGAGAATGCACTACATAACACGCTAGTGGAATTACACCAATACAATACGAAATGTAAATCGATTCAAGCGGACTTAAAGGATATCAAGCAGGTTCGGGCGATGGTTGATGAGGTAGCGACCCAATTTGGAACGGTAGATGTATTGGTGAACAATGCGGGGGTTAATATCGCTAAACCGGCGATAGAAGTGACGGAAGATGATTGGGATCAAGTGCTCGATACAAATTTAAAATCTACGTTCTTTTGCAGTCAGGAAGCCGCTACTTACATGATTCCGCAACGCAGTGGGAGGATCATCAATATCGTATCCCAAATGGCTTTTGTTGGTTATTATAATAGGGCGGCGTATTGTGCAAGTAAAGGTGGAGCGGTTCAACTGACAAAAGCGTTGGCAGTCGAATGGGCGCAAAGTGGAATAAATGTAAATGCCGTTGCTCCGACATTTATTGAAACAGAATTGACGACTAAAATGTTTGAAGATGAAGCATTTAAAAATGATGTAGAAAGTCGAATTCTCTTAGGCAAACTGGCACAACCGGGAGATATTTCAGGAGCGGTTCTTTACTTGGCATCGAACCTATCAAATTTTGTTACAGGTGAAACGATTAAAGTAGATGGTGGATGGACAGCAATCTAAAAGGTAAAGGTGGCAAAGAATATGATGCAAGATCAAGTGTTATTTATAACTGGAGCAGCAAGGGGAATCGGATTCGATATTGCAAAGGCATTTTCTGATGCTGGTGCTAAAGTTGTTATCTCTGATTTAACGCAACAAGCCGTCGATGAAGCACTTTCCAAAATTGAAAAAAATGTCGAAGGAATTGTCTGTGATGTTACAAAAGAAGAGGACATCAAAAAGGCAATTGAATTTACGGTTGAGAAGTTTGGGCGGATTGATATTCTTGTCAACAATGCGGGGATGCAACATGTATCATTTATCGAAGATTTCCCTACTGAAAAGTTTGAACTGCTTGTAAAAATTATGTTGACGGCACCATTTATAGCCATCAAACATGCACTGCCTCATATGAAGAAACAAGAGTTTGGAAGAATTATTAACATGGCTTCTATTAATGGCGTTATTGGATTTGCTGGAAAAGCCGCTTACAACTCTGCAAAACATGGGGTAATTGGTTTAACGAAAGTAGCTGCTCTCGAATCGGCTTCAGATGGAATTACTGTCAATGCGATTTGTCCAGGGTATGTCGATACGCCATTAGTGAGGAACCAATTTGCTGACCTTGCAAAAACAAGAAATATTGAAGTTGAACAAGTTTTAGAAGAAGTACTATACCCATTAGTTCCTCAAAAAAGACTGCTCGATGTGAAGGAGATAACGGATTTAGCTTTGTATATTGCAAGTGACTCCGCAAAGGGTATGACTGGACAAGCGATTATTTTGGACGGTGGCTACACTGCTCAGTAAAACCATTGTTATATAAAGGGCCTACTCGTAAGTCGATTTATAGACTTACGAGTAGGCCCTTTAATTTACCACGCATGGATAATAAAGTAGCTCCCGATGAACATGTCAATCTATGTCGAACGATTATAAAGTCTAGTAGTTGAAATAATCAACATAGTCTGACAGAATAAGAGGACAAGCTTCTTTTTTATTTCAAGTCTGTTGTAAGCGCATACATTAATTGCTTCTGGTAGAGGCGCATACGGAGGAAGTTTGCGACATATAGTGGCATTGTGTGAAAAATTCAACTCACAGGGAGGAATGGAAAAATGGTACAAGCGGTAGAAAATCAGATTTATGCTTTTCCGAATACGGAAGGTGCGAAAGTAAACTTTAAAGAACGCTACGATAACTTTATCGGTGGAAAATGGACAGCGCCGGTTAAAGGGGAATACTTTGATAACGTGACGCCGGTAACGGGGAAAGTATTTACAGAAGTTGCACGCTCGACTGCAGAGGATGTTGAACTTGCGTTGGATGCGGCACATGCTGCAAAAGATGCTTGGGGCAAAACGTCTGTTACGGTACGTGCGAATACGTTACTGAAAATTGCTGATCGCATTGAACAAAACTTAGAAATGCTAGCTGTTGCTGAAACGTGGGATAACGGCAAAGCGGTTCGTGAAACATTGAATGCAGATCTGCCGCTTGCTATCGACCATTTCCGCTATTTTGCTAGTGCAATCCGTGCGCAAGAAGGTGGAGTTAGTCAGATTGACGACGATACTGTAGCGTACCATTTCCATGAGCCAATCGGTGTCGTTGGACAGATTATTCCATGGAACTTCCCTATTCTGATGGCGGTATGGAAACTAGCACCAGCACTTGCTGCAGGAAACTGTGTCGTGCTGAAGCCTGCTGAACAGACACCGGCATCAATTCTTGTACTTGTAGAATTGATAGAAGATCTATTACCTCCGGGTGTTTTGAATGTCGTGAACGGTTTTGGTCTTGAAGCAGGTAAACCGCTTGCATCGAGCTCACGTATTGGGAAAATTGCATTCACAGGTGAAACGACAACGGGACGTCTGATTATGCAATACGCTTCACAAAACGCAATCCCTGTCACACTCGAATTAGGTGGTAAATCACCGAATATCTTCTTCGAAGACATTATGGACGAAGACGATTCGTTCTTGGACAAAGCAGTAGAAGGCTTCGTCATGTTTGCACTGAACCAGGGTGAAGTATGTACATGCCCATCGCGTGCATTGATTCAAGAATCCATTTACGATAAATTCATGGACCGCGCAATTGAGCGTGTAAAAGCGATTAAAACAGGAAATCCGCTTGATCCGACTGTCATGATGGGTGCGCAAGCGTCAACTGAACAGTTGGAGAAAATTCTTTCCTATCTAGATATCGGCAAACAGGAAGGTGCGGAATGCCTGATTGGCGGAGAGCAAAATCAGCTTGAAGGCGATTTGAAAGACGGCTACTACGTCAAGCCAACTGTCTTTAAAGGGAATAATAAAATGCGGATTTTCCAAGAAGAAATCTTTGGCCCTGTCGTTTCGGTTACAACATTCAAAACAAAAGAAGAAGCGCTTGAAATTGCGAACGATACGCTATACGGCTTAGGTTCGGGTGTCTGGACGCGCGACATGAATACGGCATATCGTTTCGGTCGCGGCATCCAAGCGGGGCGGGTCTGGACGAACTGTTATCACATGTACCCAGCGCATGCTGCGTTCGGTGGTTACAAAGCGTCCGGTGTTGGACGTGAAAACCACTTAATGATGTTGAGCCACTACCAACAAACGAAAAACATGCTTGTTAGCTACAGCGAAAACAAACAAGGTTTCTTTTAATTTCATTCAGCGGGGGTTCAAACCCCGCTGAATTGTGGATCTCAGACTAAGAACGCCGCGTCCTGCGGCAACGTCTGAATGACCAACATCCTGTTGGCCCAAAGCCTCCGACGGATGTCACAGATTTTGAAGGGAGTTAAGGAAGGCAGTCTAAGTTCGCGACTTCCTGTCGCAACGACTGCATGACCTACATCCTGTAGGCCTCAAGCTCAATTCAAAATCTGGACGCAATCACGCCGAGGCGTGATTGATTCGAAAAGGAGGGAGGTAGTGCGGATGACGGAACGCGTACTCGCAACTGACGCTGCACTGGAACTCATTGCGTTTTTGGTAGAGAAACACGGTCCACTCATGTTTCACCAGTCGGGCGGCTGCTGTGATGGCTCATCGCCAATGTGTTATCCGAATGGGGAACTGATTATAGGTGATCAGGATGTCCTACTTGGTACTATTGGTGAAACACCGTTTTATATGCACAAAAACCAATTCGAGTATTGGAGGCATACACAGCTAATCATTGACGTTGTCAACGGTCGCGGCGGCATGTTTTCACTCGAAGGTGTTGAAGGCAAACGCTTTTTGACCAGGTCACGTGCGTTTACGGCTGAGGAAAACAAAGAGCTACAAGTGTAAGTGAATAACAAAAGGGCCCTCGATGAAAAATCGGCAGGCCCTTTTGTCGTTGGTTAAATAAAGCGTTTCCGCTGTTCTGGCGATGGCAACATACACGCATCTTCTTTCTTGCCAAACCATTTATAGCGATTTATAGCGACGTAGTTATATACGCCGTCACGGATTTTACGTGGTACGAGTATAAATAGGAAGAATAGATGCCATAATCCGTCCAGTTTTTTTGCGATACGGAGCGCTGCTGAAGACTTGGTGAACGCTTTACCGTTTTCAATCAAAACCAAGCTGTCAACGTCTTCCGGGATAGCATATTTTTTCGTGAGTTCCAGTCCTTTTTCGCTTTGTAATGAAGTAAATAGAAAATGATTGGCAGGATCTCGCTTTATAATGAACTGCACACTTGCATCACAAAAATTACAAACACCGTCAAATAAAATAATTCTTTTCATAAAATAACCTCCCGGCGTACTTATCTTCTATAGTATAGCCTGTTAGTGAATCGATAAAACGTGAAAGGTGTTACTATTTACATGTGACAGAATATTTAGTATAATGGTAGTGAAAAGAAATGGAACATGCTATAAACGTTTGGATGTTTTCCACCGCATTTAGCCCCGGCAAAATGATGAGAGGATGATAGACTATGGAACGTTTACCTATTGAATCGTCAGAAATGGAGCTTAGGACTAATAAGGATTTCATCGCCAAATTAAAAATGATTGGCGAAGGTGGTCCAATTTATGAGCAATATGAAATGCTTGAGAAAAGAAGAGAAAAGTCCGATTCCTTCGAGGATGAAAAAAAACTTCCGCGTGATTACCAATAACTAAACCTCACAGCGATGTGAGGTTTTTCTGTTTTTTTAATGCTCTATATAGGTTGAAATAAAGAGCTTCGATGAGGCGGAACGAAAAGGGCAAGTGTGAAGAATAATGATTATGAATGGTATTATGGCGAGTTATTCAGTCGCATTGCTGACATTTGTGTTATGGATGAATTTTAATATTGATTATGATAGATCTCTCGTCCATAAAGTAATACTGGCTTTTCTGATTGCCAGTTCTATCAGCCCACTCTTTCTAGTGACTCGAGTGTTTCTATACTACAGAAGAATGCGTAATGCAGGAGTTCAAGACTAAGCGCTATAATCTATATTGAATATACGAATACATGTGGAAACTGGGTGAAGGCGCCTTAAAAGGGGCAGCCAACCGAACAACGAAGAGTTCGGTTTGTATAATTTTTGCGTACTTTGCATAAATTATACAGTTTATACCAAGAAGAAATTCTATTATTTCCTGTGTCCGCAATGGGAGGCAACCCCGAGCGCCACAGCGGATTTGAATGGAATCTTTATTTCAACATCTGTAGTTAGTAGATTATCCAATATTCATTAAAGTTCATAGTGTCTATCGCCCGTTTGTCTTCCTTCTTTTCACATCTACTAGAAGGAGGAGGTGATAGTATGATGCAACAAGGTAATTGGCAGCAGCCAAATTGTCATCAAGGGAATATGATGGGTGGCAATCAAGTACGCCCGGTAGTATGTCCGACGCAGTATCGTTGTCACGATCAATTTGTACCGCGTGAAGTTCCTTATATCCATCCGATCGTCAATGTGAATCGGGTGCATAACGTTGAAATTCCACGTCACTATTTCACAGAAACAACACAGAATGTGATGGGGCAAACACTCCCTGCTCGACCAGGTTTCGGTCCAGGAATGGGCGGAATGGGTCCAGGTATGGGACCAGGAATGGGCGGATTCGGTCCGCAAGTTGGCGGTATCGGTAATCGTCCTGGCTGTGGACATCGTCCCGGTTGTGGCTGTGGAAATCGCCGCGGCTGGTGATAGGTCAGATTTATGGTAGAATAAAGCTACCATAATGATATACAGTAGGTGAGTTTGTTGAGAGCTTTTAAATTTGTCATTCCAGTCATGCTGCTCGTTGGAGGGTTTGGCTGGATGAAATTGACGAAAGAATTCCAAGAAGTGCCCGGATTAACGCGCTTGGCTATTATAATTGGTGCGATGATTTTGAGCGGGATCATTTCTTACTTTTTATTTCCAAAAGACGAAGGCGAAAAATCCTAAAGAGAGACCGATAGCGAATTTGCTATCGGTCTTTTGTTTATTTGCTAATACGTCATTTGTGTTAACTTCCGTTAAATATTTGTTGACTCATAATGTGTTATCTATTATTCTGTTAAAGATAACATAAACTTTAGGGGTGTATCATATCATGACAACAGCTACAGTAAAAACAAAAAGTAAAAGCGCAATGAGTCCGTTAACACTTGTCTACAGTGGAATGTTCGCAGCACTGATGATGATTGGCGCAAATATTACCGCATTTGTACCATTTCTAGTTGTGGGTGGTGTGCCGATTACATTGCAGACATTTTTTGCGATTCTTGCGGGACTTATTCTTGGTAGTCGCAGGGGTGCACTGGCAATGGCGGTCTATATGTTCATCGGGCTTGCGGGGGCGCCTGTATTTGCGAGATTCAGTGGTGGTTTTGGATCAATTATCAGTCCGACATTCGGATTTATCATATCTTACATTTTAGTAGCATTCATCGTCGGGAAAATCGTTGAAAAGAACGGGAAATTACATGGTTATATTATTGCAGCAATCGTTGGAATGGTTCTAAATTATGTAATCGGAACGAACTGGATGTATTATGCCTATAAGCTCTGGGCTGCGGCACCGGATGCCTTTACATACAAAGTAGCGTGGCTATGGATGGTGCCGCCACTGCCGAAAGATATTATCCTTGCCGTCCTTGCTGGAATCTTTGGACACCGTATGTATAAGGTATTGAAAGTGAGGCGCTAATATGACGAAGTATACTGGGTTAGCTGAACGTGTTCTAGAAGGACATGTCCTGACGGATGAGGAAGCCCTATCGATATTGGGGAGTCCAGAAGAGGACTTGCTGCCGCTTTTGCACGCGGCTTATATAATCCGGAAACATTATTATGGGAATAAAGTGAAGCTTAATATGATAATGAATACGAAATCTGGCTTATGCCCGGAAAACTGCGGGTATTGTGCACAGTCGATTATTTCAAAAGCGCCAATCGAAAAGTATGCCATGATGAAAAAAGAAGAAATTGTAGCAGGTGCAGCTAGAGCAGCCGAATTGAATGCAGGAACCTACTGTATTGTGGCTAGCGGGAGAGGTCCTGCAAACCGTGAACTCGAAATTGTTATTAATTCCGTGAAGGAAATCAAGTCGAAGTATGAGCATATGACCGTTTGTGCATGTCTTGGACTGTTAAAACCGGACCAAGCGTCCCGATTGAAAGATGCTGGCGTCGACCGTTACAATCACAACATCAATACGTCGGAAGCCCACCATGAAAGTATCACAACGTCTCATACATATGAGGACCGCGTAAACACGGTCGATCTTGTGAAGCAGTCGGGTATTTCACCATGTTCTGGCGTTATCATTGGTATGCGTGAAACGAAACAAGACGTCGTTTCAATGGCACGCAGTTTGTATGCAATGGATGCAGATTCGATTCCGGTGAACTTTTTACATGCCGTGGATGGGACACCCCTTGGCGGGACAGACGAGTTAACACCGCTCTATTGCTTGAGAGTACTATGCTTGTTCAGATTCATTAATCCCACAAAGGAAATCAGGATTTCCGGCGGGCGTGAAGTGAACTTACGCAGTCTTCAGCCGTTAGGGCTATACCCGGCAAACTCGATTTTTATTGGGGATTATTTAACGACAACCGGCCAGGAAAGTGAAAGAGACTATCAAACGCTGAAGGATATGGGATTCGAAATAGACTTAGAACCTTTAGCAAAACAGCCTGTTCCAGTGTGATTGAAAAATGGACATCCCATTTCGACGGGATGTCCATTTTTTCATTCAGGTGTATCAAATGGTTGCAGAATATCTCTTTTGCCTTTTGTGTGAAAAATAAGTACTTTATCAGTAGGATCGTACTTTTTACCATAAAATATTTCATCTTTATAAGTGTGGATTTCATCGTACGTCTGTGTCATTGCATTGTAGATTTCTTCTTCACCTGAATCAGTTGGCGACCAGTATAAGATTTCAAGTACCGTATTTTCGCCTGTTGCAAGGGAGCGACGATTATAGCCGATGCGCTGTGCATGTGTGAAGTTTTCACGTGAGTAAAATTTAAGTCGTTTTGCAGTATCTGTATCTTCATAATCGACTGGCTCCACTTCAAGGAGAATCGGTTTATTCTTGGATTTTAACATTGTTAATAATTTGCTGCCAAGTCCCATGCCGCGTGATTGTGTTGAAACGAACAAGTAGTCGACGAATATAAACTTCTCGAACTCGACATACATGAGCACATGATGAGGTCCTTCATCCTTCTTATAAACACTTTTCTTGTCAGTTAGTAACGCATCCATATGTTCCTTTGACTTCATCTCTTCAACGGGGAAGTATTCATTTAGCTTCTCATACCAATTCAAAATGTGTTGCCTCCAATGGTTTATTTACCCCGGAGTTTTTTGTTTTGGATTGTGAGACCGAGGAAAAAAGAAGGGTAGTAAAAAATCCTCTATTCTACTGTATACCCATTATTTTAAATAAATAAACTTGCTCGGTTTTAATTAAGTAAATGAAACTATTTCCTAGATTATCCGTATACTTAGCTAACAACAAAAAATCTTACTCAGTGGAAAAGGGTGTATATATGTTTAATTTACTTATATTCTCAATTATTGTGGGCATCGTGTTCAGTCTAGTGATTGTCCCATTTATATTAAGTACTCAAGCGAAGCGCGGTGCGGATGAGGAAGCTGTAAGAACTCCTTTTAATAGAGGAGCTGCGATTGCTACCGTAGCTATATTATCTGCTATAGCCGTATTCGTGTTTTACTATACGACAAACATGGACCGTAACTGGACGTCTCTGTGGATGGTGCTTTTAGTCGTTACTTTGCTAGGTGCTTTGTCGGCAGGTGGCAAAGACCGCAAAGTGAAATTGGTCCTGTTCCTCGGTGCACTTGTTTTTGGGGCATATATACTTAGCGCGCCGCTCTTCAACGCCGACAAGAAATACAAAGCAGTTGAAATGGATCAGCAAGTGGAGATTTCAGCGTTCGATGAAACAAAAACGCCGGCAAGTGTTCCACCGAAGTTTGCACGCAATAAGATGAAGAAAGCATTCGGGCAAGTTCCGAATACGAGTTACTATGAGCTCGGCAGTCTGCAAATTCAAAAAGTCGATGGCAAATTTGTCTACATTGCACCCGTGGAGTTTTCGGGCTTCTTTAAATGGTGGAGTGCTGATACAACGCCTGGCTACTTTACGATGAGTGCAACAGACTCGGCTGATAACCCGAAATTTGTGAAAGCAGAAATGACGTATACACCGTCGTCCTACTTCCACAAACAAGTGGAGCGTCATATACGGATGAAAATGCCGAACCTTATTTTTTACGGGGATGTTCAACTTGAAATTGACGACGATGGAAAACCGTACTATATCCGTTCTTATGGGGAATTCATTTCCGCGCGTAACGGCTTTGATGTAAAAGGGATTGTAATGGTCGATCCTGCTAATGGTGATGTGAAAAAGTATTCGCTTGCAGATATACCTGAATTCATCGACGGGGCTGTTTCACCTGAAGCGGTCAGTTTGCAAAATAGTTACTTCGGGAACTATATCCACGGTTTCTGGAATTCAGTCGTTGGGAAGAAAGATGTCAAGTTGCCATCTGATGAAGGAACAGAGGCGAATGTAAGCCCGATTTTTGACGAGAATGGTCATATGTATTACTTCACAGACTTTACAAGTCCAAAAGAAGGTGTCGACTCGATGCTTGGCTATGCGTTGACGGATGGTAAGACAGGAAAAGCAACGTATTATTCAGGTAATCTGGAAGAGTCCTATATGGATTCGCAAGGGGCACTGCAGATTATCGAGAAGAAATTCATTGAAAAGAAATGGTCCGGCGAAATGCCGGTCTTGTATAACTTCTACGGAGAAGCGAGTTGGTTAACGCCAGTGCTCGATTCAAATGGATTCCTGCAAAATTACTTCATTGTATCAGCAGCGAATCCGGAAATATCGGTTTACGGCAATACGCCGAACGAAGCATTGAAATTGTATAAGACAGCTCTTCAGCGCGGAGGTAGCGGTGTAGATGGTAGCTCGAGTGCGGAAGAGGCGAAAGCGGCCGTAACGGTCGTGCGTGTATTCAAAGAGCGCGTCGGTGATTTTACACTTGTTTCGTTTTTAGCGGATGATGGACGCAACTTCATCGTCTCTTCGGAAGCTGTGCCACTCTCGATCTATGTTCAACAAGGCGATAAGCTTGTTGTGACATATTTAGAGACGGGTGAACTATTCTTGCCTGTGAAAGAGTTGACGAATGTTAGCATGGAATAACGGAAATGGAGTGCAAGGCGAATTCGCCTTGCACTCCATTTTTAGTTGCTATATATGTTGAATTAAAGAATCCCATTGAATCTACTGTGGCGCTCAATAAGGAGAGAGTATTAATTCGGAGGCCGCTGAAAAAGTCCTGTTTCCTTCAATCCCGTTGATTTCCGTTCCGAGCGGACGCTTTCCGCGGGCACGGCTTCAGCCTCCTCGTCACTGCGTTCCTGTGGGGTCTTCAGCTCGCGCTGTTCCCGCTGGAGTCGCCGCTCTTCACTACAATCAACTAGTTCTTACTATTAAAAAAGAACTTTTTCAGTGGCTTCTTAATTCGGGGTGTGGATTGTAGAACGCTTGGCGCTTTGGCGAGCCCGTTGCCGCGCCTGCACTAGGGTGTTTATTATCGAGAGAAATGTGGTTTTGAGATGTATATGCCGAGACTATAATGTGATTACTAGTTGATACTACTTATAGTCAAGAAAGACGTACTCCAACTTGCAGATTTCATCACAGATAATGAAATGCTCTTTCTCACATTGACCATCCAGCGAAGGCGCGACTTCGTGGTAGCCGAAGCGATAAGACTGAAAGTGGTCTTCTTTCTGGCTTATCGCGGGAGGCATCCACAAAGCGTCGAAGCGGTATTGGTAGGAGTTCTATTTCATTCCAAGTATTAGAATTTCCGGCGGCCTACCAATAGCCCTTGTAAAGCGCATACATCGTATTCATCTGTTCAACATATATAGTAAACTATAAAATCTCGTACAGTGGATAACCTGCAAAAGGAGCAATTCCACGTCTGAACTCTTATGCTTCTTAACAGGCGCTTCCGCTTTTGTTTTTTTGTACGGTTAAAACGTATTGTCACATGCCGATACTTGTTAAGTCTGGTGCGTATCGATTGCGGAACATGCGGAATATCATGTACAATCAAGTCAAAGATAGTCAAAGTCAACGGCTTATCCCCCGTATGAAAGAGGTGAGGGTATGAGAAACATTTCCGACATTATTGAAGGATATTTGAAAGCAATAATCGAAGAGGGACAGTGTGGAACCATCGAAATTAAGCGCAATGAAGTCGCTGAAAAGTTCCAGTGCGTCCCGTCTCAAATCAATTACGTTATTAAGACCCGCTTCACGGCGGAGCGTGGTTATGCGGTTGAATCGAAGCGTGGAGGCGGTGGCTACATACGTATTTTCCGCGTTCAGGCGAATTCCCGTAAAGAATTGATAGAACATATTTTAGGCGGTATCCAATCGGGAGCCTCTTATACGATGGCTTTAGATGTCGTTTACAGACTAATTGAAGAAGAAGTCATAACGGAGCGCGAATCAAAGCTCATTCTTGCTGCGGTTGATAGAAGAACTATCCATCAGCCACTTCCAGACCGCGATATCATGCGTGCACGCATTTTACAAGCAATGCTCTTGACGCTTATTTACGAACAGCGTAACTAATCACCAATCCAACTGATATGAGGTGGCTTTCGATGATATGTGAAAATTGTAAAGAACGAACTGCGTCCATTACGATTACGCAAGAAAGTGTAGTCGGATCGCTGGAACGCCATTTATGTGAGAAATGCGCATTTCAATCACAAACATTCCATTTCGACCCCAATCAAGAGCCGTTGTCCATTCAGCAGTTCCTATCTCACTGGTTTAGCGGTTCTGATCCTTTCCAGGCACAACCGCAAACGCGGGGAGAGTCGTTTGAAGGACCCGAATGTCCCTCATGTGGTTTAACGTTTCCGAAGTTCCTCGATATTGGGAAGTTTGGCTGTGCCGACTGTTATGACACATTTCGTGGCAGCTTACCGCAAGTTTTTGGCAAGCTTCACAATGGCCATTCAACTCATACCGGGAAAGTACCGGTTTCATTTAATGAAATATATGCAGTTAAAAAGAAAATTGAAGAGATCCGAGTGAAGATGAAAGAGGCAGTAGAAGCTGAGCATTTTGAAGAAGCGGCAGCTTTGCGTGATGAAGCGAATACACTAAAGCAACACCTTTCCCTTGGAGGTGAAGAAAACGATGTCGATTGAAAAATTCATGCGTGATGCGGTAACCCCTTGGATGACTGCTTACGGAGAGCACTCAGACATCGTTATGTCGACGCGAATTCGACTTGCACGCAACTTGACAGGCTATCGTTTTCCTATCGCGTTCACTGAAGAAGAAGCGATGGCGGTAGACAGAGCGGTTACGGGTGTTTTGCTTGATACCATGCAAAGTGGCTATTCCTATACTAAGATGTCCGATCTACCTGCATTGGAACGCCAAGTACTTGTTGAAAAACATCTGATCAGTCCGCAACTCGCAATTCCTGACAGGCATGGCGCAGTTCTTCTATCAGAAGACGAGACCATAAGTGTCATGGTGAATGAGGAGGACCATATCCGCATTCAATGCATCTATCCTGGGTTACAGCTTGAGGATGCCTATAAACAGGCTGATCAGGTTGACGATTACCTTGAAAAAGAACTGCCGTATGCTTTTGATGAAGACTTTGGTTATTTGACAAGCTGTCCATCGAATACGGGAACCGGCATGCGCGCATCTGTGATGATGCATTTACCGGCACTTACAATGACGAAGCAGATTGATCGTATTATCCCGGCTATCTCACGGCTTGGAATCATCGTCCGAGGGAGTTATGGCGAAGGAAGTGAAGCACCTGGCAATGTCTATCAAGTGTCAAATCAGACGACGCTTGGTAAAACGGAGCAAGAGATTCTCGCGGATCTTGGAAACATTGCATCTCGGTTAATTGGGCATGAACGGAAATCGCGGGAATTGTTACTTTCAAAGTCGAGAATTGCGCTTGAGAACAGGCTATTCCGTTCATTGGGTACAATTAGTTATGCGCGACTATTACCGTCAGGCGAGGCAGCACGATGCCTTTCGGACGTCAGACTCGGTATCGATCTTGGCATCATCCAGGACGTTGACATGTCGATTTTGAACGAACTGATGATATTCATGCAGGCAGGTTTCCTACAACAATATGCAAGCACGGAGTTATCACAAGAAGAACGGGATATATTCAGAGCGAAACTGTTTCGAGAACGACTCAATGTAGAGAAATCCTCTCCTCCGACTGAGATTAATACGGAAGAGTGAGCAGGTATTTTGCACATTGTCTTTTGTTTAGGTATAGTTAGGTCAAAGATAGTCAAAGTCAATTTTGCCAATAAAGGAGTTCCTGCGTGTTCGGTTGAATACGTATAAAAGGGTGGTTGTTTTCTTACCTCTTTCTAGAGAGGAATGAAAACATAAGGTTTACTGCATGGATTGGTGTCTAGACACCAGCCCCTAGGCCCATGTGCAATGGGAGGGATTGTGAAATGCATTATTCCTCCTACCTGTCGAGGCTGAACGGTGCCTTGCGCTTTTCTAGAAAAGGAATTCATTTGAGTAATGTATGGTTTTTTGGGGAATTGATTGTATATATATAGTATAGAAGGAGAGGACTGAATATGATGTTTAATCGATTTACACAGCGTGCACAGAAAGTATTGCAACTTGCCCAAGAAGAGGCAATCCGCATGAAACACGAGTCCATTGGAACAGAACATATTTTACTTGGACTTATTCGTGAAGGCGGAGGTATTGCTGCAAAAGCGCTTGAAGCGATAGGTGTCAACTTTGAAACAATCGTACAAGGTGTAGAAAAACTTGTAGGTGCTGGAACAAAGGATGTCGGTCCAATCGTTCATTACACACCTAGAGCAAAAAAAGTTATTGAATTATCCGTGGATGAGTCACGTAAGCTGGGTCATTCTTATATCGGAACAGAGCACATCTTGCTAGCACTTATCCGTGAAGGTGAAGGGGTTGCAGCGCGTGTCTTGAATAACGCTGGCGTTAGTCTGAATAAAGCGCGTCAACAAGTACTTCAGTTGCTGGGAAGTAATGATAGCTCGGCTACAGGTCAAGGCGTTTCGAATTCTGCTGCAACGCCGACATTGGATAGCTTGGCACGTGATTTAACGGAAGTGGCACGTGAAGGCTTGCTCGATCCGGTTATCGGACGTAGCAAGGAAATTACACGTGTTATTGAAGTATTAGCACGCCGAACGAAAAACAACCCAGTACTTATCGGAGAACCAGGTGTTGGTAAGACTGCAATTGCTGAAGGACTCGCACAGCAAGTCATTAATAACGAAGTGCCGGAAATTCTCCGTGACAAACGTGTTATGACACTCGATATGGGAACAGTCGTCGCGGGTACGAAATACCGTGGTGAATTCGAAGATCGCATGAAAAAAGTAATGGAAGAGATTCGCCAAGCGGGCAATATCATCCTATTCATCGACGAACTGCATACGCTGATTGGGGCAGGAGGAGCTGAAGGTGCAATCGACGCATCTAATATCCTGAAGCCTTCGCTGGCACGCGGTGAATTGCAATGTATCGGTGCAACGACGCTTGACGAATACCGTAAATATATTGAAAAAGACGCTGCGCTTGAACGACGCTTCCAACCGATCCAAGTCGACGAGCCAACTGTCGATGAAACAATCCAAATTCTCCATGGCTTGCGTGACCGTTACGAAGCGCATCACCGTGTGAAAATTACAGATGAATCAATCGAAGCGGCTGCTAAAATGTCGGATCGTTATATTTCTGACAGATTCCTTCCGGATAAAGCGATTGACTTAATCGACGAAGCGGGTTCAAAAGTACGCCTTCGTTCATACACGACACCGCCTAACTTGAAAGAGCTGGAATTGAAATTAGAAGCAATTCGTTCTGAAAAGAATGCAGCTGTCCAAAGCCAAGAATTCGAAAAAGCGGCATCGTTCCGCGACAAAGAACAAAAGATGAAAGAAGAACTTGAAACAACGAAAACAGATTGGAAAGAAAAGCAGGGTCAAAAAGAATCCGAAGTGACAGTTGAAGATATCGCAGAAGTTGTAGCGATGTGGACTGGAATACCGGTATCTAAAATAGCTGAAACGGAATCTGCAAAACTGCTCAACATGGAAGAAATGCTACACGAACGTGTCATTGGCCAAAGTGAGGCAGTAACTGCTATTTCCCGGGCAATACGACGTGCACGTGCAGGTTTGAAAGATCCGAAACGTCCGATTGGTTCGTTCATTTTCCTTGGACCAACAGGTATCGGGAAAACGGAATTGGCAAGAGCGCTTGCGGAAGTCATGTTTGGCGATGAAGATGCAATGATTCGTGTTGACATGTCCGAGTACATGGAGAAACATTCGACATCGCGTCTAGTCGGTTCACCACCAGGGTATGTCGGCTATGAAGAAGGCGGACAGTTAACAGAAAAAGTTCGTCGCAAACCTTATTCGGTAGTCTTGTTAGATGAAATCGAGAAAGCTCATCCGGATGTCTTTAACATTCTCCTTCAAGTACTGGAAGATGGCAGATTGACGGATTCAAAAGGACGCTTAGTAGATTTCCGAAACACAGTTCTTATCATGACTTCCAATGTAGGAGCACAAGAATTGCGGAAAAATCGTTATGTCGGATTTAATCTGGGAGATGCGGGACGCGATTACGAAGGCATGAAATCAGCGATGCTTGAAGAGTTGAAGAAAGCGTTCCGTCCCGAGTTCTTAAACCGTGTGGATGAAATGATTGTCTTCCATGCACTTGAAAAAGAACATTTGCGTAAAATCGTCTCGCTTATGTCGAATGAATTGACGAAACGTCTAGGCGAACAAGAGATTGAACTAGAGTTGACAGATGAAGCGAAAACCAAAATCGTTGATGTTGGTTATGATCCGGAATATGGTGCTCGGCCACTACGCCGCGCTATCCAGAAACACATTGAAGACCGTTTGTCTGAAGAACTTCTAAAAGGAACAGTACTGGTAGGTAGTAAAGTACTTGTCGATGTGGTTGATGGAGAGTTTGTCGTCAAGACAGGAATCGACGCTGAACAACCGAAAGTTGCGAAAAAAGAAGAAGTACTCGAAAAATAAAGTGTGAACTGGATAGTCCATCCCACCGACAGTTCTTTTCGGTAGGAATGGGCTGTCCTTTTCGTGTTCGGAGGATTCCATGGCAAAAAGAAAATCGAAGTTTATGTGTAAATCATGTGGTTATGAATCGGCGAAGTGGATGGGGCGGTGCCCAGGTTGCGGAGAATGGAATACGATGGAAGAGGAAGTTGAAGTAGCCGTTCAAAAAGGGCCACGTGGTGCATTTCAGCATACAGAGGGCGTCCGTCAAAAGGCGCTGCCTATCAGCTCAATCGAGATGATAGAAGAACCAAGAATTGGCACAGACTTGGAGGAGTTCAACCGCGTTTTGGGTGGCGGAATTGTCCCCGGCTCACTTATTTTAATCGGTGGAGATCCGGGTATAGGAAAGTCGACACTCCTTCTTCAAGTATCTTCACTGTTGGCGAACAAAGGGCAACGTGTTCTTTATATTTCAGGTGAGGAATCAATTCGACAGACAAAACTACGTGCAGAACGACTTGGCGTAAAATCAGATGAACTTTATATTTATGCAGAAACTGATTTGGGATTAATTCACGAAACGATAGCGGATGTGAAACCGACGTTTGTCGTTGTCGACTCCATCCAGACCGTACATCATCCCGAAGTAGCATCAGCACCAGGAAGTGTATCTCAAGTGCGTGAATGTACAGCTCAGCTGATGCGCATTGCTAAAACGCAAAATATTGCTATTTTCCTTGTTGGCCACGTAACGAAAGACGGGCAGATTGCAGGACCGCGGTTACTTGAGCATATGGTGGATACAGTTCTTTATTTTGAAGGGGAGCGGCATCATACTTACCGAATTTTACGCAGTGTGAAAAACCGTTTTGGCTCTACGAATGAAATTGCGATATTTGAAATGTTGCAGTCCGGTTTGAAAGAAGTACTGAATCCGTCCGAGTTATTCCTGCGAGAAAGATCCCAGGGGGGAGCGGGTTCAACGGTTGTTGCATCTATGGAAGGAACCCGGCCGATTCTTGTTGAAATTCAAGCACTTGTCACACCATCTAGTTTTAACTATCCAAAACGTATGGCTACTGGGCTCGATCAAAACCGAGTGTCATTGTTAATGGCTGTACTTGAGAAACGTATGGGGATGCTGTTGCAGGCTCAGGATGCCTATATTAAAGTGGCGGGCGGCGTGAAGTTGGATGAGCCGGCAATCGACTTGGCTGTGCTAATGAGCATCGTTTCCAGTTATCGTGACTTGGCGGCTGGTTTGTCTGACTGCTTTATCGGTGAAGTCGGGCTGACGGGTGAAGTACGACGAGTATCGAGAATTGAACAACGTGTGACCGAAGCCGCAAAACTCGGGTTCGAGCGTGCGATTATTCCCGCTTCAAATATTGGCGGTTGGGAATATCCGAAAGGCATTCGCGTAATAGGCGTAGAAACAGTCAGTGATGCACTGAAAATTGCTTTTAAAGATTGAGTAGAAGACGGGGCTGCAATTGTGGCAGTCCTGTCACTTTTATACTGTAAAGATGCAGTAAATGAGAAACTTTCACATGTTGGAGGGAGTCCTAACAGAATAGAAGGAAATATCACACTTACCTGACCTTATAAAGGCGGTTTGAAGCGGAAACATGTATAATTAAAAAATAAAGGAGGTGGTTCATATGTTGAAAAAGGTAGTTCAAGTTTCATTTTTGCTTATCGGTGGAACACTGGGTGTATTATTTTTACCGCATTTATTTAAATTATTTTCTTTTACTACGAGCCCATGGATTAATAATCCATACGTGTCTGCAATCCTAGGAGCAATATTGCTCTTTTTAATCAGCCTTTTCCTAACAGAACCAATTGTTAATTTCATTAAATGGATGGAAGAAAGGTTATTGAAAGCACCGGTTTTTGATCTGATATTCGGTACAATCGGTCTTGTTGTCGGTTTGAGTGTCGCGTTCCTAGTCAGTTTTGGAGTGAGCAGTATCCAGATACCGATTATAACGTCTGTCCTTCCAATCCTGTTGTCGATTATTCTTGGCTATTTAGGTTTTCAAGTCGGGTTTAAGAAACGGGAGGAAATAATTCACACGGTGCAATCTACAAAAAGCGGTGGACTCAAAAAGAAAGAAGTGGAGGATACATCTACTCAGACTAAAGGTAAGCTTTACAAGATATTGGACACAAGTGTTATTATAGATGGTCGGATTGCTGATATTTCGGCAACCGGTTTTCTTGAAGGAGTGCTTGTTGTACCGCAGTTTGTGTTGACTGAATTACAACATATTGCGGATTCCTCAGACACGTTGAAACGGACGAAAGGCAGACGCGGGCTGGACGTTCTGAAGCGTATGCAAACTGATGATGGTCCGAATATCTTAATCACAGATGAAGATTTTGCTGGCGTTCCTGAAGTCGATATGAAGCTCGTCCATCTAGCGAAAAAGATGGGTGGACTCGTTGTGACAAATGATTTTAATTTGAATAAAGTAGCGGATTTACACGGTGTCTCCGTGCTAAACATCAATGACCTTGCAAATGCGGTGAAGCCGGTTGTTATTCCTGGTGAGGATATGCATGTTGTTATTGTTAAAGATGGTAAAGAACATAACCAAGGCGTCGCTTATTTGGATGATGGCACAATGATTGTTGTTGAAGATGGGAAATTCCACGTTGGCAATGCAATCGACGTTGTCGTAACAAGTGTATTGCAGACATCGGCAGGACGAATGATATTTGCGAAACTTAAAAACGGTAAGATTTCAAAGATGAATTAAGTAGTTTTTAATCATGAAAAGAAAAGGAAGAGAAGTCTTGAACTATACAGTTATGATGCCAGCAGCTGGGAGCGGTCAGCGAATGGGCGCCGGCTACAATAAACTTTTTTTGAAATTAGATGACAAACCGATTCTTATCCATACACTTGAAGTATTCGAGGAGGATCCAGCGTGTGACGGGGTCATCCTTGCGGTAAAACCGGACGAACGTATGCAAATCGAGTCAATGCTTGAACAATTTGCGATTACAAAAGTGGTAGCAATGGTCGACGGTGGCGGGGAGCGACAAGATAGCGTGGCTGCATGTATGAAAGCGCATGGCAAGGGCGGCATTGTCCTTGTCCATGATGCTGCAAGGCCGTTCATTCGTCGAACAGTCATTACTGAGCTTGTAAAAGTGGCTGACGAGCACGGTGCAGCAATCGTAGGTGTGCGGGCAAAAGATACGATGAAATATGCTGAGGATGGCATTGTCGAGGAGACGGTGGATCGTGGCAGGTTATGGATCATTCAGACGCCCCAAGCATTTCGTTATGCATTGCTGAAAAAAGCATCTGACGAAGCACAGGCACAAGGCTTTCTCGGTACGGATGAATCGATGTTGGTCGAACGTTTTGGAGAATCCGTACGAATTGTTGAAGGTACGTATGACAATGTGAAGATGACCACTCAGGAAGATCTCCTGTTCGGAGAGATTTTATTGAGAAGAAAGAAAGTATAAGTTTTCAACCTGAACTAGTGTCTAGCTCCAGGCGCCAGCCCCTTGGGTCATAAGCCGTTTTGCTGTGTGGCTGAAGTACGCCTCCTCGCAAATCGTCTTATGCCTGTCGGTGGCCTACAGGATGTAGGTCATGCAGCTGTTGCCACAGGAAGTGGCGCATTTAGGCTGCGTTCATTTATTATAGGCGCTTACGCTTTTCGTTAGAAGAAAAATAGGAGGTTTTTTGATGATTCGGATAGGACAAGGTTTTGATGTGCATAAATTTGAAGAGGGTCGCCCACTTATCATTGGTGGTATAACGATACCGCATGACAGGGGGCTGACAGGGCATTCTGATGCGGATGTGCTTTTACATACTATTACTGATGCAGCACTTGGAGCAATCGCTGAAGGGGATATCGGCCGTCATTTCCCAGATACAAGTGCTGAATTTAAAGATGCTGATTCTGCGGTGCTATTAGAAAAGATTTGGGCTCTTGTAGAAGGGAAAGGCTATAAACTTGGCAATATCGATTGCACGATTATCGCGCAAAAGCCGAAGATGTCACCTTATATTGAAGTAATTCGTAAACGTATTGCTGAGCTATTGAAAGCGGATATTTCACAAGTGAATGTTAAAGCGACGACAACGGAACAATTAGGCTTCACTGGAAGAGAAGAAGGAATTGCTTCTATGGCGACGATTCTGCTCATTAAGGCGTAACACCTTTTAAACAGCCCTGGCAAGTGGTAAAATAGCAAACAGTAGTAAAATCAGATTGGAGAGAATTCATATGACTTCAGAAGTACGCGTACGTTACGCGCCAAGTCCAACCGGCCATTTACATATTGGGGGGGCACGGACAGCACTTTTTAATTATCTTTTTGCACGTAACCACGGTGGGAAATTCATTGTTCGAATCGAGGATACAGATACTGAGCGTAATATCGAAGCGGGAGAACTTTCTCAACTTGAAAACTTAAAATGGCTTGGCATCGATTACGATGAATCGGTCGACATTGGTGGTCCATACGGTCCCTATCGCCAAATGGAACGTCTTGACCTTTATACAAAATATGGTCAAGAGATGTTGGAAAGCGGTCATGCTTATAAATGTTTCTGTACATCAGACGAACTAGAAGCAGAGCGCGAAACGCAGAAGGCTGCTGGAATTGCGGCACCAATGTACGGTGGTAAATGCCGGAATTTAAGTGCAGAAGAAGCGGCAGCAAAAGAAGCTGCTGGACTTACACATACGATTCGCATGCGTGTACCAGAAAACGTAACGTATAAAGTGGAAGACTTAGTTCGTGGAACCGTATCATTCGAATCTAAAGACGTCGGCGACTGGGTTCTTGTAAAAGCGAATGGCATCCCGACTTATAACTTTGCGGTTGTTATCGATGATCATTTGATGAAAATCAGCCATGTATTCCGCGGTGAAGAACATTTGACGAATACACCAAAACAATTGATGATTTTTGACGTCTTTGGCTGGCAGTCTCCGCAATACGGCCACATGACACTCATCGTCAACGAAGACCGTAAAAAACTTTCAAAACGTGATGAATCGATCATTCAATTCATCTCTCAATATAAAGATCTTGGGTATCTCCCTGAAGCAATGTTCAACTTCTTTGCGCTGCTTGGCTGGTCGCCGGGTGGAGAAGAGGAGATTTTCACGCACGAAGAACTTATCAAGATGTTTGACGTAAGCCGTCTATCTAAATCCCCTTCCATGTTCGATAAACAAAAACTGACATGGACGAACAATCAATACGTGAAAAAGATGAATCTTGAAGAAGTAATTGATTTTGCATTGCCACATCTGCAAGATGCCGGTCTCATCAATAAAGAAATGACTGAATCAGAAGCTGCATGGGCACATGATTTAATCGCTCTTTATCAGGATCAGTTAAGCTTTGGTGCGGAAATTGTTGAATTATCTGCCCAGTTTTTCGATCACGAGATTGAATATGATGAAGAATCCCAAGCTGTACTCGCTGGGGAGCAAGTGCCTGAGGTAATGGCTGCATTCAAAGAAAAGCTAGAAGCACTAGAAACATTCGATGCTGCATCTATTAAAGACGCGATTAAAGCAGTTCAAAAGGAAACGGGCCATAAAGGGAAAAACTTATTTATGCCGATTCGTGTTGTAACAACTGGTCAAATGCATGGACCTGAATTACAGGCATCTATTGCATTGATTGGGAAAGAAAAAACAATTGAACGAGTCGCTAAATACGCAAAACAATAACGTTGACTTTCATCGTTTGAAATGTAAAATGAAAGTTAATAACTAAACCGTAGAAAAGGATAAGTACACATTGCAAGCTCTTCAGAGAGGATCATCATCGGCTGTAAATGATCTGTGCCTCTGTAATGTGGAAATGCCCCTTTGAGTGCTGTGCCGAAAGTATAAGTAGGCCGGACGCATCGCCAGCGTTATAGGCGTCAAGCGGGAAGGCCAACACCTTCCAAGCGGAGTGGAACCGCGCATTCAATGCGTCTCTGTCATTTATTTGACGGGGACGTATTTTTTTTATGAGAAAAGCGAAATCGGCCGTGTAGATGCGACAGGCATAAGACGGACCTGCGAAGCGGAGCACTATCCCGCGTAGTAGGGCTGGCTTATGACCCGAGCATCTGGCCGGTGTAGCTAGACAAGAAAAGCGGAAGCGGCCTTTACAAATGAACGCAGCTTAAGTGCGCCACTTAAGAGGAAGGCAGTCTAAAATCGCGACGTCCTGTCGCAACGACTGCATGACCAGCTTCATGCTGGCCTTGGCAACAAAGAGGGATGTAGTTCAATCCCTCTCCACTGCATGACCTACATCCTGTAGGCCCGTGACAGGCATAAGACGGACCTGCGAAGCGGAGCACTATCCCGCGTAGTAGGGCTGGCTTATGACCCGAGCATTTGGTCGCTGGAGTTAGACACAGAAATTATAGGGGGGAACGAGTTGTTTCAGAGAATGAAAGAAGACGTTCGATGTATATTTGAACAGGACCCGGCAGCACGTACTGTTTTTGAAGTTGTTCTAACTTACTCAGGTTTACACGCATTATGGTCTCATCGTATTGCACATGCTTTATATAAGCGGAAGTTGTTGTTTTTGGCACGGCTCGTTTCGCAAATTAGCCGATTTTTCACAGGTATTGAAATTCATCCTGGTGCAAAAATAGGGCGTAGGTTTTTCATAGATCATGGAATGGGTGTTGTAATTGGGGAAACATGTGAAATCGGCAACGACGTCACTATTTACCAAGGCGTGACTCTTGGTGGTACAGGTAAAGAAAGCGGCAAGCGGCATCCGACACTTCATGATAATGTACTTGTTGCATCGGGTGCTAAAGTGCTCGGTTCCATAACAATCGGTGAAGGTAGTAAAGTAGGAGCGGGTTCAGTTGTCCTGAAAGACGTCCCGCCGGAATCGACGGTTGTAGGTATTCCGGGGAAAGTCGTCATTTCGAACGGTGTTAGAGTGAAGAGTAAACATGATCACCGTGACATGCCGGATCCTGTGGCAGATAGATGCCAGACACTTGAAGATGAAATTAGTGAATTGAAAAATAGGCTCGAACATTTAAATGTTTCCAAAGTAAAGGAAGGAGATTTATCATGACAATTCAAATTTACAATACGCTGACACGCAAAAAAGAGCCTTTCATTCCATTGGAAGAGGGCAAAGTAAAAATGTACGTTTGCGGTCCCACTGTTTACAACTACATTCATATCGGAAATGCGCGTCCGGTTATCGCTTTTGATACAGTGAGACGCTACCTTGAATATCGAGGGTATGATGTAACGTACGTTTCGAATTTCACGGACGTTGACGACAAGATTATTAAAGCGGCTAATGAACTAGGGGAAGAGGTCGGCGAGCTAACAGACCGCTTCATCGCTGCTTACTTTGAAGATGTTTCAGCGCTCGGTTGCGGTAAGGCTGACGTACATCCGCGTGTGACGGATCATATCGAAGACATCGTCAAATTCGTGAAAGTACTAATCGATAAAGGTTTCGCTTATGAATCGCAAGGGGATGTCTACTATCGTACGCAGAAATTTGAAGGCTACGGAAAGTTGTCCCACCAATCGACGGATGAGTTGAAGGTCGGTGCACGTATCGAAGAGGGCATCAAGAAAGAAAATCCACTGGACTTTGCCTTATGGAAAGCTGCTAAGGCTGGCGAAATTTCATGGGAAAGTCCATGGGGATTGGGACGTCCGGGCTGGCATATCGAATGTTCTGTTATGGCAAGAGAACACCTTGGCGATACAATAGATATTCACGCAGGTGGCCAAGATTTAACGTTTCCACATCATGAAAATGAAATTGCGCAATCCGAAGCGATGACAGGCAAACAATTTGCGCGCTATTGGATGCACAATGGTTACATTAATATCGACAACGAAAAAATGTCTAAATCACTTGGCAATTTTGTTCTTGTGAATGATATTAGGAAGCAGATTGATCCGAAAGTACTTCGCTTCTTTATATTGTCAGTTCATTACAGACACCCAGTCAATTTCTCGCAAGATCTTGTTGTCAGTGCAGAGAATGGACTTGCGCGTATCCGTACAGCGTACAATAATTTGAAGCACCGACTTGCGACGTCTGCGGATCTCGGCGATCAGAAAGATATCTGGATTCATAAAGTGGATGAAATCAAGAACGACTTTGAAGTGGCAATGGATGATGACTTTAACACAGCAAACGCTATCGCATCGGTATTCGAATTAGCGAAACTGGCAAACGTCTATTTAGTAGAAAAAAACACACAATCCGATGTGCTAGAGCATTTCATCCGCACATTTGACGGACTACTGACGGTTCTTGGATTGCCGATGGACGAAGAAACAGGACTGTTGGATGAAGATGTCGAAGCGTTAATCGAAGAACGACTCGAAGCTCGCCGTAACAAAGACTTCAAGCGTTCGGATGAAATTCGTGATGAATTGAAAGCGCAAGGTATCATTCTAGAAGATACAGCACAAGGCATGCGCTGGAAAAGAGGATGAGCAACGTATATAACTTACGTGATATAGATGTGAAACAAATAAAAGCACTGGCTCTTGCCTACATGGGCGACGCGGTGTACGAACAGGCGATACGGGAGCACCTTTTGCGTTCGGGGCGTGTAAAACCGAATGTGCTGCACAGAGAAGCAACGCATTATGTCTCCGCGAAATCACAGGCAGCTACACTCAAGATGATGCAGGCATCAGGCTTTCTGACGGAAGAAGAAGAGGCGGTCATGAGACGTGGCCGCAATGCGAAATCTGGTTCAGTACCTAAAAATACGGATGTCGTAACGTACAATTACAGTTCAGGCTTTGAAGCGGTCATCGGTTATTCACACTTATTAGGAAGAACAGAACGCGTGCAAGAAATAATCAGTGAGGCAATTCGATTTATTGAAATGCCGAAGGAGGAAGAGTCAAAATGAATGAACATGAAAACGAAAATGAAGTTGAATCTGAATTAATCGGCGGGAAAAATCCAATTGTAGAAGCACTGCGCTCGGGTAGGGAATTAAATAAGATATGGGTTGCTGAAGGACTTAATATGAAAAGCATCGGTGAAATCCTATCGTTGGCAAAAAAAGCAGGAATTATCGTGCAGGCGGTCCCGAAACAAAAGTTGGATGGTTTGCTTGATGTAAATCACCAAGGGATTGTCGCTTCGGTTGCGGCTTACGAATATGCGGAACTCGAAGATCTATTTACTGTTGCAACCGAGCGTGGAGAAGATCCATTGTTCCTTATTCTTGATGAACTTGAAGATCCTCATAATCTGGGCTCCATATTACGGACAGCTGACGCGTCGGGTGTTCACGGAGTCATTATACCAAAACGCCGTGCTGTCGGGTTGACGGGTGTTGTTGCAAAGTCATCCACTGGTGCAATCGAACATATCCCTGTCGTGCGTGTGAACAATCTTTCGCAAACGGTGGAGGACCTGAAAAAACGTGGTGTTTGGATTGCGGGGACAGATGCTGCTAAATCGGTGGATTACAGACTAATGGATGCGACTCTTCCGCTTGCTATCATTATTGGAAGTGAAGGGAAAGGAATGTCGCGTATTTTGAAAGAGAAATGCGATTTCCTCTATCATTTACCGATGGTTGGGCATGTTACATCATTGAACGCGTCTGTAGCAGCCTCCCTTCTTATGTACGAGGTACTGCGCAAGCGTCAACCGCATACGTCTGGCAGATGACAACAGATATACTCCTAGTCGATGGTTACAATATCATCGGAGCATGGGAGGAACTGGGCGGGATGAAGCGGAAAAAGCTCGCAGATGCACGTGACCGTTTGATCGAAAGAATGGCAGAGTACAAGGCGCATACAGGGTGGCGGGTCATTATTATTTTTGATGCGCATCTTGTGCCAGGTATTGAAAAAAAGAAACGGCATCACAATGTTGAGATTGTCTTTACTCGGGAAAAAGAAACAGCTGATGAAAGAATTGAAAAGCTCGTCTCTGAATTGAAGGGGAGACGGGTACAAATTCATGTAGCTACATCAGATTTGACAGAACAATGGGTCATTTTTGCGCATGGTGCACTCCGAAAGTCAGCTCGTGAGCTAGAACTTGAAGTAAATAAAATCGATGATCTCATTACGGCAAAAGTGAAGGCAATCCAAGGGCAGCGGCCGCTTTCGAAGATTCCTTTAACTGACGAAGTTGCTGAAATATTTGAAAAATGGCGACGAGGAATGAAATGAACGGTTGACGTAAAAATTTCCCATACGGTATACTTGTTATATAATAGTGATAACGAACCGGGGTGATCCAGGTGGTGGAGAAAACATACGTTGAAGGCAGCATATCGGATTTCACCGGATTATCCGACGGGGAAATCATAGCAATCATCCACGAAGGTAACACGGATGCGCTTAATTTCCTTATTAGGAAGTACCAATCTTTTGTTAGATTGAAAGCGCGCTCATACTTTCTTATCGGTGGAGACCGGGAAGATATCATTCAAGAAGGTATGATCGGCCTGTACAAAGCAATTCGTGATTTTAAAGAGGATCGATTGAGTTCATTCAAGGCGTTTGCGGAACTTTGCATCACGCGGCAGATTATCACGGCTATTAAAACTGCGACAAGGCAGAAGCATATCCCGCTTAATACGTCGGTGTCATTGGACAAGCCGGTATTTGACGAAGAGTCCGATCGCACATTGCTCGACGTAATAGCCGGGCCAGTATTGGATGATCCTGAAGGCCTCATGATTCACAGGGAAGATTTTGTTCAAATGGAAGATGAAATGAACAAAGTACTAAGTGGTCTTGAGAAGCAAGTACTGGCACTGTACTTAGACGGCCAGTCTTATCAGGAAATTTCCGAGGAGCTAAACAGGCAAGTTAAGTCTGTAGACAATGCGCTTCAGAGGATAAAACGTAAACTCGAGCGGTATATGCAAGTTGATACAGTGCGGTAGACGTCCATTTCCCTTGTATTGACATCATGAATGGTAGATGGTACCCTTTAGCAAGACTATGAGAAGATGTTCAAGAAGTCAGGGGACATAAGGTTGCAGCACTATTTATCAGCTTTTATCTCTGCTCCTAGCGCATTTTAACATGCGTTACCTCGACTCTTTTCGGATTTAGAACATTGAGTCGTAAGGGGTGAGGGAATGTCTAAAAAAATTATTTTAAGTTGCGATACATGCGGATCACGAAACTATTCCGTGCCGGCACGGAAAGATAAGCCAACAGAACGTTTGTCGATTAAAAAGTTTTGCAGGCATTGCAATGCACATACATTGCATAGGCAAACGGCATGAAGCGGTTAGTTAGGAAGCAGGATCATACTTATATTCGGAGGTTTACGGTATAATGAGCAAGTTAACTGGTTTTTTCAAAGACGTTGGCTCGGAAATGAGAAAAGTCAGCTGGCCGAGACGTAAAGAATTAACGCGTTACACAATTGTTGTTCTTTCGACAGTCGTTTTCATGGCAGTCTACTTCGGACTTGTTGACCTTGGCATTTCACGAGTGTTGGAATGGTACATTGCGTTATAATAAAAGCACTATAAATATTCCCCTTGAAAAATATCCCGTCTGACAGTATGAACGGGATTTTTCAATTGCCTAAACTCCAGCGTCTCTTTAATCCAGGCGCTTGCGTTTTTATTTAATTGTAGGGAAAAAGGAGGGACGGACGTTTAGTCCTCGTCACTATGGATATGGAAAAAAATTGGTACGTCGTTCATACGTACTCCGGTTATGAGAATAAGGTGAAAGCCAATCTGGAAAAACGTGTTGAAACGATGGGTATGTCTGACAAGATATTCCGAGTTGTCATCCCGGAAGAAGAAGAAACGGATTTCAAAGATGGTAAAAAACGCACGGTCCTGAAAAAAACGTTCCCAGGTTATGTTCTTGTGGAAATTATTATGACGGACGATTCCTGGTATGTTGTACGTAACACGCCGGGCGTGACGGGTTTCATCGGTTCGTCAGGCGGCGGCGCAAAACCGACACCGCTACTTCCTGAAGAAGTCGAATTCATCCTCAAACAAATGGGTGTTAAAGAGCGTAAAGTTGAAATTGACTTCGCGCTTGGCGAAATGGTTGAAGTACTTGAAGGGCCATTTGCGAACTTCCAAGGTAAAGTGGAAGAAATTGATGAAGATAAAGGTAAAGTGAAAGTATCTGTCGATATGTTCGGCCGAGAGACAAATATGGAACTCGACTTCGAACAAGTACAAAAAATATAAACGTTTACCACTTGCATATATCGTGAAATAGTGGTATCATTTCAAAGGTCAGACTGTAAACAAATGGTCTGGACGAACTATCAAATTCTACCGACGTAAGTCGGCAGGCACATATGAGTGGGAGGGGCAACCCTATTACCACATCACGGACTTAAGGAGGTGTGTCTCGTGGCTAAAAAAGTCATTAAGGTTGTTAAATTGCAAATTCCTGCAGGGAAAGCGAATCCGGCTCCGCCAGTTGGACCGGCGTTAGGACAAGCAGGTGTGAACATCATGGGATTCTGTAAAGAATTCAATGCGCGTACTGCAGATCAAGCAGGTCTTATTATTCCTGTTGAAATCTCTGTATTCGAAGACCGTTCATTTACTTTTATTACAAAAACTCCACCGGCAGCAGTTTTGCTGAAGGTTGCAGCTAATCTTACAAAAGGTTCAGGTGAACCGAATAAAAAGAAAGTTGCTACTGTGAAACGTGATAAAGTTCGCGAAATAGCAGAACAAAAGATGGAAGATTTAAACGCGGCGTCAGTTGAAGCAGCGATGGCAATGGTTGAAGGTACTGCTCGCAGTATGGGAATCACGATCGAAGACTGATCTTGATTTTATAAATCAATAGTTGTTTGTAGTGGGGGTTGCGCTTGTTCTCCGGAGCGCGCAACCCTTATTCGTGGGAGGTTTAACCCGTTAAAACCACAATCGAGGAGGAAATATTAAATGGCTAAAAAAGGTAAAAAGTTCACAGAAGCTGCAAAGCTAGTTGAACACATGAAAGCATACGGCGCTACTGAAGCGATCGAACTTGCGAAAAAAACAAGCACAGTTAATTTCGACGCAACTGTCGAAGTTGCATTCCGTCTTGGAATCGACACTCGTAAAAATGACCAACAAATCCGTGGGGCAGTAGTACTTCCAAACGGTACTGGTAAAACTCAACGCGTTCTCGTTTTTGCTAAAGGCGAAAAACTTAAAGAAGCTGAAGCTGCTGGTGCAGACTATGCAGGCGATGCTGAATATATCGCTAAAATTCAATCAGGTTGGTTTGACTTTGACGTTATCGTTGCAACTCCTGACATGATGGGTGAAGTAGGGAAAATTGGTCGTGTTCTTGGACCAAAAGGACTTATGCCTAACCCGAAAACAGGTACAGTAACATTTGACGTAGCGAAAGCTGTAGCAGAAATCAAAGCAGGTAAAGTTGAATACCGTGCGGACAAAGCTGGAATCATCCACGCTCCAATCGGAAAAGTTTCATTCGACGATGCTAAACTTGCGGAAAACTTCGCAACTGTTTTTGAAACTGTTCTTAAAGCGAAACCAGCTACTGCAAAAGGAACATACATGAAGTCGGTTAACATTACGACGACAATGGGTCCTTCTGTAAAAGTTGATCCTTCAAGCGTAGCAGTAAATAAATAATATTGACAAACAGATAATCTTTTGATAAGATGATTTTTGTTGTGAATATAACCATTTGTACCGTAGACAGCAGGAGCGCATGCCGCTTAAATATTCCTGCCGAGGACAAGACGCTCTTTTTCTTTTAAAAGATGACGACTTTTCAGCCCTCAGTCTACTTAGGTAGATTGAGGGCTTTTCATACCGGTATAAGTGACCCAAACTTTTTAGGAGGTGTCCAAATGAGCACAGTATTAGAAGCTAAACAAGCAGTAGTTGGTGAAATTACTGATAAGTTGAAATCAGCAGCATCTGTTGTTGTTGTCGACTACCGTGGTCTGACTGTAGGTCAAGTTACGGAACTTCGTAAACAACTTCGTGAAGCAGGTATCGACTTCAAAGTTTATAAAAACTCGATGTCACGCCGTGCTGCTGAAGCTGCAGGACTTGAAGGGTTGAACGAACATCTAACAGGCCCTAATGCGATTGCATTTTCAAACGAAGACGTTGTTGCTCCTGCAAAAATCCTTAACGATTTTGCAAAGAAAAACGATAAGCTTGAAATTAAAGCTGGCGTAATCGAAGGTCTACTTGCATCAGAAGCAGACATTAAAGCATTGGCGGAACTTCCGTCACGCGAAGGTCTACTATCTATGCTTCTCAGCGTACTTCAAGCTCCAATGCGCAACTTTGCGCTTGCAACAAAAGCAGTTGCAGAGCAAAAAGAAGAACAAGGCGCTTAATAAAGCAGCCTGAAATACCACTTGCGGGTTAAGCCCGACAAAAAAAGAATATTAGGAGGAAATTATAATGACTAAAGAAAACATCCTTGAAGCGATCAAAGAAATGACAGTACTTGAACTAAACGACCTTGTAAAAGCAATCGAAGAAGAGTTTGGCGTAACTGCTGCTGCACCTGTTGCAATGGCTGGTGCTGGTGCTGCTGCTGAAGAAGAGCAAACTGAATTCGAAGTAATTCTTACTGCTGCTGGACAAGAAAAAATCAAAGTTATCAAAGCAGTTCGCGAAATTACAGGCCTTGGCTTGAAAGAAGCGAAAGCAGTTGTTGATGAAGCTCCAAAAGCAATCAAAGAAGGCGTAACTAAAGATGAAGCTGAAGAAATCAAAGCGAAGCTTGAAGCTGTAGGCGCAAGCGTCGAAGTTAAGTAATTTTTGAATAATGAAGAAAAGCTTGTCGGATTTGGGCAAGCTTTTCTTCGTTTTTTTATCTGAACTTGTGACAAGCAGGTCATCTAACCGATAGTGTACGTAAGCTATCTTATTTTTTTGCGTTTCAAGTCTCTATACGAGGGGGAAGACTGGTATGTCTGAACATTACTACTCGGAAAATCCGAAAGTGAAGAGTGATCCAAAAGAATGGTCTGCAGAGTTACGCGGAAAAACATTTCGATTTAAAACGGATGCTGGCGTGTTTAGTAAAGGTGAAGTGGATTTTGGTTCGCAACTTTTAGCTGAGGCTTTTGTCTTGCCGGAAACGGAAGGTTTAATTCTCGATATTGGTTGTGGGTATGGTCCAATTGGTTTGTCGATTGCCGCATCTTTTCCGGAACGGAGCGTTCACATGGTCGACGTGAATGAACGTGCACTCGCTCTTGCTGCGCATAATGCAAAACAAAACGGCATTTCAAATGCAGAGATTTATCCAAGTGATGCATTATCCGATGTCACGGCAGAGGGGTTTGCTGCAATTTTGACGAATCCGCCTATCCGTGCAGGAAAAGAGACGGTATTCAAATTCTACGAAGGCGCTTTTTCGAAACTTAAAGTTGGCGGTGAGTTGTGGATCGTCATTCAAAAGAAACAGGGTGCACCTTCGACGATAGATTGTTTAACAGGGCTATTCGGCAATGTTGAGACAGTCGTTAAGAAGAAGGGGTATTATATTTTAAGAGTTGAAAAAAATTGACTCGATAGTATTGATATGGTAATGTTATAAAATGCATAAATTATTATAGTGCGGTCGTATGCCCTTTTGCATGAATAATGGAAATGAAAGGCATACTGACAATGTATAAAGATGGTAAAACCGAAAATGAGCTCTTGCCAGAACTCGTTTTCTTTTTGTTTTTTTCGACATCATACACTATTTTTGTGGTTTCGCAAAGAACTAATATTGTTTTATAAGGGGTGAAAGAGTTGACAGGTCATTTAGTTCAGTATGGTCAACACCGTCAGCGGAGAAGTTTCGCACGGATCAGCGAAGTGCTCGATCTGCCGAATCTGATTGAAATCCAGACGGCATCTTATGAGTGGTTCTTAGAAGAAGGACTGCTGGATATGTTCCGCGATATTTCTCCGATTCAAGACTTTACGGGAAATCTATCGTTGGAGTTCATCGATTATACTCTTGGGGATCCTAAATACCCTGTAGAGGAATCGAAAGAGCGTGATGTAACGTTTGCAGCGCCGCTACGTGTAAAAGTTCGTCTCCACAATAAAGAGACGGAAGAAGTAAAAGAGCAAGATGTCTTTATGGGTGATTTCCCGCTCATGACAGAAAATGGTACATTTGTTATTAATGGTGCGGAGAGGGTAATTGTCTCCCAGCTCGTCCGGTCTCCAAGTGTTTATTACAGTGATAAAACGGACAAAAACGGTAAACGTGGTTTCGGTGCAACTGTTATTCCGAATCGCGGTGCTTGGCTTGAGTATGAAACAGATGCAAAAGATGTTGTTCACGTCCGTATTGATCGGACACGTAAGTTGCCAGTTACAGTACTCCTTCGTGCACTCGGATTCTCATCCGACCAGGAAATCATTGATTTAATCGGTGATAATGAGTATTTGCGCAACACACTTGAAAAGGACAACACTGAAAGCTCTGAAAAAGCATTGCTTGAGATATACGAACGTCTTCGTCCAGGTGAGCCACCAACACTAGATAGCGCGAAGAACCTTTTGTTCTCACGATTTTTTGATGCAAAACGGTATGATTTAGCGAATGTAGGTCGCTATAAGATGAATAAGAAGCTTCATGCACAAAATCGCTTGTTCAACCAGGTTGTCGCTGAAACACTTGTCGACCCTGAAACTGGTGAAATTCTGCTTGAAAAAGACCAACTCATCGATCGCCGTGCATTGGACCGTCTTCTTCCGCATTTGGAAAAAGGAATCGGTTTCGAAGAGATCACTCATGCAAGTGGAGTTCTTGACGAAAAAATAACAATCCAGTCCATCAAAATTTATTCTCCGAAAAGTGAAGAAAAACAAGTAATCAACGTAATATCGAACGCGTATGTCGATGATTCTATCAAGCATGTAACGCCGGCAGATATCGTTGCTTCAATTAGTTATTTCTTCAACCTTCTTCATGGTGTGGGTAACACGGATGATATCGATCATCTCGGTAACCGTCGTCTACGTTCAGTGGGTGAACTTCTTCAAAACCAGTTCCGTATCGGGCTTTCTCGTATGGAACGTGTCGTAAAAGAACGTATGTCCATTAATGATACGCAGTCAATCGTACCGCAACAGCTGATTAATATTCGCCCCGTTATCGCATCTATTAAAGAGTTCTTTGGTAGTTCTCAACTTTCTCAGTTCATGGATCAGACGAATCCGCTTGCCGAATTAACACATAAACGCAGGCTGTCTGCACTTGGACCTGGTGGTTTGACAAGGGAACGTGCAGGAATGGAAGTACGTGACGTGCATTACTCCCATTACGGACGTATGTGTCCAATTGAAACACCAGAGGGACCGAATATCGGACTGATTAACTCACTCTCTACGTTTGCGAAAGTGAATAAGTTCGGATTTATTGAAACGCCATATCGAAAAGTTGATCCTATCTCTGGTCGGGTCACTTCTAGAATCGATTACTTGACTGCGGATGTAGAAGATAATTACGTCGTAGCACAAGCAAACGCAATACTTGCAGAAGATGGTTCTTTTGTTAGTGAAGGAGTCGTCGGTCGTTTCCAAGGGGATAACACTGTCTTTAAACGCGAACAAATTGACTACATGGACGTTTCGCCTAAACAAGTAGTTTCTGCGGCAACAGCATGTATTCCATTCCTTGAGAATGATGACTCGAACCGTGCCCTTATGGGAGCGAACATGCAACGTCAAGCAGTCCCTCTTCTCAATCCGGAATCACCTTTCGTAGGAACTGGTATGGAACACATATCAGCACGCGATTCAGGTGCAGCTGTACTTGCGAAGTTTGATGGAATTGTCGAACATGTCGAGGCTAGAGAAATTCGTGTTCGTCGTATTGAAACAGTTGATGGAAAAGAAGTAAAAGGCGATCTTACAATATACCGTCTTGAAAACTTTATCCGTTCGAACCAAGGGACATGTTATAACCAACGTCCAATTTGTAGTGTAGGGGATCGTGTTAAACCTCTTGATATTCTTGCAGATGGTCCTTCAATGGAGCAAGGAGAGCTAGCGCTTGGTCGTAACGTTCTGATGGCATTTATGACATGGGACGGCTACAACTATGAAGATGCGATAATCATGAGCGAACGTCTTGTGAAAGATGATGTCTATACTTCGGTCCATATCGAAGAATACGAATCTGAAGCGAGAGATACGAAACTTGGTCCTGAAGAAATTACGCGCGACATTCCGAACGTTGGTGAAGATTCGCTTCGTAACTTGGACGACCGTGGAATTATTCGTATCGGAGCCGAAGTTCGTGATGGTGATATTCTTGTTGGGAAAGTGACTCCGAAAGGCGTAACTGAACTGACTGCTGAAGAAAGACTTTTACATGCTATTTTTGGTGAAAAAGCACGTGAAGTCCGTGATACATCCCTCAAAGTACCGCATGGCGCGGGTGGGATCGTTCTAGATGTGAAAGTATTTAATCGTGAAGATGGCGATGAATTGCCACCGGGCGTTAACCAATTGGTCCGCGCATACATCGTTCAAAAACGGAAAATTTCCGTTGGGGACAAAATGGCTGGACGTCACGGAAACAAAGGGGTTATTTCCCGCATCTTACCTGAAGCGGATATGCCTTATTTACCGGACGGCACACCAATTGACCTCATGCTTAACCCGCTTGGTGTTCCATCACGTATGAACATCGGACAGGTTCTTGAAATGCATCTTGGCATGGCATCTCGTACTCTCGGCATCCATATGGCGTCTCCTGTATTTGATGGGGCGAACGAACAGGATGTTTGGGAAACGATGGAAGAAGCCGGGATGGATCGTGACGGAAAAACTATTCTGTATGACGGTCGTTCAGGAGAAGCTTTCGATAACCGTGTATCAGTCGGTGTCATGTATATTATCAAACTGGCCCACATGGTCGACGATAAACTTCACGCCCGTTCAACAGGACCATACTCTCTCGTCACACAGCAACCACTGGGCGGTAAAGCTCAGTTCGGTGGGCAACGTTTCGGTGAGATGGAAGTGTGGGCACTCGAAGCCTATGGGGCAGCTTATACGCTTCAAGAGATTCTGACTGTGAAGTCGGATGACGTCGTAGGACGCGTGAAGACGTACGAAGCGATTGTTAAAGGTGAAAGTGTTCCACAACCAGGTGTTCCAGAATCCTTTAAAGTTCTTATAAAAGAACTTCAAAGTCTTGGTTTGGATGTTAAGATGCTATCGATTGATTTTGAAGAAATCGAGTTACGCGATCTTGATGAAGACGATGATATGCAACCAACAGATGCTTTGAATCTTATAAAAGAAAATCAGCCTGTTTGATTAGCCTAGTGAATGATATAAATGAATCTAAGGGGAAATTAACGTTTTCCCCTTTATCTTTTGAATATAAAGTGTGCGCTTGCTCGGAAAAGCCAATTGCAGCGATAAGACTAGAGGGAGGTAGGCTCCTTGATAGATGTAAACAATTTTGAGTATATGAAGATAGGGCTTGCTTCATCTGATAAGATCCGTTCATGGTCATATGGTGAAGTGAAAAAGCCGGAAACAATTAACTACCGAACATTGAAACCCGAAAAAGATGGTCTGTTCTGTGAACGTATTTTTGGACCTACAAAAGATTGGGAATGTCATTGCGGAAAGTATAAACGCGTTCGTTATAAAGGCGTCGTTTGTGACCGTTGTGGAGTAGAGGTGACGCGTCAAAAAGTCCGCCGTGAACGTATGGGACATATTGAACTAGCAGCTCCAGTTACACATATTTGGTACTTCAAAGGAATTCCAAGCCGAATGGGTCTTATCCTTGATATGACACCACGTGCTCTGGAGGAAATTATCTATTTCGCGTCTTATGTAGTCGTTGACCCTGCGGATACTCCGCTTGAAAGAAAGCAACTGCTTTCTGAACGGGAATACCGTATCTACCGCGAAAAGTATGGTTCTAAATTCCAAGCGCTCATGGGCGCTGAAGCAATTGAACGTCTTCTTGCAGCTATCGATCTTGAAAAAGAGATGGAGTTCTTGAAAGAAGAATTGAAAACAGTTCAAGGGCAACGTCGTACGCGTGCAATCAGGCGCCTAGAGGTTGTTGAAGCTTTCCGTAACTCGGGCAATAAGCCTGAATGGATGGTTCTTGAAGTGTTACCAGTCATCCCGCCGGAGCTTCGCCCGATGGTCCAACTTGATGGTGGACGATTTGCAACATCCGACTTGAACGACCTGTACCGAAGGGTCATCAACCGGAACAACAGATTGAAACGCCTATTAGATTTAGGAGCACCAGGAATCATTGTTCAGAATGAGAAGCGGATGCTGCAAGAAGCAGTCGATGCGCTCATCGATAATGGTCGTCGTGGCCGTCCGGTTACAGGACCTGGTAACCGTCCATTGAAATCCCTTTCTCATATGTTGAAAGGTAAGCAAGGACGTTTCCGTCAAAACTTACTAGGAAAACGTGTTGACTATTCTGGTCGTTCCGTTATCGTCGTAGGACCTAACCTGAAAATGTATCAGTGTGGTCTGCCGAAAGAGATGGCGATTGAACTGTTTAAACCGTTTGTTATGAAAGAACTCGTTGAACGAGGTCTTGCGCACAACATTAAGAGTGCCAAACGTAAAATTGAACGCCTCCATTCAGAAGTTTGGGACGTTCTTGAAGAAGTCATCAAGGAGCATCCGGTCTTATTGAACCGTGCCCCGACTCTTCACCGACTTGGTATTCAAGCATTCGAACCAATCCTTGTAGAAGGACGTGCGATTACGCTTCACCCACTGGTTTGTACAGCTTATAACGCTGACTTTGATGGTGACCAAATGGCAGTCCACGTTCCGTTATCCGCAGAAGCACAAGCGGAAGCGCGTCTACTTATGCTAGCAGCACAAAACATTTTGAACCCGAAAGACGGAAAACCAGTCGTTACGCCTTCTCAGGATATGGTTTTAGGAAACTATTACCTTACACTGGAACGTAAAGGCGCGTCAGGAGAAGGTACTTCATTCCGTGATGCGGATGAAGCACTAATTGCTTATCATAACGGTTTCGTGCATCTTCATTCACGTATCGCTATTCAGGCAAGATCTTTGAATAATCCTACTTTCACTGAGGAACAGAATGCAAAACTTCTTATAACGACAGTCGGAAAAGTGATTTTCAACGAGATTCTGCCGAAATCGTTCCCGTATATTAACGAACCGTCAGACTTCAACTTGCAAATTGAAACACCAGACAAGTATTTTGTATCTGGAACTGTCAATATAAAAGAGCATGTTGCTGAACAGGAACTAATTGAACCGTTTAAGAAAAAAATCCTTGGAAATATCATTGCGGAGATCTTCAAACGTTTCCATATTACAGAAACGTCAAGAATGCTTGACCGCATGAAAAATCTTGGATTCAAATATTCTACTCGTGCAGGAATTACAATTGGTATATCCGACATTGTCGTTCTACCTAATAAAGATGATATCTTGCATGAAGCACAAGCAAAAGTGGATAAAGTGTTACAACAGTTCCGTCGTGGTCTCATTACAGAGGAAGAGCGATATGATCGCGTTATCTCTTACTGGAGCCATGCTAAGGATGTAATCCAAGACAAACTAATGGACTCACTTGACCACTCAAACCCGATTTATATGATGAGTGACTCGGGTGCCCGGGGTAACGCGTCAAACTTTACGCAGCTTGCTGGTATGCGTGGTCTGATGGCCAATCCGGCCGGTCGAATCATTGAACTACCAATCAAATCGTCATTCCGTGAAGGTCTGACAGTGCTTGAGTACTTCATCTCAACACACGGTGCTCGTAAAGGACTTGCGGATACTGCTCTTAAGACAGCCGACTCAGGTTACTTGACACGTCGACTTGTCGATGTTGCACAAGACGTAATTGTCCGTGAAGATGATTGTGGTACAGATCGCGGATTGGATATCGGAGCACTTATGGATGGAACGGAAGTAATCGAAGGTCTAGATGAACGTATCGAAGGCCGTCACACGAAGAAATCGATTTATCATCCTGAAACAGGCGCTTTGATTCTTAAACGAGATGGCTTGATTACTGCTGATGCAGCTCGTGCCATTTTGGATGCGGGACTTGAACAAATAACAATTCGTTCTGCGTTCACATGTAATACGAAGCACGGCGTTTGTAAATTATGTTACGGCATTAACTTGGCAACAGGTGAAACAGTCGAGGTTGGTGAAGCGGTTGGTATTATCGCTGCACAATCTATCGGTGAGCCGGGTACACAGCTTACAATGCGTACGTTCCATACAGGTGGAGTTGCGGGGTCCGACATAACACAAGGTCTTCCACGTATCCAGGAAATTTTCGAATCGCGTAATCCTAAAGGGGTTGCAGTTATTTCGGAAATCAAAGGTCAAATCATTGAAATTGATGAAATACGTGAAGGTCAGAAAGAAATTACGATTGAAGGCGAAGTAGAAACGCGGAAATATCTGACGCCATACAACGCCCGTCTTAAAGTTGATGTCGGTGATATGATTGACCGAGGTGAAGTCATAACAGAAGGTTCTATCGATCCGAAAGAACTGATTGTTGTTAAAGACGTCGTTACCGTTCAAGTCTATCTCTTGAAAGAAGTTCAAAAAGTTTACCGTATGCAGGGTGTTGAAATCGGTGATAAGCACATTGAAGTAATGGTTCGCCAAATGCTTCGTAAAGTGCGCATCATCGAAGCAGGGGACACGGATCTATTGCCAGGTTCACTACTCGACATTCACCAATTCTCAGATGCGAATGCGGAAGTACTTAAAGTCAATAAAATTCCAGCGACTTGTCGTCCTGTTATTCTCGGTATTACGAAAGCTTCACTTGAAACGGAATCCTTCTTATCAGCAGCATCATTCCAAGAGACAACTCGTGTCTTGACAGATGCAGCTATTAAAGGGAAAACGGACGAGTTACTAGGCTTGAAAGAAAACGTTATTATCGGGAAACTTGTTCCAGCTGGAACAGGAATGCAGCGTTACCGTCATATTGTAATGGAACAAGAAAAAGAAAAAGCTACAACTAAGTAAGTTATGATTCTGTAACTTAAACTGAAAACGGGGGAATACGAAAGTAACTCCCCCGACTTTTCGTTTATGTGTTGACAGTTTACCTTACAGGTGATAAAATACAAAAGGTTGATAGTTGGATGTCTGTACTTTGGAGGATATGGAAATGTCTTATGAAAAAGTCGAGCAGGCAAAGAAGACAATCATTGGTACAAAGCAGGCAGTGAAAGCAATCCGTGCAGGGATAGTGATAGAGATTATTATTGCGCAGGATGCAGAAGAACGGATTATTGCTCCAGTAATGGAGGAAGCCAAACTTCGTGACATTCAAGTGACGTATGTTGATTCGAGAGATAAACTCGGAAATGCATGTGGCATTCAAGTCGGTGCAGCTGTGGTTGCGATTACTGATTAATAGTTTTTGTGCATTGAAGCACAAAGACTTTGTTTTTACCCCAAAAATGAACCACCTGGATGTGTGGTCTTACAAAAAGAAGTTCGAAAGGAGGAAAAACCGATGCCTACAATTAATCAATTGGTCCGTAAACCACGTAAATCAAAAGTGACGGGATCTAAATCACCAGCACTCGGAAAAAGCTATAACAGCTTCAAAAAGTCAATGACAAACGTAAACTCACCACAAAAAAGAGGTGTTTGTACGCGTGTTGGCACAATGACACCGAAAAAGCCAAACTCGGCTCTTCGTAAATATGCACGTGTACGCTTGACTAACCAATTGGAAGTCAATGCATACATCCCTGGTGAAGGCCACAACCTTCAAGAACACAGTGTTGTTCTACTTCGCGGAGGACGCGTAAAAGACTTACCAGGTGTTCGTTACCACATCGTTCGTGGAGCACTTGATACAGCTGGTGTAACTGGCCGTATGCAAAGCCGTTCTATGTACGGAGCTAAAAAACCTAAAGTTAAAAAAAGCTAATTAAAATAATCATGATTGATGGTTATTTAAGCGAAATCGCTTAAAAACCTTGAAAGGAGGAATACAACATGCCACGTAAAGGCCCTGTTGCAAAACGTGACGTACTTCCGGATCCGATTTACAATTCGAAGCTCGTTTCACGTCTTATTAATAAAATGATGGTTGACGGTAAAAAAGGTACATCTCAAAAAATCCTCTATGGTGCGTTCGAGCTTGTGAAAGAACGTTCTGGAAAAGATCCACTTGAAGTATTCGAAGCGGCACTTACTAATGTAATGCCAGTTCTTGAAGTTAAAGCACGCCGTGTAGGTGGAGCAAACTATCAAGTACCAGTTGAAGTGCGTCCTGATCGCCGTACAACTCTTGGACTTCGTTACCTTGTTAACTACTCACGCACACGCGGAGAAAAAACAATGGAAGAACGTCTTGCGAATGAAATCCTTGATGCTTCTAACAACACTGGTGCTTCTGTGAAACGCCGTGAAGAAATGCACAAAATGGCTGATGCTAACAAAGCATTCGCTCACTATCGCTGGTAAGATTCAGCGATTCATTACTACTCTAATCCGAGACGGAAGGAGATCATATCATGGCTAGAAAATTCTCCTTAGAGAATACACGTAACATTGGTATCATGGCTCACATCGATGCTGGTAAAACAACAACGACTGAGCGGATCCTTTATTATACTGGTAAAATCCACAAAATCGGGGAAACGCACGAAGGTGCATCTCAAATGGACTGGATGGAGCAGGAGCAAGAACGCGGAATTACAATCACTTCAGCTGCTACAACTGCTGAGTGGAAAGACCACCGCGTAAACATCATTGATACTCCAGGTCACGTAGACTTCACTGTTGAAGTTGAACGTTCACTTCGTGTTCTTGATGGAGCTGTAACGGTACTTGATGCTCAATCGGGCGTTGAACCGCAAACAGAAACAGTATGGCGTCAAGCGACTAACTACGGCGTACCACGCCTAGTTTTCGTAAACAAAATGGACAAAACTGGTGCTGATTTCCTTTATTCAGTAGGTACACTTGTAGACCGTCTTGGAGCAAACGCTCATCCAATTCAATTGCCGATTGGTGCAGAAGATACTTTTGCAGCAATTATCGATTTAGTTGAAATGAAAGCAGTTTTCTATGAAGATGATACAGGTTTAAATGCTGAAACAAGAGAAATCCCAGAAGAATATCGTGAGCAAGCAGAAGAATACCGTGAAAAGTTAATTGAAGCGGTTGCTGAATTCGATGAAGCTCTTATGAACAAATTCTTGGATGAAGATGAAATTACAAACGCAGAAATCAAACAAGCGATTCGTAAAGCGACATTGGCTGTTGAGTTCTATCCGGTTGTATGCGGAACTGCTTTCAAAAACAAAGGTGTACAACTTGTTCTTGATGCTGTTATCGACTACCTTCCATCACCACTTGACATCCCACCTATGAAAGGTACAGATCCTGATACTGATGAAGAAATCGAGCGTCACTCAGACGACAGCGAGCCTTTCTCGGCACTTGCATTCAAAGTTATGACGGATCCTTATGTAGGTAAACTGACATTCTTCCGTGTGTATTCTGGAGTTCTTCAATCAGGATCATACGTACAAAACTCTTCAAAAGGTAAGCGTGAACGCGTAGGACGTATTCTACAAATGCATGCGAACTCTCGTGAAGAAATTTCTGAAGTACATTCAGGAGAAATTGCTGCTGCAGTTGGACTTAAAGATACAGGAACTGGCGACACACTTTGTGAGGCTGGTGCACTGATCATTCTTGAGTCAATGGACTTCCCGGAACCAGTAATTTCACTTTCTGTTGAACCGAAAACAAAAGCCGACCAAGATAAAATGGGTATGGCTCTTGCTAAGCTTCAAGAGGAAGACCCGACATTCCGCGCACATACAGACCAAGAAACTGGAGAAGTAATCATTGCTGGTATGGGTGAGTTGCATCTTGATGTTCTTGTAGACCGTATGCGCCGTGAATTCAACGTTGAAGCTAACGTCGGAGCTCCGCAAGTATCTTATCGTGAAACATTCCGCGCTTCGGCGGAAGTTGAAGGTAAGTTCGTGCGTCAATCCGGTGGACGTGGACAGTTTGGTCACGTTTGGATTGAATTCTCTCCTAACGAAGAAGGAAAAGGATTCGAATTCATTAACAACGTTGTCGGGGGATCAGTTCCACGTGAATATATTCCTGCAGTAGAAGCGGGTATCCGTGATTCACTTAATAATGGTGTAATCGCTGGTTATCCTTTGATCGACATTAAAGCCCGTCTATTCGACGGTTCTTATCATGATGTCGACTCAAACGAAATGGCATTTAAAATCGCTGCATCTATGGCGTTGAAAAATGCTGTATCAAAAGTTAACCCAGTTCTACTTGAACCAATGATGAAAGTAGAAGTTCAAATTCCTGAAGAATACATGGGCGATATCATGGGCGATGTTACATCACGCCGTGGCCGTGTAGAAGGTATGGACGCTCGTGGTAATTCACAAGTAGTTCGTGCAATGGTTCCACTTGCTAATATGTTTGGTTATGCAACATCTCTACGTTCTAACACACAAGGACGCGGAAACTTCTCAATGTCATTCGATCACTATGAAGAAGTGCCGAAATCAGTTGCAGAAGAAATTGTTAAGAAAAACAAAGGCGAATAATTTTTATTTTAGCCTGCTATCCATTAAATTAATGAATAGATAGATATGGGATGTTAGAGGGGGCCCCCTTTAGCACCTATATCTATATAAAAACAAAAAAACTTTTATATTTCGAGGAGGATTTCCATAATGGGAAAAGAAAAATTCGACCGCTCCAAGCAGCATGCTAACGTTGGTACAATCGGTCACGTCGACCATGGTAAAACTACACTAACTGCAGCAATCGCAACAGTTCTAGCAAAAAGACTAGGTGGAACAGCAGCATCTTATGCTGACGTTGATAACGCACCTGAAGAAAAAGAACGCGGTATTACAATCAATACTTCACACGTTGAGTATGAAACTGCAACTCGTCACTACGCACACGTTGACTGCCCAGGTCACGCCGATTACGTTAAAAACATGATCACTGGTGCAGCACAAATGGACGGCGGAATCTTAGTTGTTTCTGCAGCTGACGGCCCTATGCCACAAACACGTGAGCACATCTTGCTTTCACGTCAAGTAGGCGTTCCACATCTAGTTGTCTTCATGAACAAATGTGACATGGTTGATGACGAAGAGCTTCTTGAGCTTGTTGAAATGGAAATTCGCGACCTTCTTTCTGAATATGACTTCCCTGGCGATGACATTCCTGTCATTAAAGGTTCTGCTCTTAAAGCGCTTGAAGGCGACGAAGGCTATGAAGATAAAATTATGGAACTTATGGCTGCTGTTGACGAGTATATCCCAACACCACCACGTGATACTGAAAAACCATTCATGATGCCTGTTGAGGACGTATTCTCAATCACAGGACGTGGAACTGTTGCTACTGGTCGCGTTGAGCGTGGAGTAGTTAAAATCGGTGATGTTGTTGATATCATCGGTATCGTTGAAGAACCAAAAGCTACTACTGTAACAGGTGTAGAAATGTTCCGTAAACTTCTTGATTATGCAGAAGCTGGCGACAACATTGGTGCACTACTTCGTGGGGTATCACGTGATGACATCCAACGTGGGCAAGTTCTTGCTAAACCAGGAACTATCGTTCCACACACGAAATTTACATCTGAAGTTTATGTTCTTTCAAAAGAAGAGGGTGGACGTCATACTCCATTCTTCTCTAACTACCGTCCACAGTTCTACTTCCGTACAACTGACGTAACTGGTGTTATCGAACTTCCTGAAGGCGTAGAAATGGTTATGCCTGGAGATAACATTGAAATGACAATCGATTTGATTGCTCCAATCGCTCTTGAAGAAGGTACGAAGTTCTCTATCCGCGAAGGTGGACGTACTGTAGGCGCTGGCGTTGTAGCAACAATCCTTAAATAATTATTTCTTAAAACCGCCCTTTGTGGCGGTTTTTTTGTTGCCTAGGAAACTATAAAATCTCGTTAAATGGACAAGCTACAACATAAGGATTACTCATTGAAGATCCTGACTCTGATGCTGCGCTAAAAATTCATTGACAGAAGAAATATCCTCTGCTATCTTAATAACTATGCTTCATCACTTTAGCTGGATAAAGAAACAAATCATAGGGGGAATACAAATGAATGCAGTTATTATCGCCATAGTCGTTATGTTGGCTTTAAGTTTATTACGGGTGAACGTTGTATTAGCCCTAGTTGTAGGTGCGATTGTGGGAGGATTTACAGGAGGCTTATCAGTTGATGAAACGATTGTCTCGTTTACTGGTGGTCTAGGTGAAGGAGCAACAATTGCCCTTAGTTATGCATTACTTGGTGGATTCGCGGTAGCTATATCGAAGACTGGCATTCCTCAATTGCTTGTTGAAGCTATGTTGCGGATTGTGAAGAAAGAGGGGGAGCCTGATCGTACAGCACTAGGAAAAGTATTGATTGTCTTAATGCTTCTAGCGATGGCCATATTCTCGCAAAATCTTATTCCAATCCATATTGCATTTATTCCTTTATTGGTGCCACCGATTATACATGTCTTAAATATGTTGAAAATAGATCGTCGTCTCATTGCATCTGTTCTGACATTCGGGTTAACAGCACCATATATCTTGCTTCCATATGGATACGGTTTCATCTTCCATGAAATTCTTGCTAAGCAAATGGCGGCAGCGGGTATGGCGATTGATATGGCGGACATACCGAAAGCGATGGCACTTCCTGTTCTTGGTCTGTTCGTAGGACTGTTAATTGCTATTTTCTTCTCTTATCGCAAGCCGAGAGAGTATGAGGACAAGCAGTTAAAAATCACTGAAGAAGAGGTGGTTGTTAAAACACGAAATATCATCTTTACAGTACTAGCACTTATTGGCACACTTGCTGTACAGATACCAACACAGTCTATGATTGCAGGTGCGGTGACTGGGATTGCGATTCTGTATATTACGGGAGCACTTAAGTGGAAAGATGCTGATGGTTTAATCAATGAAGGAATGCGTATGATGGCATTCGTAGGATTTGTCATGATTACAGCAAATGGATTTGCTGCTGTGCTTCAAGAGACAGGAGATATTGTTAAGTTGGTGGAATACTCGAGCACTGCTCTAGGGGATAATAAGGGGATGGCAGCATTCGCTATGTTACTTGTCGGGTTAATCGTTACAATGGGTATTGGATCATCATTTGCGACAATCCCAATTATTGCATCGATTTTCGTGCCGCTTAGTATGGCGTTTGGATTCAGTCCGTTAGCCATCATTGCACTTGTTGGGACAGCAGCGGCACTCGGTGATGCTGGTTCGCCTGCATCTGACTCTACGCTTGGGCCAACTGCGGGACTTGATGTCGATGGACAACATAATCATATATGGGATACATGTGTACCGACATTCATTCACTACAACATTCCGTTGTTGTTGTTTGGTTGGGTAACAGTCATGCTCTTTAATTAAGTAGTCAATAGTCCGAGTTAGTACTCTCGGACTTGCAATGAGTGAGAGAAAGAATTATAATAATAAAGTTGAGAAAAGAATTTCGCCAAGGCACTTGCGTTATTCTTTTTTTATGTGTATAATATTGAATGTTGGTCTTTGACTGCGATGAAGCGAGAGGTTGCCGACACACCAGGCCGCTTTGCCATGGCATGTGTGTGGGAAATTTTCGTGGAGAATGTCTATAACAAAATAGGCGCAAGGGAGGGAAAATAATGGCAAAACAAAAGATTCGTATTCGTTTAAAAGCATATGATCATAGAATTCTTGATCAATCAGCTGAAAAGATCGTAGAAACAGCAAAACGTTCGGGTGCTAGTGTATCGGGTCCGATTCCACTACCGACTGAAAGAACTGTCTACACGATTCTTCGTGCGGTGCATAAATACAAAGATTCGCGCGAGCAGTTCGAAATGCGTACTCACAAACGTCTAATCGATATCGTTAATCCGACACCACAAACTGTCGATGCTTTAATGAAACTCGATTTACCATCAGGCGTTGACATTGAAATTAAACTTTAATCGATACTAAATAAAGCACACATTAATTCAGGAGGTGGACTAAATGACCAAAGGAATCTTGGGAAGAAAACTCGGTATGACGCAAATTTTTGCTGAAAACGGAGATCTTATCCCGGTAACAGTGATTGAGGCTGGACAAAACGTTGTTCTTCAAAAGAAGACTACGGAAACAGACGGCTACGAATCAATCCAAATCGGATTTGAAGATAAACGCGAAAAGCTTGCTAACAAACCTGAAAAAGGGCACGTTGCAAAAGCTGATACTGCACCTAAGCGCTTCATTCGCGAATTCCGCGAATTAGACGTTAGTGGCTACGAAGTTGGTCAAGAAGTCAAAGTTGATACTTTTGCTGAAGGCGATATCGTCGACATCACAGGTACATCAAAAGGTAAAGGGTTCCAGGGTGTTATCAAGCGTCACGGATATTCACGCGGACCTATGACCCACGGATCACGTCATCACCGCGCACCAGGTTCAATCGGATCTGTTGACGCTCAACGTGTATTCAAAGGTAAAAAAATGCCAGGTCGTATGGGTGGCAAAACAGTAACAGTTCAAAACCTTGAAATTATACGAGTTGATCTTGAACGCAACTTGCTACTAGTTAAAGGTAACGTTCCTGGAGCACGCAAATCACTTTTACAAGTGCGCAGCGCTATCAAAGGAAACTGACTACTAAAGAAAGGAGGAAACAGGAATGCCTAAAGTATCCGTATTAAATCAGGCAGGAACTTCTGTCGGAGACATCGAACTAAATGAAGCAATCTTTGGTATCGTACCAAACGAATCTGTTTTATTCGAAGCATTGGTTCAACAACGTGCTTCATTGCGTCAAGGGAATCATAAAGTAAAAAGTCGCGGCGAAGTTGCTGGTGGAGGACGTAAACCATGGCGTCAAAAAGGTACAGGTCGTGCCCGTCAAGGTTCAATCCGATCACCACAATGGCGTGGAGGTGGTATCGTATTCGGTCCATCACCAAGAAGCTATAGCTACAAATTACCGAAGAAAGTCCGCAGATTGGCTCTTCTTTCAGCTCTTTCTACGAAAGTTCGTGAAGAAGATGTAATCGTTCTTGAAGGACTAACATTCAATGCACCAAAAACAAAAGATTTTATTAAAGTACTTGCTGATCTTTCGATTAACAGAAAAGCGTTGATCGTAACAGCTGACTTAGATGAAACTTTGGCTTTGTCTGCACGTAACATCCCTGGAATCAGTGTCGTAACAGCGACAGGTATTAACGTACTTGATCTTATCGGTCACGATAAACTTGTTATGACTAAAGCAGCAGTTCAAAAAATAGAGGAGGTGCTAGGTTAATGGAAGCACGTGATATTATAAAACGTCCGGTCATTACCGAGCGTACTTCTGAACAAATGGAATTCAAAAAGTACACTTTTGAAGTTGACACGCGCGCTAATAAATCATTTATTAAGCAAGCTATCGAAGAAGTTTTCGGTGTTAAAGTTGAAAAAGTGAACGTACAGAATTACAAAGGTAAACTTAAGCGTATGGGCAAGCATTCTGGTTATACGAACAGACGCCGTAAAGCGATTGTTACACTAACTGCTGACTCAAAAGACATCGAACTTTTCGAAGTCTAAGTTAAACAACTAATAGATATCTAATTATATGAAGGAGGGAACACAAATGGCGATTAAGAAATACAAACCTACCTCCAACGGACGCCGTAACATGACTACATCCGATTTTGCTGAGATTACTGCTGACAAACCGGAAAAATCATTGCTTGCACCGCTTAAGCGGAAAGGCGGCCGTAACAACACTGGTAGGATTACTGTTCGTCACCATGGTGGAGGCCACAAGCGCCAATACCGTGTCATCGATTTCCAACGCCGGAAAGATGGCATACCAGGACGCGTTGCTACGATCGAATACGATCCAAACCGTTCAGCTAACATTGCTCTAATCAATTACGTAGACGGAGAGAAACGTTACATTCTCGCTCCAAAAGGTCTTGTAGTTGGAGCAACTATTATGTCAGGCCCGGAATCAGATATCAAAGTGGGTAACTCACTTCCACTAGAAAACATTCCAATGGGTACTACAATTCATAACATCGAAATGAAACCAGGTAAAGGTGGACAACTAGTACGTTCAGCAGGAACTTCTGCACAACTACTTGGCCGTGAAGATAAGTATGTTATTGTACGTCTTCAATCTGGAGAAGTTCGCATGATTCTTGCTGTATGCCGCGCGACAATTGGTCAAGTTGGTAATGAGCAACATGAACTAATCAACATTGGTAAAGCAGGACGTTCACGTTGGATGGGTAAACGCCCAACAGTTCGTGGTTCTGTCATGAACCCTAACGATCACCCACACGGTGGTGGTGAAGGTAAAACTGGTATCGGTATGAAGTCTCCAGTAACTCCATGGGGTAAACCGACACTTGGTTATAAAACACGTAAGAAAAACAACAAATCCGACAAGCTTATTGTACGTCGTCGTAAGAAGTAATAGTAATGCACTGCGGTTCAATGATTGGACCGTAGTACAAACACGGAGGGAGGTTCCGACATGGGCCGCAGCTTGAAAAAAGGACCATTTGTAGACGATCATCTAATGAAGAAGGTCGAAGCACAAAGTGGATCTGAGAAAAAACAGGTTATCAAAACATGGTCACGCCGTTCAACAATCTTCCCGACATTCATCGGAATGACAATTGCTGTATATGACGGACGTAAACACGTTCCCGTCTATGTAACTGAAGATATGGTTGGTCACAAACTTGGTGAATTTGCACCTACGCGCACATACAGAGGTCATGGCGCCGACGATAAGAAAACAAGACGTTAATTGAGAGGAGGTTATTCTGATGCAACAAGCAAAAGCTACTGCCCGCACAGTCCGTATTGCCTCTCGTAAAGTCCGTTTGGTCGTTGATCTTATCCGAGGCAAAAAAGTCGGTGAAGCTATCGCGATTCTACGCCTGACGCCAAAAGCGGCTTCTCCGGTTGTAGAAAAAGTTTTGAAATCAGCGATTGCAAATGCTGAACATAACTATGAAATGGATGTCGAAAACCTATTTATCAGCGAAGTATTCGTTGATGAAGGTCCGACTATGAAACGTTTCCGACCACGCGCACAAGGACGTGCGAGCGCAATTAATAAACGTACGAGCCACATCACATTAGTGGTATCTGAAAAGAAGGAGGGATAATTCGTGGGTCAAAAAGTACATCCTAACGGTTTACGGGTCGGTATCATCCGTGACTGGGAGTCTAAATGGTACGCAGAAAAAGACTATGCGACTCTCTTGCACGAAGATTTGAAAATCCGTGAGTTCATCGAAAAACGTCTTGTAGAAGCTTCTGTTTCTAAAGTTGAAATTGAACGTGCTGCAAAGCGTGTTAACATCAGCATCCACACTGCTAAACCAGGAATGGTTATTGGTAAAGGTGGTACTGAGGTCGAAACACTTCGTAAAATGTTGAACGACATCACTGGTAAACGCGTTCACATCAACATCATTGAAATTAAACGTGCGGATCTTGACGCTAAACTAGTTGCAGAGTCAATTGCTCGTCAACTAGAAACTCGCGTATCATACCGTCGTGCACAAAAACAAGCAATCCAACGCACAATGCGTTCTGGCGCTAAAGGAATTAAAACACAAGTTTCTGGACGTCTTGGCGGTGCTGACATCGCTCGGTCGGAACATTATAGTGAAGGTACTGTCCCTCTCCATACATTACGTGCAGATATTGATTATGCACATGCTGAAGCAGACACAACGTTTGGTAAGCTTGGCGTTAAAGTATGGATTTATCGTGGAGAAGTCCTTCCAGTGAAGAAACAGAAGAACTCTGAGGAAGGAGGCAACTAATATGTTAATGCCTAAACGAGTTAAATATCGTCGTGTATTCCGTGGTAAAATGCGTGGTACTACAAAAGGCGGAGCAACAGTTCAATTCGGAGAATACGGTCTACAAGCTCTTGATTCGGCATGGATTACAAACCGCCAAATCGAAGCAGCACGTATTTCAATGACACGTTACATGAAACGTGGCGGTAAAGTATGGATCAACATCTTCCCGCACAAACCATATACAAAGAAGCCTCTTGAAGTACGGATGGGTTCAGGTAAAGGTGCTGTAGAAGGCTGGGTAGCAGTTGTTAAACCTGGTCGTATTATGTTCGAAATAGCAGGTGTATCGGAAGAAGTTGCGCGTGAAGCGCTTCGCCTGGCATCTCACAAACTTCCTATTAAAACTAAGTTTGTAAAACGTGAAGAAATCGGTGGTGAATCTAATGAAAGCTAATGAAATCCGTGACTTAACAACTGCAGAGATTGAGCAAAAGGTGAAATCACTGAAAGAAGAGCTTTTCAACCTTCGCTTCCAACTTGCGACAGGTCAATTAGAAAACACTGCACGCATCCGAGAAGTTCGTAAATCGATTGCGCGCATGAAGACAGTTATACGTCAAAGAGAAATCAGTGCAAATAACTGATGAAGGAGGTTGCAGCCATGACTGAGGAGCGTAACCAGCGCAAAGTATATACAGGCCGCGTTGTATCCGACAAAATGGATAAAACAGTTACTGTTATGATCGAAACGCAAAAGAAACATTCTAAATACGGTAAACGTGTTAAGTATTCTAAGAAATTCAAGGCCCACGATGAGCTGAACGAAGCTAAAATCGGAGATGTTGTTCGTATAATGGAAACTCGTCCATTATCAGCAACAAAACGTTTCCGTCTACTTGAAGTAGTCGAAACAGCGGTCATCATTTAATTAACGTTCGGGTATATAAATCCGGGAGGAGGTAGCCTCAATGATCCAACAGGAAAGTCGTATGAAAGTCGCCGACAACTCAGGCGCTCGTGAAGTACTTACAATTAAGGTATTAGGCGGTTCAGGCCGTAAAGTAGCAAACATCGGTGATGTAGTCGTTGTAACGGTGAAAAAAGCAACACCAGGTGGCGTTGTTAAAAAAGGTGAAGTTGTCAAGGCTGTTATCGTTCGCACGAAGAGCGGAGTACGCCGTAAAGACGGTTCATATATTACATTTGATGAAAATGCTTGTGTTATTATCCGTGACGACAAGAGCCCACGTGGAACTCGTATTTTCGGACCAGTTGCTCGCGAACTTCGTGACAGCAACTTCATGAAAATTATTTCACTTGCTCCTGAAGTTCTTTAATCACATGATAGTGCCAAATCAAGGAGGTGCGACAGAATGAATGTTAAAAAAGGCGATAAAGTTATGGTCATCACAGGTAAAGACAAAGGTAAAACCGGTGTGATCCTAGTTGCTTTCCCTAAAAAGGATCGTGTGCTTGTTGAAGGTGTTAACATCGTCAAGAAACATACGAAACCTAACCAGGAAAATCCTCAAGGTGGAATCATCAGCCAAGAGGCAGCTATCCATGTATCAAACGTCATGGTGATCGATCCTAAGACAGGCGAGCCTACTCGTGTAGGATACAAGATCGAAAATGGCAAAAAAGTTCGTGTTGCTAAAAAATCCGGAGAATTGCTGGATAACTAAGTAACGGATGAAAGGAGGTCCAACAGATGAGCCGTTTAAAAGAAAAGTTTAAAAGCGAAATCACTCCTGCTCTTATGAGCAAGTTTGAATATACATCAGTTATGCAAGTACCAAAAGTCGACAAAATCGTCATTAACATGGGTGTTGGTGATGCTGTTCAAAACACGAAAGCACTAGATGCGGCAGTGGAAGACTTAACAATTATTTCAGGTCAAAAACCTGTTGTCACAAAAGCAAAGAAATCAATCGCGGGATTCCGTCTTCGTGAAGGTATGCCTATTGGAACGAAAGTTACACTACGCGGTGAGCGTATGTATGAATTCCTAGACAAACTGATTGCTGTTTCGTTGCCTCGTGTACGTGACTTCCGTGGTGTTTCTAAAAAAGCATTCGACGGTCGCGGTAACTATACGCTTGGCGTAAAAGAGCAACTAATTTTCCCGGAAATTGATTATGATAAAGTTTCTAAAATACGCGGTATGGATATCGTCATCGTTACGACTGCAAACTCGGACGAAGAAGCACATGAGTTACTAACGCAGTTCGGCATGCCGTTCCAAAAGTAAATAAGAGGGAGGCGTAAACGTGGCTAAAAAATCAATGATTGCTAAACAAAAACGCACACCAAAATTCGCGGTACAAGCATACACACGCTGTGAGCGTTGTGGTCGTCCGCATTCGGTATATCGTAAGTTCAAGCTTTGCCGTATTTGTTTCCGCGAGTTAGCATATAAGGGACAAATTCCTGGCGTCAAAAAAGCCAGCTGGTAAACCCCTAAATTTGGGAAGGAGGTAAATGTAATGACAATGAGTGATCCGATCGCAGACATGCTTACACGCATTCGTAACGCCAATATGGTTCGTCACGAAAAGCTTGAAGTACCTGCTTCAAACATGAAAAAAGAAATCGCAGAAATCTTGAAACGTGAAGGTTTCGTACGTGATGTTGAATATGTCGAGGATAGCAAACAAGGTATCATCCGCATTTTCCTTAAGTACGGTCAAAATAACGAACGTGTTATTACTGGTCTTAAACGTATTTCAAAACCTGGTCTTCGTGTTTATGCTAAAACTAGCGAAGTTCCTAAAGTTTTGAACGGTCTTGGTATAGCCCTCGTTTCTACATCAAATGGCGTACTTACAGACAAAGAAGCACGCGCTAAACAAGTAGGCGGAGAAGTAGTAGCTTACGTCTGGTAATTCGTAACAAATGAATGGAGGTGCACTTGAATGTCCCGTATTGGCAAAAAGCCGATTGAGGTACCTGAAAACGTGACTGTTACTATCGCAGAAGGTAACTTCGTTACAGTTAAAGGTCCTAAAGGCGAACTTACAAACACATTTAACTCGGATATTAAAATTGAACAGGAGAACAACGTGATCACTTTGATCCGTCCTTCTGAATCCAAAGAACACCGTTCTATTCATGGAACGACACGTTCACTTATCAATAACATGGTGGTTGGCGTTTCAGAAGGTTTCGAACGCAAACTTGAACTAGTTGGTGTTGGTTACCGTGCTTCACTTCAAGGTTCGAAATTAGTGTTGAACATTGGTTTCTCTCACCCAGTTGAATTTACACCTGAAGAAGGAATTGAAGTTGAAGTTCCTGCTAACACTAAAATTACTGTTCGTGGTATCAACAAAGAACGCGTTGGTGCTCTTGCATCGAACATCAGAAAAGTACGCCCACCAGAGCCGTATAAAGGCAAAGGGATTCGCTACGAAGGAGAAGTTGTCCGTCGTAAAGAAGGTAAAACTGGTAAATAATGCCGCTTAAGGCATCTGGAAGGAGTGATCACGATGATTACGAAAAAAGACAAGAATGCTACTCGTAAGAAACGTCATGCACGCGTACGTCGTAAAATCAGCGGGACTGCAGCTCGTCCACGCCTAAACGTATTCCGTTCAAACAAGCATATCTATGCTCAGTTGATTGATGACGTGAATGCAGTAACGATTGTAAGTGCTTCTTCAATGGAAAAAGATTTCGGATCTGAATCCAAAGCAGACACTGCAGCAGCAGTAAAAGTCGGCGAGATGATCGCAAAGAAAGCTGTTGAAAAGGACGTTAAGTCAGTAGTATTTGACCGTGGCGGATACCTATTTCACGGCCGTGTGAAAGCTCTTGCAGACTCAGCACGTGAAAACGGTCTGGAATTTTAATTAAGAAGGAGGTATACATTTCATGCGTCGTAATGATCAGAATAAAAGCGAATTCGAAGAACGCGTAGTTACCATTAACCGCGTAGCGAAAGTTGTGAAAGGCGGACGTCGTTTCCGTTTCACTGCTCTCGTAGTTGTCGGAGATAAAAATGGCCGTGTCGGTTTTGGTACTGGTAAAGCACAAGAAGTTCCAGATGCAATCCGTAAAGCTATCGAAGATGCGAAGAAGAATTTAATCGTTGTACCAATGGTTAAAGGAACTACTCCGCACCTAGTGCTTGGACATTTTGGAGCAGGTAAAATCCTTATCAAACCAGCAGCTCCAGGTACTGGAGTTATCGCAGGCGGACCTGTCCGTGCGGTACTAGAACTTGCAGGCATCACGGATATCCTTTCGAAATCACTTGGTTCAAGCACACCAATCAACATGGTCCGTGCGACATTCGAAGGATTATCGAATTTGAAACGCGCTGAAGATGTTGCTAAATTGCGCGGTAAATCCTTGAAAGAACTGTATAGTTAAGGGGGGAAATGCAATGGCGAACAAACTTGAAGTCACCCTTACAAAAAGTGTAATCGGCTCGAAGCCAGCACAGCGTAAAACTGTGGAGGCGCTTGGACTACGTAAATTACACCAAATGGTCGAACATCAAGATAATGTTGCAATTCGTGGCATGATCAACAAAGTAGACCACCTAGTAACAGTTAAAGAACTATAATTACGATTTTTTGAATAAGGAGGTGCCAATGAGATGAAATTACACACTATGAAGCCTGCTGCAGGTTCACGTACTAAGCGTAAGCGTATTGGTCGCGGAATCGGTTCAGGTTTTGGTAAAACTTCTGGTAGAGGTCACGGTGGACAAAACTCCCGTTCGGGTGGTGGCGTACGTCTTGGATTCGAGGGTGGTCAAATTCCACTTTTCCAAAGACTTCCTAAACGTGGTTTTACGAACATCAACCGTAAGGATTATGCAATCGTAAACCTAGACACACTTAATCGTTTCGACGAAGGTACTGAAGTTACGCCTGAGCTACTAATTGAATCAGGCATCGTGAGCAATGCTAAATCAGGTATTAAGATTCTGGGTAACGGAATTCTTGAGAAAAAGATCACTGTCAAAGCTCACAAATTCTCTGCTTCTGCTAAAGAGGCAATCGAGAAGGCGGGCGGACAGACCGAGGTGGTTTAATGTTTCAGACAATCGCCAACTTTATGCGAGTAAAAGATATACGGTCTAAAATCTTTTACACACTACTGGTACTCATTGTTTTTAGACTAGGAACATTTATTCCAGTCCCAAACGTTGATGCAACTGCACTACAGCAAACTGATAATAATCTTATTGGCTTACTGAACGTGTTTGGTGGGGGTGCCCTTGCGAACTTCTCGATCCTTGCAATGGGAATTATGCCTTACATCACTGCATCTATCATCGTGCAATTATTGCAGATGGATGTCGTACCTAAATTTACTGAATGGGCGAAACAAGGAGACGTTGGAAGACGGAAACTTGCGCAGTTCACGAGGTATTTCACAATAATCCTAGCCTTTATTCAAGCAATTGCTATGTCATTTGGTTTCAACCAAATGTATGGTGGTACGCTGATAAAAGACGAAGGTGTTTCGACATACGTGGTTATCGCGATCGTATTGACGGCAGGAACTGCATTTCTTTTATGGCTTGGTGAACAGATTACAGCAAAAGGTGTTGGGAATGGTATTTCCATCATAATCTTCGCTGGTATCGTCGCAGCAATCCCAAATGCAGTCAACCAACTTTACGCAACTCAGATTCAAGATGCGGGCGACGCACTGTTCATTAAACTGGCAGTTATGGCTCTTCTACTCGTCTTGGTCATTGCGATTACTGTCGGAATTATTTACTTCCAAGAAGCACTACGGAAAATTCCGATCCAATATGCGAAACGTGTCACTGGACGAGGTCAAACGACTGCAGGCCAACAGACACACTTGCCCTTGAAACTTAATGCGGCAGGGGTTATCCCGGTAATCTTTGCTTCTGCATTTTTTATTACACCACAATCAATAGCGACCTTCTTTGGCACTAACAGTGTAACAACTACAATTACAAACGTTTTCGATTATACGAAACCGGTTGGAATGGTATTTTACCTGATATTGATCATTGCATTCACATACTTCTACGCATTCATCCAGGTGAATCCGGAGAATATTGCGGATAATTTGAAAAAGCAAGGCGCTTATATCCCGGGCATTCGTCCAGGACAAAATACACAAAATTACCTAACGAGCACTTTGTATCGATTGACATTTGTGGGGGCAATATTCCTCGCTACAGTGGCAATCATGCCGATATTCTTCATCAATATCGCAAACCTTCCACAGTCTGCGCAAATTGGAGGAACAAGTTTAATCATCGTCGTCGGGGTTGCACTTGAAACGATGAAACAACTTGAATCACAACTTGTGAAAAGGCATTACAAAGGATTCATGAAGTAATAATCACAAAGGTTCATCTCTATGTGATGTGAATATGAATGGGAGTGCAATACGTATGAATATCGTATTAATGGGTCTGCCAGGAGCCGGTAAAGGTACACAGGCAGACAGAATTGTCGAAAAGTACGGAACCCCTCATATTTCTACAGGCGATATGTTCCGTGCTGCTATCCAAGAAGGCACGGAACTTGGAGTCAAAGCAAAATCGTTCATGGATCAGGGAGCACTTGTCCCTGATGAAGTGACAATCGGAATTGTTCGTGAAAGACTAAGCAAATCCGATTGCGATAATGGATTCCTACTCGATGGTTTCCCACGTACAGTTCCACAAGCTGAAGCACTTGATCAGCTTTTGGCTGACATGGGTCGGAGAATTGAGCATGTTCTCAATATCCAAGTCGAGAAAGAAGAACTTATCGCGAGGCTGACAGGCCGCCGCATCTGTAAAGTTTGCGGTACATCCTATCATTTGCTTTTTAATCCTCCACAGGTTGAAGGTAAATGTGATAAGGATGGCGGAGAACTTTATCAGCGAGCCGATGACAATCCGGAAACTGTCACGAACCGTCTGGAAGTAAATATGAAACAAACTGCACCACTCTTGGCGTTTTACGATTCCAAAGAGGTGTTGGTAAATATCGATGGACAAAAAGACATCAAAGACGTTTTCAAGGATCTGGACGTTATTCTGCAAGGAAGCGGACAATAATCCTTTTCGAACTTAGATATTATACGCATTTTTTGGGCAGTATAGCATAGAAGCATAGAAGGACGTTTCAACGAGCTGCAAAAGCATATGATGCCCGGTATAACAACTAGATGGTTTTTAGCAGGGTTATGGTTCTGAAACATAGTAAATGCATTTTCTTGCTTTGGTAGGTATAATGGATTTCGTGGAAAGAACTGTATAACGTAACTGGGAACTCATCCACGGCATTCTGGACAGTCGTGTCCATTTCGACGCGATTTTCCATAACAAGAAGTCGAGGACGGACTTAAGGGAAACGGAATGTGGCAGACCTCTTTCGAACATCACTCATGCAATCCGGACATATGTTGAAGGAAGCTTTAAAGGCGACTGATGCCGCTCGATGGTGAGAACCTTTATTGGATATAGAAGGGAGACTGGGTTGATGGCGAAAGATGATGTAATTGAAGTTGAAGGAACCGTACTCGAAACACTGCCAAACGCAATGTTTAAAGTAGAGCTGGAAAACGGCCATACGATTCTTGCGCATGTATCTGGCAAAATCCGTATGCACTTTATCCGTATTCTACCTGGCGATAAAGTGACAATGGAACTCTCGCCTTATGATTTAACACGTGGTCGTATCACATACCGTTTTAAATAAACTTTTGTAACTCCGGAATACTGAAGGAGGTTGGGTAAGATGAAAGTTAGACCATCTGTAAAACCGATGTGCGAAAAATGTAAAATTATTCGCAGACGCGGCCGAGTAATGGTAATCTGTGAAAATCCAAAACATAAACAAAGACAAGGCTAATTCTGAAGGAGGTGCACAATATATATGGCACGTATTGCTGGTGTAGACGTTCCGCGCGATAAGCGCGTAGTCATTTCATTAACTTACATTTTCGGAATCGGAAAAACAACTGCTCAAAAAGTATTGGCGGCAGCTGGAGTATCTGAGGACGCACGAGTTCGCGATCTTACTGACGCAGAGCTTGATAAAATCCGTGAACAAATGGACACGCTTAAAGTTGAAGGTGACCTTCGACGTGAAACTTCCCTTAACATCAAACGTTTGATGGAAATCGGTAGCTTCCGTGGTATCCGTCATCGTCGCGGACTTCCTGTTCGTGGACAAAACACGAAAAATAACGCACGTACTCGTAAAGGTCCTAAACGGACAGTAGCGAACAAGAAAAAATAATAGGTAAAGGAGGTATCTTCTTAACATGGCACGTAAACAACAAACTCGTAAACGTCGTGTGAAAAAGAATATTGAATCCGGTATTGCACATATCCGTTCGACGTTCAATAATACAATTGTTACAATCACTGACATGCAAGGGAACGCAATATCTTGGTCAAGTGCAGGTGCATTAGGCTTTAAGGGTTCTCGTAAATCAACACCTTTCGCTGCACAGATGGCTGCTGAAGCGGCTGCTAAATCATCTATGGAGCACGGTCTGAAAACTTTGGAAGTTACTGTTAAAGGTCCAGGTGGTGGACGTGAAGCAGCAATTCGTTCATTACAGGCTGCAGGTCTTGAAGTTACTGCAATCAGAGACGTTACCCCGGTTCCACATAACGGATGCCGCCCGCCAAAACGCCGTCGTGTATAATGGCTTCTTCTCCATATGATTGAGAAACACAATTTATGTCAACAATGATTGTGCGATTGCAATTTGCCGTCTATGAAAATCGATTTCAATATGGAACGGCCTATACATTGATGTTTTGAAGGAGGGTAAATGAATGATCGAGATTGAGAAACCGAAGATTGAAACAATTATGATCGCCGAAGACATCAAGTTCGGTAAGTTTATCATCGAACCACTTGAACGCGGATACGGAAATACGTTAGGAAACTCCCTACGTCGCATCCTTCTATCTTCACTGCCAGGAGCTGCTGTTACATCTATCCAGATTGATGGTGTGCTTCATGAATTCTCAACAATTGAAGGTGTCGTCGAAGACGTCGCATCAATTATTTTGAACGTGAAAAAACTGGCTCTCAAAATCTATTCAGATGAAGAGAAAGTGATTGAGATAGACGTGAAAGGCGAAGGTGTTATCACAGCTGCGGACATTACACATGATAGTGACGTAGAAGTGTTGAATCCTGAACTTCCTATCGCGACACTTGGTAAAAACGGTCACTTGCGCATGCGTATGTATGCTGTACGTGGACGTGGTTACGCACCTTCTGATCAAAACAAACGTGAGGATCTCGCAATTGGCGTTATTCCAATCGACTCTATTTACACTCCGGTTTCACGAGTTAACTTCCAAGTGGAGAATACTCGGGTTGGCCAAATGGCGAACTTTGATAAGTTGACACTTGATGTTTGGACAGATGGTAGCATCGGTCCTAAAGAAGCTGTTTCACTTGGGGCAAAAATCCTAACTGAGCATCTAAATATATTTGTCGGCATGACAGATGAAGCACAAACTGCAGAAATCATGGTAGAAAAAGAGGAAGATCAGAAAGAGAAAGTACTCGAGATGACTATTGAGGAACTTGACCTTTCAGTTAGATCTTACAATTGCCTAAAACGTGCAGGCATCAATACAGTTCTTGAACTTGCTAGCAAGTCAGAGGACGAAATGATGAAAGTACGAAATCTTGGCCGTAAATCACTTGAAGAAGTGAAAGCGAAATTGGACGAGCTTAACCTAGTGTTACGCACCGAAGATTGAGCGAATTTATAGATTGAAGGAGGGAAACTTCTATGGGATACAGAAAACTTGGACGTACAAGTTCACAACGTAAAGCAATGCTTCGCGACCTAGCGACAGATCTAATCGTACACGAACGTATTCAAACGACAGAAGCTCGTGCGAAAGAATTGCGTTCAGTTGTTGAGAAAATGATTACGCTTGGTAAACGTGGAGACTTGCATGCACGTCGTCAAGTTGCACAATTTATCCGTCGCGAACTGGTTACAGTGGCAGACGGTGAAGGCAACGAGAAAGAAATCTACGCAATCCAAAAACTTTTTGATAATGTTGCACCACGTTACGCTGAGCGTCAAGGTGGATATACACGTATCATGAAAATGGGACCTCGTCGCGGCGACGGAGCACCTGTCGTTGTAATCGAACTCGTTTAATATATACAATGGCAATTGATTAAATCTTCAAGGGGTGTGTCTGGCGTACCCAGAGCCGCACCCTTTTTTTAAAAATTTATACGACAACTTTAAAAGCTGAGTGTTACGATCGTCGGTTTATACCGTCTGGTCTAGCTCTACGCACCTCATCCGCGGTACCGGATTGAGCACCTGGTACCAGTCATAGATATGAGCGCATTTCTTCGGATGAGGTGCGCGCTTTTTTTTATCCAAAAATAATGTCCAGATTTTTCAATATATAAGTTTTTGACTAATATGATGTCTAGGCACCAGACGCACGGGTCATAAGAGGGTAAGCTAGGAAGGATTAAACTTGCTTTTCTTTTACGCCTTCCTTGGCAAAGAACGCCGCTTCGCCGGTCCCTCTAATGCCTGCCGCGGGCCTACAAGATGTAGGTCATGCAGCTATTACCCCTGGAAATGGTGTTCTTAAGCTGCGTTCATTTGTGACGGTGCCTAGCGCATTTTTAAAAAAGGATTCCTTGTCAATTGGCAGGGGATCCTTCGTAGTATACATAATGTGAATGTAGCCGGAGGTGGTAGGCGATGAAGGAAATTCTGTCGATGGATAATGTGTCTTATTCCTATGACTCTGAGGACGAGGTAGCAAAGAAAGCAGTCGACGGCGTGTCGTTTACGGTACAAGAAGATGAATGGATTGCTATTGTTGGCCATAATGGTTCCGGTAAATCGACACTTGCGAAATTGATGATTGGACTTTTGTTCCCAGAAGAAGGGGACGTTAACGTATTTATTGAAAAACTGACTGAGAACAATATATGGGAAATTCGTTCACGGATGGGTTTTGTTTTTCAAAATCCAGATAACCAGTTTGTTGGTTCGACAGTTCAAGATGATGTTGCATTTGCGCTAGAGAACAATGGAGTTCCCTTCGAAGAAATGGTGACTCGGGTTCATGAGGCACTTGCGCAAGTAAACATGAGTGATTTCCTCGACCAGGAGCCTCACCATCTCTCAGGCGGACAAAAGCAACGAGTTGCAATAGCTGGGGCGCTCGCGTTACATCCAAAGCTTCTTATTATGGATGAAGCGACGTCGATGCTTGATCCACAGGGACGTAATGAAGTAATTCATTTAGTTGAAGAATTAAAGCGTAAGACGGGCCTCACGGTCATTTCCATTACACATGATTTGGAAGAGGCGCTGTTGGCAGATCGTATTATTGTCATGAACAAGGGGAAAGTTCTGACTGTTGGTACGCCGGAGCAGATATTTGCTCGGGGAAATGAACTTGAGGAAATTGGTTTGGACTTACCATTCGCTTTAAGAGTATCCAGTTTGTTACGTGAAAATGGGCTGGATCTTGTCGGTGAGCATATGACGGAAGAAGAGTTGGTGAATGAATTATGGACATCTCACTTCAGCAAGTAGGGTATTTGTATGGAAAAGATACTCCTTTTGAGAAAAGGGCATTGCAGAGTGTAGATGCAACGATACATTCTGGCTCTTATTCTGCAATAATTGGACATACCGGATCAGGAAAATCGACACTTCTTATGCATCTGAATGGTTTGTTAAAGCCTTCAGAAGGGATTGTGAAAATTGGAGATACGACAATTACTGCCGGTACGAAAGCGAAAGGACTGAAAGATGTCCGGAGGCATGTGGGTATTGTATTCCAGTTTCCAGAGCATCAGCTTTTTGAAGAGACTGTTGAAAAAGATATTATGTTCGGTCCTATGAACTTTGGTGTACCTGAAGAAGAGGCAAGGAGACGAGCGCATCAACTGATAGAATTGCTAGGACTTCCTCCAGAGGTTGCCCAGCAGTCTCCTTTCGATCTTTCGGGAGGGCAGATGCGCCGGGTTGCGATTGCAGGTGTACTCGCGTTTAAACCTTCTGTGCTCGTATTGGACGAGCCGACTGCGGGACTTGATCCGCGGGGGCGGCTTGAAATTATGGAACTTTTCAATCGTCTCCATGTGGAAGAAAAACTAACGACAATTCTTGTGACGCATAGTATGGAAGATGCTGCACGTTATGCGGACAATATTATCGTTATGCATAACGGAAGTTCAGTCATGTCTGGGACGCCTCAGGAAGTGTTCGCTGATGAAGAGAAGCTGACCTCCTTTAGATTAGGTCTACCGCGCTCAGTAAAGTTCCAGCGTGACATTGAGAAGTTAATTGGTCGTCCTCTCCGGGGACTGGCATTAACGGAAGCTCAGCTTGCCAAGGCAATTGCATTTGCCGCTACGGAAGAAGGTGGCCGTTAATGTTGGAAAAGATGATTTTCGGACGCTATATTCCAGGCAATTCATTTGTCCACAAGCTCGACCCTCGTTCGAAGCTGTCATTTGTTTTTCTTTTCATCATTGGAGTCTTCCTTGCAAATAATACTGTTACGTACGCCGTGTTATTAGGATTTACGTTACTCGTAATTTTAAGTTCAAGGATTCGGTTGTATTTCCTATTTAACGGATTGAAACCAATTCTTTTCTTGATTATTTTCACGCTACTCATGCATATCTTTTTTACGAAAGAAGGAGCACTTCTCGTCGATTGGAAGTTCATCAAGATATATGAAGAAGGGTTGAGGCAAGGTATTTTTATTTCCATTCGTTTTCTTGTATTGGTTTTGCTGACGTCTATCTTGACGTTGACGACATCGCCGATTTCAATCACGGATGGTATGGAAGACTTGCTGGGACCATTTAAGCGAATTAAATTGCCTGTTCATGAGCTTGCGCTGATGATGTCAATTTCCCTGCGCTTCATCCCCACATTGATGGATGAGACGGATAAGATATTGAAAGCGCAATTGGCGAGAGGTTCGGACATTAGTACGGGTTCTATTAAGCAGCGAATTCGTGCAGTCATTCCTTTGCTCGTACCTCTCTTTGTGAGTGCGTTCAAACGCGCTGAAGACCTTGCAGTCGCCATGGAGGTTCGTGGCTATCGTGGAGGCGAGGGGAGGACGAGGTACAGGCAGCTGAAGTGGCACTGGCGTGATACCACGATAATGGTATTGCTTGCTGTTCTAGTTGTCGTCCTCTTTCTGCTTAGGGCATAGGAGGTGGATACAAATGCAACGTGTTAAAGCAATTGTTTCGTATGATGGTACTCGATTTTCTGGATACCAGATACAGCCGGGAATGCGAACGGTGCAATTGGAAATTGATAAAGCATTAGTGAAAATGCATAAAGACAAGGAAATTTTTTCGGTCGCAAGCGGCCGGACGGATTCGGGTGTACACGCAAATGGCCAAGTGATTCACTTTGATACACCGCTGAACTTGCCGATAGATCGATGGAAGCTGGCGTTAAACGTCCTTTTGCCTACAGATATCCGACTGGTTGAAGTTGAATACGTCAGCGAAGATTTCCATGCGCGTTATTCTGCTACTGGCAAGACGTACGTTTATAAGTGGTCCTATAGCGAAGTGCATAGTCCGTTTGAGCGTGATTTTTCCGTTCATCTCGGTAGATCACATCCTGATATTGAGTTGATGAAGGAAGCTGCTGCCTATTTAATTGGGACGCATGATTTCACAAGTTTCTGTTCATCAAAAACCGCGACTTCCAATAAAGTCAGAACGGTGAGAATGCTGACACTCGAAAAAAAAGGCGATTATCTCATCATGACAATTGAAGGAAATGGCTTTTTATATAATATGGTAAGAAGCATTGCAGGTATGCTTCTTGTCGTAGGGAACGGCTGGAAAACGCCGGCAGACGTCAAGCAAATACTTGAATCTTGCAGCCGTAAAGCGAACGTTAAAACCGCGCCAGCACACGGTTTGTATCTAGATGAAGTGAGCTACAAAGACTAAGGCAACTTTTCCTAGCGTATTTAGAGGAATCGCTTGACTTAATGTGGAATTCAGTATAAGATGAGTAATGGTATTTCAATAACCCCACAAATAAGCCCCGGAAGGTAAACTTGTGTTTAGGGATAGAGAAAACGGGAACTAATAGAGATTCATTTAGGAGGATAAAATTATGCGTACAACATTCATGGCTAAAGGTCACGAAGTAGAGCGTAAATGGCTCGTTGTCGACGCTGAAGGACAGACGCTTGGTCGTCTTGCTTCTGAAGTTGCATCACTTTTGCGCGGCAAACATAAACCTACGTTCACACCACACGTTGATACAGGTGACCACGTCATCATCATCAATGCAGAAAAGATTCATCTTACAGGTAACAAATTGAAAGACAAAATTTACTACCGTCACTCAGGTTACACGGGTAGCATGAAACAACGTACGGCTCTTGAAATGCGTACAAACTTCCCGACAAAAATGCTTGAACTTGCAATTAAAGGAATGCTTCCAAAAGGTCCTTTAGGCCGTCAAACATATAGAAAACTTAATGTATACGCTGGACCAGATCACCCGCACGCAGCACAACAACCAGAAGTATTCGTACTTCGCGGTTAATTAAAGAGGAGGAAACAACTTGGCACAAGTACAATATCTCGGCACAGGCCGTCGTAAAAGCTCAACAGCTCGTGTACGTCTAGTTCCTGGAGATGGCACAATTATCATCAACAAACGCGACGTAGAAGACTACGTACCATTTGCAACACTTCGCGAAATCATCAAACAACCACTTGTAATTACGGAAACTCTTGGAAGCTACGATATCCTTGTAAACGTTGATGGTGGTGGATACACTGGACAAGCAGGAGCAATCCGTCACGGAGTTGCACGTGCTCTACTTCAAGTAGACCCTGACTTCCGTCCAGCGCTTAAATCAGCAGGACTTCTTACACGTGATGCAAGAATGAAAGAACGTAAAAAACCAGGTCTTAAAGGCGCACGTCGTGCACCACAGTTCTCAAAACGTTAATCTTTCAATTAAAAAAAGCCCTTTTCCATTCGTGGAAGAGGGCTTTTTTATGGTTTTATCCTGAGAAGGTAGTTAGTTAATTAAGAAAATCACTTGACCTACAGTATATGGCAATTCATAATTAGAGCTATTAGAGCATAACCGGATATAACTAGTTATATTCAGTTATAACTGGTATAAGAATAGGGAGGCTTAAGATGATGAAAAAGGTGAGTTGTTTCCTTGTTTTACTATGCTTGCTATTGATTTCAGTAGGATGTTCCAATGGTCAACAACCAATTGTCAGTGGTTCAGATGATGAAGTTGAATTAACAATTTCAGCCGCGGCCAGTTTAACAGATGCATTGAATGAACTGAAAACTAGTTTTGAAAGTGAACATTCGACCATTACCTTGTCGTTCAATCCCGGGGGCTCAGGTAAATTAGCGCAACAAATTGAGCAAGGTGCACCCTCAGATGTGTTCCTATCGGCAAGTAAAATAGATATGGATAAGCTGCAGGAGGGAAATCTGCTACTTGAAGATACACGAATAGATTTTGCTACAAACGAGCTGGTGTTAATTACGAATAAAGAAAAACCGTTCAATTTGTCCTCATTTGAAGATATAGATTCAGCAACAATTGATCATTTTGCTATCGGCGAGTCAGAAAGCGTGCCTGTTGGCCGTTATTCGAAAGAAGTACTTGAAACACTGAAGCTTTGGGAGCCGTTACAAAGTAAGTTGGTTTTGAGTTCGGATGTACGCCAAGTTCTGACACATGTTGAAATGGGCAATGCGGATATTGGCGTTGTGTATGCCAGTGATGCATTGATTTCAGATAAGGTAAAAGTAGTGGCTACGGCTAAACCTGAATGGCATGATCAAATTGTTTATCCGGGGGCCGTCATTGCCGACTCGAAGCACCCTGAAGAAGCGAAAGCATTTTTAGCGTTTCTCGCAGGCGAGCAAGGCAAAGAAATCTTGAAGAAATACGGATTCAAGTAAGTAGAAAGAGGGATGCATGTGAATGAGACGGATTATACGCCATTACTTTTATCGTTAAAAGTAGCGGGCATCTCCACTCTTTTCGTTTTTATGGGAGGAGTCTTCTTCGCACGAATACTGGCACGCAAAACGTTCTTTGGAAAAGGGTTTATCGAAACGTTATTCCTTTTGCCACTCGTTTTACCTCCGACTGTCGTTGGGTTTGGATTACTGATACTTTTTGGGAAGAATGGGTTTATCGGAAGTTGGCTATATTCCGTGTTCGGTATTCAAATCATTTTCTCGTGGCTTGGCGCGGTTATAGCTTCAATTGTCGTCTCATTTCCTTTGATGTATCAAAGTGCAAGTGCGGCTTTCGAAAACTTGGATTCAAAGTTGGAGAATGTGGCTAGAACAATGGGAGCTTCGGAGTGGCGTGTTTTTTGGACCATTTCGTTTCGTCTTGCTTGGCCGGGTCTTCTTGCTGGTTTAGTCCTCTCTTTTGCAAGGGGACTCGGGGAATTCGGGGCTACGTTGATGTTGGCGGGCTATATTCCTGGAAAAACAGATACGATTCCGATGGCCATCTACTTTGCGGTAGAATCGGGGCAAATGGAGAAGGCTACCTTTTGGGTAGTTATTATCGTTGCTTTAGGATTTAGTACAATCATGTGGTTAAATTGGTGGAGCAGGCGGAACATGCGTCGCTATAAAAATGACAATGGATAAGAGGATGATTGTATGCTCGAAGTACACATCAAAAAAAAGCTACCTCACTTTTTGTTGGATATTGAATTGAAGGTAGAAGATGAAATTCTTGTTTTATTTGGACCCTCTGGATCCGGGAAAACATCAATCTTAAATAATATAGCAGGGTTGGACAAACCCGACGCAGGATATATCAAGTTAAATGGAAAAACGTACTTCAGTGAAGGAGGCAAACCGCTACCGACTAAAAACAGAAACATCGGCTATCTCTTTCAGGATTATGCACTTTTCCCTCATATGATTGTGGAAAAAAATATTGCCTATGGAATGAAAAAGAAAAAAGAGGGTGAGCCCCCGTTTCGGATTGAACACTTAGTTAGCGTGTTAGGGATAGAGCATTTGTTACAAAAATATCCCCACCAAATTTCTGGCGGAGAGAAGCAAAGAGTTGCACTTGCGCGTGCCTTAGCAACAGAACCATCCATTTTATTACTTGACGAGCCCTTGTCTGCGTTAGATCATGAAACGCGGATTGAGTGCCAGGACGAACTGTTAAGACTCCATGAGATTTGGCGAATTCCGTTCATTATCGTTACGCATGACATGAATGAGGCGGAGAAGCTTGGAGATACAATCCTGTATCTTGAAAAGGGGTCGGTAATAAAGACTGTCGATAATTTGCATAAAAGGATAGCTGTTTCGAATTGAAAAAAGTTCCTCCCTTCAACTGAGTCAAATCGTTGAAGGGAGGAACTTTTTTAGACTTCGTTAAAATGTTTCATATATGATTTTCCCTGTTTTGGATAAATCGTAACCGCCAATTGATTGGATCTCTTTCTGAAATGAATCTGAATGTAAAATATGTGTTATCAAATTAATAAGCCCTTCATTTTGTGGAGTTTTCAATATGACGAGATCATACTGTTCTTGGATGAGGGGAATAAAGTCAACGTCAACGAGGTGGGCAGTTTTCTCAGTGCCTATCCCTACATCGGCTTCTTCGCTTGCAACTTTGCTGGCAACTCCTATGTGGTTCAATACTTCTACTTCATAGCCAGATACATGTTGAGGAGAAATGCCTTCTATCCGAAACTTCTCGTCAATTAAAACCCGTACACCGGATCCTTTTTCCCGGTTGACCATTGAGATTCCTGGTTTCGTTAAATCGGTCCAAGATTGAATGTTTTTAGGGTTTCCCTTTCTCACGTAAAAGCCTTCCCAGCGTGATAGGAAATTGATTATGAGGTAAGGTTGTCCGACGAGGATTTTGCGGACGTAAGGAATATTATATTCCCCTGTGTCTCCGTCAAACAGGTGAGTACTTACGACATCTGCCTCCCCTTGGTACATGGAAACTAAACTATTCAAACTGCCTGTATACGAGCGAAGCGGACGATACCCAGTCGAATTCTTCTCAATGTAATTAGCCAATATGTCTAAGCTCAAATCCTGCCCGCTAATTATGATTTGTCTAGTTGGTGTGGTAAATGACTTACTTTCATCGGGAGGGTTTCCGTTAAAGTGCGCGTCCACTCTATTTACGTTTCTTCTACTTTTAGTTTGTTCTTTATAATCAGCCAAGTCATGGGCGTCTATTCGTATTTGTCGTCCAACCCGGTACGAGGGCAATTGTTCTTTTTTGATCAAATCGTAGACCGTCAATTTGGACACTTTCAAAATCTGAGCAATTTCTTCGGTCGTGTATGAAATATCTTCTTTCATGCTAGATTCGTCCTCCTTCGTGCTGCATGATAATCTAGATTCCACCGAGGTATTAAAGACAGTGTATAAATAGAGTACAAGCCTCTTTAAAGCACCGTAGTGGATTTGAAAGAAGTCTTAATTTCAATTTATACTAGTTCTCAAATCATTTCTAACTATACATGTCGGACAAATGAATACCTATATAAACTGAGCGGAGGCGCCTTACAAGGGGTAGCCGAAGCCCTAAGACTGGCGGCGAAGCTGCTTGACTTAAGGCGGGAGGCATCCCCGAGCGCCGAAGCGGATTCAATGGGATTCTTCATTTCAATATATGTAGTATACCAAAGCTTTTAGGCAGAACCTAATTGAGCTTCAGCTGGAACTTGTCGTTGAAGGCAGCTGTTTTTCGTGAATATCACCGCTTCTATGGTAAAGTAGAAAGGATAAAATGTGAGGAGGATTTGCTATGAAAGAAATCACAACTACCGAATTACAAGAACGGCTAGAAAAAGGTGAGCAGCTTAACTTGGTCGACGTGCGCGAGGCAGATGAAGTAGCGGCAGGGATGATCCCTGGTGCAATTCACATCCCTCTAGGCGACGTACCGGTGCGTATGAGTGAACTTGATAGCTCTAAGCCATATATACTGATTTGCCGTTCAAGCGGTCGTAGTGGGCGTGCGCAAGAGTTCCTGGCAGATGAAGGCTATGATGTAACAAACATGCTAGGCGGCATGCTGGAATGGGAAGGCGCTACTGAATAAGTACTTTTAGAAAGGAACCTTGCGGGGTTCCTTTTTTGGTTTTAGGAATATAGGGGTACAGTTGGATTGTTGTTTAGTTTCGCTAAAGCGTCGTTTGGTTTTGGCAAAGCATTGCTTCGTTCAGTAAAAACTAATTCTACCCCCAATCTCTACTCAAAGTAGGACATATCTGCCGCTGAATCTGCGTATAGTGAAGGAAAAAGGCGGTGTCCATATGAAACGGTGGTTTGTGATCTGTTTATTATTTGTGTGTTCTCTTGGAATTGTCATGTATGGTGTTAAGGCTTCGTCAGATCGGAATTTTTTCATGCCCGCAGAGCTTGGTGGGGTGAAGATACTTATCGACCCGGGACATGGAGGTATGGACGGGGGCGCTTCATCCGGAGATGTCGTAGAACGGGATATTACACTGAGTATCTCTCATGAATTGAAGAAGCGGCTTGAAAAGAAAGGGGCGACAGTTATCATGACGCGGACACAAGATGGCGACGCGTTGGCCGAACATGCCCCGGCTGAGAAATTCGGAACAACTCGCGAACGCAAAATGGCTGATTTGAAATTGAGGGAAAGCATTGCAATCAGTGAAAAACCTGATATGTTCATCAGCGTTCACGTTAACGCAATACCAGAGGAAAGATGGCGCGGGTCTCAAGTTTTTTATCATCCGGGGGGAGATCCTAATGGTGAATTTCTGGCAAAAGCTATTCAAGAATCATTCCAGACTAATTTAAAAAATACGGAACGAGTAGCAATGGCAATTAAGGGTGTCTATTTGCTGAAAAAAGTACCGACTCCAGCAGTTCTCGTTGAAACAGGTTTTCTGTCAAACAATGAAGAAAGGGCCCTCCTAATTGACCCTGCTTATCAAGGCAAGGTAGCTGATGCGATCATGGAAGGTATCGTTGAATTTCATACTGCAGATGAAAAGTGAGAGCCTTAATGGGATTTGCGGGTAGCTTATTATGGTATACTTGGAGGTGAATGAATAAACCTCCAAGGGGTGTCTACATTGATGAATGAAGAAACAGTACGTGAATTGTTGGGGCAACTGAAAGATCCGTTTTTACATAAAACGCTTGCGGAGACGAGTGGAATTACAGGCGTAACAATCAAGCCAGAGAAGAAGCATGTTAGCGTGAAGATAGCTATCGCTAAAATTAATACCGCTGAACAGATGGGTCTTCAAACACAAGTGGTCGATGCATTGAAAGGAGCAGGTGCTGATTCTGTTGGTATCCGTTTCGAAGAATTACCGGCAGAAGTGCTGGAACAGTTCCGTGGAAAAGTGACGGAATCGGAAGCACAAGATTTATTGTCACCGCTGAATGACGTTGAATTTATTTCAATAGCGTCTGGTAAAGGTGGCGTAGGGAAATCGACTGTGTCGGTTAACCTTGCTGTAGCGCTTGCGCGTCTAGGGAAAAAGGTCGGTTTAATTGATGCTGATATTTATGGCTTTAGTGTACCAGATATGATGGGTGTAACTGATTTACCAGTTGTTCGGGGTGACCGGATTATCCCAGTTGAACGTCTAGGCGTAAAAGTTATTTCTATGGGCTTCTTCGTTGAGGATAACGCACCAGTTGTATGGCGCGGTCCAATGCTTGGGAAAGCACTCGACCAGTTCTTCCGCGACGTTGAGTGGGGAGATCTTGACTACCTATTCCTCGATTTGCCGCCAGGTACAGGGGATGTTGCGCTCGATATCCACCAGATGATTCCGACGTCTAAAGAAATCGTTGTAACGACTCCGCATCCGACAGCTGCATTTGTTGCTGCGCGTGCAGGAGCAATGGCGCTTCAGACCGACCATGAATTGCTTGGTGTAATTGAAAATATGTCTTGGTTCGAATCGAAAACGTCAGGTGAACGTGAATTCGTATTCGGTCAAGGCGGAGGCGTAAAATTAGCTGAGGAACTTCGTACAGAGTTACTTGGGCAAATTCCTCTTGGCCAACCGGACTGGGATGAAGAAGATTTTGCACCTTCCGTCTATGCAGAAGATCATCCTATCGGGAAAATTTACATGGACATTGCGGAAAATATTATTAAAAAAACTACGAAACAATAATGGATGTAAAAAGGTGGAGAAGGCTATTTGCCTCCTCCGCCATTACTTTTTTCCTGCTTGTCTTCTCCGCCACTTCCGCCAGCACCTCCACCACTACCTCCACCGCTCTCCTCTGGTTTCGGTTCACCGGCTTTTAAAATCAGTTCTTGCCATTTCGTTTGCAGTAAAGGGCTGTTAATGGTTTCTTCAACAACTTTTTCAAGATGTTTCTTCATATTTGCCGACTGGGTAACGGTTTCTAACTGCTTTAACATGTCGGGCTGGGTGAAAAACTCTTCCAACTGTTTTTGGAATGATGAATCATCCATCAGTTGTTTCATGATATCTTGCTGCTGTTCCTTCATGCTTTTTGCAATGGTTTCAGTGAACTTTGGATCTTCGAACGTTTTTTTCCAAAAATCTTCCCCTTTTTTAGAAAGGAGAGTGTCTTCGACGGATTTCTTTACTTCAGGTTGTTCTAGAATAAGTAGTTCCTTAAATTCCGGATCTGCGAACATTTGCCGAACCGCTTTTTTCCCCTCCTCCGTCTGGAGTGCATCGGTCATCATTTTTTTTGTTTCGTCGTATGTCGGAGCAGCCTGCTGCATGCTACATCCAGTCAATAAAAGGGCCGAAAACAGGAATAGACCAATTCTTTTTTTCATGGAAATCAAATTCCCTTCCAGATGCATTTTCATTTATTGTTCACAATACGACGTAGAATATGCATGAATCGTTTAATGAAATAGATTTTTCATCAAAACGTTGTTACACTATTGGAAGTAAAAACAAAACGGAGGATCACTATCGTGACAATACGAAATTGGGTCAAATTCTTTTTTACAGCATTACTAATCGGAGGCTTCATGACGGCGGTTGTAGGATTAATTGTCCGCTGGGAGTTCTTCTCTCAATATTTATCCAATGGTGAATACGGTCAATTCATAGGTGCATTTCTTTGGATGATCTTCCTTGGGTTTACGATGAGCGTCGTTGCGCAAATGGGCTTTTTTGCTTATTTAACGGTCCATCAATTCGGTGTGAATATCTTTAAAACACTCACATTGTGGAATTGGGTTCAGCTATTAATCATTGCGATTGTCCTATTTGACCTTATCTTCTTCAGATTCCAATTGACGTCAGATGAGACAGGTCGTACAGTTCTGTACCTAGGATTACTTGCAACACTAGTAGGTGTTTCCGCGGTAACCGCTTATTTCAAGGCGAAATGGACGAAGAAACACACGCTCATTTCAGCACTATTCTTCATGATCGTTATTACAACACTTGAATGGTTACCTGCGTTGATGGTACGTTCAGGTAATATCGATTCATGGGTCACAATCCTGCTCTTCCCGCTTCTTGCAGTGAATGCGTATCAAATCTTAGTACTACCGAAGTTCAACAAGCAGTCTGATGAAGATAAGGTGAAGCTGGAAGCACGCAGAAAAGCACGAGGCAAAGTTACGAAGTCTGCTAAAGCAAAATAAAAAAACAGCACACCAGCCAGTTGATAATGGCGGATTGTGCTGTTTTTTTATAAGAGTAGGTGAGGCGGTTGGGTTATTCGGGTATTTTTTTGACATTCACCTTAGTTCCGAATAACATGGCTTCCACAGATATAAAAGTTCGATCTTTATCTAACTTTTTTAACTCAGCCAAATTAACACGGTTTTCCCGGTGATGGGGGACAGAAATAATTTCTCCTTTAGTGACAGAAGGGAGGTCGCCACCATTCCAAACAACAGATGAACCCAGTGCATTAACTTCCGCATCCCAGAGCATACTATGCAAGTTCGCTGGAAAAACTTCATCAATGGTACGAAACCAAAGAGGTTTTACCCCGAAAGTTTTTTCGAACTGCTCAAGTTGTTCTGTGAACAAAATTGTGTTTTGTTCATAGGTTACACCCTTATCGCCGAGTAACCCTATAGAAATATTTTTTTCTTTGATGAGTTGCACGGTTTCTGGAAAACGACCAGCCCATTTCATATCAACGAGTAGAAGTGGATAAGGTTTACTGAGTTCTTGGATCCATTGTTCCACTTCTATATCCCCGAATGAAATATTTACGGTCAGTGCGGAACCACTAGCGCCGCGTACAATAACAGCAGGTTCCTCCGTTACGCGGAACACGGATACAAGAGATAGTTGTTTAGGTAAAGCGGGAAGGAGCAGGAAGAGCGCGCAGCAAATAATGGCAGTGATCATGTACTTGTTTCGCATATGTTGTCCCCTTTTTGCACAATCTACCGTAAGTTTATGAAAGTGTGTTGACAAATATGCAAAAGACGTGATAATATATATAAGTTGCTGTCGGGAACAAAACAAACTTTAAAAAAGGTCTTGAAAAATATTTAATGTTTGTTATAATGGAGTTTGTCCTGAACGACATGAACAAATTTAAATGAATACTTATTATTCCGCAGTAGCTCAGTGGTAGAGCAATCGGCTGTTAACCGATCGGTCGTAGGTTCGAGTCCTACCTGCGGAGCCATATGCTTCCATAGCTCAGTAGGTAGAGTGCTTCCATGGTAAGGAAGAGGTCACCGGTTCGAATCCGGTTGGAAGCTCCAGAGCAACTTTAAGAATGAGGCCCCTTGGTCAAGCGGTTAAGACACCGCCCTTTCACGGCGGTATCACGGGTTCGAATCCCGTAGGGGTCATTAAAACTTATTCAGCGTGAAATGTTGAAAGAAGTTTGCTTGTTACTTAAGGTTTTGAATCTAATAATACATATTTTAACATGGTGGGGTAGCGAAGTGGCTAAACGCGGCGGACTGTAAATCCGCTCCTTCGGGTTCGGCAGTTCGAATCTGCCCCCCACCACCATTACTTTTTCAACGCTTGCGTTGAAAATAGTATTCCTTGATTTTAACGTTTCGCGTTAAAAAGAGTTTACTTTAAGGTTGTTATGTAAAGCATTGAATAGAGTAGATCTTACTTTAATGCAAAGCACCGAAAAGAATTAAACTTAAATACTAATGGGGTATAGCCAAGTGGTAAGGCAACGGACTTTGACTCCGTTACTCGTTGGTTCGAATCCAGCTACCCCAGCCATTTTCTTGCTTTACCAAACCATGTGAATTGCAAATAGCTTTATTAACCCTTTCGCCAAAATGAAAGGGTTTTTTTCTATTTTCAACTAGATATAATTCTCTATATTGAACAAATGAAATACCGATATGAACTGAGTGAAGGCGCCATAAAAAAGATAGCTGAAGTCGGCAGGTATCCCTTAGCTCCGAAGCGAATTTACTGAAGTTCTTTATTTCATCATATATAGCCCGAAAGAACGAATTTATAGTAGAGTAAATGGGGTTATAATTATTTTTGCAGGCCCACGTAGGTTGAAAAAGGTTTTTAGGAAAGAAGTGATTTTATGCAAGGAAATAATAAAATGGTAGATGATTTAATTCGCCATGATGGTAGTCATAGTCCGGAAAAAATGCTTAGGGACATTGCCTATGCACTTGATCAGTCAGCTATTGTTGCTGTCACAGACCAGACTGGGAAAATAGTGTATGTGAATGAGTTGTTTACAAAAATAGCGCAATACAGTGTGGAGGAACTTGTGGGGGCAGACCATCGGATTATCAATTCAGGCTTTCATCCTTCTTCGTTTTTCAAAGAGCTATGGGCGACAATCGGCAGGGGAAATACATGGCGTGGTGAAATCTGTAATAAAGCCAAGGATGGATCTTATTATTGGGTCGACACGATGATAGTTCCATTTTTAAATGATAACGGAAAGCCCTATCAATATATATCCATCCGCTATGACATCACTAAGAGTAAAGAGTCTGAGCGGATGATACGCGACCTTGCTTATAATGACCAATTGACCAGTTTACCTAATCGAACTTCATTTCGGAAAATGTTTTATCAAGAAATAGAAGTAGCGAAAAAACAGAGAACAAAACGAGCCTGTATCTATATGAATGTCGACCGTCTTCGCTATGTGAATGATTCGCTTGGACACGAGGTAGGTGATTATATTTTGTCTGTTATTGCGAAGAGGTTAAGGACAATTCTAAAAGAAAAAACTGTTATTGGCAGACTTTCAGGTGATGAATTTGCATTCCTTCTTTTAGATGTACGTGATGCACAACACGCTGAACAACTGACAAAAGAAGTTCAGCAATATATTGAGGAACCTATTGAAGTAAAGGACCAAATGCACACACCATCTTTAAGTTTCGGGATTGCCTTGTATCCGGAGCATGCTAAAAAACCTTCAGAGCTTGCAATGAAAGCAGAAAAAGCTCTTTCTATCGCCAGAACGCATGGCGGCGGAGGATGTGAGATGTATCAGCACGGAACAGCGGCCAAAACATTGGAGCGGATCTTGCTGGAGAATGAATTACGGAAAAGCGTTCATTTGGGTCATCTCCATCTTGATTATCAGCCTAAAGTGAACTTGAAGACAGGGAAGTTGATAGGTGTTGAAGCGTTAGTGCGTTGGAATCATCCTGATCTTGGCAGAATACCACCCGATAAGTTCATTCCCGTGGCGGAAGAGACGAAAATCATCATACCTCTCGGGGAATGGGTACTGCGTGAAGCTTGCGGGCAGGCAAAAAAGTGGCAAGATAATGGATATGGACCGTTTCGGGTGGCTATCAATATGTCAGCCGTGCAATTGGAAGAACCAACTATTTTGCATACGATTAAAACAATTCTTGAAGAGACGGGTGTCACAACAGATTTGATTGAAATCGAATTAACTGAAAGTGCATTTGCCAACCGGGAAGATATGCAGGGAAGAATTCGTGAAATAAGGGCGTTGGGTATTACGGTGTCTATCGATGACTTTGGAACAGGTTATAGTACGTTTAGTTATATCAAAGAACTACCAGCTGATACGATTAAAATCGATATGTCCTTTGTGCGCGATATACACCTTAATGAAGATAGCCAGGCAATCGTTAAGGCTATTGTAACTTTAGCAGATACTGTGGGCTTAAACGTCATTGCGGAAGGTGTGGAGTATGAAGAACAAGCCGTTATCCTAATGAATTTAGGTTGTCGTGAGGGTCAAGGCTATTACTATAGCAAACCAACGTCTCCTGATGCATGTGAACAGTTCATGGGGAAAAGATTGTAAACGAATAAATATTCAGATACTTGTTGAGTTGAGCCAAACCTTCTCATGGACTTATACTAGAGATATAGATAAGGGGAGGTAATTTGACATGCAACATTTGAATATTTCATTAATCGGTGTACCACTCGATTTTGGACAAAGTCGTCGTGGGGTGGATATGGGGCCAAGTGCAATCCGATATGCAGGTGCTGTAGGGAGAATTGAATCGATTGGCCATCAGGTTACGGATGAGGGCGATGTTCAGGTAAGTGCTGTGGAAAGAAAAAAACATAGTGATACGAATTTGAAGAACTTAGATGAAGTCATTCAAGCGACTACGGAGCTTGCGCGAAAAGTTGCTGAAGTTGTGGATGCGGGTAGATTCCCACTTGTTTTAGGAGGCGATCACAGCATCGCTATTGGAACACTTGCTGGCTTGTCGGAAAAATATAAAAATCTCGGTGTCATCTGGTATGATGCGCATGCAGATTTTAATACTGCAGAGACATCGCCTTCCGGTAATATTCATGGAATGCCTCTTGCCGTAAGTGTTGGGCTAGGGCATGAAAGTCTCGTTAATATACATAGTGAAGGTCAAAAAGTAAAACCGAAGAATGTTGTCATCATCGGAGCACGTTCTGTGGATCCGGAAGAACGTCAATTGCTCAAGGAGCAAGGTGTTAAGGTGTTCACGATGCATGAAATCGATCGCTACGGAATGACTTCGGTTATGGAAGACGCTCTCGCCTATCTACGTTCACGTGATGTCGACGGTGTCCACTTGTCGCTTGACTTAGATGGGCTTGATCCGCTGTATACACCAGGAGTCGGAACGCCGGTACCAGGGGGAATTAGTTATCGGGAAAGCCATTTAGCGATGGAAATGCTGGAAGACTCAGGCATGATTACTTCGGCTGAATTTGTAGAAGTAAATCCGATTTTGGATGAGAAGAATAAAACAGCTGATGTTGCGGTAGGTTTAATGGGCTCACTGTTTGGAGAAAAACTAATTTAATCAGTTCTTGAAAGCCCATCTGGTAACTTAGATGGGCTTTTTTCACACCTGTTGATTAACCAAAAAATAACCAGTGAATAACATGATCACCTACTGGGCGCTACGTGTGTAGTTGACTTTGGATTGCTTTGGATCGAATGACTTCTATAGGATTACCAAGATGTCTGGATGTGTAGGGATACGACTTTGTCGCATCCCTACACATTTATTTCGGTAATCGTATGGTGGTCCTTCATCCGTCGCCCTCCAAGTTCATAAGTACACGAAGTGCTAAAGCTTATTGGGACGAAAGAATAGAGGGGTATCTATCTACCTGGATAAAAGCCGCCAAAGATGCAATTTTGGCGGCTGAAACTTTCTTTGAGTGTTTTCTCTTTTTTACTAGTAAAGAAGTATCGCTTTCTATTTATGCATCACATGATTAGATGCATACTCTTTGTTAAAAGTAAGCAAGAAGCACATTATACAACGTGCAAGAGTGCCCGAAATTGCATCTTCGGGCACTTACACTCGCCATAGAATGTCATCTACTCTTTTCTTCTAAAACAACTGCATTTTACACTTGAACATTGTAGGTACGCGACAGGCAACTATTCGCAACAGGATTACTGAAAAAAGTGTGGCTAGAAGTGACGGAGTCACTTCTAGCCACACTAGGACACCTCAGTATATCTGACATGAATAGTTCGCCGAAAGCGAGCCGAAAATAGTCCAGTGAAAATGGAGGCTTTCAATCCCTTCTCACTAATGTTTTATGCAAATAGATGGTTAATCAATAGAAGTGGATTTTTTTCTGGAGAATCGCAGGTAATCCCAAAAACGCCATGTGTCACTGACACAAAAGTTTCGAATCCCACATCCCACTTTAATCAAAAGCCATTTACTTTTCCAATCATTAAATATAGTGAGGAAATAACTAGCAATATCTGTTAAAATAAAATTAATGAAAAAAAATGAAACCTGTCGACACCTTCAAACGTATAGAAGGGACAGCCGCATAGAGCGGAGGGTGAAATACATTGGATGAACTGATCAATAAACGAATAAATGAAGTCTTGAAAGGCGATCAAAATGCATTTGAAGAAGTAGTGACTTTATTTCAGCATCGCCTATACCAAGTATGTTACAGGATGCTTGGCAACGCACAAGAAGCAGAGGATATTGCGCAGGAAGCATTTGTCCGTGCCTATATCAATATTCATACATTCGATCAAAAACGGAAGTTTTCAACGTGGCTGTTTCGGATTGCGACGAATTTATGCATCGACCGAATTCGAAAGAAGAAACCTGATTATTATCTCGATGCAAATGTCCCGGGTACAGATGGTCTGAATATGTACTCACAAATTGCCGCATCCGGCGAGCTACCTGAAGATGAAGTCGAAAGAATGGAATTACAGGAACGAATCCACTACGAAATCGGAAGACTTCCTGATAAATACCGTTCCGTCATTATTTTAAGGTATATCGAGGAATTACCGCTACAAGAAATTGGTGACATTTTGGAATTACCACTAGGGACCGTAAAGACCCGTGTCCATAGAGGGCGGGAAGCACTTCGGAAACAGATAGGTAATATGTAGGAGGGAATTAATATGAATACGTGTCCGGAACAAATCGTTCACTATATGCACGCGTATTTAGACGGTGATATTAGCCGTGACGAAGAGCGGCTATTGAAAGAACACCTAGATAGCTGCAAAGAATGTAAGGAAATTATGAATGGATTGACTGAGTCTATTGCTTTTATAGGAAGTGCTTCAAAAATAAAGGCGCCGGACAGCTTTGTCAACGGTGTTATGGCACGACTTCCCAAAGAAAAATCCCAAGCGGGTGTTCAACGCTGGTTGCGTAGCCATCCACTTTTGGCAGCTGCAGCCATGTTTTTAATCCTTATGAGTGCAACACTATTTTCAAGTTATGGAAATGACCAGCAGTTTTCGGTGACGAAACAGCCGAATCTTGTTGTCGAGGGTCAAACGGTACTCGTGCCCGCCGGTGAAACAGTTAAAGGTGACATAGTCGTTAAAAATGGCACCCTCCGTATCGAAGGAGAAGTGGATGGCAACGTTACAGTTATTAGGGGTTCTAAATACATGGCCTCTACAGCGATTGTAACTGGTAAGAGCGAGGAAATTGACAAAGTGTTTGACTGGCTTTGGTATAAAATAAAAACAACAGCTAAAGACATCTTTCCATCATCAAAAGATGACAAGCAAGATGAAAAGTAGACAGGGCGACCCCGCGACCGTTTAGAGTTGGTAACCGGTCGCTCTTTTTCATTGCTTAGGAAACTATAAAATCACGTACAGTGGATTGGCTGCAATATAGAGACTTCACGCAGACATTGCCGCAGGACGTGGCATACTTTGGCTGTGTTCATTTATAACAGCTGCTTGCGCTTTTGTTCTTTTCTAAGAAAGGACAGTGCAGTGCTGTTATGCTATACTATACGCATAAGAAACTGTTTATGAAGGTAGGCGAAGCACATGCCAAAATGGCAAGAATTAGTTGATTTCAGTCCAGTAGCGGCATTTATTAATATTGTAGATGTGCTTCTCGTCTGGTTTGTTTTTTATAAATTGATTACGATTATAAAAGGAACGAAAGCGGTTCAACTTTTAAAAGGGATTTTTGTCCTTCTCATTGCTCGTATTCTGACTGAGTTTTTTGGACTTGATACGCTTCAATGGATGATGGATCAGGTTCTTCCGTTTGGATTTCTGGCTATTATTATCATCTTCCAACCCGAGCTACGGCGTGCGCTTGAACAGATTGGTAGAGGACGGCTATTTGCTCGTACAATGATGCAGGAAGAAGAGGAACGTGATCGTCTGATTGAAGCGTTTGTGAAATCTGTTAGCTATATGGCGAAACGGCGAATTGGTGCGCTTATTTCAATTGAAAAGGAAACAGGTCTAAGTGAATATATTGAAACCGGTACAGGTATGGATTCGCTGATTACGTCAGAACTTCTTATCAATATCTTCATCCCGAACACGCCACTCCATGATGGTGCAGTCATTGTCCAGCGTAATCGCATTGCGGCAGCAGGATGCTATTTGCCGCTGTCGGAGAGTCCGTTCATCTCAAAGGAGCTTGGAACACGACATCGTGCAGCCCTTGGAATTAGTGAAGTAACGGATGCTGTCACGATTATCGTGTCAGAAGAAACTGGAGCAGTAAGCCTTACTGCAAATGGGGATATAGATCGGAATCTTGATATGGAGGAATTTGAAGCGCGGTTGCGGAGAGTCTGGTTCGGTTTAACAACTGAAAAGCAGGATTCTTCCATCTGGAAGTGGAGGTGGAGAAAAAATGGATAAGTTTATGAATAGCCCATGGTTTCTTCGCTTGACAGCCTTATTCCTTGCAATTATTCTTTTTTTTACTGTGCAGGCAGAAGAAAAAAAGGGTAGCAAAGCAGTTGGAGATGCGAGGGACATCATTCAGGATTTCCCTGTACAAGTGTTTTATGACAATGAAAATCTTGTCGTGACTGGAGTTCCAGAAACGGTCAATATGACCATTGAAGGCCCAGCGAATATTGTCCAGACAACGAAATTATTAAAAGACTTTACGCTACGAGTCGATTTGTCTAGTTTGCCAATGGGTAAGCATACAGTTGAGATTCAAAGTGAGAATGTTTCTGAGAAGCTGAAAGTCATCTTCGATCCCGCGACAATCGAAGTCGTAATCGAAGAGAAAATCACACAAACATTCCGTGTTGATCCTGAACTGAATGAACGTCTGCTTGCTGAAGAGTTCAATGTCGTTAAGATAGACGTCGATCCGTCAACTATCGAAGTGACGGGGGCGAAGAGTGTTATTGAATCGATCAGTTTTGTAAAAGCCTCAATAACAGGAGACAAGGAAATTAACAAATCATTCGAGCAGCAAGCACGGGTCCGGGTCTTAGATAAAGATTTAACGAAGCTGAATGTGACGATTGTTCCTGAACAAGTGACTGTCAAAGTTGAGATTTCCGAATATAGTAAAGAAGTGCCAATCGTACTTAAATCGCGTGGAGTTCCTGTTACTGGTGTCACTGTCGATGCCATTTCTGCTCAGGATAAAACGATTAGTTTATTCGGTCCACGGAAAGTGCTGGATCAAATTAAAGAATTCAGCGTTGATGTGGATGTATCCGAAGTAAAAGGACAAGGAACAATGGCGATCGATTTGAAAAAACCTAAAGGTGTTACAAAGATGTCTTTAGATAAAGTTAAAGTGAAAATAGATGCAACAGTGATTGATTCAGACTTGGAAGTAATCAATCCGGAGCCGCCTGTTGAGGATGTAAAAGTAGTTACGAAGGAATTTAAAGACATGCCTGTTACTGTAAAAGGACTTGATGAAAGTTTCACGAGTTCATTTCAGAAACCGGCGGCCGGTTTGGTTGTACTAACTGTCACGGCGGAACAGGATGTAATTGATACATTGGAGAAATCAGATTTCACCGTTTATATCGATGCGTCTGAAACCACGGACGAAGGAGAACAGAATTTCTCAGTCTTGGTTGAAGGACCCCTAGATGTGAAATGGATACTATCAGATAAAGAAGTAACGATGCATATTGAACTTGCCTGACATACAGTTGAATGTGCAGGATTGAAAGGGAGAATGAAAATGACAAAGTATTTCGGGACCGATGGCGTCCGTGGGGTTGCAAATAAGGAATTGACACCGGAAATCGCATTTAGATTGGGTAGAATTGGTGGGCATGTGTTAACAAAAGAATCATCAGGGAAGTCACAAGTACTCGTCGGCAGGGATACGCGTATCTCGGGTCAGATGCTTGAAAATGCCCTAATTGCGGGTCTTTTATCGACGGGGATTGAAGTGATGACTCTTGGGGTTATTAGCACACCAGGTGTCGCTTACTTGACGCGCGTCATGAATGCACAGGCCGGAGTCATGATCTCAGCTTCACATAATCCTGTCGAAGACAATGGCATCAAGTTTTTTGGTGCAGATGGTTATAAACTGACGGATGAACAGGAAGAAGAAATTGAGCAACTGTTAAACGTACAAGAAGACTCGTTGCCGCGTCCGACTGGAGCAGACGTTGGTTTTATAACAGAGTATTTTGAAGGCGGACATAAATATATTCAGTACTTAAAACAGACGGTCGACGAGGAATTCGCGGGAATTCATGTTGCACTCGATTGTGCACATGGTGCGACATCTACACTGGCAACACATTTGTTTGCTGATCTTGATGCAGACCTAACAACAATGGGAGCATCGCCAAACGGCTTGAACATTAATGACGGTGTCGGTTCGACTCATCCTGAAGAATTGGGTAAACTCGTTGTTGAAAAAGGTGCCCATATTGGTTTAGCGTTTGACGGAGACGGAGATCGTCTTATCGCTGTAGATGAACGTGGAGAAGTTGTTGATGGTGACCAGATTATGTTCATCATCGCACGTCATTTACATGAAGGAGGCCGCCTTAAATCAGGAACGATTGTCTCAACGATTATGAGCAATCTAGGTTTCTATAAAGCATTGACGGAACACGGCATGAAGAGCATTCAGACAGCCGTTGGTGATCGGTATGTTGTAGAAGAAATGAGAAAAGGAAATTATAATCTTGGCGGTGAGCAATCAGGCCATATTATCTTCCACGATTACAATACAACAGGCGATGGGCTTCTTACAGGACTTCAGCTCGTTAACATTATGAAAATAACTGGACGTAAGCTATCTGAACTTGCGGCAGGCATGAAAATTTATCCGCAAAAACTTGTTAATGTACGTGTTACGGATAAGAATGCTGTGACGGATAATGCATTAGTAGCAGAAGTAATAGCAGAAGTAGAAAAAGAGATGGCAGGCAATGGCCGCGTTTTGGTTCGTCCTTCGGGCACTGAACCGCTTGTGCGCGTCATGGTAGAAGCGCCTTCTGAAGAAGATTGTGTACGTCTTGTTCAGCGTATTGTTGACGTTGTGCAAGCAGAAATGGGAACTGAATAAGAGACTAAACCATTGATCGAAGATGTCGTTATTGACGATATCTTCGGTTTTTTATTTTGCCGAAAACAAAAAGGCATCTCAAGATAGTGAGGAAAACACTAACTCGAGATGCCCTTTTTGTTTACCAAATGAGATTATCAACCGAATCGCCCGTTGATGTAGTCATCGGTGCGTTCGTCTGTCGGCGTACTAAATAGTGTGGATGTACGATCGCATTCTACGATTTCTCCGTTTAGGAAAAATGCAGTGCGGTCGGAAATTCGAGCTGCCTGTTGCATGTTATGTGTAACGATTGCTATTGTTACATCGTTTTTGATGTTGCGAATCAATTCTTCGACTTTATGTGTCGATACCGGGTCTAGTGCTGAAGTTGGCTCATCCATTAGGATTACTTCTGGGTCAACTGCGAGGCAGCGTGCTATACAGAGCCGTTGTTGCTGTCCGCCGGAAAGTCCATATGCGCTTTTGTTCAGACGGTCTTTTACTTCATCCCATAAGGCTGCTTTACGTAAGCTGTCTTCAACAATTGTATCTAACATTGCTTTGTTACGGATACCGTGAATCTTCGGCCCGTATGCAACGTTTTCATAGATGGATTTCGGGAATGGATTGGGTTTTTGGAATACCATGCCGACTTTTGAACGAAGCAATTCCACGGACATCGCTTTGCCAAGAATATTATTGCCCATAAATGTAACATTACCAGAAATGGTGACGTCGCCTACGTTTTCTACCATCCGGTTTAGTGTTTTTAAATACGTAGATTTTCCGCAGCCGGAAGGGCCGATGATTGCTGTTACTTCTTTTTCATTGATGGACAAGTCGATGTTTTTAAGCGCGTGCGCCGTGCCATACCAGAGATTTAAACCGTTTGTTTCATAAACTGCTTTTGTCCAATTTTCATTTTTCATGACACGAAGCTTAGCATCTTCAGTAGGTCGAACGAGTGTTTTTGTCATAATAATCCTCCTATCAATTTTTAAGCTTTTTTTGTGATCTATTTCTAAAGTAAATCGCAAATCCGTTCATTGTAATGAGTAAGATCATAAGCACGATAATTCCTGCTGAGGCAGCATCTGCAAATTCGGGTTGTGGGCGTTTAGCCCAGTCGTAAATTTGCATCGGAAGAGCTGTAAATGTACTAAGCGGTCCAGTTGGCAGGAATTGAACGATAACCGGTATCCCAAGAACAATGAGCGGTGCTGTTTCACCGATGGCACGTGAGAAGGATAAGATGCTACCTGTCAAAATAGAACCTGCTGCGGACGGTAAAATCACATGAATGATTGTTTGCCATTTTGTTGCACCCATGCCATATGAAGCTTCTCGAAGTGTGTCTGGAACGGAACGAAGTGCTTCTTGGGAAGCTACGATGATGATTGGTAAGATTAGCAAACTCATCGTCAATCCAGCAGCCAAGATACTATTGCCTAATGATGATGCACGGACAAAAACAGTTAGACCAAGAAGTCCGAAGACAACGGAAGGAACGCCGGCAAGGTTACTGATATTCATTTCAATAAAAGAGGTCCATTTATTTTTTTTAGCATATTCTTCAAGGTAAATAGCGGAACAAAGGCCTAGGAACATGGATACCGGAATAACGACGGCCATGAGAGCCAGTGTACCGACAAGAGCTGCTTTAATGCCCGCCTTTTCAGGGAAGCGGGATCCGAAATTCGTAAAGAATGAAAAGTTCAACCGTCCGACGCCATCTGCACCAATGCCGTAAAACAGGAAGAATGTAATTCCGAGGACGGCGGCAGCGATTGCACCGAACAGCCATTTCATCGCTGAATCTTTTGTAAGTCGACGATTTGTTTTTGACTGAAGAACGCGGTCCATATTAGTATTCCTCCCTGAATTTCGTCTTGATGTACAAAGCGGCCCGGTTCATTAGGAATGTGAACAAGAATAGCATGAACCCGACAGCGTAAATGGAATAATAGATTGTTGTGCCATAGCCTGCGTCGCCTGTTGCGACTTGAACGATATAAGAAGTCATCGTTTGAATTGAACCTGTAAAGTCCATATTGAATATTGGCGTGGAACCTGCGGCAAGTGAGACAATCATTGTTTCTCCTACAGCCCGTGAAGCAGCAAGGATAATCGATGCTGCAATACCGGAAATTGCTGCTGGAAAGACGACTTTGATAGCTGTTTCAAATTTTGTAGACCCAAGCGCGTAAGACCCCTCGCGGAATGAAGCAGGAACAGCAGAAAGTGCATCTTCCGAAAGCGAGATTATCATTGGTAAAATCATAATACCGACTACAATACCGGCACTTAGTGCGTTAAATAACTTCAATTGTGGAATGAAAGACTGGAGCCATGGTGTCACGACTGTTAAGGCAAAAAATCCGTAAACAATCGTTGGAATTCCAGCCAGTAACTCAATAATTGGTTTGATGAACTTTTTGATTTTTGGTGACGCATATTCACTGAGGAAAATTGCACACGCAAGTCCGAAAGGGACCCCGATAAGAAGCGCAACACCTGCGATTTTTAAAGTCCCGACGATTAAGGGAAGTACACCGAATGCCTGATCAGCATTGGAGAAAGGTGCCCATTCAGTTCCAAAAATGAAGTCAGTGATCTTTATTTCTTGAAAAAAGATGAATGTTTCTTTCAGTAATGTGTAGATAATCCCAAATGTTGCCAGTACAGTGATGGAAGTGACAGCGAGTAAAAGATGCGGGATGAGTTTGCCAAACTTCTCATTCTTTTTAGCAGCAGCAATGACATCGCGTGTTCGCAACTTATCTGTCGGTTTTATTGAAGTCAATCTATGGACCTCCTATTGGATAACGTTGTTTAGTTACGGTGTTGAAAGGATAATGGCTGCCCTACTATGCAGGACAGCCAGGAATCGTTCTATTATTTCAGAGAATCCAATGCTTTACGTCCTTCTTCATAGTCTGCTTCAGGCAGTTGTACATAACCAACTGCTTCGGCCATTTCTGCTGAGTTGTCGATAACAAACTCCATGAAGTTACGAACTTCTTTTTTCTCTTTAACTGCATCGTTGCTGACATAAATGAATAGTGGGCGAGAGAATGGAGTGTATTCGCCAGACTCGATTGTTTGTGCATTCGGTTCAATACCATCTATTAATACTGCATTTAGCGCGTCTTTATTTGATTCGTAGTAAGCATAACCGAAAAATCCAATTGCATTTTTGTCACCTTTAATTCCTGTAACAAGAACGTTGTCATCTTCAGAAAGTGTTGCAGATTTTACAAGGTCAGCATCTTCCAAGACAACTTCATTGAAGTAGTCATATGTGCCAGAATCTGTACCTGGTGAATAGAAGACGATTTCTTCAGCTGGCCAGCTTGGGTTGATATCAGACCATTTTTTTGCTGATCCATCTTCTGCCCACATTTTCGCGAGATCTTCAACAGTAAGTGAATCGACCCAAGTGTTTTCTTTATTTACAACGATTGTTAAACCGTCGTTTGCAATTTTAAGTTCTGTATAATCAACGCCTGCTTCGTCAAGCTTTGCTTTCTCTTCATCTTTAATGGGGCGGGATGCATTTGAGAAGTCTGTTGAACCAGCGATGAATTTTTCAAATCCGCCACCTGTACCGGAAACACCTACGGATACTTTAACGTCTTTTTCAGCTTGTGCATATTCTTCAACAATCGCTTCCATGATTGGCGCAACAGTCGACGATCCGTCCCCTGCTACACTACCGCTTAAGCCTTCGCTAGTTTTAGCTGATGTATTACCGTCCGCTCCACCGCAAGCAGCGAGAAAGATCGAGCATGCAAGTCCGAGTGTTGCGAGTGTTTTCATGTTTTTCATCTGTTGTTGCCCCCCTAGAGTGTTTTGACTACAATTCAAATGATAGAGGAGAATTGTTGAGCGGGTATGAAGGAATCGTTAAGGTTTTGTAAACGAGATAGGGGGATATGATCGGTGTGGAAGGGTATATGATTGTTCTTCGCGGTTGTATGATCGGTGTAGGAACGCCATTAAAAAAGACTGCCCTGATGAGGACAGCCCGTGGGATGGTATTTAAAAAGGTATAAGTTTTTTCAACCTGGAGCAGTGTCTAGGCTCCAGGCGCAAACCCTCGGGTCATAAGTCGTTTTGCTATGGGGCTGAAGTACGCCTCCTCGCAAACCGTCTTATGCCTGTCGGGGCTAAACGGCAGCTTGCGCTTTTCTTAGTTCATTCGAAAATATAATGCAGTGCTTTTACAGCCTGATCGACAGTTTCGACGGTAGCGTTTGCTTTGCGGGACAATTCCTTTAGTGCATGATGATGTGCTTCATTACGAATTAGGATGAGTGGTTTGCCGAATGCGACAGCGGCACTCGCGTCCATCGCGGTATTCCACTGCTTATACTTCTCCCCAAATAAAGCGATGACAAGATCGGCTTGCTTCATTAATAGCTCCGTACGCAAATTATTAAAGTTTGATGCCGCAGCATCTTTGGAAATTGAATTCGGCTGCTTGCCTAGAATATCTTCCCCGATGTTATCAGAACGGTCATGGTCTTCCATGGGACCGACGAAATCGATTGGCAACTTAAGTGCAGCCACTTTCATCTTTACTTCCTCACGCCATGAACTATGGATTTCCCCTGCCAGGTAAACAGTTAATCTCAACTTAACCCCTCCTAATCATTAATTTTAATTGTAGCATTGATAATCAAAATGTTGCTCGTGAATGACCGAAAGTTTAGACTATAACTAGAGAGATAGGGGGAATTGAGATGAAAACACTTTGGCATAATGGCACGATGTATACGATGGAGCAAGAAGGAGACCAAGTTGAGGCGCTGCTCACAGAAAACGGTAAGGTTAGTGCAGTTGGCACATATGGCGATTTAAAAGAACGAGCAGATAATGAATTTGACTTACAGGGTTCCGTTCTTTATCCAGGATTCGTCGATAGTCATATGCATATGATTGGTCACGGCGAAAAATTACTAAGTTTGGACTTATCGAAGGCAACGTCCGCTGATGACATGATGGATATGCTGATAAATGCTCATCCTGATTTGAAATCTGACGAATGGTTTATCGGAGAGGGATGGAATGAAAATAACTTCCCAGATAAAAAGATCCTCACGCGACATGAATTGGATAAGGTGACGGATTCCCCTATGATTTTGAAACGGACATGTCGGCACGCGGCGCTCGCCAATTCAAAAGCGCTTGAGCTGGCAGGTATTTCAAAAGATACACTAGATCCCGAAGATGGTGTCATTATGCGTGATGCGAACGGGGAACCTACGGGCTACTTGAAAGAAGGAGCGCAGGAGATTGTACTTGCCCTTATTCCAGAGCCGACAGAAGAATCATTGACTCGGGCCTTACAAAAGTCAGTTGATGATTTGCTGTCACTTGGACTGACAGGGGGAGTGACGGATGACCTCGGGTATTATGGGGATTATAAAAACCCGCTACAAGCATTCAAAAACGTTATTGGTGAACAGAAGAAATTCCGCGCACATTTATTACGACGGTCAACTGTTTTCCAGCAATTGATGGAAGAACAAGCTACTTATTATGAACCTTGGATTGAGCCAGGCGAATTGAAGTTTTTCATCGACGGAGCGCTTGGCGGTAAAACGGCTTTGTTAAGTAAACCGTATGCAGATACGCCCGAAACATTCGGCATGACAGTCATTACGGATGAAGAAATTGGTGCGATAGTGTCGCTCGCACGCAAGTATGGCGAAGCAATTGCTGTTCATGTCATTGGGGATGCAGCTGTTGAAAAAGCACTAGATGCGATAGAGAAGTACCCGGTACCTACTGGCAAACGTGATCGACTTATCCATGTAAATGTCTTGCGTGAAGATCTAGTCGAGCGGATGGAAAAGTTGCCAGTCATCCTTGATATACAGCCGGTGTTTGTATCATCAGACTTCCCATGGGTCATGGATCGTTTAGGGGAAGACCGTCTTGATTGGGCCTATGCGTGGAAAAAGCTGCTTGACCGTGGATTCATTTGCGGCGGCGGTTCGGATGCGCCAATCGAGGAGGTCGACCCATTGCTTGGCATCTATGCAGCGGCAACGCGTCGGAAGCCTGGGGAAACCCACGAAGGCTATTTGCCAGATGAAAAACTAAGTCGCTTTGAAGCGGTCGGCCTCTTTACGACGGGGAGTGCGGGAACAATCGGAAAATCGGACGTCCGCGGTAAGCTTGCGCCCGGGTTCGATGCTGATTTCACTGTGCTCGACAAGGATTTATTCCGAGTGGAAGATGAAGAAATCGTGAACGCGAATGTTGTGATGACCGTTGTTGCGGGTGAAGTGATGTATAGAGGGTGAAATGGGACTCGCCTAATCCATGATTCATGTTTAAAGGAGGGGTGGAATTTGCGACCAATCGAAAAAGCAGAAATCTGGGTGCAGCAAGAAGTAGGGGGTGTCGTCCATTGGATGAAACGACTCCCAGGCAGTACATCCTCACTTCTTTATGAAGTGAAGACGGAAGACTCGGAAATGGTTTTACGACAATTTGACAATGAGGAGTGGCTTCTTGAAGAACCTGATCTCGTCAAGCACGAAGCGGCGAGCCTTCGAAAAGCTTCGGATAGTGGGCTGCCGACTCCAGCGCTGATTGGGTCTGATGAAACAGGAAAGCTGAGCGGGTTACCGTCTATCCTTATGACGAAAGTTGAAGGGAAAGTAGAGCTTCTGCCAGATGATTTCAACCAATGGACGGATGGATTGGCAAAAGTACTTGTGCAAATTCATCAAGTTAAAGCGAATGATTTTACATGGAAATATGCGCCGTATACAAAACGGGCGGACGTCAAATTCCCCGAATGGACGAAGAAAAGGGATGTGTGGCAGGCGGCATTTGAACGTTTCCATGGAACGGAGCCTGAATTTCTCGAGACGTTCATTCACCGCGACTTTCATCCTGCAAACGTGTTGTGGACTAACAAAGAAGTCAGTGGGATCGTCGATTGGCCGAATGCATGCCGCGGTCCAGCGGGTATCGACGTGGGTCATTGTCGTGTGAACCTCGCGCTGTTGCATAGCATCGAAGTGGCAGACCTATTTTTACAAGCTTATCAAAGACATGCTGAACCCTCATTTTCGTATGAGCCCTATTGGGATATTGTCTCCGTGTTTGATTTTTTGGACGGACCTCCTGTTGTATATAGTGGCTGGGCGGCGTTTGGTGTTACAGGTTTGACGGATGAAATGATGGCAGCACGATTGGATCAATATTTGGAGAGTATCAGTAACAAAGAGTAGAATCATTAAAAAAGCGTCCGTTCCCCACAAAAGGAACGGACGCTTTACGTATTATATCAACCTCTGAACGGCCACCATACCCCTCTGCCAAACGATACAGTAATCGCCGGAATGAGTAATGGAAGAATGATGAGTCCATACAGAAGGAGTCCTGTAATGACAATTGTAGCGATTTGTACGAGACTCAACACGCCTGAAGGCATCATTGCACCAAATGTTCCGGCGAGTATGATGGATGCAGTAATGATGACCGTACCCATTTTAGCCATCGACATCGTAAGGGCCTCTCGTATATTCAGCCCATTAATGCTCTCCTCACGGAAGCGGTCGAGTAAGAAAATGGAGTAATCCACACCGAGCGCAATAAGCAGAATGAAGCCAAAGAATGGAACTGCCCAGCTGATACCATCATAACCCAACATATTGACAAAGATGAGTTCAGTTACAGCGATAGATGTGTAATATGTGAGCAGCAAGGAGCCAATCATATACAAAGGCATGATTGCAGAACGGAATAAGAACGTCAAGACGACGAACAAACTGGCAAGCATAATAATGACTGTGCGCTTGAAGTCTTTTGACGAAATATCATACAGATCCGAATTCATGCTGGATACTCCGCTATATGCAAGCTCTGCGTCAAAGAAAGGTGTTCCGATAACTGAACGGGTTACGCTGTCTTTAATGTCATGCACCGTTTGGATCGCTTCCCTTGAATAAGGATCATAGTCCAAAATCACTTCAAGTAAAATCCCTGATTCGGCTCCGAACGTATAACGGTCAATCACCGGCTTGAACGTTTCATTGCTGAGCGTGCCTGACGGGATGAACAAACCGGTAGCACGCACACTGTCCGACTCGCTCATTTCTTTTAATGATGCGGATAATTCGCCAAGACCGGAACCGATTTCATCCAGCCCTTTAGTAGAAGCACCAACACCTGCAGAAAGCTGGCCGATACCACCTGCGGCTTGTGCAAGTCCAGCACCATTGGCTTCAGCCGCCGAACCGGTAGAAAACATGCCGGTCACTTGGTCCAGTCCGCCTTGAACTTCTGTCAGTCCTTTTTTTACCTCATCCATTCCACCAGTCGCATCACCAAGACCCTCTGACATAAGACCAAGCTGGTGGTCTACATACAAGTCTTCGATAATTTCACCAGTTGGACGCGTAATCGTCCGGACCGTTTTCACGCCGTCAATCTTCTCGATATCCCGGCTGATTGCTTCGAGATAGGTGACGTCAGTTTCATTGACAATCGGGCCGTCTTTTTTCAATAAAACCTGGATTGGCAACGAATCTCCTTTCCCGAATGCTTCAGAAATAGCATTGAGGCCCATGACCGATTCTTTACTCTTATCAATCTCATCGACTGTGTTGAATGACAAATCATTATCATATGTCAATAGAAGAGGGACTGTGATAACTGCCACAATTAGCATAGAAATGAGCGGCCGCTTGACCGAAACTTTACTGAAGGCAACCCATATTTTACTGTCTTTATGCGATGCAGCTTGTTTTGAAGGCCAAAACAATTTGTCTTTCAATAAAACCATGAACAATGGAACAACTGTAAATAGCACGACCATCAACACGGCAATTCCGACCGCGACGGCCACAGCTGATTTAAAAATCGGGAAGTCTGCAAATCCGATTGCTGCAAATCCGATAAAGACGGCAAGACCGCTGATGAACAGTGTACGACCTGCAGTTTTATACGTATTAACGACTGCATCCTCGACGCTATGACCTGCTAGCAATTCTTCTTTATAACGGCTGAGCAACAGAATACAATAATCCGTTCCTAGTCCGAAGAGGATAGCTACAAGGAAAATCTGTGTGTAATTAGAAACAGGGAATCCGAACCAGTCAATGAAAAAGGCAACAAATGATTGACTGAGTAAATAGGAGATCCCTACCGCAATAAGCGGTATAAATGGTGTGACAATTGAGCGGAATACGATGAGAAGCAAACCGAAAATAAGCACGACGGTAATAATTTCTGTTTTTTTCAAGCCGTCTTGTGCGCTTTGGTTTACATCATTGCCGATAATCGCTTCACCTGTTAAATAGATTGTCTGGTTTTTGGATAAAATATCACTATGAATTTTATCAGCAAGGGCAATAATTTCATCAAATGTACCGTCCACAGTAATTGGTACGAGGACTGTCTTCTGATCTTTTGAAACAAGTTGCGCTTCCAGTTCTTTACTTTCAAAAGGGTTAAGTATTGCTGAAACTGGCTTGCCCAGGGCTTCAAGTTTGTCTACAACCGATTGAATTTCTTTTTTCATCGCAGCATCTACTGGTTTTTTCAGCGGATAGACGAGTGAAATCGTATCTTCGGAAGCACCGGCTTTTTCTAGCATATCAGCCGCTTTTTGCGAATCAGCACTGCTTGGAAGTTGTAGTGAGCCCGCTTCTTCTGCTTGTTTTGCCAAATTTGGTGCTAAAATGAATAACGCAATTGTCAATGTAAGTAAGCCGATGAAAATCGGCCATTTGAATTTTAAAATAGCTCTCAAAATTACATCTCCTTCATTTGTAAAATCTCTTTAAGTTTTCGGAAGGTCTCAACGAATGTCTCCAGTTCCTTTTCATCAATTCGATCTTTAAAAAGTTTTTCAATATTTTCATAGACCGCATTATTGGACGTTTGAAGAACCTCGATACCTTCCGATGTAAGTCGTATGATTTTGGCACGCTGATCGTTTTCGTCACGCTCGGATGTCACAAGTCCTTTTTCCTCCAACTTTTTTAAACGGCTCGAGACGGCGCTTTTATGTACACCTTGAATTGTGGCAAGCTTTCCGCTCGAAAGTGCTCCATAAGTAGAAAGGATTTTGAGTACTTGAATTTGCTCAGGAGAATACTCTTTCCAAATGGGAATATCCATGTTTTTAATAACATGTTCTGTCCCGAAAATCATTACTTCTTCGAATAAATCAACAGCTTCTAGTAGTTTTTCTCTCAATATAGTTTACCCCCTAAACCAATAATAGTAGTTTAGGGGGTAAACGAATAAATGTCAACGGCAAAGTAATCGGCCATTTTATGATAAACTGAAGGAAGTAGATACAAAGGGGACTGAGAAGCTATGACAAATATGTGGCATGAACGTTTTTCCGTTGAAGAATACGTCTATGGCAAAGAACCCAACGGATTTCTTGTGGAGGCGGCACAGCAATTACCGAAGGGTAAAGTGCTTTGTATCGCGGAAGGTGAAGGGCGTAATTCGGTCTACTTGGCAACGCTTGGCTTCGATGTGACTGCATGGGATTATGCGCCGGCAGGACTGGAGAAGACAAAGCAGTTGGCGGATGAAAAAAGTGTCGTTGTAAAAACGGAACTGCACGATTTGGCAGAAGTGGCATGGGAAGAAGAGCAGTGGGATGCCATCGTTCACATCTTCGGACATTTCCCGGGAAACGTTATGGACCGTACTCTAGCAGGGATTAAAAAGGCATTAAAACCTGGTGGATGCTATGTAAGTGAGTTGTATACGAAAGAACAGCTCCAGTACGGAACAGGCGGCCCACGGGTCGAAGAAATGCTGTGTAATCCTATTAAGATGCTCGAACAATTCGATGGTTATTTCGTCAAACACTTCCATATCGGGGAAGTCAATCGCGTGGAAGGCCAACTTCATACAGGAACCGCACACGTCGTGCAAAGTATATTTCAAAAAAGAGAGGAAGAATAATATATGAATGGAAAGAATCGTGCAGATGTAACACCAGGCTTAAAAGTAGCAGTTATCTTGAAAAAAGATCAGCGGTCGGGCTCGAAAACGGAAGGTGTCGTTAAAGATTTATTGACGAACTCAAGTTTCCACCCGCATGGCATTAAAGTACGCTTAGAAGACGGACAAGTTGGACGGGTTTGCGAGATTTTATAATAAGAAAAGACCTAAAAAGGATAACCATGCGCAGTCTATTGCCGCGCGTAGTTATTCTTTTTAGGTAATAATTCAGGTTGGGGTGGACCATCAATGAACTTGAAATAAGGAAAGACGATACCAATGATAGATACCAAACTTATCGCTAATCCAATCATTATATATAAAGGTCTAATTCCCCATAACTCACTAATAATTCCTCCAAAAACAATCCCAATTGGCATCGCCGTTCTACTAATTACTAATCTAACCGACATCACTTTCCCCATCATATGATTCGGAATCGCCCGCTGACAAATTGTGATGTTGTGAATACTGAAGAAAGCCATCATAATTCCTGCAATAATTTCGACGATAATCGCTAAAATGATTGCATTAATAATTCCTAACGAAATGTAGGTTAATCCACCGATTACTAGGGATCCTAACATGAACATTCTTCGACTTCGGAATTTTATCTTTCCAATTAACAGAGATCCGATGACATAACCCAATGGAAAGCCAGCCATAAAGAGGCCATAATCTTCATAATTCCCCTTCAGCACATCCGTGATATACGGTAAATTAATCACCATTGTGACACCAACGCCAAATTGGACGAATGCAAGGAAGATTCCCAGCCACACGATTGTTCGTTCTTTAAAAAAGTAATGGATGCCTTCCTTGAATTGTTCCAACCAAGTCTTCCGTATATCTTGAGGAACTCGTTGCTCGTCCATCCGTAACAGCAAAAATCCACTTAGCGCAAGCAATATAAACACGAGTAACAGAGTGAAATCCGTCCCTATATAATTAATAACAACTCCACCAGCCATGGGTGCTAAGAACATCATAAGCCTCGTTGTACCATCGAGATAAGCATTGGCCGTACTTAACTGTTCCTTAGCTACGATTGTCGGTGTAATCGCTTGACTTGCAGGAACGTAAAGTGGGGTGACAAGGCCAATGATGACCTGAACTACATAGATATGCCAAACTTCCAAATGGCCAAGGAACATTGATAAAAGTGGCACCAGAAAAATCAATGCCCGTGTCCACTGGGAGAAAATCATAATCCATTTGCGACTCCATTTATCAATGAACGGCCCACTGACGAGTTGAAACACGATTGAGGGGAGAAAGTACAGTAACCACATACTACCCAACGCCAGTTTTGACCCCGTGAGTTCATAAACAATAATCGAATTGCAAAACGTGCCAAAGGAGCCGCCCAGTTCGGATATGGCACTCCCCGCCCACAATGAAACGAAGCCCCTATTTTTTAAGACAGTAGTGTTCATAAGCTGCCGCTCCTTCAAGTATTATTGGGTTAAATAGAGTTCCAACTCTTTGGGCAGGGAAGCAACGGACTTTTCTTTCAAATAATAATTGGAGGATTTTTGACCAACTAAAGAGGCGGCCTTTAAAATTTTTAAATGATGATGAACAGTTGATTTCCCTAATTCGAGCTGCTCAGTTATATCCTTTAACGTGCAATCTTGTTCAGATAAAAGCTTAACCATGCGAAGCCGGACTTCATCTCCCAATGCTTTATGTTTCTGAATTAAAAAGTAATCGGGAAGATACTTATCAGTTGGATCAATGCTTGTGTTCGGAATCGGATAATAAAAAACTTTCGTTTCTTCAATATCCGATACAATCGTCCAAGGCCGGTACGTCAATTGGGGAATCAATAAAACACGATGAACGCTTGGCTCAGGAATATACTCTGTTCCATTTGTGGCCCATGCAACAAATTCTTCAGGCGTCAGTTTCTCTTTCATATTTATTTTTTCATCGAGATCTCTTTCCAAGATGGCTAACAAGGGATTCGTGTCTGCATCAAGAACTGTTTCAGTCCACAAAGACATGACAGTTAGTAAATGCTTTTTAAAGTCAACGCCATTTACATTGCTAATAAAGTCAATATAAGCAGGTAGAAAAGGGTTTTCCTTTGCTACTTGTTTTATTAAATCGACAGCAACTTTATCACCATTCGCCGCAAGCATCCTACTTTCTTGTAAATCTGTTCCGAAGTATGGGAGACAAGTATACTTCAGTTCAACATCGCTTAAATTGTTGACATAAATCTTGAATTTTTCAATGTCATTCGAATTTCTTTCAAAAGCGTGTAAAAGTTGAAGTAAACTTTTCCATGTATTGTGTTCTTCAACGTAATTCAGTTCGATAACTAACTCGTCAGGTATTTCATTTCGAAGTAATTCAAATGTCCTTTTTTTCTCGAGCGTGTCTAGCAGCGGTGTATTTGTGATCGCTGCAATACCTAATGCACATTCCCATAATAGAGAATACTCGAGCTCCACTTTGTACGATTCTCTTTTTCTACCTGTAATTGTTAATGTATTCACAGTAATCCGCCTCCTCTTTCGGTAAAGTATACCTGTTTAGAATGAGGAGTTCAATTATTGTGGAATATTTTATTCGATTAATGTTGAACGATGACGTGTAAATCATAAATAGATAGGTTGTGACTTTTATCCGTTCAAACGTGAACGTTTAAAAATCACGTTTGTTTGAGAGTTGTTTGAGATGGATGGACGAGTGAGCGTTCACCCTACGCAGCAAGAAATCCCAATAATGGTGCAGTAGTCGTTCAGTCCAAAGTGATCCGAGAGCATCTGTGAATAGGGCGTCTAGTGTTTAAACACAAAAGCAAGCAGTTATTTACTGGTTAATCAACAATTGTGTATTGGAAAAATTTGTATGGAGGGAAACGTCTCGATAGGAGTGGGTGCACAATGAAGATTGTTCTAAAAGTAACCGGGAAAATCAAGCGAAAATCGTTCGGATTGATAGTAATACAGTTTCAATCAATGGAGTTGAACTTAATGTGCAAAAAGATGTGTATGATTGGAGAGAACAGGAACGGGCTCAATTGAGGTTCGCTATACAGAAATGTTTTAATACTAAGGGGGACTCAGCTTGAAAAACATCCTAATGATTGCAACCATCCTAATGATTATTGTAGCGGCGACGATATTGGCGTTGCCATTGGCTTTTATATCTGTTTTATTCATAACGCCGAATATGTATTATATAATACCTTTGCTTATTGCAATCTACGTAATACTGGTTGTTCTGATTCTATTCAAAACGATAGGTTGGACGAAATATCCGAACGGAAAAAAAGCTTTTTATGGCGTTGCTGCGCTGATAGCCGTTGTGGCATTGTCTTTCACGGCTTCCGGTATATATAAGCAGAACTTGGACAGGTTGGAGGATACAGAAGTGAACCTGCAACAATACAGTCCGTTCGCATCTGGGACGAAAGCTATGAAACTGGACGAGCCAGCGACCTTGAAGCTGGAATCGGATTTACCTGTCATAGATGGTGCGACCGCGCTTTACCCAATGTATGCTGGATTCGCACAGGCAGTCTATCCAGAAAAGGAATACAACCTCTATAACAGTGAAGTGATGTCGAATATGACAAACGTAGCCTACGAAAAGCTCATTGATGGGGAAGTCGATATAATTTTTGTAGCAGGTCCTTCTTCTACTCAATTGGCATCAGCAGAACGAGCTGGCAAAGAATTAACGCTGACACCAATCGGTAAAGAAGCGCTCGTTTTTTTCGTCAATGCGAAAAACCCTGTAAAAACCTTGACGATGAATGAAATCAAAGGGATTTATTCGAGAGATATAACGAATTGGAAAGACGTAGGCGGAAAGAAAAAAGCGATACGGGCATTCCAGCGGCCACAAGACAGCGGCAGTCAGACTGCACTTCAAAACTTGATGGGTGACGTGCCGATCATGGATCCTCCTGTTGAAAATGTGATTGATCTTATGGGAGGAATTATTAATGAGGTATCGGACTATACGAACTACAACAATGCATTAGGCTTTACATTCAGATATTATTCAACCGAAATGGTCACTAACGATAAAATCCGATTGCTTCAAATTGAAGGGGTTGAACCGTCATCAGAAACAATCCGGTCCGAAGATTATCCTCTTACGGCTGATATTTATGCCGTGACTGCGGGCAGTGATAATTCACATATCGGGGAATTCATCGATTGGATTTTGTCTGACCAAGGACAGGCGATCATCGAGAAGACGGGGTATGTTACAAACCGATAGGCTGAAAACGGGATTGCTTTACTCGTAATAGTATAAGGAATAAAAACACTTCACGAATTTTTCACAACGAAAAGCTACACTGAAATTGATTTGATTATGTTCAAGTTTTTAAGTCCATAGTTTTAATCAGCAATTAAATTAGGAGGAATTACAGTGAAAAAGTTATTATTAATTACATTTGTCTTCATGTTTACTTTTACTACCAGTGCTCTGGCACATACAGGGTTAGAAACGTCTTCCCCAGAAGATGGAGAAGTTGTTACAGAAGAAATGCGCGAGATAGCCTTAACCTACGAAGGGAAAATCGAACAAGGCGGAACGTTAGAGGTCAGTAATTCAAATGGCCAATCTATTCCAGTTGAAGATATTTCCATAGCAGATACGCAAATGACAGGGACGTTTACAAATGCCTTGGAAAATGGTGACTATACAGTTGTTTGGAATATTATTGGAGCAGATGGTCATCCGATTGCAGGAGAATTTTCTTTCACTGTAGATGTTCCTGTATCTGAAACAGCAGTTGAAAATGAATCCGAAGCCGAAGCCAATTCACAAGATGTAAATCAAGATGAAACACCATTAGAAAATGTTGAAGATACTAAAACAAATGAACAAAGTCAATTACCTTCTTATCTCATTCCTGTAATCGTTATTGTCTTAATTGCAATTATTATGGGGATTTTCGTCGGGTTAAGGAGAAAAAAATAATAAATGTTTATGGTAATTGTTAGTGAAATACTTTTATATCTTTGCGTATCGCTTCTTATAGGAAGTTTTCTTATAGCTCTAGTACCGAGTTCTTTTCGACCGGAAGTAAACATACCAAGAAGTGTACAAATTATAGCTACAATCGGTATCGCAGTTTTCTCATTTGCGCCTGTTTTAGTGCTAATTATATATTTGTACGAGAATATGGGACTTTCTGAAACACTACAGACAGTTCTACTTACTTTTGAAGTCGGCAAAGCATGGATTTTCACTTTTCTAGTTGTCAATGTCTTGTTCATTTTTATCGTTTGGTTTGATGATCGTGAGAAACCAATCTACTCTTATATAGGAATCATTTTTGTTGTCATTTTAATCATGGGAATTGGGTGGGCTAGTCACGCTAGTTCCCTTGATCATGTAAAAGGATTTTTAACACATACTAGCCATTTTATAGCGGTGAGTATTTGGGTAGGAATCTTGCTTGTAGTTAGCTGGTTTTCAAAAGATCATTCAAACTGGTTGAATTTCTTAAAATGGTTCTCGCCTGTTGCCATTATTTGTTTTAGCATCACCATTGTGTCAGGACTTATTTTAATGACATTTGTAGTGGAGTTTAATGAATATGCCAATGCATGGATGCTTCCGTATGGTCAATTATTGTTATTAAAACATTTAACGATCATTCCATTACTGGTATATGCAGGGATCAACAGCATACTTATTAGAAAGAAGTTACTTAAGGATAATGACTTTAATCCAATACCTTGGACAAGAGTGGAAAGCATACTTATTTTGGTTGTTTTTTCGATAACGGCTGTATTAGGTCAACAATCGCCGCCTAGCGGAAACATATTGAAAAATGAAGGACCTTCCAAGCTGTTCAGTTTCTTTTATCAAGGTCAGTTTCAGCAAGGAATGAATGTCGAACTTGTAGCAAATGCCACAGGTCTCTCTCTTATACTGTTAGCGATTCTTTTCGTCGTTTTAACTGTGTACTCATTTATTAAGAAAGCACCGGTAATCGTAACTTTCATTTTGAGTATTCTTTTCATCTTTACAAGTTATTTAGCTTTACTACTTAGTATCCAATAGAAAAAGTGAAAGGTAGCTGACTTAGCTACCTTTTTTTCTATATAATGGGTACTATAGAGATTAAAATAAAGAATTCTAGTGAATTCGCTTCGGCGCTTCGGGATGCCTCTTGAACTAAGCGAGGGCACTGAAAAATTAGGACTTCCTTCAATCCCGTTGATTTCCGTTCCGAGCGGACGCTTTCCGCGGGCACGGCTTCAGCCAATCGAACAGCAAAGGGTTCGATTTGCCGTATTTCTGCGTTCTTTGCAGAAATTAAGGCATTCTTGCCCCGTGCTCCCAACGCTAGCGCTTTTGCTCGCAAAAGCCGTTCTTCGTAACGGCTCTTCCTGCGGGGTCTTCAGCTCGCGCTGTTCCCGCTGGAGTCGCCGCTCTTCACTACAATCAACTAGTTTTTACTTTAAAAAAGAACTTTTTCAGTGGCTACCCCATGTGAGGCGCCTTCACTTGGTTAATATAGGTTTCATTTGTCCAACATATATAGCGGTATTTACGTTGAACGCAGAGAATTGGAGGAGAGTCGAATGAATAAGCTGAATTTGATGGCAATGTTAGGAATCGAGCATCCAATCATCCAAGCACCAATGGCGGGTGTGACGACGCCAGAGTTTGTAGCAACATCTGCAGAAGCGGGGATTCTCGGTTCAATTGGGGCTGGGTATCTTTCGGCCGAAGAGACGCGGAATTTCATTCGTGAAGTGAAAAGTCTTACGATGAAGCCATTTGCGTTGAATTTGTTTGTTCCAGAAACGGTGAATCCGAGTCAGGAGCAATTACGGGGGGCATATGAAGCACTCCAACCGATAGGTAAGGAACTCGGGATTCCTCAGTGGAATACGCCATTTTCAAAAACGGAATTTGAAGGGCAAGTTCAGGTACTAATAGAAGAAGGTGTGAAAGTCTGTTCATTTACTTTCGGACTGCCGGACGAAAAAACTGTGCAATTATTGAAGGGAAATGATGTATTTCTAATAGGGACAGCGACTTCAATAGAAGAGGCAGAACTGGCGGAGCAGGTGGGAATGGATGCGGTTGTAGTACAAGGTAGTGAAGCAGGTGGGCATCGTGGTTCCTTTGTAGGCGAATTAAAATTGATTTCATTGAATGAATTACTGCTGAAAGTAGTCTCCTCCGTTCGACTTCCAGTTATTGCAGCGGGCGGCATTGCAAGTAAAGAAAAAATGGTGGATGTGTTAGCTAGCGGGGCACAAGCTGTTCAAATCGGAACTGTACTTCTAGCTGCTGACGAAAGTGGTGCACATTCGCTTTATAAGCAGGCAGTTTTGGACGCGGATAAAAGATGTACAGTGTTAACAAAGGCGTTCTCCGGTAAAATGGCACGCGGAATTAGCAACCGCTTCATCAGTGAAATGAATGAAGCAATCATTGCTCCGTACCCATTTCAGAATGATTTAACAAAAGAGATTCGTAAAGAGGCGGCAAAGCAAGGGGATACTGAATTCATGTCATTATGGGCGGGTGAAAGTGTGCATTTAAGCACCAGTGGAAAACTCAAGAACATTATTGAAAGATTTGTCTAACAACATAGTCCATTCGTCAATCTGATTTGGTACACTAGATATAAAAACGGCGGTGCATCATATGCGGAAATATATTGGGGAAATTGGACTTATCATTACAGCAATTATTTGGGGCAGCGGGTTTGTGGGCAGTGCCGTAGCCTTGGAATACTACACGCCGTATCAAATTCTGGCAGGGCGCTTTTTAATCGGCGTACTCATTTTAGGAATCGTATTTAATAAACGGCTAAAAACGATAAAGAAAAGCACATTTATAAAAGGGTCGATATTGGGGATTTTCCTCTATATCGCCTTTGCGCTTCAAACGGTAGGTTTACAATATACGACACCTTCAAAGAATGCATTTTTAACTGCTATCAATGTAGTTATTGTTCCTTTTATAGGGCTCGTCATTTATAAAAAGAAAATCGATATTTTTGAACTCGGTGGGGCATTTATGGCGATAATCGGAGTAGCGGTACTATCACTTAAATTCTCTTCTGAAGTCAACGTAGGGGATCTACTAACATTATGCTGTGCAGTTGGATTTGCTTTCCATATTTTCTACACCTCTAAATTTGTAAAAGACGAGGACCCTATCCAGCTAACGATTATTCAAATGATGGCAGCAGCAGTCATCGGGTGTCTGTTTGTAGTATTTAAAGGTGAAACAACTTTTTCTACGCAAACGGAAGGTTTGATTCCACTCCTCTATCTGGCAGTTTTTTCGACAACAATCGCATTTCTATTACAGACAGTTGCCCAAAAGTACATAACAGAAACAAAAGCAGCAATCATTCTATCTACCGAATCATTTTGGGGCATGGCATTTTCCGTTGCGATTTTAAGTGAAGTGATGACGGTGAAAATGGGTGTTGGAGCGATTCTTATTCTTGGAGCGATTGTATTATCCGAGACAAAGCTTAGTTTTTTGAAAAAGAAACAGGTGACTGGAGTGCTTGAAAGGTGGGATGACGGTGTCTAAGGCTGTTTATTGTGAAAAGTGTTCTAAAGAAATTAAGTTTAGGGGAGATTTAGTAACCGCAACTTTATTTTTTGTTATAGTCGCTTATCATGAAGATTGTTATGTAAAAGACTTGAAAGGGTTCAAAGGACTTTTCTTAGATAATCAACCGCTTAACGGTTTTCTGGGTAACTTTTTGTTTGTCGCCGCAGTCTTGGTGAGTATCGGATTTGCTTTTGGTTCGATGAAGTGGGTCTCAATTATAGCCTTACTTCCAGTGTTATATAGGATATATTCTTACTTTAGGTTTGAAAGAAAATTGGAAAAATAGATAGGGAGTGTCCATCCCTCTCAATCCTAGACAGTAAATTTTCGGTGGCAGTCACGGAAAAGATGATTTAAAGAAAAAGGAGATTACAATGGAAATACACTACAAGTTAACTGAGGAAGATTACATACACTTCAATTTGTATCACATCAAAAATTCTAAAACTGGTAAGCGGGCGTTGGCGTTACAAAGGTTTATAACGCCATTATTCTTTATCATTATTTCCTATATTTACTCCTTGATAAGTGACATGTCGTTTCTACCGCTGTTTATCATTTTTTTAGTAACGAGTATTCTATGGGTTATGTTTTATCCGAAGTATTTTTATGGCCTCATTGCCCGTAATGCTAAGAAAATGATTAAAGAAGGTAACAATGATGGCCTAATAGGGAATCATCAACTGAAATTGACGGAAGAAGGATTAATGGATACGTCTTCAAATAAAGAAACAAAAGTAACTTGGTTAGGCATTACAAGTTTTCAAGAAGACGATGGATATTTCTTTCTTTACAATAGTTCAGTGAGTTCCTATATCCTGCCTAAAAGAGAGATAGATGATGTAGACGAAATGAGACAATATATCCAATCGAATTTAATGCAGTAAAAAAGCAATTGAAGAACTAAATGCATAGAAGTTTTTTTGAAGGGAGAATAAAAATACACCGAAAATGTATTCACTCTTTTAGCACTTTAATTTCTGCCTGCTGAAGTGAAAAGTATACATTTTTCGTACCGTCATTACGGTTTATCAAAGGTGGGACTTGGTTGAGAGCGGGTTATAGCATTTTAAGGGAAACTCATAGGAAAAGTTTCATACCTAAAGCAAATGATTACGGGTTAAAAGAAAGAGAGTTTGAAAACATTATCTTTTTTTAGAAAAAAGGTGACAGGCACTCGTTCAGTCGTGAAAGTTCAAACAATTCCATTTGTTTGAAATGACATGATTGTTTTAGTGCCAGTGCCTTTTTTAAAACTGAGCGAAGAAGCCTTCATAGGGGGGCCTCCCACCATAGCGGATTCAATGGAATTCTTTATTTCAACCTATATAACGCAGCATAGACAAGAAAACCCGTCGATGAAGAAGGACGGGGTTTTTGCGTTTTATCTTACGACTTTGCTTGTAAGTGGCTTCCTTGGCCCGTACTAAATAGTAATATATGCTAAGATGTAATTAATATTGGGAATAAATATACTTTATATATGAGGAGACATATTATGAAAGTTAAATTAGAAGATGTTGCGAAAGCAGCCGGGGTGTCCCCAACGACTGTATCTCGGGTATTGAATAATAGAGGTTACATTAGTGAGCTGACGAAGAAAAAAGTAGAGGACGCCATCGAAGAATTGGATTATTACCCGAATGACGTTGCAAGGTCTCTGTTCAAAAAGAGAACGAATTTTATCGGACTAATCGTTCCGACGGTTAGTAATCCTTTTTTTGGAGAATTATCGTTGTATATTGAAAATATCTGCTCATCTTTAGGGTATAAAATTATTCTTTGTAATAGTTCAGGGCAATTTGAAAAAGAGAAGGCTTATTCGACGATGCTGATTCGACATCAAGTAGACGGTATTCTTGTTTGTTCGTATAACCGGGGAATCGATACGTATAAGTATCCGAAGCTCCCGATTGTTGCGATTGACCATTACTTGGCACCGACAATACCTGTAGTCGGTTCTGATAATTATATGGGTGGAAAATTGGCGGTTCAGCATTTAATCGATCGAGGATGTCTGTCAATTATTCATATTAATGGTCCTCTTGAATTAGAAACCCCCACCCAATATAGAAGAAAAGCTTATGAGGATCTGGTCGATAATCCCGTTACATATGAACTGCAGTTTGATGAAGAGGATATTGTATTATCAATCAGAAAAATTTTATTGGAACGCCCTGAAACAGATGGCATATTCGCCAGTGATGATTTGATGGCAGCCGCCTGTTTGCAAGTTGCAAGAGAATTGAACATTCAAGTACCCGAACAATTAAAGGTCATTGGTTATGATGGAACAAAAACGACGAGGAGCTTATTACCTCAGCTCACGACGATTAAACAACCAATTGAGGAAATTGCTAAAACTTCTGTGAAAAAATTAATGGATATGATTGATAACTCGGAACTTTCAGGTCCGTATGAAACGGTGTTGCCAGTTCAGCTATTAATCAATGAGACGACCTAATTTTCATGGGATTAGGTTTTTTTATTTTATTTTATGTCAAGCGGTTGACATATGAAAGCGGTTAACATACTATTAACTCACAAATCAAAAAATACTTAAGGGGGCTATGTATAGAGATGATTACTGATTCAAAAACAAACCGTAAGAGAAAAAGTTTGTTTCAGTATATGAAACAAAACTATATGCTGTATTTATTTTTAGCTCCAGCGATTATTTTGACAATTATCTTTAAATATATTCCAATGTACGGATCAATTATTGCCTTTAAAGATTTTAGTCCTATGAAAGGGATATGGGGAAGTGATTGGGTAGGGTTTGAGCATTTTACAAAATTTTTAACGTCCCCAAACTTCGGAGACATTTTTATGAATACGCTTAAACTAAGTGTTTTCGGGTTAGTGTTAGGATTTCCGGTACCGATTATTCTGGCATTAATGTTAAATCAGGTGAAACGAGCATCCATTAAGAAAAATATTCAACTCATTCTGTATGCACCGAATTTTATCTCGGTTGTTGTTATTACAGGGATGCTATTTATCTTCTTGTCACCAACGGGACCTATTAATACGATTTTATCGTTTTTCATGGACAAGCCGATTTCGTTCATGTCTGATCCAGATGCATTTGTATCCATCTATATTCTTTCGGGTATTTGGCAAGGTGCAGGCTGGGCTTCTATCATTTATGTGGCAGCGCTTTCTAATGTGGATCCTCAGCTACATGATGCAGCAACCATTGATGGAGCATCATTGTTGCAAAGAGTAAAGCATATCGATCTTCCGACATTAAAACCTATGATGGCTGTTCTATTTATCCTAGCGGCAGGTGGAATCATGGGCATTGGATTTGAGAAAGCCTATTTGATGCAAACCGCCATGAATATTCCAACGTCTGAAATTATTGCAACCTATGTTTACAAAGTGGGGCTACAAGCCGGAGACTATGCATACTCATCGGCAGTTGGATTATTTAACTCCATTATCAATGTGATTTTGCTTATTTTTGTGAACTACGTAGTTAAAAAACTAAATGAAGGTGAAGGTCTTTATTAAAAGGGGGACAAGATAGAGATATGAATTATTCGAAAAAAGATCGATTTCTGCTCATGATAAATAAGTATTTCCTCATTATTGCGACGTTGATTATTCTGTTGCCTTTGCTCTATGTGCTGTTAGCCTCATTTTTAGAACCTAACGTTTTGCTAAGTAAAGGCATATCGTTCAATCCGGACGATTGGAGTGTGCAAGGCTATGTGAAAATTTTGCAAAACGAAGCGATTATTAGAGGGTTCTTTTACTCGATTCTGTACTCAGTTGGATTTGCTTTGGTGACAGTTATTGTTTCCATACTAGCTGCTTATCCATTATCGGTTGAGGGCTTTAGGGGTACGAAAGTCATTATGATTTTCTTCCTTATCACAATGTTTTTCAGTGGTGGTTTAATCCCGACGTATTTAGTGATCAAGGATCTAGGGATGTTAAATAGCATATGGGCTATTATTTTGCCAGGTGCGATTAGTGTCTGGAATATTATTTTAGCTAGAACATATTTCAAAGCCATTCCTAAGGAACTACAGGAAGCGGCAAAAATCGACGGGGCATCTGATTTACTTATATTCTTCAAGATTATTTTACCGCTATCTAAACCGATTATTTTTGTTCTTGCCTTATATGCCTTTGTAGGACAATGGAATTCTTATTTTGACGCCATGATTTACTTAGAGGATGCTAAATTGCATCCATTGCAATTGGTGTTACGTTCGATTCTTATCCAAAATGAAGTACAGCCTGGTATGATTGGCGATCAGCTTGCCATGGCAGAGTTGAAAAAGATGTCGGAAATGATTAAATACTCATCTATTATTCTTTCTAGTTTACCTCTAATCATTATGTATCCTTTCTTCCAGAAGTATTTTGAAAAAGGCGTAATGGTTGGTTCAATAAAATAAAAAAATGGGGGTTTTAGTATGAAAAAGAGCAACAAGGCACTAACAGCTTTACTCGTGACGGGATTATTATTTGCGGGATGTAGCAAAGATAGTGGCACGTCATCTGAAGCTTATGAGCTAAAAGATATCACATTTCCATTGGAAGAAGCAGTGAGCTTAAAATTCATGACACAAAGCTCACCTTTAGCACCGACAGATCCGAATGAAAAGCTAATTTACAAACGATTAGCAGAAAAGTCGGGTGTCAATATTGAATGGAAAAACTATACGACTGATTCATTTATTGAAAAGAGAAACTTGACGGTTGCGAGTGGTGATTTGCCAGATGCTATTCTAGACGCCGCTTACAGTGACTATGATCTTCAGAAATTAGGGAAGGATGGCACGATTATTCCCGTGGAAGATCTCATCGACCAGTATATGCCGAATTTGCAAAAGGTATTAGAAGCAAAACCGGAATACAGGTCTATGATTACGGCAACAGATGGCCATATCTACGCATTCCCTTGGATTGAGGAATTAGGAGCAGGTAAAGAAAACATTCACTCCATTGACACGTTTCCATGGATTAACGTGGATTGGCTAAACAACTTAGGATTGGACATGCCAACCAATGTAGAAGAGTTAAAAGAAGTGTTGCTAGCCTTCAAAAATGACGATCCAAACGGCAATGGACAAGCCGATGAAATCCCGCTTTCTTTCATCATTAACAAAGGCGGGGAGGATCTTGCATTTTTGTTCAATCCATTTGGCTTGGGGGATAATTGGGATCACACGGTCGTTTCCAACGACGGTGAAGTAATCTTTACAGCAGCAGACGAAGGTTACCGTGATGCCATGATGTACTTTGCGGACCTGTATAAAAATAACCTCATTGATGAAGAGGCTTTTGAACAAGACTTCAATACGTATGTGGCAAAAGGAAAAGACGAGAAATATGGTTTATATTTCACGTGGGATAAAGCGAACATTAGTGGCGACAACGATCACTATGAACTGATGCCTCCGCTTGCTGATGCTGAAGGCAATATCCATGTTGCGCGCACAAATGGCATGGGCTTTGACAGAGGGAAAATGGTTATCACAAGTGCCAATGAAAACTTAGAGTTAACAGCTAAATGGATTGACCAACTTTATAATCCTGTGCAATCTGTGCAAAATAACTGGGGAACTTATGGAGATACAGAGCAACAAAATATCTTTGAGTTTGACGAAAATACCAATATGCTAAAACATCTTGCACTGGAAGGAACTGCCCCCGTTGAGCTAAGACAAAAAACAAATATTGGCGGACCATTGGCTATTCTTGATGAATACTATGGCACTGTTACGACAAAGCCAGATGACGCAATAGAAAGATTGGATTTAATGAAGGAAGTCATGTCACCGCATATGAATGCTGACAATATTTATCCGAAAGTATTTTTCTCTCTTGATGAGTTAAAAGAGCTATCGACAATCGAAGCAGATTTATTCGCTTATGTCCACAGAAAACGAGCAGAGTGGATTAAAAATGAAAAGGCAGAAGAAGAGTGGGGCGAGTATTTGGCGGAGCTAGATCGATTGAATTTCCCTACTTGGCTACAAATTAAACAAGATGGTTATGACCGAAATTCAAACTAACAGAGGAGGAAATAGTAATTGACGACTTTTAATCTTGAGAAGTATAGACCAACCTTGCACTTTGCACCACAGAAAAATTGGATGAATGATCCGAACGGAATGGTTTATTTTAAAGGTGAATATCATTTATTCTTTCAGCATAATCCAAATGATAGCATATGGGGTCCCATGCATTGGGGCCATGCTGTCAGTCGGGATATGATTGAATGGCAGGAATTGCCGATCGCCCTCTATCCAGATGAACTAGGGACCATTTTTTCAGGAAGTGCTGTAGTAGACTGGCATAATACAACGGGTCTTTTCCCGGATGAGCCAGGAATTGTAGCGATTTTTACGCATCATTTGGATAAGGCTGATGGAACGACGGCTATTCAAACGCAAAGTCTTGCCTATAGTCATGACCAAGGCCGAACATGGACGAAGTACGAAGGGAATCCTGTACTCGGGCACCCGACAAAAGTAGATTTTAGGGACCCGAAAGTGTTTTGGCATACTAAAACGGCAAAGTGGCTGATGACGTTAGCAACAGGACAAACGGTGACTTTTTACTCGTCACCGAATTTAATAGACTGGCAATTTGAAAGTGAGTTTGGGGATAATATTGGCTCCCATGATGGTGTTTGGGAATGTCCTGATCTATTTGAATTAGTCGTGGATAATAGTGAAGAGAAGAAGTGGGTGTTATTGGTCAGTATTGGGGACAACCCTCAATTTGATAGTGGCTCAAGAACGCAATACTTTGTAGGTTCTTTTGATGGCTCTACTTTTACAGCTGACCATCAAGAGATTCAATGGCTAGATTTTGGAAAAGACAATTATGCTGGTGTTAGTTTTTCAGATATTCCTACTGAGGATGGTCGAAGAATATATCTGGGCTGGATGAGTAATTGGCGCTATGCCAACGAAGTACCGACTGAGGGTTGGAGAAGCCAGATGACGTTGCCGAGAACGTTAGCGTTACAACATGTTGGAGATCAGCTACTGGTCGTTCAAAATCCCGTCAAGGAACTAGATTCATACTTTACGAAAGTTGTTGAAATTGACGATGTGCTAATCAACGGCGAAGAGACAAAAACGTTTGCGGTGGATAAGTCGAGTGTGGAGATTGTTTTAACGATTGATAATAATGATGCGAAGCAATTCGGTGTCGAGTTGTCCCATACGGAAAGCCAAAAAACGTTGCTAACGATAGATGCAGAGACGAATTATGTCACGTTGGATAGAAAGAATTCGGGAGAGATTACATTCTCGGAAAACTTTTCGAATCGCCAAGAGTTGAACCTGCAAGTTACAAATCAGATGAAATTGCGTATTATTGTAGATTCTTCTTCTATTGAAATATTCTTGAATGAGGGTGCTTATGCTGTAACGAGCCTGATTTATCCGGATAAGGTCTGTGAAGAGATTGCCCTATTCGCATCAGGTGGAGCTATCCAATTAACAAATAGCTATATTTCAGTATCTCACTCATTATGAGTATGGAGAGGAGAATGTATCTTGCTAGGTGCAATTGAAGCGGGTGGAACAAAGTTTGTCTGTGCTGTGGGGGATATGGATTTTAATGTAATTGAGCTGATTGAAATTCCAACAACAACCCCTACTAAGACTATGGAGAAAGTTCAGGAATTCTTTCAAAAATTTGAGATTCAAGCATTAGGAGTAGGCTTATTCGGTCCGGCTGATATTAACCCGAACTCTGCAAGTTATGGTTGTATTACAACGACGCCTAAAGTACAATGGCAGCATTTTAATATCCTGTCTTCGTTAAAAGAGTACTTGGATGTCCCGATAGTGTTCGATACGGATGTCAATATTGCAGCATTGGGAGAGGCGGAGTTTGGAGCTGCTCAGGATGTTGATAGCTGTATCTATATCACGATTGGGACTGGAATCGGCGTGGGCGCGGTGAATAATGGCAAAATGCTGCATGGAATTAGTCATCCTGAGATGGGGCATGTCACGGTCAGAAGACATCCAGATGATCATTTCGAGGGCGGTTGTCTATTCCACCTAGATTGTTTGGAGGGACTAGCTTCTGGACCAGCGATTGAAAAAAGATGGAACCAGAAAGCTATGTTGCTTGAAGGTCGACCGGAAGTGTGGGAAATCGAAGGCTATTATATCGCTCAAGCGTTAATGACGTATATTCTAACGCTATCACCCGAAAGAATTATTCTAGGTGGTGGGGTCATGAGGCAAAGACAATTGTTGCCCGTTATTTACAAACATTTGCAGGCGATGAATAATCATTATTTGGTTTTCCCGCAGCTGGAGGACCAGATGGCTAATTATATTGTAACACCTGGCATTGAAGGGTTTTCGGCGATTAAAGGTGCATTTTATTTGGCGAAGGTTGAGTTGGAATAGGGAATCCTTTCGCTCAAATTTTATAGTAATAGGGGAGACCTACAATGAAAACAGAGAAAGAAAAAATGCTAGCTGGCGAATTGTATTGTCCCTCGGATCTTGAATTAACAAAAGAACGGGAAAACGCTCGTCGTTTAACGAGGTTATTTAATGGGACGATGGAAAATGAACATAGGGAACGGACTAAATTATTAAAAGAGCTATTTGGTTCAACTGGTAAGGAACTTAATATTGAGCCTAGCTTGCGTTGTGATTATGGATCTAATATTCATGTCGGTGATAACTTCTACGCTAATTTTGATAGCGTGTTTTTGGATGTATGTGAAATTAGGATTGGTGATAATTGTATGATTGCTCCCGGTGTACATATTTACACAGCTACACATCCAGTAAATCCATTGGAACGAATTTCGGGTGTAGAGTATGGCAAGCCAGTTACAATTGGTGATAATGTGTGGATTGGCGGGAGAGCTGTTATTAACCCTGGAATAACCATCGGAAATAATGTAGTGATCGCATCAGGAGCGATTGTGACAAAAGATGTACCGGATAATGTGATTGTAGGTGGGAACCCGGCGAAAATTATTAAAGAGATTGATGTAGAGGGACGCCTACTTAATTCAGCGGATTTTGAGAAACGCGGGTAGATTCATAATACGAAGAAAAAATCGGTTAGAGAAATAATCATTTCTCTAACCGATTTTAATTTGCACAATATATTCAGCTTGGCAGACAACGATGGGCGAACACAAGAATCCCGTAACTGTTTGTCCAAGATTTAAAAGAGGTTTGAGTGCTGAACGTTGACCTTTAAACAGTAAAGAACTTTAATGCGTAAGTTTTACAGCTTTGAGATTTAAGCCTTGAGCTTTTATCATCATTACTTGTAGATTAAGTTGTAAGTTGGGTGTTGGTTTTACTTGTTCCCCAAAGAAATACCAACAAAAGAAGGGTCTTGTGGATATCGTTTTCGAATACTCATGCAAGGCTAGTTATACGTTAACTGTTGTAAGTGCATTCGATTCAGAAAGCACTGCGTCTACTTCTGCTTTGAAGTTTGTAATTTTTTCATCTAATGCTTCGATTCGTGTACTGATTTTGAGTGGATCGATTAAAATATATTCATTTCGTTCCATGAATGCCTTTGTATGTAGCTCAACTTCTTCTTTTTTTGCGTTTTCTTTGCTACCTAAAATAGCCGTTAAGTACTCTTCTAAGCGTTTTGGAAGGGACTCATTTTCTTTTGTGAGCTTGTTTATGGCTATTCTCCGGGCTTCAATCATGGAGGTCAGTAACTTTTCTTCATTTTCAATAGAGGTTTTACGCTCGATTGCTTTGGCAACAGTCATAGTTTCACCAGCGACGATTACTTCTGTCATTGCGTTCGATTGTACAATTGCATCTTTAATGTGGATGCGTCGTTCGATTAATGAAACGACTTTATCAAAACCTGATTGGATTGTTTTTTCGTAGTCTTCGATGGAAAGGCCTTTAATTTTTTGAGCAGATTTGCGGTCTGTTGCCACATGATCTGCTTCATTAATAGCTTTCGCAATGCGCTCGTTTAAGGTTTTTAATTCTGATAAAGCGCGATGGATCGACATTGTTTGCATAGTCGTCATTTAATCATCCTCCATAATGGCTTTGTTTATGAAAGTATACCATAAATAACCAGTATTGACAGTGAGGAAGTGGATAGATGACATTGGTAGTTGTGGACAAGGTTTGTGAAATTATCCTCGGTTATTTACAGGGAACGGTGTTGCTTTTGCTAATCATAAACTCACTCCCTGCTTTATTAAAAACTGAAAATAAAGATATGTATACAAGTGAGTTTAAAGTATAATTTAGGGAATGTTCTTTTTAAATTGGGGGGATTTCGCTGTTAGACTTGCTTGTCATAATGTTGGAAAGAGTGGGCATGATTGTAGCAGTTGCCTTCATTTTAACTCGTTTTCAGTTCTTTAAAGATTTGGTTCATCATGACAAATTGAATCGCAAGCAGGAGCTTACGGCGATTTTATTTTTTGGTTTTTTCGGAATTGTGGGTACGTATTTTGGGGTTGCGCTTAATATGAATACACTGCATTTTAATAGTGTCGCAACGGTATTGACGTCGGATGAGGCAATTGCTAACTCGCGTGTTATTGGCGTTGTTGTTGCGGGTTTGTTAGGTGGCTATCGTGTGGGGATTGGGGCTGGACTGATTGCCGGTATTCATCGCATGACATTGGGTGGGTTTACTGCAATCTCTTGCGGTCTGTCAACAATCGTTGCTGGCGTGGTGGCTGGTGCTTTTTATCGGAAGGGGAAAGCACTTAAACCGCTTACTGTTTTTGGCATTGGTGCACTTGCGGAAGCCATGCAGATGAGCATGATTCTGTTGATTTCCAAACCGTTTGAGAAAGCATTCACTTTGGTTGAGGTAATCGGCGTGCCGATGATTCTGGCCAATGGTGTCGGTACGGCCCTTTTTCTGTTGATTGTCCATAATGTCATCAGTGAACAGGAGAAAGTGACGGCAATGCAGGCGCAGAAAACGCTGCGCATTGCGAACCAGACACTCGGCTACTTGCGAACGGGCATGAACACTGACACGGCGCAAGCTGTCTGCACGATTTTATTCCGCGAATTACAACCCAGTGCGGTCGCCATGACTAATAAAACGGATATCCTTGCCCATGTTGGAATAGCGAGTGATCATCACAAGATAGGCAGCCCGATTCGTACGGATGAAACAAGAGATGTCATTCATCATGGCGAGTTGGTTGTTGTCAATGATGGTACCATCCACTGTGATTATCCGGGCTGTCGATTAGGAGCAGCAGTAATTGCGCCCCTCATAAGGCGTGGAGAAACGATTGGGACACTAAAACTGTATTATCCAACTGAAAAAGTGATTACGGATGTCAGCATCGAACTGATTGCTGGACTGAGTTCACTATTAAGTAACCAATTAGAAATCGCGGAAACAGATCGTGCGTATCAGTGGGCAAAAGAAGCAGAAATCAAAGCATTGCAGGCCCAGATTAGCCCTCACTTTTTATTTAATTCGCTAAATATGATTATGTCCTTGATTCGCACGGATCCCGATCAGGCGCGAAAGTTACTGACGTCTTTGTCTTACTTTTTACGGCAAAACGTGACAGGTACAACGGCAACTCAAATATCCCTAGAGCAAGAACTATCGCATGTAAAATCATATTTGGAAGTTATAGAAGCAAGATTTGTAGATAGACTGACGATTTTGTATGATGTCGATGACAATCTATTGGCTGAAAAGATTCCCCCTTTCACATTGCAGCCAATTGTTGAGAATGCCATTCACCATGGCATTAATGATATGGAGAAAAACAGTATCATCAAAATGACCGTGCATAATGTAGGTACAGAAATCGAAATCAGAGTGGAAGACAATGGGAAAGGAATCACTCCTGAACGGATTGCGATTTTGGGCTCGGCCCAGATTGAGTCTGAAACTGGAACTGGAGTGGGGCTATTCAATGTCAATCGCCGCTTAATGATGACGTTTGGTGACCAAGCCGCATTATCAATCAAGAGTGAACGAAATGAGGGGACAACAATTTCGTTTCGTATTCCCAAATTGGAGGTAGGCGTGTGATGCGAACAATCCGTACCTTAGTCGTAGATGATGAACGATATGCCCGTGAAGAATTAACATATTTACTTAGCAAATTTCCCGATGTGCAAGTGGTGGGGGAGGCAGAAAGTGGAGAGGCTGCCATATTAAAAACAGTGCAGTTAATGCCAGACGTCGTTTTTTTGGATGTGGAGATGCCCAAAATGAATGGGGTTGAGGTAGCTAAAGTACTGGTAGAATTAAAAAAAGTCCCGCTCATCATTTTTGCAACCGCTTATCCCCAATTTGCAGCGGAAGCGTTTCGAATTAATGCCATTGATTATTTATTAAAACCGTATGATGAAGAGCAGTTGAAGCAAACGATTCATCGGATTGAAAAAATAGTGTATCCATCTCTACCACCTGATACCGCAGAAAAACTTGGAAAATTGGCAGTAGAAGCAGGTGGCGAGATTGATTATATTCTTCCACAAGATATTTTGTATATGTATCGGGATGAAAAAGTGACCAAAATCATTACTCGAACGGATAACTATGAAATACGGACAACATTAAAAGAACTTGAAAGTCGATTGGTACCGTTTTCATTTTTTAGGATTCATAAAGGCTACCTCGTTAATTTGATATATGTCAGCCGATTGACGCCCTGGTTTAACGGTGCTTATCGGCTTGAACTGGAAGGTCTGGATGAGAAACTTTCCGTCAGTAGAAATTATGTGAAGAATTTGCGGGAAAGGTTGGAATTATGATTTTCAACTGATTCTAATTCTTGTTAGCTATAATCACCGCGTGAAAGTCCGAAGTGGTTTAACTTGTTAATTCATTATATACCTGTTGAGCCTCCTTGTTTGCCTGTTATTCTGCCAAACTAGCATGTTACGCCGAAAAGCTTCTATTTCAGAAAAATTGCCATAGACTGAATATATGGGATTACATTCTGAAAAGGGGAATGAAGAGTAGGTAGTGTGGCACGGTAGATTTAACAAAAGTGAATAGGGGTGTATAAATGATTACATTTTTTAGCGCAATTGTACTGTTAGTCGTCGGATACTTTACGTACGGAAAATTCATTGAAAAGATTTTTGATCCTGCTGATGCTCGAAAGACACCTGCTTATGCAAATGCAGATGGCATTGACTATGTGCCGATGAATAAACATAAAAATGCGTTAATCCAACTCCTGAATATAGCAGGAACAGGCCCGATTTTTGGACCTATTATGGGTGCTTTATTTGGACCAGTTGCGTTCTTGTGGATTGTTTTTGGAGCGATTTTTGCTGGGGCAGTGCATGACTATTTAACGGGCATGATTTCAATTCGGAATAAAGGGGCACATATTCCGGAATTGGCAGGAAAATTCTTGGGTAACGTTTCTAAGCATATTGTAAACGTTTTCGCTTTGTTACTCCTTCTATTAGTTGGAACTGTATTTGTCACGACTCCAGCATCGTTATTAAGTTTATTATTAAATGGTAAAGTAGCTATATGGATTTTGATAACTGTCATTTTTATTTATTATTTCTTATCTACAATTCTTCCGATTGATAAAATAATTGGTAGACTATACCCGTATTTTGGTGCTGTTCTGTTGATCGGAACAGTTGGGGTCGGAGGCGCTTTGCTATTCTCGGATTATACGATTCCGGAATTGACATTAGCCAATTTGCATCCAGATAATGTACCGATTTTCCCAATTCTTTTCTTCACTATTACTTGTGGTGCTTTATCTGGATTTCATGCGACACAATCACCAATTATTTCTCGAACAGTGCAAAAAGAATCACAGGGACGTTATGTATTTTATGGCATGATGATTACTGAAGCTGTTATTGCGATGATCTGGGCAGCTGCAGCGATGAGTATGTTGGATGGGCAAACATTAAGCGAATTCATCAAAACAGGTACGCCTTCCTCTGTTGTCAATGAAGTATCCATGACATTATTAGGAGCTGTTGGTGGAACGATTGCTGTATTAGGTGCTGTTGTACTACCCATTACGTCAGGGGATACAGCGTTCCGTGCCGCACGATCTATTATTGCTGATTACTTGAAGATTGATCAGAAAAAATTAGTGAAACGTTTAATGATTGCTGTTCCTTTGTTTGTTGTATCTGCTTTATTAACACAAATTGACTTCAACCTGTTATGGAGATACTTCTCTTGGGCAAACCAAGCGACTGCCGCTATCGCATTATGGATAGCGACCATGTATCTATTTATTAAAGGGAAGAACTACTTTGTGTCGTTAGTACCCGCGTTGTTTATCACCTATATGGTATTCGTTTATATCTTAAATCAAAAGATCGGATTTAATTTAGATTTAAAATTATCGTTTATAGTTGGGATTGTGTTAACTGCTATTTTGGCGGTGATGTTCTTTGTGAAAGCTAAGAAAAATAAAGCAAATAAGATAGAGACAGATGTAATTATTGAATAAGGATAAAAAGATGGACTCAATTGAGTTCATCTTTTTTATGGACAGCAAAAATTCCTCTGATTGAATTATCATTGTATAGTTGAATAAAGGAGGAGATTCACATGGAAACACGCGTCATTGAAGTTGAGGAGTTCAATGTTAAAGGGTATGGATTGAAAGGACCGCTGTCAGAAATTCCGGGTAAATGGGATGTGCTGAATATGGAACTTGCCGAGAACGGAATCGTTGCAGAAGAATCATTTGGACTTTGCTTAGCGATGAAAGATGGGGAAATTCACTACATCGCCGGCGTCAAATCGAATCTTGCCAAAGGATTGCAGAATACAGAAGAAGCTGTGGTCCCAGCTGGCAAGTTCGTCGTTGCAAAGGTAGAAGGTGGAGTCCACGCGATACCAACCGCGTTTAATGCACTTATGAAAACGGATGGTATTCAACTGCGAAATTGTTTTAGTTTTGAACGATATGTTCATCCTGAAGGTTCGAACGGGTATGACATTGAGGTTTGGCTACCGATTGAGTGATAGAAAAAAAGGTAACGAATTGTGTGTAATGAAGAGATTACGGTTCAGTCCGTGGATCTCTTTTTTATTGTTAGAACATTTGGATAGTAGTTGACAATTGGTAGTCTAATCCATCAACATAAATGTAAGGGATGGTGAGGAAGAAGATTGATAGAAATCTATAGAAAGACATGGATTTCCGGTTTTGTTATCGGGATAGGGCTGGCGATTTTTTGCATTTTATATTATTTCATTGGTTATACAAGTTTCATGGAAAATGGAGATGTGCTAGTTATAAACGGCATATTTGCGTTATGTTCGATCGGGACGGGATTTCGATTCAAAAGCGTACATGAGAAATTAGTCAATGAAACAATCGACATATCAGTGAGCACATTGAACTTGGAGAATTTAGATGAATTGATTCTCAAACGAATTCCTTCTTTTTTGTTCAAAATGTATAACGTCGATTCAGATGGCAATCCACTGTTTGTCATTGAACCATCCAAAGGGCGGTTATCGAGATGGCTAACATTTTTCGAGCTATTTGAGAAGGGGTTTATCATTCCGGTGCACTACGACATCTTAGATACAAACGGACAACTGCTAGCGACAATCACAATCCGAAGTAATATAAAGCGTGACGAACTTACATTAAAGAAACCGGATGGTACAGTCATGGCCGCTTACGTGCAGCAACATTGGAAAGCAAAACTCAAAAATCAAGGCGTTTTGTATCATGCAGATGGTTCGGTCTGGCGAGAACTTGAAGCGAAGTCAATAGCGGGCGATCTCGACGTGAAAGATGATGAGGGGCGTATGACGGCCAGATACCGTTTTGGTATTTTTCCGTATGCAATGAGACCGATCTTTCAAAGTACTGCCCATCATGAGCATATCCAGTTCGGGGCACATATTTCATCCGATGAAAAGCTGGCGTATACAATGGTGTTTTTCCTATGGCTCAAAGGATGAATTAAATCTCTTTTAGGTGTTGACTCTCACGTTACGTCATGCTTTATAGTTAGTTTTGAAGGGAGGCGGGTAGCGATGAAAGTGAAAGAAGTATCGCAGTTGACCGGTGTTAGTGTGCGCACACTCCATCATTATGATGACATCGGTTTGTTAACGCCAGATTGTACGACAGAAGCAGGGTACCGGCTTTATTCGGACGATAATTTGGCGACGTTGCAGCAAATTCTGTTCTTTCGTGAACTTGGCTTCTCTTTGAAAAAAATCAAAGAACTGCTTACGAGTCCTGCATTTAGTCGGCAGGAAGCTTTTGAAATGCAGCGTAAAATGCTCCATGAAAAGCGCAAGCAGCTTGATAGTATGATCAAAACGATTGAGAAGACAATTCAACATGGAAAAGGGGAATTAGTAATGACAAACGAAGAGAAATTTAAAGGGTTCGATTTCAGCAAGAACCCATATGAACAAGAGGCGAAAGCGCGTTGGGGCGATAAAGCGGTAGATGCATCTAAAAAGAAGGTTGCACAGTTCGGACCGGAAATTCAAGAGGAAATGAATCGCATATACTTTAATCTTGCGGAGCTCCGCAATACTTCACCGTCTTCGGACGAAGCGCAAGAAGCAATCGGCGATTGGTTCAATATGCTGAATACTAATTTTGGAACGTACTCGCTTGAGGCCTTTAAAGGACTTGGTGAAATGTATGTTGCGGATGAAAGATTTACGAAGAATATCGACCAGTTTGGAGATGGCCTTGCACTGTTTATGAGGGATGCGATGGCGGTTTATGTCGAAAAGGGAAAATAAGACAGAGAGTCTAGGATATAACTTTGCATCTCTGTAGGTCTGTGTTAAAGTCATGTATAATGGCTCACGAGAGACGTATAGTAGAACAAGGACTTTAAAATGGGGGCACCCGAACAAATGGGTGTCTATTATGGCTGTACTAATTCGCAGAGCGAACAAATTCGTTCGCTCTGTTTTTTTGATTCGGTATCCGAACCTTCTCGGGAAAATGAAACCCCAGCCCCTTATGAAACGTATAGTAAGTATAAAGAAATTTAGTTTATCCCGCATTAACGGGCAGTAAAATCCCCACTTCAAGTCATCAAGGACACGAGAAGAATAAGTGGGGGATCAACTGCCCGTAAAAGCCCGAATGGTTAAACTAACAATCAGAGGGGGATGATAACCCCCCTCTGATTGAAGATTAACTTTATCAACTGTCTTAAATACCCGTTACTATCTAGGTCCCGGGTCTTAGACAGTTTCCATCCACAGCCGGTTTAGTTAACCTATCGGAACGTACATAATGGATGTAACAGTAAGAGATCGCAAGGGGTTGATAGTCATGAAAAAAACAATATATATCGTGCTTACGGATACGGGGACGTTGCTGTCAAAAGCGATTGGGATGTATACGCGGAAGGATTTAAATCATACGTCAATCGCGTTTGATGAACAGCTGAACGAGATGTACAGTTTCGGTCGAAAGCAGCGGCATAATCCTTTCGTAGGTGGGTTTGTGAAAGAAAGTGCTACAGAGGGCATATTCCGGCAAGCAACATGTGAGGTTTATAGTTGTGAAGTGACAATTGAAGAATACACACGCATGCTTGATAAAATCCGCTTAATTGAACAGAATAAAGAACTTTATAAATATAATTTCATTGGTTTATTTGGCGTGGCTCTGAATAAGGGAATTCAACGCAAGCATGCATTTTTCTGTTCACAATTTGTGGCGATGGTCGTAAATGAAGGCGGCTTACAAATGTTTAATATTTCACCAAGTTTAGTGCAGCCACATCATTTTTCACAATTGCCCTGTTTGGAGCCTGTTTTTGAAGGTGATTTACAGACGTATTTGGATCAGACGAGGGGTCAACAAGAACGACAGCCTATCCGTATGAGTGTGTGGAAGAGTTTAGCATTTCGATTACTGGCCTAAATAAGTAACCTATTTATCGTGAGAGTACTTCGGTTTATCGAGGGGACTCTCTTTTTTATACCCGGTTTAAGTTCTTTGAAACTAGTAAGTAGGAAATGAGGGATGAAGTTGGATGAAGAACTGAAGGTTATTTTGCAACGGGTGTCTGATCTAGAAGGGGAAGTAAGCACGTTGAAGCGGCAATTGGCTGAAATGAAAACCCCTCCAAGCCCTGTTACGGAGAAAGTGGAAAAAGTTCATTTAGCCTCGATAATGGCACGTTTGCCTGAGCAACCAGTTCGGGAAGAAGTTCCGATTCAGCAGAAAATAAGGAAAGAATTCGATCTTGAGAAAGCGTTAAGCAACTGGCTTCCGCGAATATTTATGTTTATTCTACTACTTGGAGTTTTATGGGGATTGAAAGTTGGAATGGATAATGGATTTATCACCAATCCAGTACGAGTTGGAATGGGCTACACAGGAACAATTTTGCTCTATTTTCTTGGGACGCATTACTACAATGGTGGAAAAAAAGGGTTTGGTCTAACATTACTTGGCGGTTTTATCGGACTCGGAATTTTGACGACATTCGCGGCACATCTTTTATATGGCTATCTGAATTTCACGATTGCATTTGTGATAGGCGTGGCTTATATTATCGCAGGGTTGTTGTTATCGAGAAAAACAAAATCGGAAACGTTGACGATATTTTCTGGGATTGCAGGATTTTTACTACCTTTTTTATTAGAAGGAGAAGGAGCAACTTCCATTCAATTCTGTGCGTACATCCTGTTGTTATTTTTATCACTGTTTTATGTGTCACTCAGTCAAAAGTATAAGTATACGTTCTACGTCATGTTCTCACTATTCCATTTAACGTTGTTCGTTTATGCACTTCTCGAGAGTGCGTTTGCGGAAGAATCGATACTTGTTGCGACGGTGTTAATTCAGCATGGTGTGATTTTATTGTTTTACTTAAAAGGTCGAATTTCAAGGGATGTATTTTCAGAAGCACTTCTCTACTCGAATTTTGTCTTAACAATCGGCTGGATAAAACTACTTGACCATATGCAGGAAGTGACTGTTTACGGCTTGTTGGCGCTGTTGTATAGTCTGCTTGCGGTATATTCTTTTTGGAAGAAAGAAAGCGCGCTACGAGGTATTTTGTCTGCTGTAGCCGTATTTGCAGTCACTGTATTCATCCTATCCTTCGACATGGATGATACTCGGGTTGTTCTAATATTGCTTCTAGTGAATGGGGCAATTGGAATTTGGGTAGGTTTGCGTTTCAACACACTTAGGACAATTGTGACCGGTTCAGTAATTTACTTATTTACGGTTCCAGCAGTCCTGACTACATTGCAAATAAATGTATTTTGGTCCATGGAGAATGCGGTGTGGCTTGTCTTTATTGGTTCATTCAGTTGGATATTTTACACGCTTTACCGATTTACGCCTTCTCGTTTATTGGGGAAAACGAAGTCAATTGACAAAAGTTTGATTGTTGGTCAACTACTTGTTCTTGTCTATATTTTTAAATTAACAAAGCTAGGGCTTGCGAATACTTATGTATCGTTTGACACAGCTAATCATGTTCATGCGTTTGTATTATTGGTGGTACTTAGTGCTATGTATTTCTTCCACAAGTGGAGTAAAGGACTGTACTTGACGCATGGGGCAGTTATTCTGTTTCTGATAGCAGGTATGATAGTGCTGCTGACGGGCTTGGGTTCATATTATAAACACGGCGAGTTTTTATTTAATTTCTTTGTGCAATTTGCTTTTGTGGCCGCTTTTACGGCTGTAGTGTGGGCGATTGTAAAAGACCGTTTCTATCTTTCGGGCAAAGAGCTGAAGTGGGAGACACCGCAACTGGCGATTGTACTGCAAATTATCTATTTCATCGTCCTAAATAAATGGTACTTAGCCTTCACGACAGCTTATGAATGGGATTTGGAATATGTGTTGTTTGCGCATACGTTCTTACTGTTTGCTTTTGCGTTTGTGTCCATCAGTATCGGTGGGAAAATGAATTGGAAGTATGTCAAAATAATCGGAGCTGTGCTCATTATCATTTGTGTGCTGAAGCTCTTCCTCGTCGACTTATCAAGCATTTCCATTCTTGTTCGGGCAATATTGTTCACCATCGTTGGTGTTGTCGGCCTGGTATATTCACGGACGTTATTGAAGGAAGACTAAAAAAAGAAGCAATATGAAAAAGCAGCGGAATGATTAGTTCTGCTGCTTTTTCATATAAATGAGGGAAATTGTAAACTACTTTGTGTCAGGTGTATTGGACACAATACACGACTTGTTTGAAGAGCCGCAGATTTTCGGGCGACGAAGACTGATTAAATTAAGTATATACTCTTACTGAGGACACCGAGCAGGTTGTTTCAATTCGGTGTAAAGAGCAAAAGGCTTTACTAATTTCGCAATTAATGATAAAACGTGCGATAATAAAGAAAACGATCAAGTAAGGATGACGAAATGACAAAAACAATCGATTTACAAGTAAATGCAAGAAATATTAAAGATTTCAAAAAAGGCTATCCGTTAATTTTAAAAGATGCGATTATTAATTCTGGCGTGCTTGCAACGGAAGCGGAAGGAACGATTGTACGATTAGTGGATAAAGACCGTCGCTTCGTTGCGAAAGGCTATTACGGCTTGCAAAATAAAGGTCTTGGCTGGGTACTGACGAGGAAAGAGGAAGAAGTAATCGATTTTGACTTCTTCGAATCAAGAATTGCCGCAGCATTTGCGAGACGTGAAGCTTTATTTGCGGATGCCTACACGACAGCGTTCCGCGTGTTCAATGGTGAAGGCGATGGCATCGGCGGACTGACAATTGATTATTTCGACGGCTATTTTATGGTGAGTTGGTATAGCGAAGGAATTTATTCGCTGAAGCATCATGTCTACAGCGTCTTTGATAAAATCATTGATTACAAAGGTATTTATGAGAAGAAACGCTTTGACACAAAAGGCGGATACATCGAACAGGATGATTTCGTTAAAGGGGAGCAAGGTGATTTCCCAATTATCGTCAAAGAGAATGGCATGAATTTCGCAGTCAATTTAAATGACGGCGCAATGACTGGGATTTTCCTTGATCAGCGTGATATGCGTAAAGCGGTTCGCGATAAGTATTCCGAGGGAAGAAATGTGTTGAACACATTCTCGTATACGGGCGCATTTTCCGTTGCAGCACTACTCGGCGGCGCAGTTAAGACGACAAACGTTGACTTGGCGAAGCGTAGCAATGCGAAAACAATCGAGCAGTTCAGTGTGAATGCCATAGATTACGAACAGCAGGATATCAAAGTGATGGATGTCTTCGACTACTTCCGCTATGCAAAACGGAATGATTTGAAATTCGATCTAATCATTCTTGACCCGCCTAGTTTCGCTCGTACTAAAAAGTATACGTTCAGTACAGCGCAGGATTATCCGGCACTTCTTATGGATGCGATTGCGATTACTGAGAAAAACGGCATCATTGTTGCATCGACAAATAATGCGAGTTTCGGAATGAAGAAATTCAAAACGTTCATCGAGCAGGCCTTCGAAGAAGCAGGATCTAGGTATAAAATTCTTGAGGAATCAACATTGCCGAAAGACTTCCGGACAAACCGTGATTACCCTGAATTCAACTATTTAAAAGTTGTTATTGTGCAGAAGACGAAATAAATGTGGAATACAAAAGCCGTGCTAGGATTCTTCTGGTGCGGCTTTTTTTTATTCATAAAAGAGGACTAAGCTTTTCAATCGAGAATTGATTAGGATTGAGATTGAATAGGGGTGGGCATGTGACTGAGGCAATTTTACATGGAATTATCCTTGCATTTGGACTTATTGTGCCATTAGGTGTCCAAAATGTGTTTGTTTTTAATCAGGGGGCATTGCAACCGACATTCATGAGAGCCCTACCTGTAGTCGTGACCGCGGGTATTTGTGACACAATCTTGATTGTTGCGGCGGTGTCGGGCGTATCACTTCTTGTCCTAACGTTTGCCTGGTTGGAAAACATTATCTTCAGTATCGGTATTCTCTTTTTACTCTATATCGGTTTTGTCTTATGGAAAAGTGATGCGATGTCGACGAAGGTGGATGGAGAGAGATTTTCTACAAAAAAGCAAATCATCTTTGCAGCATCGGTTTCTTTATTGAACCCTCATGCAATCCTCGATACGATTGGAGTTATCGGGTCAAGCTCACTCAATTACGAGGGGGACGTAAGAATTGCATTTACGCTGACGACAATCATCGTTTCATGGCTTTGGTTTATCGGGCTTGCAACGGGCGGACGCTATTTCGGAAAGTTGGATTCGAGTGGGAAACTAATGGCGCTGCTGAATAAAGTATCCGCTTTAGTCGTTTGGGGAGTTGCTGTGTATATGGCAATCAGACTTATCAAGAATATGATGTAAGAGCCGTGCCGAGTAACAAACTGGCACGGTTTTTCTGTAATTTAACCTATGCCGGTCATAATCAGCCTCATGGAGAGCATAACCACGTCCATGGCGGTCATAACGTGCATCGTATCGAGCATAACTACTTCCATGCCGGTCATAACACAAAGAATAGGAATGAATAGTAATAAATCAAAGCTCCTGGAGTTCCGCATTCAACTTCTTCGCCTGCCCTCTGAAATACAGATAGAAGGAAGTCCAAAATATGGAATAGCAGACAACAAACATTCCGAATACGAGTAAAAAGCTTTTTACTGTAAATGGAACCCAACCGATTCCGAACGCGAGGATGAAGTAAAGGATAACTACCGTAACGAAATGTAATGCGGTCTGTTGGGACAAACGCAAAGACGTATTTTCAAAAAAGAGTGGCGTAACTGTGAAAAACCAACCACAGAAGATGGAACCGAGTGAGTTTTTTAAGAATAATTGTCCGTCTAGCATATCTTTACCGCTGAATAGCACAACAGAATTCGTCAATATGACTGCAATAAATGCACCGAACAGAATACCGATGAAGCTTCTATATAAAAAGGTTTTCATTCGCCTTTCCTCCTATTCATTTTCAAGGATTCTTTAATGGCATTGACGTATGTCCGAGAGACGTATTCTTTTGTACCTGATTTAAAATACACACAAAGTGTTCCATTAAACGACGCTTCGAAGCGGCTTAATTCATGTAGATTTGCAATGACAGATTTAGAGAGCCTAATGAATTTACTCGCCGGAAGAATTTTTTCAAGTTCGTATAACTTTTCTTTTAGTTTAAATGAGCCAGCAGAAGTCACGGCGATAACGCTATCTTTTTCTGTATGGAAAAAGTGAATTTCTGCCGGTTTTAAAATATGTTGCATATCGCCGTCTTTTCCGACGAGGAATTCTGTGTCTTGCCCTTTGATAAAATCTAGAATTTCTTGTACGGAATCATCCAATGTCGGGCATTCAATCGTCACCTTGGTTTCTTCATAATCGCGATCAATGTTTAATGATACTTTCATTGCGATGCACCCCTATCGGCAATAGTATATACATTAAATTTACCATTGCCTGGTAGTCTGTCAAATACGTCTTTTAGTAGAAATATGGAGAACGAACAATGCGACAATCACTAAACAAGAAATATAGACGACGGATATAAGCGTACTGTTGTCAAAAGTAAGCTGTTCATTCCAAACACCAATGAACAAATTATTCATATGATAGAGCGGATTAAATTCGGCGATAACTTGTATAAATTTCGGCATCATATTAATTGGAAATGCAAAGCCACCTGTAAAGATAACGACTTGGAAAATAACGATGGAGAACACTAATGCACTTTTCATCTCGTTGAAAAAAGAGTAGATGGCAGATGCGATAACGAGCAGAGCAGCATTGAGTGCGATGAAAAATCCATAGGCCAAGATGAAATTCAGTACATGAAACTGCAAATCATACAAGAGCATACCAATCGCATAAACGAACAGGTAGCCAAAACTTGTAATGATAATGGAGCGGATAATACTGGATAGCAGAAGCATATTTTTAGAAACGGGAGAAAGTCTAATTCGTTTTTCGACACCCGTCGTACGATGCGTCACCTGGTCAAACCCGAAAGCGAAAAATACAGTGGTGAACGTGATAAGTAAAATATACGAGGGTGTATATGTTTGTGCATAACTTAAGTTACCCGCGTAGGTTTGGTCTCCGAACAATTGCCCCATGAAAATGTACGTAACAGGTGGTACCACAATCGTGAAAACTAAGTAAAATAACTCTCTTGAAAACATGAGTAAGTCGTATTTTAACTGAGTCGCTAACATATTTTCTCCTCCTTATATAGATACTTTCTCGAGATAAAATTCATTGATGGATTTATAGCCTGATGCCAAAATAGCTTCTGTCGTATCGAAGACTTCATTCACACCATTATCTATAAGCATTACTTTGTCGCAGTACAATTCGATTTCATCCATATTATGTGTTGTCAGAATGACTGTACCGCCTGTTTTCTCGTTGTAATCGGTAATATACGTCCAAAGAATATTGCGCATATGCGGATCCAGACCAGTTGTCGGTTCATCTAAAATTAGAAGTTTCGGTTGTGATAAAAAGGCGATGGCCAAGCTTACAATCTGTTTCCATCCTCCAGAAAGTTTATCGAAGTACTTTTTTCGATGCGGTTGTAATTTAAAATCAGCGATGATTGTTTCGATGTCAATTGGGGATTTGTAATAGGCTTTAAATAACCGTAGTAACTCTTGTACTTTCAGTGTCTGATAGAACTGTGTAGGCTGCAGGACGACGGAAATTTGTTTTCGAACTTGTTCCATCCGGTTTATTGAAAGTGCTTTAATATCTTCATCGAAAACGAAGACTGTTCCAGCGTCGTATTGTTTAATGGTCATAATAATTTCAAGGAACGTTGATTTGCCCGCCCCGTTTTTCCCGATAACCCCAATTACTTCGCCTTCTTGTGCTTGAAAATCCAACCCTTTTAAAACGACGTTTGTTCCGTAAGCTTTTTTCAAGTTGCTAACGTTGATGATATTCATTGCTATCCCTCCGTTTGAAAGTTCTTTGTAACCAAAGTGTATGTTGTCTCGGTCTTGCTGTCTTCGGTATTCCCGTGAACCGCAATAATAGGAAGGTGACTTGTAGAAAACGTCCTATGAAATGCATTTGGTTTTCCGATAAATTAAAAGGACAAAGCTGGTAGAGAAGAGAATAAGTAGAAGAGGGGATGACGCGGATGAATTCATTGCAACCAAAAAAGCGCAGCAAGTTGCGAATATTCTTCGGGAAGAAAGTGTACCGATTGAGGCGGTATTCGGAGTGGTACATGGACGGAAAAAAGTATGCAACAAGGCGGTCAATGGAGAAATTAAACCATGTCATCTTCAAACATCGAACGCCGTTGCTCCGCAAATTGAAAGATGTAGAGATGGAATTGCAAACAAACAAAATTACGAATTTGAAAATAGCAGCAAAACGATTGAACGGAATTATGCTCCAGCCTGGAGAGACATTTTCCTATTGGCGCTTGATAGGCAGTACGACGAAGCGAAAAGGTTACGTTGACGGAATGATTTTGCATTACGGGCAAGTAACGAAAGGCGTTGGAGGCGGTTTGTGTCAGTTGTCGAACCTGATTTACTGGATGACACTTCACACGCCGCTCACGATTACTGAGCGATACCGTCATAGTTATGACGTATTCCCAGATTCGAAACGGAAACAGCCATTCGGAAGTGGTGCCACATGTGCTTATAACTATCTAGATTTACAAATAAAGAATGAAACGAATGTGCCCTATCAGCTCCTCATCTATTTGACGGACACATCGCTTGTTGGTGAATGGCGTGCGCATATGGGTGCGAATCGAACGTATAAAGTATACGAAAAAGACCATAGTTTCACGCGTGAATCGTGGGGCGGCTATGTGCGCCATAATACGATCTATAGGAAAGCGTACAACCTGAACGGAGAACTTATCGATGACGAATTCATCACAGAAAACCACGCGATCACGATGTATGAGCCATTTTTGACATATGAGAAGTGAAGCGGGGATATTCGGTTGATCCCACAAGTGAAGTCTTAAATTGGGAGTGGGTTTGGAATGTTAGGTTTAAATAAAGACGTAGTGAAATTAGTGGGATACACGAATAACTGGAAAAAACTTTTCAGGGTGGAAAAAAGTCTATTGAACTCGTTGGTTGGTGAGCATGTAGTAGATATCCAACATATCGGTAGCACGGCGATTGACGGAATTGTTGCAAAGCCACTTCTCGATATACTCGTGGGCGTTAAGTCGATAGGAGACGCGAAGAAATTTGATAAGCACAAGTTGAAAGAGGCGAACATTTACCATTTAGGACGTGTTCAAATCGAAGGGAAAGAAGTGTTTGCCAAGTTCTCAAATTTGGAGAACTTAACGAAGACACATGTCCTTCATGTTGTGGAATATGGTGGGGACTGGTGGCAAAACCACATATTTTTCCGAGATTATTTAAATGACCATCCCGAAGTCGCAAAACAATATGAAGTACTGAAGAAGGAAATGGCGGAAGCGTTTCCTACTAATGAGCGTTCCTATGCAGAGGGTAAAAAGGATTTTGTAGATAGGATAGTACTTCTGCAAGAAGGAAAGATTGATGAAATTCGTTGAGCTTGGATTTGGGAACACGTGGTTGTTTAGGACGGAAACAGAGTTAGAAGATGGTACTGAATTCGAAGAATAAGGCATCATCGGTCCGCTAAAAATTCATGCGATATATATGAGAGTGTGGATATTTAAAACTGTTTTCATATTGGATATAAGAGAAGGTTTTAAAAGGGTGAAAAAGAGCCGCAACAAATTTAAATTGATTTTGGTGTGGTTAGTAAATGATTTTGAATTCCAAGCAAAGAGGTGAATGAAATGCTGTTTCAAAAAGGAAATCTACTCATCCGCGAATTGGAATGGAGGGATAAGTACCTCCTTTCCAAATGGCTTTCAGATCCAGAAATTTTGCAGTATTACGAAGGGCGGGATAATCCGTTTGATGTGAAGAAAGTGGAACAGAAGTTTTTCGAAGCAGAAGCCGATGCTACACGCTGCATAATTGAATTCGATGAGGGCCCAATAGGTTATGTCCAGTTTTATGAAGTCGATGAGGATGAAAGACAAACCTATGGCTACAGCGACTCAATAGAAACACTCTATGGGATGGATCAGTTCATCGGGGAATCAGCGTATTGGAATAAAGGCGTCGGGACACAGATTGTCAGTGCGATGGTGGCTTATTTAATTCAAGAAAAAGGCGCGGACCGGATTGTGATGGACCCACAAACGTGGAATGAACGAGCCATTCGTTGTTATGAAAAATGCGGGTTTGAAAAAGTGAAATTGCTCCCGAAAAATGAATTGCATGAAGGGGAATACAGGGATTGTTGGTTAATTGAGTATCTCTCTAAAGTGGGTGTGGATGTATGAGAAATCGGGGTTCTGCCGTAATTATCGAAAATAATAAAGTTGCATTGCATTCGTGTTGATTAACCAAAAATAACCAAAAAATTGATCCCCCCTGGCATTACTTGTGTAGTTGCGTTTTTGGATTGCTTTGGATCGAATGACTTCTATTACGATTACCGAGATGTCTGGATGTGTAGGTATGCGACAAAGTCGCATACCTACACACTTATTTCGGTAATCGTATGGTGGCCCTTCATCCTTCGCGCTCCAAATGCATAAGTACACGTAGTGCTGAAGCTCTTTGGGACGAAAGAATAGCTGGCTTCTTAACTGGAGAAAAGCAGCCAAAGATGCAATTTTGGCGGCTCAAACTTTCTATATGGTTTTCTCTTTTTTACTAATAAAGAAGTGTCGCTTTCTAGTAGGCATCACATAATAAGGAGCATACTCTTTGTTAAAGATAAGCAAAGAACGCATCGTATAACGTGCAAGAGTGCCCGAAATTGCATCTTCGGGCACTGATAACCTGTGAAAAAGGATGCTCTTCTTTACTTCTAAAGCAACTGCATTTTTCACTTAAACAGTGTAGGTTTGCGACAGGTACTTATTCACAATAAGATGACCGAAAAGGGTGTGGCTAGGAATGACGAAGTCATTTCTAGCCACACCCGCTCCCCCGTTAATCATATCGTGAATAGTGTGCCGAAAGCGAACCGGAAATGATCCAGTGAAAATGGAGGTTTTCAAGCCTCTTCCTAACTTGTTATTTATGCAAGAAAATGGTTAATCAACAGACGTGGTTGCATTGATTAAACGAGTTAGAGAAGGACAAGAGTATTATGTTTATCCAGGCGGTGAGATTGAAAACGAGGAAAGTCTCGAACAAGCCGCAGTTAGAGAAACATTTGAAGAATTAGGCGTTCATATTAGCATTAAGATAGCCTTGGAATTGTTAATTATACTGGCGTGCAGTACTTTTTCATTGCTGAAGTTATCGGGGGGACATTCGGTACGGGGCAAGGCAAAGAGTTTAGCGGGGAAGTTAGGGATAGGGGGGCCTATGAGCCGACGTGGATTGAGTTAGATAACCTGTTATCGTTAGATGTCCATCCGATTGAGATTGCAGAAAAAGTGTATTCCTTATATAGAACTTTAAATTGTTAGGAGAAAGGTGAGATTATGAATAGGAATAGATTACAGCCCGTCGAAGCCGCAAAAAGGTTTATAACAGAACACTTCGCGGATTGCCAAGCTGCATTGCTTGCGGGGAGTGTTATCAGGGGCGAAGAAACAGCAACATCAGACTTGGATATCGTTGTTTTTGATGAAAAGATAGAATCGGCGTATCGTGAGTCGCTTATAGAGTATGGATGGCCAATCGAAGTGTTCGTTCATAACTTTACGTCTTACAAGGTGTTTTTTAAGGAAGACTGTGAAAGGGCTCGACCTTCATTGCCGCGAATGGTGTCTGAAGGAATCATCTTATTCGATTCAGGAGTTGTTTCTTTAATAAAGGAAGAAGCTAATGAACTATTGAAAAAAGGTCCTGAAGTATGGTCGATAAAAACGATAGAAATGAAACGGTATATGATAACGGATGCGCTCGATGATCTGATTGGTTCAACCAATCGTGCGGAAGAAATCTTCATAGCGAATACACTTGCCGATGCCATACATGAATTCTTCTTGCGGACAAATGTTCAATGGATTGGTGCGTCAAAATGGATTATGCGTGCTTTAAATCAATTTGATAAGAACTTTGCGCGAACGTTTGTACAAGCATTCGATGCATTTTATAAAACGGGTAATAAAGATGCAATTATCGATCTTGCAGATGAAGTGTTGAAACCATATGGTGGCAGGCTATTTGAAGGGTATTCAATGGGGAAAGGAGACCGTATATGACAAGTACATATGTAGATTGGGGGGGCCATAAGCTGAAGCTGACATGGGAAAGTGGTTTTTTGCCGGAAAGGGATTTGATCACGAGTGTCCATGGCTTCTGTTTTAAGGACGGGCAACTGTTGATGGTCGATTTGGATGATCGGGGTTGGGATTTTCCGGGCGGTCATATTGAAGTCGATGAAACTGCGGAGGTGTGCTTTAGACGTGAGGCAATGGAAGAAGGTTATGTAACGGGAGATTGTGTACTCCTCGGTTCAATAGAAATCGACCATAATGAAAATCCGTTGTGGAATGAACACAGTCCTTATCCGAAAGTGGGTTATCAGGTTTTTTACAAAATGGACATAACTGAATTACATCCTTTTGAAGCGAAGTATGAATCAAGCAGAAGAATTTTCATCCCCTTTGAAGACGTCTCCAAATACTATAAAGGTTGGCATGCAACGTATGAAAAAATTATGTGTGAGGTGCAAGGAAGGTGCCTAAATGAAAATCAGGAAATTACTACAACATGAAGCCCCACCTTTCGAACTCTTGCTACTTGCCGACCCATCGCGAGAACAGGTAGAGCTGTATATAGCTAATGGGGAGTGCCGTGTTGCTGAAGAGGAAGGCGAAATCGTAGGTGTCTATGTGCTAGTTAAGTTAGGTATAACAACGATGGAGATTATAAATATAGCTGTAGATGAGCGTATACATGGTCGCGGGATTGGGAAGAAGTTAATGAGTGACGCAATCCAGACCGCAAAGGTGTTGGGCTGCAAGTTCCTGGAAGTTGGGACGGGTAACTCCAGCATTGGTCAATTGGCTTTTTATCAGAAATCTGGGTTTCGTATCGATGGTGTTATAAAAGACTTTTTCGTTGATCACTACGAGGAAGAGATCATTGAAAACGGTATCCAGTGCAGGGATATGATTAGACTGTCGATGGAAATTGTATAATCATAAAGTAATCTATGCTTGATTACAGCTATGAACCATTTCATCTACTTTGTCACAAATACGTCCCGTGACAAGTCTCTATCCATCTAGTAAAATAGAAGTGATATGTTGTGAATTTTCTGTAAGGGGCGATGACGCTATGAAACGGATACTCATACTTCTTTTCATTGTTGGTATGATGGCAGGCTGTTCGAATGTGTATAGCGCAGAAGAGGGCTATCGCATGGCGGTTATCAATCATGGTTTCCCGGTTCCGAAAAATGCGAGTGAACTAAAGCCAGAAGCGTGTACAACGGAAATTTCGAAATCGGCAAAGTACAAGTTGAACGATATTGGCGGGGAGCAGGGAGAACCGCCGGAGCACTACTTGGAGGAAATAAAAAAGTGGGGCTGGACGGAACTTGAAGATGAACAAAAAGGGAATATCCACTTCTACGAAAAAGAAGGGAAAATCATGTCACTCATTTTTAAGGAAAATGTCTTTGATGTGTTTGAAATGAGTAGTGCATTGAAGATGTAGGAACTTAAGTGCTGTGTATTTCTTTTTTTTGAAACCATTTGGCATGTTCGTACGTACTAGTAACAAGAGATGATTGTGATGAACTGGAAAGTAGTCATTATTGCATAATATCTGTGCTATATGATATTGCTGTCAACACAAGCATTGTGGAATCCAAGATGTTTGGATGGTTCGTCAGGTCATCTTTGAGGTTTACTATTCATTATCCAATGACGATTAGAATATTCATGAAAGTTGAATTTGGCATTGCAGGGTGGAAAAGGCTATAGGTAATCATCATTTTGGTAGTTCGGTATCAGATGTAGTAAAATATATAATGATGGTGTTTTTACGAAAAGATAAAAAATTCATTAAAATGTAAAGGAGTGATTGGTTTGGCGATTATTTTACAAAAGGGTCAAAAAATTGATTTAACAAAAGGTCATCCAGGTCTTGAGAAGATTATAGTAGGCCTCGGTTGGGACCCAATTCAAAGTCAGAAAAAAGCTGGCGGATTACTCGGCGGACTTTTCGGTGGTGGCGGTAGCGGTGCTACAAATATGGATATAGACGCTTCTGTTATCATGCTTCAAGACGATAAATTTGCGAGCAATGACAACTTGGTTTACTTTGGTAACTTGAAAAGTAAATGTGGTAGCGTAACGCACACTGGTGATAATATCACTGGAGAAGGCGACGGAGACGACGAGCAAGTGATTGTTGACTTGAAAAAGGTACCCGCAAACGTTAACAAACTTGTATTTGTTGTTAATATTTATGATTGTGTAAAACGTAAGCAAGACTTCGGCCAAGTCGAAAATGCGTTTATCCGAGTCATGAATTCAGCGAACAATGAGGAATTACTTAAATTCAACCTGTCCGAAAACTATGCAGGTTCAACTAGTTTAACTGTTGGAGAAATTTATCGTCACGGCAGTGAATGGAAATTCGGCGCTGTTGGATCAGGATCATCTGATGCAGGTCTTGGCGAAATGGTTAAAAGGTACTCATAAACTATAAAAAACAGAAAAGAGGATGACATAAATGGCTATTTCATTGAGTAAAGGACAAAAAGTAGATTTGACGAAAAGTAACCCGGGATTAACGAATATTACGGTTGGTGTTGGCTGGGATACGAATAAATATGACGGTGGACAAGATTTTGATCTAGATTCTTCTATTTTCTTATTGAATGCAGCGGGTGTATGTGCAAATGAAAAAGATTTCGTTTTCTTCAATAACCTTGAGGGTGGAAATGGTTCCGTCGTTCATACTGGTGATAACTTGACTGGTGAAGGTGATGGAGACGATGAGCAAGTCAAAGTTTCCCTTTCAACTGTACCAACTACTGTTGAAAGAATTGCATTCGCAATTACAATTCATGATGCAGAACAACGTAGCCAAAATTTCGGGCAAGTTTCAAATAGCTATGTACGAATCGTCAACGATGCAAACGGTGAAGAGTTAATCCGTTATGACCTTGGCGAAGACTTCTCTATTGAAACGGCTGTTGTTGTAGGGGAACTTTACAGACATGGTAGTGAGTGGAAGTTCAATGCAATTGGTAGCGGCTATCAGGGCGGACTTGGTTCACTTGTTAAGGACTACGGACTACAAGCTTAATTAATTGATATAACTATATATGTTGTTTCCGGTGCCAGTTGCTGACATCGGGTTTGTATTTGAACTTCAGTGTAGGCGCCTTACAGGGGTAGCCGAAGCCGTAAGACTGGTGGCGAAGGCGCTTTCTGGCTTATGGCGCGGGAGGCATCCCCTAAGCGCCGGAGCGGAGTTGAATGGAATCATCTATTCAATCTATATAGTTATGGAAGTTTTGAATTCTAATCATGATAAACAGGAGTGATTCAGATGGCGATTACTTTATCAAAAGGTCAAAAAATCGATTTGACGAAGACAAATCCCGGCCTTGTAAGAGGTGTTATCGGACTAGGTTGGGATACGAATAAATACTCTGGCGGTCAGGAGTTTGACCTTGATGCATCGGCGTTTCTTGTCGATGCAAGCAATCGTTGCCAGAATGATCATGACTTCATTTTCTATAATAATCTTAAGCATCCGAGTGGCGCTCTTCTACATACTGGCGATAACCGGACGGGCGAAGGAGATGGGGATGACGAGCAAGTAATCGTTGATTTCCCTAAAATCCCTGCGTACGTTGACCGCATTGGTATTACGGTTACGATTCACGATGCAGAAGGAAGAAGTCAAAACTTTGGTCAGGTATCAAATGCCTTTGTTCGATTATCGGATGAAGCGACCGGAGAAGAGGTGCTACGTTTCGATTTAGGAGAGGATTTCTCGATTGAAACGGCAGTTGTTTTTTGCGAACTGTACAGGCACGGTAACGATTGGAAATTTAATGCAATCGGTAGTGGATTCTCTGGAGGGCTAGGGGCACTTTGCCGGAATTATGGTTTAGAAGTATAAATTTACGGGCTGATAAAAGGTCGGAGTCTTTTATTGTTTTATTATCAGGAGGAACTAATGGAGATACTTAATGGAATAATCGATACATATGCCGCTTTTTTTGATTGGGGTATGTGGGTGGAAGTATTATCGGATCCAGTCAGTTGGGGCTTAATCGGTACTCTCATCATACTTGAGGGGCTATTGTCAGCTGATAATGCTCTCGTTTTGGCGGTCATGGTTAAACATTTACCAGAAAAGCAACGAAAAAAAGCTTTGTTTTACGGGCTTCTTGGTGCTTATGTCTTCCGCTTTATCGCAATCGGGGTCGGTGTTTTCCTCATTAAATTGTGGTGGGTCAAGGCATTAGGTGCGGCTTATCTCGCATGGTTGGCGATTAAATACTTTATGGATAAGTCTAAAGAGGCAGGTAATGACGAAGAAATTGCTGGGATGAAAACAGAAGGTATTCTAATCCGTCTTTTCGGTACATTCTGGGGAACAATCGCTGCTGTAGAGATTATGGACATCGCTTTTTCAGTAGATAGTGTTCTTGCTGCTTTCGGTGTAAGTGAACAGATTTGGGTACTTCTTCTTGGAGGAATGCTCGGTGTCTTGATGATGCGTGGAATTGCCGGCGTATTTTTGAAGTTAATCGACAAGGTACCAGAACTTGAAACGTCAGCATATGTGCTGATTATGTTAATAGCGATTAAAATGGGATTGAGCGTTGTTGGAATTGACGTCCACCACTACGTATTCTTTATCATTCTAATCCTTACGTTCATTGCCACATTCGTTGTTCACAACATGAATAAAAAGAAAATGGCTTAATACAAAGAAAAAAAGAAGGCTAGCCCCTTCTTTTTTCTTTTACCCTAAATCGAATAATAAATAAGGTTGGTGCTCAGATTGAGGTATTTTAATGACTTAGCTGCTATTGGCTTAGAAGATTTATTTTATCGGAAACCGGAGACGGTTACGAAGCATACCGATAAACAACGGCTATCATACAGTCTGGGGGCTTTATTGTATATGCCAGCAACCCGTGAGGATATAGCCCATCTCATTATTACCAACAAATTTAAGGAGCTTGTCACAGTAGCGATCTGTCTTGAAGATGCAATAGGTGATCATGAAGTTGAACGGGCGGAAAATAAACTGATTACGCATATGCAACAAATTAGTGCTGCAGTTCAGGATGGTCGACTTACGGAAGAAACGACTCCACTTATTTTTGTTCGGGTAAGAAGTGCACAACAGATGCTGGACATAGGGGAGCGGCTCGGTGATTCGTTGAAGAACCTCGTAGGCTTTGTGTTTCCTAAGTTTGCATCGGATAATGCGGAGGACTACTTATCGGGTCTGCGACAGTTGAATGAGCAAGCGAATACAGTTTTATATGGTATGCCAATTCTTGAATCGCCGAATGTTCTTTACAAGGAGCGTCGCTTGGCAGAGTTGCTTAGTTTAAAGGAGATAGTTGATCGGTATGCTGACTTCATTCTGAATATCCGGATTGGTGCTACGGATTTATGTGGACTTTACGGGTTGAGGAGGGATAGTGAGACGACTGTCTATGAGATTTCCATTGTCAATGAGCTAATTACGGATGTTGTCAATATATTTGCCAGGCAACATGACGGTTTCGTGGTATCGGGCCCAGTGTGGGAACATTTCTCATCAAACGGTCGTATCTTAAAACCACAACTGCGTGAGACGCCATTTCAAGAAAGTTCAGGTTCAGTGGGTCTTCTTCTCAGAAAAGAATTGATACGGAAAGATTTTGACGGGCTAATTCAGGAAACGTTGCTAGATAGAGCGAACGGCTTAGTTGGGAAAACAATCATTCATCCGTCTCACCTTTTGCCTGTGCAGGCATTGCATGTCGTCACGAAGGAAGAATATGTGGACGCACTTAGTATCTTCCAGCAGGCCACAGGTGAAAAAGGTGTGTTCAAAAGTGAATTTATGAACAAAATGAATGAGATTAAGCCCCATCTATACTGGGCACAAAAAGTGTTAATTAAGTCTGATATATACGGGGTGTACAATGAAAACATTACATTCATCGATTTATTATCCGAGTAGGTACACGCATGAAGTTTGCGAAACTATGCAAGTACATGTACAAATTGACCAAAATCCATATGAGCTTTCAGTTGAAAGTTTATATGAGATGGCCGCAAGAATTAACAAAAAACGTTCTTTTTTATTCGTCAGTAAAGTACTCGGGAAACATATTTCTATTCCGCCTCAACTGCCCTTGATTGCATCAGCATTGCTGGCCTCTGCTTATTATGAAGGTAAGACAAGCAAACAAATGCCTGGAAAAGAACAGCTCATCGAAGCAGTTAAGGACGGTTCCACTAAAAACTTGCAAACAGCATATTCAATTGTACAGGAACTACACTGTCAACTTGATGAGCCGGTTGTGTTCATCGGTTTTGCGGAAACGGCAACGGCCCTCGGTCATGGCGTTTTTGACTGTTTTTCGGATGCTACCTACATTCATTCGACTAGAGAAATGCTTGCTGATGAAGAGGTGACGCTCTACTTTGAAGAAGAGCATTCCCACGCTACAGAACAGCGTTGCTATGCACCGGAACAGTATTTGAATAATGACCACTCGATTTGTCTGGTAGATGATGAAATTACGACAGGCAAGACAGCATTGAATATCATCGCTTCTATTCAAAAGCGTTTTCCACGTAAGGAATACACAATACTATCCCTGTTGGACTGGCGAAGTGTAGAAGATCAGCAACGATTGAAGGCATTTGAGAAATTGCATGATGTACGCATCACGACGTATGCTTTATTGACGGGAACAATCCAATTAGAAGGCACACCTGGTTTAGCTGAAGATGCCAGTGTCATTGACGAATTGGTTGTTAAAGTTCCCGATTTTGAGAGAATCAGTCTGAAGTCATTGCCTATCCCTCTTCCTCACTATCCTTATTCTTCAATTGATTCTTTTGGATTTAAAAATGATTCAAATTATTTGTCTCTGACTGGTAGATTCGGTATCTCGTCGGACAACAAAGAGGATGTTGAAGCATACTGTCAGAGTGCAGGAGAATATTTGAGGAAGTATCGGACAGGAAAACGGACATTATGTTTAGGTACTGGGGAATTCATGCATATCCCCATGAAAACGGCTGTTTACATGGGCGAAGGTGTATCTTATCATTCAACAACGAGAAGCCCGATATTCCCAATTGACCGAGAAGGTTATCCGATAAAAAGTCGAATGGCTTTTGAAAGTCCTGAAGATCCAGCAACTATGAATTATGCATATAATGTATCCGACATGGAATACGATGAAGTCTTTTTATTTTTTGAACGTCCTATAGATGACAACAGGCTTGAACCGATATTACGCCAGTTCAAAGGATTACCTGCAATCTATATTGTAGACTTCACTTGAAAGGTGTGAGTAGAAAATGCAACAAATGACTAAAACAGTGACTGGAAGTTATTCATCTGAAGATGTCGTTTTTCTATTGAAAGATCTGTCAGATGCGAGCCTTGAAAGAAGCCTGAATGAACGGGAAGAGGCTATTCAAGGCGGCGCCCATTATTCGGAAATGCTTCCCATTGAATATGAGCCAACCGAAGCCTATTTAACTCTTTTTTACGAGTCACTCAATACTTCAAAGCGAAAAGTAGCAACAGCGGTCGGCGCAGTTTCGGAACTCCTCATTGAGAAAAAAGGGAAGGAACTTGTTCTTGTTTCCCTTGCGAGGGCTGGGACGCCGATAGGTATCTTGATGAAACGTTATATTAATGCGGTATATGGGTTGAATTTACCGCATTATAGCATATCCATCATTCGAGGACGTGGCATCGATGAAAATGCGATGCTGTATATTACGAGTCAACATCCTGATAAGCGCGTCGTTTTTGTCGACGGTTGGACTGGTAAAGGTGCGATATCTATGGAGCTGACAAAGTCTGTGGAGTCGTTTAAAGAAAAATATGGTATCCTACTGGACGACGAACTCGTTGTATTGGCGGATCCGGGTCACTGCTCTTCCTTATATGGGACGCGGGAGGACTTTCTAATCCCAAGCGCCTGTTTGAATTCAACAGTATCAGGCCTAGTTAGCCGAACGGTTCTGAACAGCCGCTGGATAGGAGCGACGGATTTCCACGGAGCGAAATTCTATTCGGAACTTCAGGATAAAGATGTATCGAATCATCATATTGATGTCATTACGGCAGAATTTGAAGCGGCAGCAATGTTAATCGAAGCGGCGAAAGAAGCTTTAAAGAAAACAGATATGAGCCCGACATGGCAGGGAATGAAAACAATTGCATCAATTCAGGAGCACTACGGCATTGAAAATGTGAATCTCATCAAACCTGGTGTTGGAGAGACGACACGTGTTCTTTTACGACGTCTACCATGGAAGATATTAGTTAAGGATTTAAACGATGTGCGGCTTAAACATATTTTCCAACTTGCAAAGGAAAGAGCTGTACCTGTGGAGGTTTATGAACAGATGACTTATACTTGTTGTGGACTTATTAAACCGTTGGAGAAAAAAGTATGATGTTCGCAAGCGATTTAGATGGAACACTTATTTATTCGAAACGGCGCTTTGGCGAGGAAACCTTGAATGTATCTGTTCGTAATATTGAAGTATATAATGGAAGAGACATTTCATTCATGACAGAAAAAGCGATTGCGCTATTACGCGAACTGTCCGATGAGATGATGTTTGTTCCTGTAACGACAAGAACAATTGAACAGTATAATCGAGTCTCACTATTTCATGAAGAAATACGTCCTACATACGCGATTACTTGTAATGGCGGCGTTGTGCTGAAAGATGGACATATAGATACGCACTGGCAGGATTATATCCGTACTAAAATAGATGGAAGTACCGCTTCAGTGGATGATGTGAAGCGGAAAATAGAAGAGACTGCGGATGCGTCTTGGTTGAAATCCATTCGTGTGGTAGAGCGATTTTTTGTGTACTTGATTATTGAACCACCGCTATCAGCTGAGCGGATCAATTATTATTCACAGTGGGCGGCAGCGCATGACTGGGCATTTTCAGTTCAAGGCAGAAAAGTTTACTTCATTCCATCATTCATCAATAAATGGGATGCGGTGGACTATGTTGCAAAAAAAGAAGGAAAGCAAACGGTTTATACGGCAGGGGATTCCAATTTGGATGTCTGCTTGATTGAACAGGCGGAGTTTGGTCTGATACCACGGCACGGGGAAGCGGCAGCTAAATTTGGTCATCTAGGACTGACACAAAAAACAGGGATTTTGGCATCGGAGGAAATCATTGAAGCTATTCTTTCGAAGCGTCTCCAATTAACTCCTGGAATCCGTTGACGATATCGGACTACGCCCCTTCCATTGACGCAAAAAAATAGGTGATTGGGGGGAGTGAAGATGATAAGGAAACTGATACTTAAGAAGGTTGAATACTCGAATTGGGCAACCGAACTCAGCAAGCCAATTGCTACCCGCCCTGATTATCAATTGGGAGAAGAACGTATACAATACAGTCAGATTGCTACACGTATTGTCGGATCAGGTTTTGATGAAACAGAATATATGATTGAATTATACACAGCGAGCCAGGCCCCTGGTGTGTATGTATTATCTGAAACACTTGATAAGAACATGCCACCAGAACGATTTCAAGCCATCCAGCGAATTTATGATCTTATTCAGGAAAAACCGAATCTATCGATTAACCGCTTTGTAGCTTTTTTGGAGGGGGCACAGTTGCTTCCAAAATACGGCGAAGACCCTGATTTCAATAGATTAATCCGGTCAACACTCATTGAGGTATTTGAACTATTCAAGAAAAATCATGCGGGTGCATTTCATCATCCGGAATTCCGACGAGTTTTTCTTGATATCATCAAATGGACGTGGAATCATATTGATCCATGGGTCAAGGGAACACCGATCGATAAGGATATCCCACACATTATCTGGTACGGCGATATGAACAAAAGTCAGATGTATTTTCTGTTCTATACAATCTTATTGGGAATGGATGTTGTCATTCTTCATCCGGAAGGAAAAGACGATTTTAAAGAGCTTGATCCTGACAACAACTGGTCCTTCTTGACGGAATATCCGACCACCATGAAAATCCAACCTTTTCCGCAAGAAGAACCGAAACGACAAGGGACAGTCGCATACCGTGCTTCGAAAGAAATCGATCACGTACTTCACCATGAAGGTTCTGCTTATTATAAGCCATGGCAATTCCGCAACCATCTCCCCGTGGCAGTTACATTAAAAACGACATATGACGAGATTTTTCTATTGGCGAAAGAAAAGGCATTTATACGACCAAATTTCTCTGCCAATGGGGATGAAGTGAAGATACCCGCATTGTTCGCGAAAGTTTCCGGCGTTTCAACCAGCCGAAAAGAATATTGGGATAAAATGCATCGGCTCACTAGCCAACCGAATTGTGTAGTAGTGAAAAAATTCCCATTCATACAAGAAACGAAAGCGAATAACCAATATCATTACCAGCATGCACTTGGCAAAGATGGTCGTTTGGTCCCGGAAAAAATGATGCAAAGCAACTGGTGGCAGTACGGTCAACTACATGACGGTGCTCAACTAGGACTCGCGGCGGCCATTTCAAGGATTTGCGCCCATTCGAAAATGAAGGCACAACCGGGGGAAACACCGGAACAAGTCTCTCTCTATTTGTTCACACAGGCAACTTCCATACCGGAAGAATTGATCAATCTTTTGCAAACGTTTGATTATGCGCAAGAGGTTCCAAAAGTGATTTTATATAACAATGAAGTTAATGGTATTTTGTCTAGGGCAGATGCAGCATTACTGTTACTGTTGAATGAAATTGGACTTGATATTATCTTATATAATCCACCCGGTCACAATGATCTGGAGCACTTTATTGGGAAAGAATATTTTGATCATCATATGCTGGAAGACATGGTGTTCGATCTATCCTTTCAGGAGAATAAAAAGGATGCATCAATTGTAAGCGGTTTTTTAAATCGACTTTTTAACGGAAGGGATTGAATGGCATGGAAGAAACAAAGAATTATGAAGTGGAAGTATTGACGGAAAACAAAGCGGAAGCACTACGCTTACAGTTACGACAGGATCCAGAGGTTCAAAATTTAGTCCGGTCAATCGATACTAGAAACCAGACCGGATTATTAGAATTTGGGAAAGAACCGGCCGTTGAAATTTCCACTTTTGCTGATCGCATATTGGCTTCCATGCGTTCATCGAGTGTAACTGATTCAGGCGAGATGTTGAAACAACTTGGGAAAACGATGGATAAATTCGATAAAAATGACTTTGACGAGCCAAAAGGTTTTTTGGGCAAGTTTTTCAAGCGTGGAGATAAATTAATTGAAAAAGTGTTCGGCAAATACCAAACGCTCGGCAAGGAAATCGAAGGCATACACATCGAAATTTCAAAGTATAAAGACGAAATGATTCGTTCAACGACCAATATGGACGAAATGTATGACCAAAACTATAACTATTACATGGCACTTGAAAAGTATGTTGTAGCTGGGCAGATTAAAGCTGAAGAGCTGCGGGCGCTCGTTCCAGGTCTTGAACAAAGATCAGCAGGCGGCGATCAATTAGCGCAGATGGAATTAGATACTATGAATAATGCGATACAGTCGCTTGAAGAGCGGGTCTATGACCTTGAAATGGCAAGAATGGTCGCGTTGCAGACAGCACCCCAGCTCCGGGTCTTACAACGCGGTAATACGAAACTTATTGGGAAAATCAATTCTGCATTCATTACAACGATTCCAATATTTAAAAACGGTATCATCCAAGCGGTTGCTGCGAAACGTCAAAAACTTGTGGCAGATTCTATGGATGAACTTGATAAAAGAACAAATGAAATGTTACTAAAAAACTCGCAGAATATCGCTAGACAAAGTGTGGAAATTGCCCGTACTGCAGGAGGTCCGAGTATTAAAATTGAAACGATTGAAGAAAGTTGGAGCACAATCGTGAAAGGGCTCGAGGAAACGAGAGCTATTGAAGATGAAAACAAACGTACAAGGGAAGATGGCATGAAACGGATTGCACAGCTACAGGACAGTATGAAAAATTTCGGTAAGTGACTGGAGGAACCGATATGATCGAACTGAAGAAAAAAGGGCAGTCCATAAATTTAACGAAAAAAGGAAATGATGTAGGTGAGATTCTAGTTAACTTGAACTGGAATCAAAACTCCAAAGCGGCTAAAAGTGGCGGATTCCTATCCTCGCTGTTTGGTGGCGGACAGAAAAACTTTGATTTAGATCTTGGTTGCCTGTATGAATTGAATTCAGGAGAAAAGGGCTGTGTTCAGGCACTAGGTAATGCTTTTGGTTCGTTGAAAGATGGTCCATATATTCAGCTTGACCATGACGATCGTACGGGGGCTTCGACAGGCGGAGAAAATCTACGTATCAACGGTTCCCGTATTAAAGATATTAAACGCGTGCTTGTGTATGCATTCATTTATGAGGGCGCTGCAAATTGGTCAGAAGCGGGCGGGATCGTCAAGTTGACATACGGCGGTGGAGAAGATATTGCCGTCAAGCTTGATGAGCATCGTAACGGGCAAATTATGTGCGCAATTGCAATGATTGAAAATGTACAAAACGAGACGTTTAGCGTCAAAAGACTTGTCGACTATTTTCCAGGGCATGCCAAGATGGACCAGGCTTATGGATGGGGAATGAGTTGGCAAGCTGGTTCGAAGTAAAATCGGTATCTACTAAAAATGACCAGACATCAATTGATGTCTGGTCATTTTTAGTACTGTATATGTTGAACAAATGAACACTTATGTTAACTGAGTGAAGGCACCTTACAAGGGGGGGCAGGCATCCCCGAGCGCCGTAGCGGTGTTGAAGGGAATCTTTATTTCAACTTATATGGAATTCAGTGTTATAGGTTTATTTAACTTGATCGCCTTCACGTCTAAAGAATCCGTAAACACCAGCAGTTTGAACAATATTCGTAAACGCATTTGGATCTATTTCATTAATTATTTTTTCCAAATCATATAATTCATAACGAGTGATCACAAGATAAAGCATATGCTTATCCTCTTTTGAATACGCACCTTTTGCGGGAAGAATCGTTATGCCACGTACCATTTTCTGATGAATCGCATGCTGTAATTCGTCTGCCTTTTGTGTAACAATCATTGCGGTCACTTTTTCGTGACGTGTATGGAGTGCGTCAATCACAACTGTAGTTACATACAATGCTAACATCGTATATAATGCGTTTTCCGGTTCATACAGAAAACCTGCCAAGACGATTATGATACCGTTCAGCAGTAAAAAATAGGTTCCAATAGGCTTATCTTGTAAGCGTGATAGGACCATAGCGATAATATCCATTCCGCCTGTAGATGCCCCAAGTTTCATCGAAATCCCAACTCCTACACCTGCAATTACACCGCCAAACACGGCATTTAGAATAATATCGTTTGATAGAGATAGGACAGGTAAGAGTTCTAAGAAAATTGTAACAAAGATAACGGAAACGATGCTATAGATGGTAAATCCTTTACCTACTTTGTACCATCCTAATATAAAGACGGGAATATTGAATAGTAACAATAATATTCCTGTACTAATCTCAACGCCGATGAAATCATTTAATACACTAGATGTCAGTTGCGCAGCACCCGCAAATCCGCTGGCATAGACATTTGCATTGATTAAAAAGAAGTTAAGCGAGATTGCAAGTAACAAGGAACCAAAGATAACGACAATAATGCGTTTTGCTTCTAAGAAAAACATGACAACCTCCTGTTGTTTTCAATAAAGATAAAATAACTTGTTAGAACTTCCATTGTAACGAACCATATATAGAAATGGTACCCTTAAACGTTTGATGAAATTCCTGTTGGAGGGAATTTATGTTGTGTTTGATGAGAGTGGGGAGGGGAAGTACTGCTAGCATTATTAAAAAGCTGTCCTTAAAGCATGTATATGGCGGGAATTGTATTTTATAAGTTGACGTAAAGAATACCATTGAATTCGCTGTGGCGCTCGGGGATGCCCCCCACGATAAGCCAGTAGAAAAACCACTAGCCGATCTCGTGGCTCCAGCTATTCCTGTTAAGGCGCATTCGCTTAGTTTATGTAGGTATTCAGTTGTTCACCATTTTTAGTTTTCGCAATTAGGGGGGACCATTTGGTTTACCTATACGAGGGGGAACTGAAAAAAGAGCATAAAAGCTATGCTCTTTTTTCATTCAACAATTATCCTAGCAACCCGGCAGCAATTTTCTTCGCAGTTACAATATCTTTCGTTCCATGTACAAGCATGCGACCGTCACGGAACAGCACGATGCGGTGACCGTTGTATTCACAGGCGACTAGATGCGGGTTGTGAATTAATTTTGAGACGCTTCCGCGAATTGATTCGGCAAAAGGGAGGAGTTCAAACTTTCTACTTTTAGGCCAAGATAATTGAACGGTGTCACGTCCACAAAGCACCGCTGTTTTCATAGACTCACGAGCAGAAAGGAACGGATATACTGCATTTTCGGAACAACTTGGGCAACCGGCTTTCTTCATGCTTGCAACTCCAATTGAAGCGCGGTCGCCTGTCCATAAATCAGCAGATTCGAGTTTCGGTCCAAAAGGTGTTCCCGTTATATATTTCAACACGTCAGTAACTTGCCGAGCCGCTGTAGTAACCACAACCGGGCTGATGACGCCGACTGTATCACATGTTAATGTCTGTGATGGCAATGTTTCTAGCAAGCAATGTAGACACGGCTGGTTGTCTTGAATGCCAATCGGAAACGTTAGGCCATAACTTCCGACACATGCCCCCATGAAAAAGGGGATGCCGAGTTTCAGCGCTGCATCGTTCGCTAGCAGCCGTGTTTCAATATTGTCTGTTGCATCCAATACTAAATCATGGTCGGTCATTAGATCGAGGACGTTTTGTGGCGTTACATCGACTACAATACCTGTTATAGCTACATCGCTATTAATCGCCGTCAATCGTTTCTCCGCCGCAACTGCTTTTGGCAATTGCTCAATGACGTCTTGTTCCGTATACAATTGCTGGCGATGCAGATTGGTCGACTCGATAATATCCCGGTCCACAATCGTTACACGTCCAACGCCTGCACGGACGAGCATTTCAGCACCGGATGAGCCAAGCGCGCCGGCACCTAATATGAAAATACTAGTTTTACGAATCCTTTTTTGGCCGACATCGCCAATTGGAGCGAATAATGCCTGACGTGAATATTTTTCAATCAATTCGTTACAAGTCCTTCCAGTGGGCTACTTGCAACCGCATAATCGCGCATCGGCATCCGGCCTGCTTCATAGCCGAGTCGTCCCGCTTCAATCGCGAGCTTCATGGCAAGGGCCATTTTAATCGGATCTCCAGCTTCTGATACCGCTGTGTTCAATAAAACTGCGTCAGCGCCAAGCTCCATTGCATAAGCTGCATCTTTCGGCGAGCCAATTCCTGCATCGATAATAACGGGTACATTGGATTGTTCAATGATGAACGACAAGTTAAGTGGATTCAAAATACCGCGCCCTGATCCGATAGGGGATGCGCCTGGCATGATTGCATGAACGCCCATTTCGCATAACCTACGTGCGAGCACAACATCATCTGACGTATAAGGCAGGACCATGAATCCTTCATCTAACAGCATTTCAGTTGCCCGAAGTGTTTCTACTGGATCCGGGAGTAATGATCGGTCACAACCGATGATTTCAACTTTAATCATGTCACAAAGTCCTGATGCTTTCGCCAGTTTCGCGATGCGTACCGCTTCTTCCGCTGTTTTTGCGCCCGCTGTATTTGGTAATAGTGTATATTTCGAAAGATCGAGTTGTTCCAAGAAATTTGGTTGTGATGGCTCGAAGATATTCATACGTCTTACTGCGAACGTAAGAATTTCTGACTCCGATACACGCACTGCCTCTTTTTGCACATCAAATGACGGGTATTTTCCTGTACCTAGTAATAGTCTTGAATTGAATTTTTTATTGCCGATTGTTAGCATAATTATCCTCCTCCTACAAAGTGAATGATTTCTATTTGGTCGCGGTCGTTGATCGGTTTGTCATATGCGTCTTTCGCAAGAATATCTCGGTTCATTTCCACGATGACGATGCGTTCCGCAAGTTCCAGATGCCCAAGCAGTTCCTGCACAGTTTCAACTTCTGCGGGCATGTCATACCGATTGCCGTTCAGTTCGATTGTTCGCTTCATGAAATATCCCCCTTTTCGGATCAAATGCCTTAATCCGTTCTGTATTCACTTCATTTCCGATGATCAAATCACGAATCAAGCAGGCGGTTGCGGGCGCCAATAAAATCCCATTTCTGAAATGACCAGCTGCAATATACATATTTTCATTCCCTGGAATCCGACCGATATACGGTAAGTCGTCAACGGTTTTTGGACGTAGACCTGCCCATCTGTTCATAACAGGAAGGCGGGAAAGACCAGGTATAAAACGTTCCGCAATAGCACTTAATGCCAAATTACCGGCATCAGTTATCTGCAAGTCTGTATGTCCGTATTCCATCGTGGCCCCGATGACGAGCGTTCCACCCGAGCGTGGAATTACGTAACAGCCTTTATGGAAAAGTGTATAAGGTAATTGCATGCCTACCGCATTGAGTTGCATACATTGGCCTTTCACTGCGGTCATTTGCAGCCCTGACACAAGCTTGGTGCTCGCTGCACCGCTTGCGATGACTAGATGTTTTGCGTTGATAATGGACGACGCAATGCGTATATGATAGCCACCATGTAACAGTGTGATTTCATCGACTGTGGCCTGTTCTGAAATAGTGGCACCCAAATTTTTAGCCGCTGCGCAAAATGCCAGACAAGCCTTTTCAGGATGAACATGGACGTCTTCTTCAAAAAGATACGCACCAAAAGCAGGTGGAGCAACATGCGGAATTCGTTCGCGAACTTGCTCAGCTGAAAGATAAACCGCGTTATTCCAACGGGAAAGGGCAATTCGTTCTTCTTCGGAACAAGCAAACTGAACAATACCACCAGTTGTATAACCGAAGTCAACCCCTGCATCACGTTGGAATTCTGAATACAGTACCTGACTTTCTTGCGCGAATGAATAAAAGGTGTCATTCAAATATTCAGAGTGTGCACCAAGCATGCCGCCAGCCGCCCGAGTAGTACCTTGAGCGATTTTATCGCGTTCAACAAGGTGAACTGACAAACCCTCTTTTGCTAAATAATAAGCTGTACTGCAACCAATAATCCCTCCCCCAATAACGACAACATCAACTGGTTGTGACATGGTTGGCATCCTTATAGGCTGTTGTGGCAACTTCAGGATTGTCACTGCCAAAAATGGACGACATCACTGCAATTCCTGTAACTCCGCCTTGATTTAATTGCGGAAGGTGATGGGGCTGAATTCCACCAATTGCGTAGATAGGAATTGGTAGGGATTCGACGATTTGAAAAAGCTCATTGGTTCCACGGGGAGGGAGGCCGACTTTTGAACTTGTCTCGAATAAATGACCATAAAGAATCCAGTCAGCACCTTCTTTATAAGCAATTTCAGCTTCACCATAAGAGTGGACAGATCTGCCGAAGGAGATAGCCGGGAATTTTTTTTTGAGTAGCGTTAGCGGTTCGCCGTATCCGGGTAGTTGAACTTTTTTAATTCCCGTAATTGAAGCGACGTTCGTTCGTCCATGGACAATTAGTTTAGTTGAATCAAAGCCAGCTTCGATTAATTGTCGAATCAACGCTATTATTTCTGAATCCATTTTCGATTTCTCACGTAAGATGGCTGCGTCGATAAAAGGTTCGATTGCTAGCAGGGTATCAAGCAATTGGCTACGTTCCATTTTGTCATCTGTTACGGCAATTATCTTCATCGAACTCCTCCTTATCGAAAAGAAATAGTATATGTTTTCACCTGGGAATAGGGTCTAGTTTCAGGCGCCAACCCCTCGGGTCATAAGTCGTTTTACTGCGAGGGCTGAAGGACGCCCTCTTCGTAAACCGTCTTATGCCTGTCGGGGGCCTACAGGATGTAGGTCATGCAGCTGTTGCCACAGGAAGTGGCGCACTTAAGCTGCGTTCATTTGTAGCGGCGCCTTCTGCTTTTCTTGTTGTCTAGACTCCAGGCGCCAGCCCCTCGAGTCGCTTCAGTCTTGCCGAAAAGGCAAAGAGCGCCTTTATCGTCAAGCCTTCCAGCGCTTGTCGGGGCTAAACGGCACCTTCTGCTTTTCTCTATTGTCTAGCTCCAGGCGCCAGCCCCTCGAGTCGCTTCAGAATTGATGGGAAAGGCAAAGATCGCCTTTACCATCAATTCCTCCAGCGCTTGTCGGGGCTAGACGGCGCCTTCTGCTTTTCTTGATAAAAAAAGACCACTTTCCAGGTATGGAAAGTGGTCTGTCGATGGCATTAGAATGCACTGATAGGAAGACACGCCACTTCCCTACGCAGGTACAAACCTGTTCAGGTGATAAGGGTAGCGGAGTGGAACTCGTTTCTCAGTCCTTTAAAAGGATTCCCCTAATGGTCGAATATGTTATGAAGTTGTCAATCTATTAGTAGCATAGCACGTCAACGGAATGAATGAAAGGATGAACAGTTGCGCTTAGTCGTCTAAGTGGACGTTATGATGCACTTGTTGAACATCTTCCAAATCATCTAGTACATCAATCATTTTCTCGAATTGTGCTTGAGCTTCTGGTGACAGAGTCAAGTCGTTTTGTGCAAGCATTGTTATTTCAGCGACGTTAAATTCTGTAATACCAGCACTTTTTAAAGCTGCCTGTACAGCATGGAACTGGTCTGGCTCAGCATAGATGATGACCGATTCCTCTTCATCTAGAATATCACGCACTTCGACGTCCGCATCCATTAGAAGTTCGAGAACGTCGTCGGCGGACATACCTTCAATTCCGATAACTGCAGTCGCATCAAACATATAGGAAACGGATCCGCTGACACCCATATTACCGCCATTTTTACCGAATGCGGCGCGTACTTCTGATGCAGTACGATTGACGTTATTTGTCAGTGTATCGACAATAACCATCGAGCCATTTGGTCCGAATCCTTCATAGCGAAGCTCGTCAAAGTTTTCTTCTGAACCACCTTTTGCTTTTTCAATTGCCCGGTCAATAATCGCTTTTGGTACACTATATGTTTTTGCGCGTTCTACGACAAATTTTAGCGCTTGATTCAATTCAGGATCAGGCTCGCCTTGCTTCGCTACTACATAAATTTCACGTCCGAATTTAGCATAAATGCGACTCGTGTCCGCATCTCTTGAAGCTTTTTTCTCTTTGATATTGTTCCATTTACGGCCCATGAATTTCCACTCACTTTCGATTAAGCATAGATTTACTACAATAAGTATACAACAATTATATGCAAGTAGACGAGTGGGAATTATTAAAAATGGGCTATTAGGTTGTGTAAGGGAGAAAGTTTTTACCTATTTAAGTTGAATTAAGGAATCCCACTAAATTTACTGTGGCGCTCAATAAGGAGAGAGTATTAATTCGGGGGGGATTGTAGAATGCTTGGCGCTTTGGGAATGCCTTTGCCGCGCCTGCGCTAGGATGTTCATTATCGAGAGAAATGTGATTTTGAGATGTATACGCCGAGATTATAATGTGCTTATTTTTTGCTACTAATTCTATTCAAGAAAGACACACTCCGGGTTGCAGTTTTCATCGCAGATAATGAAAAGCTCTTTCTCACATAGACTATCTAGCGCAGGCGCGTCTTCGTGGTAGCCGGAGCGATAAGACTGAAAGTGGTTTCCTTTCTGGCTTATCGCGGGAGGCATCCACAAAGCGCCGAAGCGGTATTAGGGGGAATCCTAATTCATTTCAAGTACAAGGTTTTTTTCAGTAGCCTCCCAAAAGCCCTTGTAAAGCGCATACGCCGTATTCATTTGTTCAACATATATACTGTCTTTCAATTATGAGAATTTGTCTACTATCGTACAGTTTTGGCGTGATAGAAAGAACATTAACCGATATTTAAGAAAAACTCTTTTTCTTATGACGATTCTCAATTATACTAAAGGTGAACGTTCATCCTACTATAGAAGGGAACAGACGCATGGAACTCATATATAAAGGGAAGACGAAAGATGTATACAAATTGGACGGCAACAATGTACTACTGAAATTTAAAGATGATGTAACCGGAGAAGACGGGGTTTTCGATCCTGGCGCGAACACAGTTGGCTTATCGATTGAAGGCGCGGGGCAATCCGGACTTCGGATGACGAAATATTTCTTTGAAAAAATGGCGGATAAAGATATTCCTACTCATTATGTAGATGCTAATATTGATGAAGTAACGATGACAGTACGATCAGCGAAGGTATTCGGCAAAGGCCTTGAAGTGATTTGCAGATACCGCGCTGTTGGAAGCTTCTTGCGTAGATACGGTGCGTACTGTGAAGAAGGACAACCTTTGGATGCCTTCGTAGAAGTCACGCTCAAAGACGATGACCGTAACGACCCGCCGATAAACAAGGATGGACTAGCACAACTTGGTCTATTGACAACTGATGAATACGTTACGCTCGAAGCATTAACGAAAGAGATTTCAGGCGTAGTTAGAGCTGAACTTGCAGCAAAAGGTCTTGACTTGTATGATATTAAACTCGAGTTTGGACGCGACGCTGAATCAGGTAAAATCATGCTGATTGACGAAATTTCTGGTGGTAATATGCGCGTCTATAAAGACGGTACATATATTGCACCAATGGATCTTGAAAAATTGATACTTGCATAAATGACAAACCGCTGTTAATTCCACGAAACTGGAGTTGGCAGCGGTTTTTATTACAATCAAATAAATGTACTTTACGAGTACTGTAAGATAAAATTCGATAAAGAGGATAATGAATATCTACATTAGATTAATAAAAGAGGCGAATTTTATGCAAATGAAAACAGGCGTTGAGCAGTCTGTTTATGCGATTCTCATGCTAAACATGCTACCAGATAGAGCGGTACTGCCAGGAGATGCAATCAGCCAGCAATTGGGAACCTCACCAACATATTTTCAAAAGTTGTTGAGAAAACTGGTCAGTGCAGACTTGATTACTTCTGTGTCAGGTGTAAAAGGCGGGTTCAAATTAAAGAAAAAGCCCGAAGAGATTCGGATATACGATATTTATCTCGCAATAGAGGGTCAGCAATCCCTTTATTCCGCGAGTGGGATTCTCGACGACATGCTTGATTTGGAAAAAGAAGATACAGGTTGTTTGTTAACGGACTTAATGGGAGAAGCTGAATCGGTTTGGAAATCCGTACTGAAGCGTGAAACAATCGCATCCCTATCAGATGGAATTCAGACAGAGCGCTATCAAGAGAAAGTGGAATTTCTACAAGAATTGATTCGCGAAAAAATGGTTCTGTGATTGAAAAGTGTGGCAGCTAGGAGGATGACATTATGGGGAAATTCCAATCACATAATGGTTTTGCACGAACGTTTAAGGAAAACAAATTAACGCTTGGGTTTATGTTTCCTTTGGAGCCGGATGCTGGAAGTCTCCCCAAGATGGATTTGAAAGAGCAAATGAAGCTTGTGAAAAAAGTAGAAGATCTAGGATTTGCTTCTTTGTTTGTTAGAGATTCTCCGTTATTCGATCCTAAATTTGGAGATGCAGGTGTTATATATGATCCTTTTATTTTTCTCGCCTATGTAACAGCACATACGAATAAACTCGCGCTTGGTACTGCAAGTGTTGTCACAACATTACGTCACCCCCTGCACTTAGCCAAATCAGCTGCATCTTTGGATGAAATGTCTAATCAACGTTTCTTGTTTGGCGCTGCAACTGGTGACCGCCCAATCGAATTTCCCGCATTTAAAGTGGAGCGTAATGATAGGGCAGAATTGTTTCGGGAGTCGTTAACGGTCATGAAAAAAGTGTGGGAAGAATCATACCCACAGGTTCATACAGAAAGGGTTGGCATGACAGAAGGGGATATTATTCCCAAGCCTGTCTTAGCCGATATCCCCGTTTTAGCAACAGGCTATTCTGGTCAAACGACTGAATGGCTGGCAGAACATATGGATGGCTGGATGTTTTATGCGCAAGAAGCGAATCGCCAGCGTGAAATGATCAAACTTTGGCGACAGGCAACGGGTGAGTTTAAACCATTTATACAACCATTGGTTATCGACTTATCAGAGAATCCGTTGGCCGCACCGAACCCAGTACCTATAAAAGTAGGCTTTAGGTCAGGTCATAAGTTTCTAATCGATTACTTGTATGCTTTACAAAATATTGGTGTTAATCATGTCATATTGGGTTTGAAAACGGGTAACCGCCCCGTGGAAGATGTAATTCAGGAAATAGGGGAATATGTACTTCCTCACTTTCCATCAATTGAGAAGTGAAGCCATTGAAAAGTAAATGATAGGGGAAGAGGGAGAAAAAATGATTAAAGACTTAGACCGCATTAATGAGCTAGCAAAAAAACAACGTGAAGAAGGTTTGACAAATGCCGAAATGGTTGAACAAACAGTATTGCAGCAAGACTACTTACGAGAAATTCGTGGGCAAGTTCTGAACACTGTTTCAGGTATAACTGTGATTGACCCACTCGGGGAAGATGTCACACCTGAGAAGCTTCGCCAAGAGAAGGGACGTTAAACATATGAGATTAAGTATACTAGATCAAGCACCTGTTACTAGTGGAAATACTGCCCCAGGTGCTTTGAAAAAAGCAGAAGAACTGGCTATCTTGGCAGATGAATTAGGCTATCATCGGATGTGGATGGCTGAACATCATGGAACAAAATCATTTGCAAGTTCAGCACCCGAAGTAACAGCAGCTCACTTGGCTGCCAAAACGAAAAACATTCGTATTGGTACAGGCGGTGTAATGATGATGCATTATTCGCCATTGAAACTAGCTGAAGTGTTTAAAACATTGAGTGCGTTTTCTCCTGGTCGAATTGACTTTGGTGTCGGTCGCGCGCCGGGCGGGGATAACCAAGCCATTTATGCATTATCAGAAGGCCGCAAACCGATGGTCAATGATATGTATGAGAAATTTGAGACGGCACTCCAATTGATTAACGATGAAGTGCCGGAAGACAATTTGTACAACAAAACAATCGCAACCCCTTCTACTATCGTTTTACCGGAAGCATGGTTGCTTGGTTCGAGCGGCAACAGCGCAATCCAGGCAGGTCGGATGGGTGTAGGCTATTCGTTTGCGCAGTTCTTCAACGGCGGTATGACTAAAGAGATTTTAGATGCATATAAAAAGAATTTCCAACCCTCGGCGTTCTTGGAAAAACCGGAAATCAATGTGTCCTATATGGTAACGGTAGCTGAAACAAAAGAAGAGGCTGAATTCGAAGCTGTACCTCAGGACATTGCCCGTTTAATGCTAATGAAAGGTCACCTCGGGCAATCCTTAACACCTGAAGAGGCCCAAGATTATCCGTTGACGGAAATGGATCGTATGACCATTAAAGAAAATCGTAAACTGCATTTAGTGGGAACAGCTAAAGAGATTGCGACGCTGTTACAAACAGAGCAGGAGCATTACGGATTTGATGAAGCCATGATTTGCAGCATTCCTCATTCGCAAAAGAAACGCTTGGATGTTTATCGTCTATTAGCGAAGGAACTGTTTTAAAGTTAATTAAATAAAAGAGATAAACCGCCGCCAATTCGACGTAAACTGGAATTGGTAGCGGTTTTTTTACTTGTTTGTATCATCTGTCGATTTCTCAAGTGTATAAAATATAGTGAAGATACCTAGTGAAATAACGATTAGTTCACGAACAATGGTTCCACCCAAATTTAATTCATCGGCTAGGATTCCACCAAGAATTCCAGTATAGCCAGCAATACCTATCGACATAACTGAGATGATGTAAAGTAAATACTGAGCTATTCCAAGCTTTTTACTTCTCCAAATAAAGACAATACTTGATAGCAATCCGATGATTAACAATTCATCAATTTTATTCAAATAACTTTGCAAATCAGCTAAAGACATTGTAATTGTCAAGAAAGACATGCGATTTCCACCCTTTCTGTCAAAGGTAAGACGAAGTGATATGGAATTAGTTTCCTGGTGTGTTAACCCGATCTGTGTTTAAGCAATCGCAGAAGAAAATATAAGATATAGATAATTGAACATATGAATACGTGTAAAAAGGGAGTGAAGGCACTCCCTAAGCGCTGAAGCGTAATTGAAATGAATCATTATTTCAACTTAGATAGGAAAATAATTCAACTTTCCATACATATTAAAATGAATTAAAGCCATCCTCCTTAGTAAAGAGATAGTGAGGAGGAATTATATTGAAACAAAAAATTGTACTATCCATTATGTTGTCTGCGCTATTGATTGCTGGTGGGTGTGGAAAGAATGGAGTGAAATTACCAGTCACTGGAGAAAGCGTCCAGTCGGTGATGTCGCCGATTTTGAACACGAAAGGGGATAAAATTGGTGAAGCCAGCTTTGTTGAAGGAATCGACGGTGTGACAATCAATATCCAGGCTGAAGGATTGTCGCCAGGCAAACATGGCGTTCATATTCACGAAATGGCTGTGTGTACACCACCTGATTTTAAATCTGCAGGAGACCATTTCAATCCGGGACATAAAGAACACGGGTTTGATAATCCAAAAGGGTTTCATTTAGGTGATCTACCGAACCTCGAAGTCGATGCAGATGGTAAGGTCACTGCTGAAGTGACGACTGCATTAGTTACGCTAAAGCCAGACGTTAAGAACTCACTTCTTGACGCTGACGGCAGTTCGCTTGTTATTCATGAAAAAGTAGATGACTACAAAACGGATCCATCGGGTAACTCAGGTGGTCGAATTGCCTGTGCGGTTATTAAAAAGAAGTAAGGGATAGTCATAAAAAGTATACTTTAGACCACGAAAAAACCGGCGGATACATCACTAAGATGTGCATCCACCGGTTTTTCATTCAAGGCTTCAATATGACTTTAATACACTCATCTTCATGATCGTGAAAACGCTGATAAGCGGTAGCAGCTTCTTCAAGTGGGACCACGTGGGAAATGATTTCTGTCGGGTCGAATTCGCCTTTCGTGATTTTATCGAAAAGCATCGGCATGTAATGAATGACAGGCGCTTGTCCCATTTTTAGCGTAATATTGCGTTCGAAAAGATTGCCGAGAGGGAACATATTGTAAAGGGAACCATAAACGCCTGTTAGCTGGATGGTCCCAAACTTTCGAACGGATTTATAAGCAATATCAATAGCGCTTAATGTTCCGCCTTGCAGCTTCAATTTCTGTCCAGCTTTCTCAAGCATGTTCTTTTTACCGTCCATTCCGACACAATCAATGACTATGTCGACCCCGCCGCTGGTCATCTCTTTAATGTGGCTGCCTATATCGTCGAATTTTTCGAAGTTCAGTGCTTCCACTTTATTCATTTTAACAGCATGGTTTAGGCGGTATGGAACGTGATCGATTGCCAACACACGTTTAGCGCCTTTCATCCAAGCAAACTTCTGAACCATAAGACCGACTGGCCCGCATCCGAGGACAGCGACCGTATCACCTTTTTTAACACCCGCATTTTCTACGCTCCAATAAGCTGTCGGCAGGACGTCCGACATGAAAAGAAGGGCTTCATCAGGGAGCTCACATGTTTCAGGGATGACAAACGGTGTAAAGTTGCCATAAGGAACACGTAAATACTCGGCTTGTCCGCCTGGGTAATTGCCGTAGCGTTCGGTGAATCCAAGATAACCGCCCGTGTCCACATGGGGATTCGGATTCGAATTGTCGCATTGACTTTCCATTTCATGGTCACAATAAAAACAATGCCCGCATGCCAAATTGAACGGGATTACGACGCGATCCCCTTTTTTTACTTTCGTCACATTGGGCCCGACTTCTTCGACAATACCCATCGGTTCATGGCCGATGACATAGTCCTTATGCGTCGGTATAGCGCCCAAATAGATGTGCAAATCTGATCCGCAAATGGCAGTAGAAGTTACCTTGACGACAATGTCATCATGCTTTTCAATTTTTGGGTCATCCACTTTTTTTACTTTAATATCTTTTGCACCTTGGAATGTAACAGCTTTCATTGATAAATCCCCTCCATTATGCTTAATAGTCTATCCAATTCCTTGAATATGACCCATTAATCCTAAATGGAGCTTATTTTAGCAAAAAGTTCTCTGTATAATAAGGCTGCAATTTATCATTGAACGAAACGCCCGTACCCAGGTGGCTGTAAGTATCTAGCAAAATATTTTCACGATGTCCCTCGGAATTCATAAGGCCTTCATGCGCGAAAATACTGCTTGATTGGCCATATGCAAGATTTTCACCTGCACCCCGGAAACTGACGCCGTCATCTTTCATTCGATCGAATGGGGATTTCCCTTGCTTGTTTTCGTGGCTAAAATAATCATTATCTGCCATATCCGCACTGTGTTTGCGCGCTGTAACAGCTACGTTTGACTCCCATTTTAGGATGGAAAGCCCGTGACGGACGCGCGCTGCATTCGTTAAGTCGAAAAGTTGTTGTTCGAACCCGTTTCGTAAGTTTGCATCACCGCCGGCATAGATGCCGGTTTTTTTCTTTTCCAATGAATCGTTAATTAGCTGGATGGCTGTAACTTTGTCATTTTGATGTAAATCATAAAAAACATAAGTGTAGGTATCGCCTGATTTGAAGACGTCAAAACCTTCACTTTCCTGTAGCATGTAAATGTTCAAACCTTTTCGAATTTCTTTAATCGGTTCGCCGAATGTTTCGCGCACCGTTGATTTTAAAGAACCGTATTTGATGCCAGCAGTTGATGAAATGAGGTCGTCATTTGTATAAATGGCGTTCACTATCTGTTTATCATCGAACGAAACCATGACGAAGTTTTGATAGCCATCATGATAAGTGAACCATTCGGTACCGTATTCGTTCATGGATTGATTTTTTGGTTCCCCAAGTTCAGCTGTCACTTTTTCTTGTGGGCTACCAAGTTCGATATTGTGGATTGAGACCTGTGTTTTCAAGGGTTTATCCAACACTGGTTTTTCTGCAACAGGGATAGATTCTTCGGTTTCAGTTGTCTTTGAAGTTAGGTAAGATAGTGCTTTATCTATGGTGTTGCTGATGGAACGGATTGTTGTGTCGAGGGATTCCTTTGTCAAAAGAGTATCGATTTTTTCATCGACAGGTTCTAGAAAAGAGATGTCGACATATTGTGAGACTGGTTCTTCCCAGTACGGTTTTGTGAAATAAAGTGCAGCAATGAAAAGGATGAAAAGGAATAATCGTTTCATGGAATCGCCTCCTACCTGCTATTGTAACCCCATGGGACTAGTTGAATACAGTATGAAGGTATTTATGGTGACGGTAATAAACTGGGTTCGCTCCATTTCCAGTACTCGTCGAAAAGCTGTATACTAATAGAATAACTGATGAACGGGGTTTTCAACGTATGACTATATCAAAAAAAATATTCAATGCACAAGTGATGGAAAGCAACTCGCATTTATTTAGATGTCCAATCTGCGCATCTGGAATGGTCATGGAGGACAAGTCGCGGCTCGTTTGTGTAGACAATCACTCATTCGATTTGTCAAAAAATGGCTATGTCAATTTAGCACCGCAGGCACATGTGACGAAGTATGATAAATCGCTATTTGAAGCAAGAAAAACGGTAATGAGCAGTGGGTTTTTCAATCAGGTTCTGGAATTTATTACACATAAAGTTCATGAGCATATAGAAGGGCGGGAACAGGCCTTCATTCTGGACGCGGGTTGCGGGGAAGGCACGCACTTGTCGGCAATTCTTTCACAGCTGCCTGGTAAAACAACTGGAATAGGCATTGATCTTGCAAAAGAGGGGATTACTGCGGCGGCGAAAGAGTATCCAGGTTCAATTTGGAGTGTCGCGGACCTGGCGAACTGCCCGTTCCAAGAAAGCCAATTCGATGTTATTTTAAATATTTTATCGCCGGCAAATTACGCAGAGTTTACGCGTCTTCTAAAACCAGATGGATTGTTTGTGAAAGCAGTACCGGAAAGCGGTTATCTAAAGGAGTTACGAGCTGTTTTTTATGATGATGAAGAGCGCACAGGCGATACGGATCCCGTTGCGCGCTTTGCGCAACACTATGACGCTGTCACAACGGAACGGATTACGTATGTATTCCCGTTATCGTCGGGGCTTCTTGCACCGCTTATCCGCATGACTCCGCTCACGTGGGGCGCGAGTGAGGAAAAGATTGAAGAAGCGCTAGGAATGGATATACAGAACATTACAATCGACTTCACCGTCATTTCAGGTGTGAAGAGGGTTGAGTAAAGAAAGGGGCGAGGAAGATGTTTGGTGGAATTAGCAGTGTTCCAAGCTGGTTTTATATTCTCGCGATTGCGGTAGTTATACTATTTATTATTATTATGGAATGGAAGACGCGCTAAAGGGGGATTCATTTATGACTAAAAAAAAGGTTAGTAAGCGACAGAAACCGAAGTTGTCTGTTACTCATAAGGCTATGCAAGTGGAAGCGATTCTCGATAATGAAGGATACATTGAAAAAGTCCGCATTGACGGAGGTCATATGACAGGTGCAGAAGGTGAACGACTGACTTTCGATGACGTGATCTTTAAAGATGTATCGTTTGCGGGAAGTGATTTAGCGGGAGCAGAATTTGTTGATGTAGTGTTTGATACGTGCGATTTATCCAATGTTAATTTTCAAAGTGCCATGTTCCACAGGTGTGAAATCGTTAATTCGAAACTGACGGGTGCGGACTTTGCGAATGCGAAAGTGGGGCATACGTTAATCAAGGAATGTGATGGGCGCTATATTAACTTCAGCTTCTCTAGCATGAAGGAAGTTGAATTCGCTGAGTGTAATTTAACAGATGGCGATATTTATGAAAGCTCATTTAATAACGTGCAATTTAAGTTGTGTAAGCTGGATAATATTAACTTCACTGAAACGGACTTGAATGGTGTTGACTTGTCTGATAGTACATATGACCGGATTGAAGTCACGCTCCCGAAAATTGCAGGCTGTATTGTGTCAAAAGATCAGGCAATTGGCTTCGCACGTGTGCTTGGATTATCCGTGAAAGAAGAATAATGGTATACTTAAACGAAATCAGAGTGGAAAAGAGTGAACATATATGTTGACATTTGAAGAGAAACAACAGATTATCGAAACAATTCCCGAACTTACACGTAAAGATGTGTCAATGAAACGGGTCAACTATCATTATGAAGAAAGCTTATATGAAAAAACAGTCGTCGTTCAGCATCTTCACCCGAACGGTAACGGTTTTATCTATGTAGCGGGAATTCCTGGTTATGATACGGATGAACGTGGTCTCGTCAATATCCGTGAAGCTTCAGAAGAGGAACTACGGAAAATTATTGCAGATTCTATCAAGGCTTTATCTGAAGGAGCACCTGAACCGCAGGCTATTGTACAAAAGTTTGTGAACAATGAAGGTGAAGAGCTAATCCTTATGGAAGAGCAAGGCTTCTGGAATTTGTATCACGGCTTGAATCTTGAAGAAAGTTTCGGTGATTATAACGAAGCGGACGTCTATTTGATTGAAGAGGAATTCGTCAGAGTTGAAGACGAGGATGATGCGCAGTGAAAGGTAAAAACCTTGTCATCGGCCTTGTGCTAATTACGTTATTAAGTATTATTGCTGTTTATTTCACGATGAAGGCAACAGTCAATAATATGGAAAATGGGATGGCATCGATTGTGACGGTTGTTGAATTGATAGAAGAAGTTGATTATCGCTAATTGAAAAAGCACACCAGGGATTAATCCCTGGTGTGCTTTTTCTAAAGCTAAAATATATACGTTTTTTCCACCGTGGTCGATGTCTAGCTCCAGCGGTCAGATGCTCGGGTCATAAGTCGAATCGGCTATGCGGTAAAGTGCACCGCTTCGCCAATCCGTCTTATGCCTGTCGCGGGCCTACAGGATGTAGGTCATGCAGCTGTTGCCACAGGAAGTGGCGTACTTAAGCTGCGTTCCTTTTAGGCGCCTTCCGCTTTTCTTTAATGTCTAGCTCTAGCGGTCAGATGCTCGGGTCATAAGTCGAACCGGCTATGCGGTAAAGTGCACCGCTTCGCCGATCCGTCTTATGCCTGTCGCGGGCCTACAGGATGTAGGTCATGCAGCTGTTGCCACAGGAAGTGGCGTACTTAAGCTGCGTTCCTTTTAGGCGCCTTCCGCTTTTCTTAATGCCAATTTCCTGGCTTATAGGGCCCTTTTCTAAACGGTAACCACCAGTTCCATTTGCCAAACAGTTTCATTAGGCTTGGAACGAGCAATAGGCGAATAATCGTTGCGTCAATGGCGACTGCTATCGCGATGCCGACACCGATCTGCTTCACTGGCATAACGTCCGTAAAGGCGAATGCCCCTGTCAGAACAATCATGATCAGTGCCGCAGACGTGATGATCTTACTTGTTGTTGCAAGACCTTCAACAGTTGAGTGGTCATTATCCAATGTTTTCGCATACTCTTCCTGCATCCTTGAGATGAGGAACACTTCGTAGTCCATACTTAGTCCAAAGACAAGACTAAAGACGATGACAGGGATGATAAGCGCAATTGTGCCTGCTTCCAATCCGAAATGACCATACTGGAAAATATAGACGAGAATACCGAATGTGGCAGCCAATCCGACGATGTTCATCAAAATTGCTTTAATCGGTATTAAAATAGATTTAAAAGCAATCATTAGGATGAAAAACGTCGAGACGAGGATAACCAACAGAACGTACAAAATCTTATCCAGTATTTCATCGAAGATTTCCTGATTGAACTTTGGTTGTCCGCCGATGGATAAGTTCCACTCCGTTTGCTTGTCGGACCAGTCGCGCGCCCAATCTTGTGCGGCATCTGAACTGCCATTAGCTCTAAGTGTCACAGGAATCATCAGCTTGTCGTCTTTCACAAATGTTTCAATAAGAGGGGAGAGTCCGGCGGCGATTTCAGGCGCCAACATCGCTTGCTCCCATTGTTCGACGGAATCGATGTCACTTGCAGTAAAAATTGTCGTTACTTTATCCACAAGCGGATCGTTTGAAAGTTCTTTTTCGAGTTCTTTCATGGACTGGAGACCTTTTTCATCCACCCAGCCGTCCGCACGTTCTGCAATGACATAGACAGCGGCTTGATCAGCCAGACCAAACTCTTTATCAATCAATTCAAAAGCTTGGCGCGTATCATACGACTTTGGCAATGAATCAATTGCTGGAATTGTTAAATCCATATTTTTCACTGGAATTATTGCGATACCGAGTAGGATAAACGCAACAATTGTTATCATAACGGGACGCTTAATAACTGCGTTGGCAAATTTGCGCCAACCGTTCGCTTCAGCCGATTTTTCTTTCAATAGCTGCCATTTGTCAATCCGGTCGCCAAGCGCAATAAGTACGGACGGTAGCAAGGTTATAGATGCAAGGACAGCCATTGCTACGACAATCATACCGCCGATTGCAATGTTTTGGAAAATGTCGACCTGTATAAGCATCATTGCGCCAAGTCCGATGAACACACAGAAAGCGGAAAAGATGACGGATCTTCCTGCTGTTCGAATCGTAGTGGAGATAGCTTCATGCATGTCGCTCTTTTTGCGTTCTTCACGATAACGGCTGATGAACAACAAAGCAAAGTCTATACTAAGCGCAAGTCCCAGCATTGGGATGATATTCAAGACAAAAATGGACAGGTCCATTTTTCCGCCAAGAATGGCCAATACACCGAAAGAGGATACGACAGTTACAATACCAATAATTAATGGTACGAATGAAGCGACGACAGTTCCGAAAGCGAAAAGAAGTATAATAATTGCAATCGGTAACCCGATTGCCTCTGCTGTCATTAAGTCACGTTGGCTAGCAGTGTTAATGTCCTTTGAAATAGCGGAAGCACCTGTAAGTGTGATTCCTTTTTCATTACCGACAGCCTCTCGGATATCCGTGACGATAACAGACATATCTTTCTCCGCGTTATCAAAATGAAGAAGTGCGTAGGAAGCAGTGTTTTTATACTGTGTATCGTTGTCAAACGGTGACACGATTTCTGAAGTGACCTTAAGTTTATCTACGTTAGTGAGTGTAGATACTATTTTTTCATCTGACACATTATCGAAAACGAGGAACATGGTTTCTGCCGGCATATCGAATTCATCAGATACAATATCCATGACTGCGGCATGTTCGCCATCTGTTTGGAAGCCGTCACCTTCTAAAAGTCCGGGCAACTTAATCGCGAATAGCGTCAATATGACGAAGATTGCAATCCATGCAAAGATAATATATTTATGTGCGCTTGTTACAAAACGCGCAAGTGTACGCATACAATCATTCCTTCCTGTGTATAGATTGACTCTATTCTTCTATAATAACGGAAAATGATGGGAATGTCTTTTATCGAAGGAGGCGGCACAGGTTAGGGAATCTAGCATGAGTGAAAATCCGCAAGCGGTTACTAAACGAGTCTATGTAGGTAATAATAGGTTGCATCCTGGAGGGAAGTTCATCGTATATAGGTTGAAATAAGAATTACATTGAATTCGCTAGGGGATGCTACCCTCCAGTCTTAGGTTTCTGATACCCCTAGTAAGGCTCCAATGCTCAGTTTATTATAAGTACTTAGTAGTCACCACAATTAATTTTGGACAAAGAAAAAAGCCATTCCCCGAAGGAAATGGCTTTTGAATGGTTAATTCAAATTAGTTTTTGTTTACGTTTGTAGCTTGAAGACCGCGTTGGCCTTGCTCGATTTCAAACGTTACATCTTGGCCTTCTTCAAGAGACTTGAAGCCTTCTCCTTGAATAGCTGAGAAGTGTACGAATACATCGTCTCCGTCTTCGCGTTCGATGAAGCCAAATCCTTTTTCTGCGTTAAACCATTTCACTTTACCTTGTTCCATGTGTGTTTCCTCCTCGTATGCTTTGTGCATACATTGTATTACTATCCTTGCTCAAGTCTTGAAGCGGTCAAGATTTATTCGAGACCATCATGCCGAACAAAAATAATTCTTCTTTATCATAACAGGGATATTAGCACATTGCAAGAGAAATGTTTGAATTAAAAAAACAAGTTAAGGATCTGATAGACAATCGCAGCGATTGTTGCTGAAATTGGTAAAGTAATAATCCATGTCGTGACAATCGTTCTAGCGACTCCCCAATTGACACCTTTTACACGTTGAGCTGAACCTACACCCATGATTGCGGAAGAAATGACGTGTGTTGTACTAACCGGTAAATGGATAAGTGTCGCTCCAAAAATAATCATAGCAGATGACAAATCAGCTGCTATGCCGTTCACTGGACGGATTTTCATAATCTTGCCGCCGACAGTCTTAATGATTTTATAGCCACCGATTGATGTTCCGATCCCCATCGCTGTCGCGGCAGCAATCCGGACCCAAAGCTGAATATCGTCCGACGTCTGCAATTCTGCTGCAATCAATGCCATTGTAATTATACCCATGGCTTTTTGCGCATCATTTGTACCGTGTGTAAACGATTGAAGCGCTGCTGTTCCGATTTGCATATAACGAATTCGTTTATTTGCCTTAAATAAATTCTTGTTCTTCAAGGTCACTTTGAATATCGACATTACAAGGAAGCCGCCTGCAAGTGCAATGAACGGAGAAATAAGAAGCGCTTGTAATATTTTTAGGAAACCGCTGTAATTTAAAATGCCGAAACCTGCTGCTGAAATAGCCGCGCCAGCGATTGAACCGATTAAAGCATGGGATGAACTGGATGGGATTCCGAAATACCAGGTAATCAGATTCCACGCAATTGCTGATATAAGTGCCGCTAAGATGACAAGCGAACCGTTCTCGAGAACGAATGGATCGACAATGTCTTTTGAAATCGTTTTTGCGACTCCTGTAAATGCGAGAGCGCCGACGAAGTTCATGACAGCTGCCATCATAATAGCAGTTCTCGGTTTCAGTGCACGAGTCGAAACGGATGTTGCGATGGCATTCGCCGTGTCATGAAATCCGTTGATGAAATCAAAAGCGAGTGCGAAAACAACGACTAGTATGGTAAGGAGAAGTATTGTATCCATTTGGCTCCCCCTTATGCGTTACGCATAATAATTGATTCGATTGTGTTGGCAACATCTTGGCAATAATCGGCGACATCTTCAAGCTGTTCATATATGTCTTTGAATTGGATAATGCGAATTGGATCCTTTTCATTAATGAAGAGTTGTTTGACCGATGTACGGAAAACTTCATCACAAACTCGTTCGTAATCTTTAATAAGTACTGCATGATCGTGCATCGCTTCAAGTTTTTTCCTCGCAAGCAATTTCATCGCTTTAACGATTTCGTCGGTACTTTTCACAATGTTTTCCATGAATTTCTGTACATACTCATCAATTTCAGTAAGAGAGAACATTTCAAGATGTGCTGCAAAATGTTCAATACCATCAAGAACATCATCCATCTTAATGGCCAAATTCATGATATCTTCCCGCTCAATTGGTGTCATGAACGACTTGTTAAGCTTAGTAATGAGATCGTGGATGAGTGTGTCACCTTCCGTCTCGTAATTTTTAAGTTTAATGCTTACTTCTTTCAAGTCGGCAACTGTCACCACTTTAAAGTCGTTGGCATAATGAACCGCTTCTTGCACATTTTCAGCAATGGTTAATAATGCTATGAAAAAAGGGTCAGGTTTACGTGAGCTGAACATTGTTGTACCTCCGTCCCAGTATGGGAAATAATTTTTTAACAATCCCATCATATCAAAAACAATTTGAGATACCTACAAATTTCGACGATATCTGCACAAACTTTACACAATCTTTACAAAGACCCTACAAAGGATTCACAAAAATCAAATCTGTATAGAAAAAGTGACAATTGTCATGAAGGAAAAATGACTCAATGTACTCCACAGAATACCCTCTTTATCAGTAAAGTTAACGTAAGAGGTGAGAGTATGTTGGGAATTATTAATCTTTGTGTGGAGTTTAAACGGAAAAACGTGTTAAGAGATATTAACTTGGAAATTGCATCTGGGGAAGTAGTTGCGCTATGTGGAGCAAATGGAGCGGGGAAATCAACAATTGTATCCGTTATAGCAGGAATCGTCCATCCTTTAAGCGGGAGAATTCTACTGGCAGGGAAACCACTAGGAAGGAAAATGAAATCGGAAATAGGCTTCATGTTCCAACACGCCGAATTCATGGATAATGTGAAGGTCAAGGAGATGCTTTGTTTATTTCAATCCTTCTATAGAAGTCCTTACTCATTCGACGAGCTTGTCCGTCTAGGATTATTGCAAGATATGCTCCTTAAAAAGACACATGAATTATCAGGCGGTGAGCGTAAGCGGCTGTCATTTGCATTGTCGATGGCAGGTAGACCACTCGTGCTGATTGCGGATGAACCAACTGCGGGAATGGACGAGGAAATGAAAAAACATTTCTATCAACAACTAAAGCTTGCTGTTGATGAAGGGCTTGCCGTTTTACTGATTACACATTCCAGGGAAGAAAGAGAAGTTCTTGCACATCGAATTGTGTTGTTGAAGGAAGGGGTTGTGCAATGACTAAGCCCTTTTTATTGTTGACAAAAATTGAAGTGTTGCGCATGCTAAGAAACCGCTATTTTGTCATTTATGCCATCGTTCTTCCCATCGTCTACTACCTAATCTTTTCGCTTTCGAATGAACCAGAGCACTATGCATATCTACTTATCGCAATGCTTGTCTTCAGTTTGTTGTCGGGAGCTGTCACGACATTTGCTATTGGACTTGCATACGACAACAGCAGACCTTGGCGTACATCTATGAAGGCATTGCCGGTTTCCGAATTAGTCGTTTCAGGTGCGAAACTGATGTCACAGCTCTTATTGAATAGTATCACGGTTGTGATCTTAATCGTTTTTGTTCAGACGATTCACGGGCTCCCAGGCAGTGTAGGGCAATGGTGTATGATTGCGGTATGGTTTATCGGTGTGTCCGCGGTGTTCATGACGTTGGGTGTGGCCATCAGTTCATTTGGGAAACAGGGTACTGTTTCTGGTATTGCAAACTTTACGTGGATATTTGTGATGTTTTCTGCAGGGACGTGGGTTCCGATTGAACAGTTTCCGGGCTGGGTGCAACCTATTGCAAGCGGGTCTCCAGGAGCAATCGCGATAGCGGGTGCCTTCCGTTTACTGGGTGGAGGTTATCCCTTGATTGGTCAAATGGGTGGACTTATCTTTTATTCGATGCTATTTATAGGGGTTTACTGGGTTGGAGGATATATAAATAGAAGGGCGGCGAATTAATGAGCAGGAGATTTGCAGTATTTCCCGAAGGTTTAGGTAGGGAACCGTATACTATTTTAATCTATATGTTGTTTCCGCTCATAGGGGCGTTCTTTTTAGAGGGCATGGAGCGTATGTTTTCAATCCTTCTACTTGCTCCCTTTTTATTCGTCTATCGCCAGTCCTATTGGCGTAACAGCTATCTAGTGTTCGTCATTGTGCAAGCGATTATTATTGGTTTTTGGGTGTATATGTTCGGACCGGTTTTTTTCTGGCTGAGTGCCTTCTCTTCAAATATGATTTCGTTATTGTCCGGACGCAAGCGCATCGCGGCTGTTGGCGTCTATATAGTGGTTGGGATTGTCTATGGCGTGGCTAAGGACTTAAATATAGTGCAAACATCCATGTCGCTTGTACCTATTCTGCTCGCCATCTTTAATGCTTATATGATTTCATCAAGACGAAAATGGAATGAATCCCAGCGAGAATTGGAGAAAGCACATAGTCGGATTGATGAATTGGTGAAGCAGCAAGAACGCCAGCGAATCGGGCGTGATTTGCATGATACGCTTGGACAAAAGCTGTCGATGATTACATTGAAAACTGAGCTTGCCGAGAAGCTACTCGTTTCAGACACAGAAAGAGCCGCGGGGGAGTTACGGGAAGTGATTACAATCTCGCGCGAAACATTAACACAGATGCGGGAGCTTGTGGAAGACCTTGATACAGGCACGCTTGTCGATGAATTGACTGCCAGTCGGCAACATTTACACAGTGCAGGAATCAATTCTGAAGTAAACGGAGAAATCCATTCCATTAATCGTGGGTATGAAAAGATTGCTGTGATGGCAATTCGGGAACTTGTGACCAATGTCGTTAAACATAGCGCTGCATCATGGTGTCAAATTAACATTGCACGTTCAGTGGAAGGTGTATTAATTGAAGTCGCTGATAACGGAAAAGGTATCGATGAAGCGGTTCCAAATCATGGTATGACAGGCCTGCAAAACCGGATTGGGCTTATTAATGGAACGATTGGATGGAAAAGCGGTAAAGAAGGGACAGTCGTTCAGTTATTCATTCCGCTACCGAAAAGTATTGAAAAGGTGGGTGTCGTCTCGTGATACGCGTCGTAATTGCAGAAGATCAGGCGATGGTGAGGGGGGCTTTAATAGCACTTCTTTCTATAGAAGAGGACTTAGAAATCATCGGTGAGGCAGCAAATGGCTTGGAAGCGATTGAGGCAGTCGAGCGATTACTGCCTGATGTCTGTATTTTAGATATTGAAATGCCGATTATGAACGGCTTGGAAGCTTCAGAAAGATTAGTGGAGAAATACCCCGGTGTGGCGATCATCATGTTGACAACGTTTGGCCGAACTGGTTATCTACAGCGTTCAGTGAATGCAGGCGTAAAAGGTTTCTTATTGAAAGACGGACCGAGTAGTGCACTTGCCGAAGCAATTCGCATAGTAGCCGCGGGTCAGCGAGTTGTCGATCCAGAACTGGCCTTTTCACTATTTACAGAAAAAGATCAGTTATCCGAGCGGGAGCAAGAGCTTCTTATGCTGGCATCAAAAGGTTTGGCGAATAAAGAAATCAGCAAGCAGTTATTTTTGTCGGAGGGAACAGTAAGAAACTACTTCTCGGACATCTTTCAAAAGTTGCAAGTAAAAAGTCGGACAGAGGCAATTCACGTTGCCAGGAAAAACGGTTTAATTGATATGGAATAAATTTGTGAAAAATTTTCAGTAAATTGAAACTTTCGGGATGATGGGACGTATATATAGGTGAGACAAAAAAGGTGAAAGTGGGGTGTTGAAATGGAACTGTTTGGGATGCCAATTGTGCAAGTCTATATGGTTGGGCTAATTGTTGCAGGCCTTGCAACGTTACTTTATATCTTATTTAGTGATATGGCGGAAGGGATCGGCGATGCTAGTCCTTTCTTGGATCCGGCGGTGATACTTGCATTCATAACATTTGTAGCGGCTGGCGGTTATATATTAGAACTTGTTACAACATGGGGCAGCGGAATCATTTTGGTAATTGCACTTGTTACTGCTTTTGTACTCGATCTTCTATTGTACTTATTTGTCCTTCTTCCACTGAAATCGGCTGAAGTGTCCCTCGCGTATACGGATGAGTCGCTGATGGGCAGGGTTGGAAAAGTGATTGTACCTGTCCCTGTTGATGGATTCGGTGAAATTGTTATCGAATCGGTGAATGGCATGATTTCTAAGAGGGCGGTAGGGTACGAAAACACCGCAATTGAGTACGGAAAAGAAGTATTGATTATTGAAGTGAGAGATGGAACATTCATCGTTAAAGAGTATGAACCATTCCGCTTCAAATAAAAAAGGGGGAAAAACAGATGGAAATTTGGATTGCAATTGGAGTCGTCGCGTTTGTTTTACTGGCGCTGGTTCTCGTCTTCATCACAAAGTACCGCACAGTCGGGCCAGATGAAGCACTAATCGTGACAGGAAGTTATCTTGGTTCTAAAAATGTACATAAGGATGATTCGGGAAATCGTATTAAAATCATCCGCGGCGGCGGGACGTTCCTGTTGCCAGTGTTCCAACAAGCGGCACCGCTTAGCCTTTTGTCAAGTAAGCTTGAGGTTACAACGCCGGAAGTGTACACGGAGCAAGGCGTTCCTGTTATGGCAGATGGAACAGCAATTATTAAAATTGGTGGCTCAATCATAGAGATTGCAACAGCTGCTGAACAATTTTTGGGGAAATCAAAAGCTGATCGTGAAAATGAAGCAAAAGAAGTATTGGAAGGTCATTTGCGCTCGATTCTTGGTTCAATGACAGTGGAAGAAATTTACAAAAATCGCGATATGTTTTCTCAGGAAGTGCAACGTGTTGCTTCACAGGATCTTTCCAAAATGGGACTCATCATCGTTTCATTTACAATTAAAGATGTGCGCGATAAAAATGGCTATCTCGATTCACTCGGGAAACCACGTATCGCACAAGTGAAGCGTGATGCGGATATCGCAACAGTTGAAGCAGAAAAAGAAACGCGTATTAAAAATGCGGAAGCATCTAAAGAAGCACAAAAAGCAGAAATTGAACGTGCGACTGAAATTGCGGAAGCTGAAAAAGAGAATCAATTGAAGGTTGCGGATTACCGTCGTGATCAGGATGTTGCAAAAGCACGTGCCGACCAAGCTTACGAACTTCAAACGGCCGTCTCGAAACAGGAAGTTATGGAACAGGAAATGCAAATTCAAATCATTGAACGTCAAAAACAGATTGAACTTGAAGAGAAAGAGATTCTGCGTCGTGAGAAGCAATATGATTCTGAAGTTAAGAAAAAAGCTGACGCGGATCGCTATGCAATCGAACAAAATGCAGAAGCTCAAAAATCGAAACAAATTACGGAAGCCGATGCTGAAAAGTACCGCATTGAAGCACGTGCGTTTGCGGATGCAGAAAAAGTTCGTCTCGACGGGCAGGCGAAAGCCGATTCCATGCGCGCGCAAGGGGAATCTGAAGCTGACATTATTCGTCTAAAAGGTCTTGCAGAAGCAGAAGCGAAACGTAAAATTGCGGAAGCATTCGAACAGTACGGCCAAGCTGCCATGCTTGATATGATTGTTAAAATGATTCCTGAATATGCGAAACAAATTGCAAGCCCTCTTGCGAATATCGATAAAATTACTGTTGTCGATACAGGTAGTGGTGAAGGCGGCGGAGCCAATAAAGTAACGTCGTATGCGACTAACTTAATGGCAACATTGCAAGAATCCTTGAAAGCATCATCAGGCATCGACGTTAAGGAAATGCTTGAAAACTACACGGGCAAAGGCAATATCCGCCCAAGTATTGACCAGCTGACAAATGAGATAAAAGCAACAAATACGAAGCAACCCACTCAACAAGTGATTGCAAGAAAAGAAGTTGCAGCTGACGAAGCTGAATAATATCTAACTAGAGGAGAGTCCCGACGCAGTAGTGCGTCGGGGCTTTTTTTATGTTGTTGGCCCCCTCAGCGAGCGTAGAGTAAGGAAACAATCATAAAGCTCGCACGACCAATCATAAAAGCTGCCAACCGATCATAACCCTCGCACGACCAATCATAAAAGCTGCCAACCGATCATAACCCTCGCACGACCAATCATAAAAGCTGCCAACCGATCATAATCCTCGCACGCCCGATCATAAAAGCCTCCAACCAATCATAACCCCTGCCAGACCAATCATAAAACTCCCTAACCGATCATAAGCCTCGCACGACCAATCATAAAAGCCGCCAACCGATCATAAGCCTCGCACGACCAATCATAAAAGCCGCCAACCGATCATAAGCCTCGCACGACCGATCATAAAAGCCTCCAACCGATCATAAGCCTCGCACGACCGATCATAAAACTCCCTAACCGATCATAACCCTCGCACGACCAATCATAAAACTCCTTAACCGATCATAACCCTCGCACGACCGATCATAAAAGCCTCCAACCGATCATAACCCCTGCCAGACCAATCATATACCCAGCATCCACCTCCAACATCTTAAGAAATTCTTCATATCTATCCTTACAAACCCTTAAGATTCTCCCTATATAATGAAGGAAATAAAGAAAGTTGGAGGGGAACAGATGATTAGTGTGCAAAATTTAAATCATTCATTCAAAATCGGCAAGAAAGGTAAAGAAAAGCGGGTTCCGGTGTTGAAGGGGTTAACGTTTGATGTTGCGGAGGGTGAAATTGTATCGATTGTTGGCAAAAGTGGTTCGGGTAAATCAACGCTTCTTCATATTATGGCAGGATTCCTAACGCCTGAAAGTGGAGAAATCAGTGTGCAAGGCATTCAGACCTCTGCATTCAACGAGGTGGAAAGTGCGAAGTTTCGATTAGATCATTTCGGTTTCGTCTTTCAAAACTTTCAACTCATGCCTGGATTGACAGCATTTGAAAATGTTGAACTGCCACTGACATTAAAGGGCATCAACAAAAGCGAGCGACAGAAGAAAGTAAAAGACCTGATGCAAAGCGTTGGACTCACGGATGTGCAAGACCATTATCCAAATGAATTATCGGGAGGTCAGCAACAGCGTGTCAGTATTGCGCGTGCGCTTATAACGGATCCGCCAATTATTTTTGCCGATGAACCGACGGGTAGTCTCGACTCGGAAACAGAACAGGACGTTCTTTTGCTTATCCAGTCGCTCAATAAAACACGGGGCATCACATTCGTCATCATTACACACGACGATGAAGTGGCACAAACAGCGAATCGTGTATACAGAATGCATGACGGCGTATTAACGGAAGGCGGTGCACAGCATGCAATTTAAGGACCAGATTAGTTTCGTAGGGCAACATATCAAGAAAAATAAAATGCGTGTTTTTATGACCGTGCTTGCGGCCACGATGGGAACAGCTTTTTTAATTGTGCTCGCGTCCGTTGGATTCGGCCTTCACGAAACGATTCGGGGAGAGGTCTTATCGAACCGACTTGTGACACAAATTGAAGTGTTCTCAAGTGAGATGGATGAAGAGAAAGTTGTAGAGCTGAAGAAACGGGATCATGTAAAAGCAGTTGTATTCCGCCAAAATCTAGGGGCAGAACAGCAGTCTTCAATTGGTGACTTCATTGGGAATAGTCAGCTTGTTGTGACGGATTTTACAGAAGAAAAGAAAGCGAATTTCGAGCTTCAGGAAGGACGTTTACCTGAAAAAGTGAACGAAGTCGTCGTGGGAAGCAATTTTGTAGATTCCTTAATGAATCAACAAGATGAAAATGAAGATGGTGAATTTACTACATATGACGGAAAATTGATTGGAGAACAGTTCAACTATCAAATCGGTGACGATGAAGGTGAAATGATTGAGGATAAAATGATGCTCACGATAGTGGGAATCGGAAAGAAACCTGCGAAAGATTGGGAGCAGGATCAAAAAATATACGCTGACGCATCTATTATTCCAGATTTAGAAAAAATCTATTATGCACATGTAGACAAGCCAGTGGATGATAATACAGACGCACAGCAATTATTTTATGGCAATGTAAACGTCTATGCGGATAAATTAGAAAATGTGAAAGCAATCTCTACTGCATTAAAAGACGATGGATATAGTGTGTATTCCATATCCGAAGAACTTGATCAATTAGATGTCTTTTTCCTAGCGTTGAAAGCTGGACTTGTATTCGTTGGGACAATTGCGATCTTAATTGCATCTATCGGAATATTTAACACGATGACAATGGCTGTGACAGAGCGGACGCGTGAAATCGGAGTTATGAAAGCAATCGGGGCAGATCCGAAATTAATCCAACGACTATTCCTGATGGAAAGTGCGTGGATTGGTATAGTTGGGACGGTTCTTGCAGTTGTTATTTCCTATGGGGTGAGCATTGTGTCGAATTATGTGCTGCCAATAATTGTTACGGCGGCGCTCGGTGAAGAAGATTTTGGAGATATGACTGTTACGTTCTCCGTTATTCCATGGCAACTTGTGGTTATCGCTTCTACGATCAGCATAGGCGTCGCAATGATTTCAGGGTGGCGACCAGCGCGTAAAGCGACGAAAATTGATGTCATCAATGCGTTGAGGCAGGAACTCTAATCGACATATTTTTGCATCAATCGAGTAAAGGTGTATGAAACGTTTGCGTGCCTTGTTATAATGGTAATATTCAGACATGCCTTGATGATCATATGCCTTAACCCTAGGAGTACGCTTATGTACACTATTTTAAACCAGTCGTATAGCAATCAAACTAGCGAAGGATATCCGGTACTTCATCTCGGTTATGCGGATGTCGTATTGCTCGGAAGATGGAACGGATTGTCAAATGCGCTTTATTCATTGCACAAGAATGGCTCATTTTGGGTCCAATACGATGCCGAAGACGCCTTCATAGAGTCCTATAAGCTTCTTAACGGGGTCGTAGAAATGGAATACGAAGGAAAGCGCCGTCTATTGGAAATCGGTGAGACAATTGAAGCATCGAATTATGAACATATTATTTCGTTTTATGGGAAAACGGAAGCAGATATTTTAATTAAAATGGAAGCTGAAAGTTTTGAGTACAGATTTTTCGAAACACAAATCCTCCAAGAAGAGGCGGATGCGATTGCATCGGTCGATGGCTATACTTATATGCACTGCAACCGAATTAAGGATTATTCAATCGAAGTGTGGAAACAGTTGGAACTCCCAACAGAAAGCCTTAGCACTTTGAGATGGGGCGCCTATTTTCATGATGTCGGCAAGCGCGTTGTCCCGCTAGAAATTCTTAATAAGCCTGGGAAACTGACAGCTGAAGAGTGGGAAATTATGAAGACTCATACGACAGAAGGTGCAAAGATTATGCGTGAGCATGCTGTCGAATGGCTAGCAGATACTGCATTCATTGTCGAACAACATCATGAAAGACACGACGGAAAAGGCTATCCGTATGGTCTCAAAGGTGATGAAATTGCGCTAGAATCCGCCATCGTATCGGTCGTTGATGCATTTGATGCAATGACAACCGATCGAGTGTATAAGAAGGCCCTTTCTATACAAGAAGCTGTGAAAGAACTAGAGGGCGGAAGAGGGACACAATTTAACCCTAAAGTAGTCGATGCATTTATAGAGATATTAAAGAAAAACCAATTCAATTGGAAATGAAGAATGGAAAAAGACTCGGGAAACCGGGTCTTTTCTATATAAAAAAAGGGGGGAATGCTATGGATTACATTCAAACGATGAGGAAAATGATTGGTAAGGAATCACTACTAACGGTGGGTTGCGGCGTCATCATTACAAATGAAGATAAAATCTTGCTTCAACACCGCACAGATGAGGACAATTGGTGTATTCCTGGTGGTGTGATGGAGCTTGGGGAAACGTTTGAAGAAACGGCGAAAAGGGAGACATATGAAGAAACGGGACTGCATGTGGAGGGGCTTAAGCTATTTGGTCTTTATTCCGGAGAGGCCTGTTTTGTGACGTATCCGAATGGTGATCAAGTATATAGCGTGCAAGTTATTTTTCAAACAGAAAACTATTTGGGTGAACTAAAACAGGGCGGTACAGAAAGCAAAGCACATCGTTTTTTCGGAAAAGATGAATTGCCGACGAACCTAAACCCTAGGCAAAAAGCATTTATCCGAGACTGGGCGGATGAAAAAAAGGTGCCAATCAGCGATAATGGAAATACTTACAATTGAAAGAGGGATGAATGATGGATTATCGTATTGAACACGACACATTTGGTGAAATTAAAGTACCTGCGGACAAGCTATGGGGAGCGCAAACGCAACGCAGTAAACAAAATTTTAAAATTGGCGGAGAAAAAATGCCAATTGGTGTTATTCGTGCATTTGCCCATTTGAAAAAATCTGCAGCAATCGCGAGCCATGCACACGGTGCTATCTCAGAAGCAAAAATGAAGGCTATCTCTGCAGCGGCGGATGAAGTAGTCTCTGGCAAACTGGATGATCATTTCCCACTTGTCGTTTGGCAAACAGGAAGCGGTACGCAGTCAAACATGAATATGAACGAAGTGCTTGCACACCGTGGAAATCAACTTCTTGAAGAGTGGGGCGAGGAAGAACGCCTTCATCCGAACGATGATGTCAATAAATCACAAAGTTCAAACGACACATTCCCTACAGCGTTGCATGTTGCAGGCGTCGTGGCAGTACAACAACAACTCGTACCGGCAATTGGTGTATTGAAAGAAACACTTAACAAGAAATCCGAAGAGTTCATGGATATCATTAAAATCGGTCGTACGCATTTACAAGACGCGACACCTTTAACGCTTGGTCAGGAAATTAGCGGTTGGCACCGGATGCTCGAGAAAACAGAAAAAATGATTACGGACAGCGTCGAGTCGATGAAAGAACTTGCAATCGGTGGAACTGCTGTTGGTACAGGACTTAACGCACCTGCAGGATTCGGGGACCGTGTTGCTACTGAAATCAGCACAGCAGTAGGAATCGAATTTACGTCTGCGGTAAATAAATTCCATTCACTTACGAGCTATGATGAAATTGTTTACGTTCATGGCGCTATCAAAGCACTTGCAGCAGACCTAATGAAAATCGCCAATGATGTGCGCTGGTTGGCTAGTGGACCACGTTCAGGTATTGGTGAAATTACAATTCCTGAGAACGAACCAGGCAGTTCCATCATGCCTGGAAAAGTGAACCCGACTCAAAGTGAAGCATTGACGATGGTTGTCGCACAAGTGATGGGGAATGACGCAACAATCGGTTTCGCAGCGAGCCAGGGGAACTTCGAACTGAACGTCTTCAAACCGGTTATCATATTCAACTTCCTTCAATCTGTGACGTTGTTGAGCGATGCGATGATCAGTTTCAACGACAACTGTGCAGTTGGAATTGAACCGAATCGTGAAGAAATTGATCGTAAAGTTCAAAACTCACTTATGCTTGTGACGGCACTTAATCCTTATATCGGTTACGAAAATGCAGCGAAAATCGCGAAAACAGCACATGCGGAAGGAACAACGCTAAAAGAGGCGGCACTTAAATCTGGCTTGCTGACAGAAGAACAATTTGACGAGTATGTCGTTCCTTCAAAAATGATTGGGAAATAAGGAGTCGACTTCAGTATGTACGAAAAAGAGTGTCCATATTGCAATTTGCTAGCGGATCCTGAGCAACAAATTATCTTTGAAAATGCGACATGCGCTTATATTCAAAAGCCTTCCGAGCAAACTGTGTTGGAAGGGAGCGGGCTCATCGTTCCGAAACGGCATGCAGTCGATGTATTTTCATTAACCGCGCAGGAATGGATTGATACACAGGAACTGCTAATGAAAGCGAAAGCTTATTTGGAAGAGCGGTACGGGCACGATGGTTATTCGGTTGGTTGGAATACGGGAAAAACAGGCGGGCAATCGATTTCGCACGCGCATTTACATGTGATTCCGAGATTTGCGGATGAGCCGTATGCCGGGAAGGGTATCAGGCATTGGATTAAGCAAGAGGCTAATCACCGTCGTGTTTGATCCCTCATTAACGGGCAGTAAGACACCTCTGATTGAAGATTAACTTTATTGTCCATCAAACTGTAACTTATAAACGTGTTGTTTTGGGTTATGATGAAAGGACAACTACGCGAATAAGGGGTGGGCAGTATATGAAAAAGAAATGGATATTCATCTTGCTTGCGGCAATTCTTGTCCTTTCAGCATGCGGAGAAAAAGCACAGCCAAGCGAGAAAGAACATGATATGGCACATGGGGAACAGCTGCATGTACCAAACGGTGACTTGCAAGAAGTAACAGCTTCTGCCGATATTTTACCGTCTTTCCTAGATGACAAGTCGGAGGATATGCGTCTTGTCTATCAAATGGCGGGAACTGCAACGGATATTATTGAGTGGATGCCTTGTTATTGTGGGTGTGGTGAAAGCGCAGGTCATGACAGTAACTTGAATTGTTTCATCGACGAAGTTCGTGAAGACGGTTCTGTTGTCTGGGATGACCATGGCACACGTTGCCAAGTTTGTCTGGATATCGCCGTGCAATCTGTAATGATGAAGCAAGAAGGTAAATCGTTAAAAGAAATCCGTGAATTCATCGATGAAAATTATAAAGAAGGCTACGCGGAACCAACAAAAACGCCGATGCCAGCATAATTGAAATATAAAAAGCAGACACGCGAAAGTGTCTGCTTTTTTATATAGGAAAGGGATTAGTTAATGTATGTGTCACTGACCAGTAAATCACTCAAAATTTCTGACGGAATTTCAAACGTCACGACACCCATATAACCAGGTGCAATTTCATATTTATCGAATGAAATGACAAGCTTATTATCAGCTGTAATATAGAATGACTGATCGGCTTGGATTGTTTTGAAGTCATCGAAAAATTCGCTATTCAAAAAGTAAGAGACCTCTTCATCTGCTGCCATTTGTCGCTCCATTTCACTTACTAAATATGAGCTAATAGCATCGACGTATTTATCATCTTTAAAAAGACTTGGCAATGTGATTAACACGTTGTTCTGCTTATCAATTGTGTCGTACTTCATTGTTGTTGAAGAGGATCCGACCGTATTCACCTCATAGCGAGCAATCGATAGAAGCTGGTCAGTATCTGTTTTCACTTCGTAGCCAGTGTCGATGCCAAGATGACCGCCACCTGCCTTTTCCAATTCCGCGGCCTCTTGTTGGAACTGTTCGAAAAGTACTTTGTTTTCCTCAAGGTATTTCTCATTCAGAGAAGCTTGCAGTCCTTCATCAGTCAATCCTTCAATTGCTGGTGTGGCGACATTTGCTTGGTACGTTTTTTCATCGACAGTCAATTGTTGTGCGGTAAATACATCCACAATCGCCCCAAGAAGCGGAACATTTGCCATTGCCTGTGCGAAGGATGGACTGACATTTATACTACCGATGAATAGAGCAGCAGCAGCGGCGGCTCCAATCGTCCATTGTTTTAGAAATGGACGTCTTTTCTGTGACGCTTTTGCTCGACGAATCGAAGCTTTTACGACGTCTTCCAACTCAGACGGAATCTCTGTTTCGTCATAGTTCTTTTTCAACTTTTTCAATTCTTTCATAACCTGAATTCCTCCCCAACTTCAATGCGTAACTTTTTCAATGCTGCATATAATCTTGTTTTAATCGTATTCACATTTTCATCCATCACTACAGCGATTTCATCAATTTTCAAATCCTCGAAAAATCTAAGAATAATAAGAGATCTGTATTTAGGAGGCAACTGGTCAATGGCATCATGTAAGTCCATGTCGATAATGTCATCCTCTAACTGTGGCAAATGAATGCCGAGAATGTCATCATCCATCACTGTAATACGCTGATGTTTTCGGATGAAATCAATGGATGTATTAACGATGATCCGGTAGAACCAAGTTTTCAAATAGGCAATCTCTTCAAGTCGATCAATTGAATTGAGGGCTTTTAAAATGGCATCTTGTACAATATCAAGTGCATTTTCTTTATTTCTAACATAGCTGTATGCAAGGCGATAATGGGCTTCACGATTCTCTACTATAAATTTTTCTACAAGCTCAAACTTCTCATTTTTTGTCATGACAAAAGATTCACCTTCTCCAATTTCCAACATGTCGCGAACACGTTATAGTTATTTGACGGGGTACATGTCTGAAAAGTTTTATGTTTTCATTCGCTGAAAAAAATCAATTAAAAGAATCCTTTACGAAACATTGGAAAATTCATGGTAAAATAAATATAACGTAAGGGTGTAGGCCATGGCGATAATGTAGATTTTAGTATTGTGTTTCTAGGAGGATTTATAGTTCTTTAAAGTTTTATTTCTTTTTTGCAAGGGAGTTTTCGGATCTTGAAAAGCACTGCGAAAAAATTGCTGATCTTGAGAGAGAAGTACTGATGCTTAAAAACAAAAAAATCTGCGATACGGAGGAGAAATCAAGATGGAGGATATATTATTTGTTGCATCATGGAGCGGCGGAAAAGATTCTGCGATGGCTTATTACCGTGCAATGAAAGCGGGTGGCATTCCGAAACGGTTATGGACAATGTTTGAAGAGGATGAAGAACGGTCAAAATCACATGCGCTGCCTTTTGAAGTCGTAGCAGCCCAAGCTGAAAGGATCGGCGTCCCTTTAATGATACGGGGAGCAAGCTGGCAAGGGTATGAAGAGCAATTTTTAGACGCGATGAAAGAATGTGTTGAGTCAGGCATCAGCCACGGGGTTTTCGGGGATATCGATCTTGAAGACCATTTGGAGTGGGTTCAAGAAACATGTGCGAAAGTCAATATGAAAGCAGTTCATCCATTATGGATGGAGCCGCGTCGCAAGATATTGGAAGAGTTTATAGAGGGCGGATTCGAGGCATACATCGTTGTCGTCAATACAACAATGATGCCTGCCCACTTCATAGGCCGTAAATTTACTATCGAACTGATGGATGAACTCGGTGCGCTCGGCATTGATTCATGCGGGGAATCTGGAGAATTTCACACTGTGGTTGTAGACGGACCGATTTTTAGTGAACGGGTCCCGGTCGTTTTTTCAGGGCAACATAAACGGGATGACTATGTGTTTTTGGACGTATCATTGGGGAAATAAGTGTGGATGGGAAGTTTCGTAAGGGAAGAAGTCCGCGAACTTAATGTCGCGGACAGCATTGCATTATTAAGTAGGGTGAACCATCGGGTATCAGTCTTCTTCAACATCCATAAGGAAAATCTGCTCTTCGAATCCGCCGCGTTTCTCAGCCTTTTCTACTCTTACCTTTTCTAGATCTTCAAATGATACCCCGTAATATGAAACGGCTGCATGGATGAGCTCCAACAAATCCGCAAGTTCTTCGATGGCGTCATCTGTCGTCTCGGTGGATTCGTATTCCTCCAGTTCTTCGTGCATTTTTTTGTTGATTTCGTTAATGTATTCGTCTTCATTCAAAAGGCGTGTATTGCAAATCAGACCGGACTTTTCGATGATTTCGGGAATACGGTCGCGTACTAATTTATTATATATCGGCATGTTGCTGTCTCCTTTTAATCACTAAATCTAATTATTCTAAATGATAACATGTGATTCTTTAAATTGAAAAAGCCATCCACATTCGCATGAGGCAAATGTGGATGGCTTTAATCATATATTCAATAAATCGCCCAGTTCTTTCTCTAAAAAAGGATCTGCATTCAACAGCTTCCTAAATTCAGTGTACCGTTTCACTTCATCAGCAGAAGCTTCTCGTCCGGTCTGATAAGCTCGAATCAAAATGTTTTTGGGTGTGTGCTCCATGTCGATGAATTCGAGTAACTGAGCCTCGTAACCCACGAGTGATAACAGCTCGGCACGAATGGAATCAGTAGCAAGTGCTGAGAACCGTTCTTTGATGAGTCCGTGTTGAAGCATAACGTCGAGCGCGGGGGAATTAACCTGCGAGAATAGTTCGTGCTGGCAACATGGAACGCTCAAAATGACTTTCGCTCCCCATTTCACCGCACGGGCAAGCGCCATATCTGTCGCAACATCGCATGCATGTAAGGTGACGACCATGTCAACTGACGTTTCGTCATTATAATCATTGATATCTCCTACTAGAAATTCAAGATTATCGTAACCAAGATCCTTCGCAATGGTGCTACATTCCTCAATCACTTCTTTTTTCAAATCAAGCCCAGTTACCTTGATATCCAGTCCTTTTTCGATACGTAAATAATGATAGAGCGCAAATGTTAAATAGGATTTACCGGAACCGAAATCAAGAATACGTACAGTTCGATCTTTCGGTAAGTGCGCAAGAGAATCGTCGATGAATTCGACGAACCGGTTAATTTGCCTAAACTTGTCGTGCTTTTGTTTTTTCACTTTGCCGTCGGGCGTTTGGACGCCAAGTCGTACTAGAAATGGATAGGGAGTATTTTCATCCAATAAATAATTTTTCTTACGGTTGTGTGAAAGGTCAACTACTTTTTCAGATGCTACTTTTTCAGACTTCCACATTACTTTAAATTTTTTCGTCAGCTGAACCTGGACTTTTTCATCCGAAAACTCAGCGTGTATTTGTCTGAAACGCTCGAGCAGTTGTTGTAAATGTGCTCGCAATGCATCAGGGGTAACATTTTCATGGTTCAGCACTCGTTCGTACTGGTATTCAAATTGAATATGCAGCTGTCCTTTTATTTCCACAGGTTTTACTTTCACCCGTTTTAATTCATCTGTTTTTGTGCGGGATTGGCTGATTGTCCCGCCAATGAAAGACCCGTCTGTTATCCGTCGTGTGAATTCGTCCACTAATTCCTCAAATTGCATTGTCATCACTCCTAGTTAAACTCAAATCCCTGTTTCTTCAAAAAATCTTTCATATGCGTTCGACGAGGGACTTCTAAAAAGTCTGCCATGGAATCGGACCAGGCGGCGTCTTTACGGTTTGAGCCACGGCTTAAATAATAGTCGTTCATTGTTTCATCATACTTAGGTATAAGTTCGTCGTATTTATCGGTATTGTAGCTGTTTTCGTGAATAATTGCTTCTACCGGTAAGCGCGGTTTCACTTCATTCGCTTCGTCAGGAACGCCGATTGTCATGGCGAATAGTGGAGCAACACCGTTGGGAAGCGATAGCAATTCGCTTATTTCCTCAGGTGCATTACGTACTCCCCCGATATAACAGATGCCGTAACCTTTTGATTCGGCCGCAATCGCTACATTTTGGGCGAATAAAGCAACGTCAATGGAGCCGACAAGGACACTTTCAGCAGAGGAGAAATCAATGTCTTTTCCGACTAAGTTAGCTGCCTTTTTCAATCGACAATAGTCCGCGCAGAAGACCAAAACGGCGCCAGCTGATAAAATCTGTTGCGGGTTCTTCGCGAATTCCGCTAGTTTCTTGCGTTTTTCAACATCCGTTACATAAATGACAGAGTATGCTTGGACAAAGTGCGAACTTGCGGCATGCTGCCCGGCCCGAATGAGTTCAAGTACTTCTTCTTTTGATAGTGTAATGTCTTTATATTTTCGCACAGATGCGTGGGCAGATAATAAGTCGATAACCATGGAATCCCTCCAAAAAATGTTTTATTAATTAAGATTAACAGACTGTGATAGTGGTAAACTACCTTTAAAGCTTAACAAAGGGGTGTTGTTATGAATTGGGCGGAAAGTATTTCAATTACCACGGCGTTGTTAATTTTATTTCTAGTCATCTTACCAATTACAATTGCCATATATCTATACTTTTATGACAAAAGCCAAAAGCAACATGCGATTCTTCGGAATTTCCCGATTTTAGGGCGGATGCGTTATGTGATGGAGAAGACGGGTCCTGAGCTTCGTCAATATCTGTTTGACGACGATAATGACGGCGAACCATTCAATCGTGAAGAATACCTACACATGGTTATGCCAGGGAAATATTTGAATAGTGTCATTGGCTTTGGCTCGAAACGTGATTTTGAAGAATCGGGTTATTATATCCGCAACGCAATGTTTACGAAGCAAAATGAGGAAATGCGCGTTGATAATTCAAACCTTATAGATACGATGCGTTATGTCGTTGATGAAGATAATCTCTTTTCACGTAAAGAACACCGCGAAGATATTCCGACATTGCCTTGGTTGTTGCCAGAAGAGGATGCAATCGTCATTGGTCCGAACTGTGAGCATCCATTTCATGTCCGCAGCATGCTTGGTCAATCCGCGATGAGTTATGGGGCACTCGGGGAAAATGCAATCACTGCATTGTCAAAAGGGATTGGCATGGCGCAAGGGGCTTGGATGAATACCGGCGAAGGAGGTCTGTCCCAGCATCACTTGGCGGGCGGTGCAGATATAATTGCACAAATTGGCTCGGGTTTGTTCGGATTTAGAACGGAGGATGGCGAATTCAGTTTTGAGCGGGTTCGTGAAAAAGCGGATATTCCGCAAGTCAAAGCGTTTGAAATTAAATTAGCGCAAGGTGCGAAAATGCGTGGTGGGCACGTTGAAGGGGCGAAGGTAACGGAAGAAATTGCGGCAATTCGTAATGTTGTTCCGTTTGTCTCTATTAATAGTCCAAACCGCTTTCACCAGTTTGATGATTACCCAACACTTTTTGAATTCATTGATCAAATTCGTCAGCATTCGGGTAAACCGGTTGGTATTAAGGTTGTCCTCGGTGGGAAACAGGATGCAGAGGAACTTGCGTCATTCATGCATGAAACAGGTATGGGTCCCGACTTTATCTCATTAGATGGTGGGGAGGGCGGCTCGGGCGCTACATACCAGGATCTTGCTGATAGCGTTGGATTACCATTGCGGTCAGCAATTATTCTTCTGGACGATGCACTTCGAAAATTTGAAGTACGTGACCGCGTGAAAATTATTGCATCGGGTAAGATTACGACACCGGACCGAGCAGCAATAGTTCTAGCAATGGGAGCAGATCTTGTTCAAGTTGCGCGTGGTTTTATGATCTCGGTCGGTTGCATTATGGCGCACCGTTGTCATACGAATGATTGTCCAGCGGGCGTTGCGACAACAGATAAGAAATTACAGCAAGGCCTCGTCGTCGAAGAGAAAAAGTACCGTGTCACGAATTATATTTTGACGATGCGAGAAGGACTTTTCCGTGTCGCTGCAGCGGCAGGTCTGGATTCGCCAACGAAACTCGAACGACATCATGTCGTTTACAAAGACGAACGGGGACGCGTCTTCCCTGTGGAATGAATTGAAGTATGCCGTTCTGCCTTGAGAGGTGGAACGGTATTTTTTATGGTGTTCGCAACGTTTCGCCAAAAGAAAACAACACTCCATCGGAACCTCACAACAAATACACTACAACCTGAAATTAATTTTCAATAATCTGAACTTCGTGATAACATATTGCTATATGATTGTTTCAGAAAAGGGGAATGGACATGACATTGCTACGTAAAACAGTGGGGCAAATTGTAAGGGAACAAGCGGAGCTTTATCCGGACCAGGAAGCTTATGTCTATCCGGAACATGGAATTCGAAGAACATATAAAGAATTTGATAAAGAAACGGACAAACTTGCAAAAGCATTTATTGCTATGGGCATCGAAAAAGGGGAAAACATTGCCATATGGTCAGACAATAAAAGGGAATGGCTGCTTAGCCAATATGCAACAGGGAAGATGGGGGCAGTCCTGGTCACCGTAAATACGAATTACCAAGCTACAGAACTGGAATATTTGCTGAAGCAATCTGATGCAACTACGCTCATTCTGGATGAAAGCTTTAAAGGAACGAGTTACATAGATATTATCCGTACGGTTTGTCCTGAACTGGTGACGAGTGAGAGGGGCTCTATATCAAGTGTCAAACTGCCTCATTTCAAACGAATCATCCTGATGACGGAACGAGAAGAACAAGGTATGTACAAATGGTCGGAATTCATGGCGCAAGCTGATAAAGTAACGGATGAGCAGTTTGAGGGACAATTTCAATCGCTTGATCCCGATGATGTCATTAATATTCAATATACTTCTGGCACAACAGGCTTTCCTAAAGGGGTCATGCTGACACATTATAACGTCGTGAATAACGGTAAACAAATTGGGGATTACATGAAACTGACAGAGCAGGACCGCGTTTGTATTCCTGTTCCATTTTTCCATTGTTTTGGTTGTGTACTAGGAACGCTCGCGGCGGTTACGCACGGTTCTGCGATGATTTTACTCGAACAGTTCGATCCATTGCGTGTACTTCAAGCGGTACAAGATGAGAAGTGTACAGCACTTCATGGGGTGCCGACGATGTTCATCGCAGAGTTGAATCACCCTGACTTTAAGAACTACGATACATCTACGCTTCGTACCGGTATTATGGCTGGATCTGTCTGTCCGATTGAAGTTATGAAACGTGTTATTGAAGATATGGGAGCAAGTGAAATTACGATTTGTTACGGCCAGACAGAGGCGTCCCCTGTCATTACACAGACGAAGACAGATGATCCAATCGGAAAACGCGTATCGACAGTAGGCAAGCCGCATCCGAACGTTGAAGTCAAAATTATTGATCCTGTAACGGGTGAAGAGCTGCCGGTTGGCGTGCCAGGGGAACTTTGCACGCGTGGTTATAACATTATGAAAGGGTATTACAACAATGCGGAAGCAACACGTGAAGCGATTGATGCAGAAGGTTGGCTTCATACGGGCGATATTGCAGTGATGGATGCAGATGGCTACATCGATATTACGGGGCGCATCAAAGATATGGTCATCCGTGGTGGCGAAAATATTTACCCGAAAGAGGTTGAGGAATTTCTGTATACGCATCCTGATATCGCAGACGTACAGGTCGTCGGTGTGCCAGATGCGAAATACGGTGAGGAACTAATGGCGTGGGTTATTCTGAAAGAAGGCCTGAATCTTGATGAAGAGTCCGTACGCGCATTTTGTAAGGGGCGTATTTCACATCATAAGATACCAAAGTACATTGAGTTTATAAAAGAATATCCAATGACTGCTTCGGGGAAAATACAAAAGTTCAAACTGCGAGAAATGTCCGTAGAAAAGTCATACCAATAAAAAACGAAACCATTGAAAAAGTTCTTTTTATAGTTAGAACTAATTGATTGTAGTGAAGAGCGGCGACTCCAGTGGGAACAGCGCGAACTGAAGACCTCGCTCGGACCGGAAATCAACGGGATTGAAGGAAATCGTACTTTTTCAGTGCCCTCATAAAAAACAGGTGTATACCTCTAGACATAGGGGTATCCGCCTGTTTTTGTGTGTTATAAAAAGGTTGCTTGTCGAATATGCATTATTTCCTGGGAAATGTAAGGTGAATGAAATAACTTCGTCGTATTCTGTCTATTCAATATACATTATTTACTATCGGTTATTTTAAAAAACAGATTATTATTTATTAAAAAGGTGATATGATAGAGGCAATCTAATAAAAGGAGGATTCATCATGTCAAATGAAGGGTATCAATTAATTGCAATTATTATATACATGGCGGCGATGATTTTCATTGGATGGTATGCATTCAAACGCACATCCAATCTCACGGATTATATGTTAGGTGGGCGTTCGCTTGGGCCGGCTGTAACCGCTCTCAGTGCTGGTGCTGCTGACATGTCGGGCTGGTTGCTTATGGGGTTGCCGGGTGCAATCTATCTCAACGGTTTAGTTGAAGCATGGATTGCGGTCGGTTTGACAGTTGGAGCATATTTGAACTGGGTCTTTGTTGCACCTCGTTTACGTGTGTATACACAAGTTTCAAGTGACTCCATTACAATTCCAAGTTACTTGGAAAGTCGTCTGAAAGATAAATCCCGTCTCTTACGTATTGCTTCAGGGATTATTATTCTAATATTCTTCACGTTTTATGTGTCTTCGGGAATGGTTGCAGGCGGGAAGTTCTTCCTTAGCTCATTCGGGTTGGACTATCACGTAGGCCTATTGATTGTTTCGGGTGTCGTTATTTTCTATACACTATTCGGAGGATTTTTGGCGGTTAGTTACACGGACGTTGTCCAAGGTATCGTTATGTTCTTTGCGCTCCTACTTGTGCCGATTGTCGGTATCTTCATCACAGGAGGATTTACAGAAACTGCGACAAGTATCCGTGCTGTGGATCCACAATTGCTGAATTTCGTATCTGGTGCAACGTTCCTAGGTATTTTGTCTGCAGTCGCGTGGGGACTGGGTTATTTCGGTCAACCGCATATCATCGTCCGCTTTATGGCGCTTAACTCGCACAAAGAAGCGAAAAAAGCACGTCGTATCGGAATTAGTTGGATGTTCTTGAGCTTATTCGGTGCAGTTGCAACTGCACTTATCGGAATTGCTTATTACCAGCAGAACACGAATGTAACACTGGTGGATAATGAAACGGTATTTATTGTTCTAGGGCAGATTATCTTCCATCCATTCATTGCGGGAATCATGCTTGCGGCTGTTCTTGCAGCTGTTATGAGTACAATTTCTTCGCAACTGATTGTATCCTCTTCTGCGCTAGTTGAAGATTTATACAAAACGTTTATGAAAAAAGACGCAACGGATAAGCATTATGTGTTTTTAGGTAGAATGGCCGTCCTTGCAGTTTCAGTAATTGCTATGGTACTTGCTTGGCCTAACAATGAATCCATTTTGAAAATCGTATCGTTTGCATGGGCTGGATTTGGAGCTGCATTTGGTCCAATCATCTTGCTATCTCTTTACTGGCGCAAACTTACAACGAAAGGTGCACTGTGGGGAATGATAGTTGGAGCAATAACAGTTATGATTTGGGGGAACGTCGATGCTTTATCGGGCACCCTTTATGAAATCGTACCTGGTTTCCTCCTCTGCCTGATTGTTACAGTTGTCGTTAGTAATATCACATATAAACCAAATGCCGAGATTGATAAAGAATTCTCAGCAGCACTTGAAATCCTTAACGAAGATAAGTAATTTGGAAGCCTGCGGTATCTACTACTGCAGGCTTTTCATTTATTTAAAATTAAGAAGGTGAGGTTATTACTATGAAGCTTGATCATACTGTCTATTTCACGAATAAAGAACCGGAGAAAATCGTAGTGGAACAGCAAGCGAGTGGACGTCACGCTGTAGTCGGTGGTCGTCATGAACAATGGGGTACGCATAATGCGCTACTCTATACGAAGAATGCTTATATTGAATGGTTGTCAGTCGAGAAAATGGGAATTGCGCAACAAGTGGAGCATCCGCTGACTAAGTTATTGCTTCATGATCTTGAACAAAGCGATGGGTGGGGGACGATTTGTCTGTCTGTCGAAAGTATTGAGAAATTCAATGATGAAGTTGAAAATAAAGGGTTCCGAACGTCAGGTGTGCTCGATGCTGAGCGAAGAACGGCTGATGGCCAATTGCGGAAGTGGAAAATGTTGTTCATCGATCAACCCGTATCGAATGAGTTACCCTATCCATTTTTCATCGAATGGGAGGAGCCAGAAGAAACACGTTTTGTGAAATTACGTGAAGAGGGAACGCTTTCCCTGGACAATGAACAGCTGGAAATTACGGAGTGTGTTTTTAGTGTCGAAGATCCATTAAGAGTAACAGCGGAGTGGGCCATTTTATTGTCGAAGAAAGTTGGTAATACTGATGACATCGTCTTGCCGAATGTTGTGCTGAAATTTGTTGCACATGATGGCGACAAAGATAGATTGACGGATGTTATCGTTGGGCAAACTGACCAACAGTGACAGAGTAGTTGTGCAGTTCGACCTGTCTGACATACAATTTCGTCACATATGGTAGACTAAACATACTTATAGCTTGTCTGGAAGGGGTAGTTCTATGGAATTTTTAGTCGAACGCGCAGTAATTGTGGGGGTCCATGAACAAAAGGATCAGCACTTTGAATATGCAATGGAAGAATTAAAAAACCTTGCTAAAGCAATCGATGTTGAAGTCGTTGGAGAAGTGACGCAAAACATGGAAAAGCGTAACCCGTCTACTTATGTCGGGAAAGGGAAAATGGAAGAGATTCAGAACTTCTACGAAGAATTAGATGCTAACCTTGTTATCTTCAATGATGAATTGTCTCCGTCTCAGATTCGTAATTTGGAGCGGGAACTGGACTGTAAAGTGATTGACAGGACAATGCTCATTCTTGATATTTTCGTACGGCGTGCGAGAACGAGTGAATCTCGGATGCAAGTTGAACTTGCGCAACTGCAATACATGCTTCCTAGACTTGTCGGTTTACGTGCATCCCTTGGTAGACAGGGCGGCGGAGCAGGCGGCGGTGTTCAGAATAAAGGGGCAGGAGAAACGAAACTTGAACTCGATCGTCGAAAAATCGAAGACCAGATTTCCAAACTTGGCCGTGACCTTGATCATGTGAAGGATCAGCGTGAAACTCAGCGCAAGCAACGTAAAAAGAGTGGTATCCCTGTTGTTTCGATTGTCGGTTATACAAATGCTGGCAAGTCGACGATTATGAATAAATTGCTGCTGAAGATGGACGTAGACAATGCGAAGCAAGTGTATGAGGAAGATATGTTATTCGCGACACTCGATACGTCAATTCGGAAAGTGAAGCTTGAGGATAACAAAGAATTCATCTTGACGGATACAGTCGGTTTTGTTTCGAAACTGCCACACCATCTTGTAAAAGCATTCCGTTCGACATTAGAAGAAGCGCGTGATGCGGATCTCCTATTACATGTAGTGGATGTGTCGAATTCGGAACACGGCTATATGATGGAAGTAACAAATGACACATTGCAGGCAGTTGGAGTAGAGAATGTAGCGACGCTTAATATTTACAATAAAGCTGATCTTGCGGATGTTCCCTATCCAGTAGTGAGCGATGATAGTGTGTGGATTTCTGCACGTGAAGGAAAAGGATTAGATGAACTTATCGAGTTGATCAAGAAAAAGATTTTTGAACAATATAGTACATGCAAGCTACTTATTCCATTTGACCGTGGTGATATCGTGTCCTATTTGAATGACAAAGCAAACGTCAAAAGTACGGAGTATGAAGAAGATGGAACGCTGATGACTGTGGAAATGGATATTTCAGAGCGGGCCAAGGTTGAAGAATTTATCATAAGCCACTAATGAAAAGCGCAAGTGCCTTGGTAGACCCGACAAGCGCTGGAGGGCCTAAAGATAAAGGCGCACTTTGCCTTTATCTTCAGGACTGAAGCGATTCGAGGGGTTAGGCGCTGGAGCTAGACACTATTCTAAGTCCAAAAAACTCATACTTTCTTATCTTTTAAAAAACAAAAAACAGCACCACATGACTAGGGAGGTCATGTAGTGCTGTTTTTTCTATCTAAGAGAAAGGGGGTGGAATAGTTCTAGTATGCCCGCTTATATGAAAGTTAAACCTCTTGGAATTGATTGTTATGCAGTCGGGCAAAAATCCCGCCTTTCTTCACAAGCTCATCGTACTTGCCATCTTCCGCAATCCCGTTTTCTGTGACAACGACAACGCGATCAGCATCACGGATTGTCGCCAATCGGTGTGCGATAACAAGGGTTGTCCGGTTTTCAGCAAGTTCAGCGAGTGACTGCTGAATAATGCGTTCCGTTTCTGTATCGAGAGCGGATGTCGCTTCATCTAAAATAAGAATTGGCGGGTTTTTCAAGAACATGCGGGCAATGGCAAGACGTTGTTTCTGGCCGCCGGATAATTTCAAGCCGCGTTCTCCAATCTGAGTTTCATAGCCATAAGGAAGTGAAGCGATGAAGTCTTCTAGATGCGCTTTTTTCGCTGCTGAAATAATTTCATCATCCATCGCATCCAATTTTCCGTAGCCAATATTTTCTTTAATGGTCCCGGTGAATAAGAAGACGTCCTGCTGAACGATACCGATTTGTGAACGCAAGGAGTGCTGCGTCATATCGCGGATATCGATCCCGTCAATAGAAATCGCACCTTCAGTGACATCGTAAAAACGCGGAATAAGCGAGCAAATCGTTGTTTTTCCGGCTCCAGATGGCCCAACAAATGCAACCGTTTGACCCGCGCGTATGTTTAAATTAATACCTTCTAGTACGGCTTTGTTATCGTCATAGTGGAAATCTACATCATCGAAGATAATATCTCCGTTCAAATGGGCAACAGCCACTGCGTCTGGACGATCTTTAATTTCAGGCTCTTGTTCAATTAATTCACGGAACCTGCGGAATCCTGCCATACCCTTTGGATACAGTTCCAATAGCGCGCTGATTTTATCGACAGGCTTAATGAGCACATTGACGAACAGTACAAATGCTACGAGTTCGCCACTCGACAATTTGTCGTTGAGTGTGAACCACGCTCCAACAACAAGTACGATAAGTGTGACAAGTCGGGTCATCATGAACATACTCGAATGGGTCCAGGCCATCACTTTATAGGCGACAAGCTTGGCTATTCTGAAATTCCCGTTGTCTATGCGGAAGCGCGCAATTTCGAAGTCTTCGTTCGTGAATGATTTGACAACGCGTGAACCTGACACGGAATCTTCTACGCGTGCATTGACGTCAGCAATTTTACCGTACATGTTTTGCCATGCCGCATTCATTTTGATGTTGCAGAATGTGACGAGGATAATGAGAAATGGAACCATAATAATTGCGATCAGTGCAAGTTCAGGGTTGATGCTGTACATGATGGCAAATGCCCCAATAAGCGTCATGATCGCGATGAAGACGTCCTCTGGACCATGGTGGGCGAGTTCCCCGATGTCGAACAGATCATTGGTGATCCGGCTCATAATATGTCCGGTCTTCGTGTTGTCGAAAAATCGGAAGGATTGCCGCTGTACATGGTTGAATAGCTGCTGGCGCATATCGGTTTCGATATTGATGCCGAGTTTGTGACCAAGATAGCTGACGATATATTGAAGGAATGTACTCAGTAAATAAACGACCAATAATAGAATACTTATCGTCGTGATTTGTCCCCAATTGCCTTTAGGCAGCAAATCATCAATGAACCACTGGACCGCGACTGGGAACGCAAGGTCGAGCAATGCTACGAAAATAGCACTTGAAAAGTCGATGATGAAAAGTCGCCTATGTGGTTTGTAATATGAAAAGAACTTTTTGAGCATATCGTTTTAATCCCCTTTAGTCTGATAATTGCTAGTATAGCGGAAAAAGCGACAGAAGACGATAATTAATTTCTGAAACCGAAATAATACTCATGTAGTTCAATAGATGTGAATAAGTAATTGAGTAATAATATTCAATTACTTTGAAATGTGGAACTCTTTGTGTTTTGAGCCGTATGAGTATATGTAGATAAAATTAGCAATTGGAAGGAAGCGGATAATATGAACAATTTGATGAAGGGTATTGCAGCAGGAATTCTTGTACTTGGACTTGGTGCATGCGGTAAGACAGCGGAGCCGAAAACAGATCCTGATACGGGCAAGAAGGTAGAAGTCCAGAATAAGAGCGACATGACAGCGCAGGAAGTTTATGAGAAGGTGATGGCAGTTTCGGAAGAGCAAAAGAGTATGCACGCCAAAATGGATATCGATCAGCTGATTAAAGTACCAAGCCAAGAGTTTGAAATGAACAGTAAGATAAATATGGACATGGATATGGTTATGGAACCACTCTCGATGTATCAGAAGATGAATATGGACATGGGTGAGCAAGGGAAGATGGACATGGAAATCTATATGACAGATGCAGGCTTCTTCATGAAAGATCCGGAGTCGGGTGATTGGATTAAGCTACCAAATGAAATGTATGAGGAAATGAGTGGCCAACTGTCCGGAGGAGCGGATCCGACACTTGACATGAACATGTTCAAAGAATTTACAGATGACTTCAAGTTTGAGCAAACGGATGATGCTTACATCCTTACATTATCCGCAGCAGGCGATAAATTCAGCAAGCTATTCAAAAAAGTTGCTACTGAAAACATGCCTGCTGGTATGGAAATGAATGAAGAACAGGCGGAAGTGATGGAAAATATGGAAGTGAAATCACTCGAGTATGAAATCTTCATCGACAAAAAGACATTCTACACAAATGCGTTCAATATGAATATGGATATGACGATGGAAGTCGAAGGCGAAGAAATGCATATTGACCAGAAAGTAAAAGCCGACATCAGTAAAATTAACGAAATCGACACAATTAAAATTCCACAAGAAATACTAGATAACGCTGTCGATATCAATGAATCGATGGGGCAGTGAAACAATGGGCACCGGTTATCCACTCCGGTGTTTTTTTTTATTGCAATAAGTAAAAACAAGGGAATCTATCAGAAACACTGCCAGACCAGTAAAAAACTCAGACCAATCATAAAACCCGGAAGATTAATAACAACAAATCCCAAACCGTCCATAAACTCGCATGACTGACTATATGAAAAGTGGTAGCCAAGGGTAGCCTACTTGTTCTTGTATTCTCACTGATAATGATTTTCAGTTATTCATTGACAGTTGTTTCTAGCATGCTATAATTGAATTTGCGCTAATTGATAACTGTTTTCATTAACGGATTCTCAATTGGTAGTAAATAATCGATATCGGGGATACCCATGAAGATACGTTACTTAGTCATCGCACTTATCAGTCTTTCATTCCTATCGCTATTTGTTGGAGTGAGCCATATTACGCCAATGGGTCTGCTTGATTTTAAATCGGAAGCAACCGAAATTTTTCTAATCAGCCGCGTGCCGCGACTTGTCGCTATTCTTCTTGCAGGAGCAGGGATGAGTATAGCAGGTCTCATTATGCAACAGCTGAGCCGAAATAAATTCGTTTCACCGACAACAGCAGGAACTTTGGATGCGACACGGCTCGGGATTCTTGTTTCGATGCTGTTATTCACAAACGCATCCACAATTGAAAAGATGATTGTCGCATTTGTATTCGCGCTTGCCGGCACGCTACTGTTTATGCAAATCCTTGACCGTATCAAATTCAAGGATGCGATTTTCATTCCGTTAGTTGGGCTTATGTTCGGTAATATTTTGTCATCTATTGCGACGTTTTTCGCTTACAAAGCGAACGTCATTCAAAATATGTCGGCATGGTTACAAGGTGATTTTTCGATGATTATGAAAGGACGTTATGAACTTCTATACATAAGCATTCCCGTGCTAATCATCACATATTTGTACGCAAACCGGTTTACTGTTGCGGGAATGGGTGAAGATTTCTCGAAAAACCTCGGGCTTGCTTATAGGCGGATCGTCAATATCGGACTAATCCTTGTTGCGCTTATTACCACTACCGTCGTCTTGACGGTCGGAATGATTCCCTTCCTTGGATTGATCATTCCGAATATCGTTTCTATTTTTAAAGGAGATCATTTACAGAAGACATTGCCTCATACAGCACTGCTAGGCGCGATATTCCTGCTTGTCTGTGACATTTTAGGTAGAGTGCTTATCTATCCGTATGAGATTTCAATTAGTTTGATGGTAGGCGTTATTGGCAGTGGAATATTCCTCTATTTATTGTTTAGGAGGAAGGCCTATGCGTAACTCAACGAAACTCATCATTCTCTCTGTAATCGCAGCTATATTCTGTATTCTGTATCTTTTCCAAGGGTTAAACGGAAGCTTTGACTATGCGTTACCGCGCCGCGGTATCAAAGTGATGGCAATGGCCATCACGGGTGTTGCAATCGCGTACTCAACGGTCATTTTCCAAACAATTACACATAACCGTATTTTGACACCGAGTATTATGGGTCTTGACTCACTGTACTTATTGTTGCAGACCGCAATCATTTTCTTCCTTGGTTCGGGTCATGTGATAATCGTCAATAAACAGGTGAATTTTATAATATCTGTTTCTGCAATGGTTGTATTCGCGCTTATCCTCTATCGATTTTTATTCAAGGGGGGCAAACGCCCAATTTATTTCCTGCTTCTTGTAGGAATTATCGTCGGGACATTTTTCGGAAGCATATCGACATTTTTGCAAGTGTTAATTGATCCGAACGAATTCATGCTTGTACAGGATAGGATGTTTGCCAGTTTCAACAACGTCAGCGGTGAACTTGTTTGGTGGGCATTTGCCATCGTTATCATCAGTCTCGTCATTGGATGGAGATACTTCAACCAACTTGATGTTCTGTCACTTGGAAGGGACACCGCACTTAACTTAGGTGTCTCTTACGACAAAGTCGTCAAGACCATGCTAATCCTATCTTCTGTTTTAATAGCGGTCTCAACTGCACTAGTAGGTCCAATCACATTTTTTGGTTTGATCGTTGCGAATTTGTCCTATCAGTTTTTCAAAACGTATAGGCATAGCATCCTTATTGCGGGTGCGTCTATTATGAGTATTATCGCGCTTGTCGGGGGACAATGGGTTGTTGAACGAATATTCACGTTCTCGACGACTCTCAGTGTCATTATTAACTTCATCGGCGGCATTTACTTCATCTACTTACTATTAAAGGAGAGTCGATCTACATGATCCAAGTCCGTGAGCTATCGAAGTTTTATGGTAAAAAAGCGGTCGTTGAAAAAGTAAGCGTGAATATCCACCGCGGAAAAATCACGTCTTTTATCGGACCGAATGGTGCTGGTAAATCGACACTTCTATCAATGGTAAGCCGTCTGCTAGATGCAGATACGGGGGAAGTGCTGGTTGATAAAGACAATGTAAAACAGATGAAATCGAACGATTTTTCAAAACGAGTTTCGATTTTGAAACAGTCGAACTTCATGAACGTCCGTTTAACAATTCGTGAACTAGTGTCGTTTGGTCGTTTCCCACATTCAAGGGGGAGGCTGACGGCCGAAGATCTTCGTTTCGTCAATCAAGCGATGGATTATATGGATCTAATGGATATGCAGGACGATTACCTCGACGAACTGTCAGGTGGACAGCGCCAGCGGGCATTCATCGCAATGGTTATCGCGCAGGATACGGATTATATATTGCTTGATGAACCGCTGAATAACTTGGATATGAAGCACTCCGTCCAGATCATGAAAATATTGAGAAGACTTGTAGATGATTTAGGGAAAACAGTTGTCATCGTCTTACATGACATTAACTTCGCATCCGTTTATTCGGATCGGATTGTTGCGCTTAAAGAGGGACGTGTCGTCAAAGACGGTCCGACAGATGAAATCATCACTTCTGATGCATTAAAGGATATCTACGATATGGATATTCCAATTAAACAAATGGCTAATTGTCGTATATGTGTGTACTTCGATTCTTAATCAAGAAAAGTGTAGTTACCCGGAGTTTATAAATCGATTCAAGTAAAGAGATTTAAACTTACAATACAACTAAAAGGATGGTAATGATGAAGAAAATACTAATGACAATGATGTTGTTCGCATTAATGGCTGTACTTGTAGCTTGTGGATCGAAAGACGAAGATGCAACAGACGATAAAACAACTGGTGACAAAACAGAGCCAAAAGTTGAAGAAACTGAAACAGCAGAACCAATGGTAATTACGCACGACCTTGGCGAAACTACAGTCGAAAAAAATCCTGAAAAAGTTGTCGTATTCGATTTTGGTATGCTTGACACGCTAGATGAGCTTGGCGTTGAAGTAGCAGGTGTTCCACAAAAGAACATTCCTTCATACTTGTCAAAATATGAAGATTCAAAGTATGTAAACGTTGGCGGTCTTAAAGAACCTGATTTTGAAGCAATCCATGCAATGAAACCAGATGTTATCCTCATCTCAGGACGTCAATCTGCTATGTACGATGAACTAAGTGAAATTGCTCCAACAATCTTTGTAGGAGTGGATACAACAAACTACATGGAGTCATTCAAAGAAAACATGGAAATGGTTGCTGAACTCTTTGGTAAGGAAGATGAAATGAAAGCAGAACTTGCAGACATTGACGAAAGAATTGCAGCGATTAATGAAAAATCAAGCAAGAGCGATGCGAAATCATTGATCATTCTTGGAAATGAAGGAAAAGTAAGTGCTTATGGACTGAGTTCACGTTTTGGTATTATTCATGATGTATTTGGCTTTAAAGCAGCTGATGAAAAACTTGAAGTATCGACTCATGGTCAAAGCATCACATTCGAATATATCCTTGAAACAAACCCAGACATTCTCTTTGTTATAGACCGTGACGCTGCGATTGGCGGCGATGCAAGTGCAAAAGATTCAATTGAAAACGACCTTGTGAAGAAAACAAACGCTTATAAAGACGGTAAAATCATTTACTTAGATCCTGACTATTGGTACCTGTCTGGTGGCGGACTTCAATCTGTGAAAGAAATGATTAAAGAAGTCGAAGCGGTATTGTAAAAATAGCAAGAGAGCCGATCCACTGAAAAGTGAACCGGCTCTTTTTTTGTTGTATAGAAAAATATAAAACTATCGGCCTGTGGACAACACTTAGCGAATTAGGTCGCATTTACACATTTACTATCTAAACACTGGGTATAATGATAGAAAATACAGAAAAATATGATAAGATTAATGTACTAGCCTAAAACGGAAATTAGATTTGAAATGGGGGGGAAGATATGGGGAAATCTATTACGGTAAAAGCAGAAACGATTGAGGAAGCTGTCCGGCTAGCCTTATCGATTACAGAATTGAAATTGGAAGAAGTCCATATTGAAGTGTTGTCGAATCCGCGAAAGAATCTTTTTGGCTTACGAAAAACGCTGGCTGAAGTAAATGTTACACAAATCATCGAATCACCATCCGCTACGAAAAAGACGCAAGATCGGAATCTGGCAATCGAACAATATCTCGATAGATTAGTACCAACAGAAGGGACGAATCGGGAATGGAACGATGCCCAGCCTCTGGGTGGCCTGTCATCAGCAATTAGTAAAGTAGCTGGGGCACGTATTAGCAATGAAAAGATTGATATACAGTTTTTAGGTAAAAAATACCCCATAGTCGTTCCTGGTTCAAATGTTAATTTCTCAATCAATGGAAAACAAATAAAGCGGCAAACAATTATTTCACCTGGAGATAAAGTAGAAGTGACAGTAAGTGATGGGCTTATACCACCACATTTTGAAATTCAATTGATTGAGCATGACATGCTTGCCATGCTTATTTTCACACCTGGGAAAAAGGTGAAGCACACTTTACGCGATACGGAGTTCGAACAAGTTCTTCATATTGAAGCAGATGAGGAAATTGAGTACTACAATGATTTAGACCCTCAAGTAATTGTTGAGCACCTGAAATCATTAGGCATACAAAAAGGGTTGCTCTTCCCGGCTATCAAGAAAGTGACGGACGCGATCAAACCGTTTGAAACGATTGTGGCAAAAGGGGTACCTCCAATTGAAGGACTGGATGGCGATTTAGAAATGCATATCGACTATCAGGAAAAAACACCGGGGGAATTGGAAAAGGTGGATTTTCATGAGATGAACCTGATTGTGTCGGTAGAAGCTGGACAAGTCATTGCAACCTATATACCACCGGTTCAGGGAACACCAGGCAATAGCCTTCTTGGGAAAGCGATCCCTGTGAAAAAGGCGAATGACATTGTCCTGCGTCTTGGTGTGAATGTAACGCAGGTGGACAATGATATTGTTGCAGCGATTTCAGGGAAACCATCCGTGGAATGGAGAAATAAGCTTGTGAAAATTGATGTCAATCATGAATTTCATCACCAAGGGGAAGTCGATATGGCGAGCGGAAATATTCGCTTTGAGGGGAACGTAAGTATACAAGGGAATATACAACCTTCAATGTTCGTGGGGGCGACAGGAACAGTTAACATAGGGGGGTCTGTGACGAAAGCGACGATTCATGCCATGAAATCGGCTGTCGTAAAAGGGAATATTTTTTCCTCCACAATTAGCGTCGGGCAACATGAGTTTATAATAGGAGAACTAACAACTCAACTTAGTGAAATTAAGGGGTATCTGGAACTAATTCAAGCTGCAATCCAACAGATACTCCTGATACGGGGAGAGACGGACGATAGCCTCAGTTCAGCTGAGTTGAACCATCTTATTAGGCTCTTGCTCGAAAAGAAATATACGGCATTCCAAGATTTGAATAGGCACTTCCTCCAAAAAGTTAAAAATCATTCTCTCCAGTTGCCGGTAGAATGGAGTGAAATGGCAGCCAAATTATATGAGGTATTTATAACTTCTGAAAATAAGCAATTGAAAGACATGGGTGGTTTCGAACTTTTAATCGGGGAAGTAAAAACGCTTGTGGAATTGTATGGTGAGAAAGCAGCTCCGAAATTATACCTTTCAGTACCCTATGCCATTAATAGCGTGTTATATAGTAATGGCAATATTGAGGTGACCTCGAAAGGGCTTTATCATAGTTCGGTTACAGCAGGTCACGATATAAAAGTGCGTGGTGTTTGCCGAGGCGGGGAAATCATCGCAGCCAATAAAATATCCCTCCAAAATACAGGGTCCGTAAACTTAATTAAGACAGTTGTCCGAACAGGAGAAAAAGGGAATATCACAATTGGGCATGCGCATGCGGGAACAGAAATTCATGTTGGAAATAGGGCTTATACATTTACAGCCAATGAAATGGGTGTTTTTGCTCGTCTGGATGATGAAGGAATGCTATTGATAAAATAAAGAATTCCTGTTGAACATGAAAATAGTACAGGCCAGATGTTGAGTTAGGGAAACTCATAGCATACAATAGTTCTAACCTAGAAATAGAAAGAAGATGTATACATGGATGGAAATGTACTGTTTGCATTCGCCCTTACTCTTTTTGCGGGACTTGCAACGGGAATCGGTAGCTTACTTGCATTTTTCACAAAAAGGACGAATACAAAGTTCCTCTCGATAGCCCTTGGATTTTCAGCGGGCGTTATGATTTACGTATCACTTGTCGAAATATTTGTAAAGGCTAAAGATGCACTTGTGTTAGATTTGGGCTTAACCAATGGCTATTGGGTGACAATTGCCGGCTTTTTCGGCGGAATGCTGTTGATTGCACTTATCGATCGTCTCATTCCTGCGATTGGGAATCCGCATGAGGTAAAGAGTGTAGAAGACGTGAATGCAGGTCCGACGAATGACGAATATGCCAAGCTGAAAAAAATGGGTATGTTTACAGCCCTCGCTATTGCCATACACAACTTTCCAGAGGGAATTGCAACATTCACTTCGGCGTTGCAAGACCCTACGCTTGGAATTGCTATTGCCATCGCAGTTGCGATACACAATATTCCAGAAGGGATTGCTGTCGCCGTACCTATTTATTTTGCGACGGGTAATCGTAAGCAAGCATTTAAGTTATCGTTTCTTTCTGGATTGGCAGAACCAGTTGGTGCGATTGTGGCCTATCTTATTTTGATGCCTTATTTGAACGGTATTATGTTCGGCGTTATCTTTGCTGCTGTAGCAGGAATTATGGTATTCATTTCAATCGATGAATTACTGCCTGCTGCTCGGGAATACGGCGAAGCGCATTTGTCGGTCTACGGTTTTATGGCTGGAATGGCAGTAATGGCTGTTAGTCTCGTGCTTGTCGCGTAAAAAAACCTTTGTGTGGATTCGGTGTGTAAGGTATAATGACAGGTGTAAAGACACCAGGTTACACACTACACTACGAGGGGTAGAGACGTTATGAAGAAACAGAAACAGGAAATTTCCCGAAATAAATTATTAGGGCTTGCGGGAACGGGCTGGATGTTCGATGCAATGGACGTCGGAATTCTGTCGTTCGTTATCGCGGCACTTGCAGTAGAATGGCAGTTGACGCCATCTCAAATGGGTTGGATAGGCAGCGTCAACTCGATTGGGATGGCAGTTGGTGCATTAGGATTTGGAATGCTTGCGGATAAAATCGGTAGGAAAAACGTATTTATGATGACGCTTGTCCTGTTCTCTGTGGCTAGTGGATTATCTGCGTTGACGATGACGCTTACTGCTTTTCTGATCCTCCGCTTTTTTGTCGGAGCAGGACTTGGTGGCGAGTTGCCAGTCGCATCGACATTAGTATCTGAAAGCGTTGAGGCGCATGAACGGGGGCGTGTTGTCGTGCTCCTTGAAAGTTTTTGGGCAGCAGGATGGTTGCTAGCCGCAATCATCGCCTACTTTGTTATTCCGAACTATGGCTGGAGAATTGCGTTAATTATTACAGCATTGCCGGCATTTTACGCCATCTATCTTCGACGCAGATTACCGGATTCTCCGAAGTTTGAGCTGGATGGCAAACCGAAACAGTCAGCTGTAGAAAAGATTAAAACACTGTGGTCGAAAAAGTATGCACGACGAACACTCATGCTTTGGATCGTCTGGTTCACGGTAGTATTTTCATATTATGGCATGTTCCTGTGGTTACCAAGTGTTATGGTAATGAAAGGCTTTGATTTGATTCATAGCTTCAAATACGTTCTTATTATGACGCTTGCTCAATTGCCAGGCTATTTTACAGCTGCTTGGTTAATCGAGAGAGCAGGACGGAAATTTGTTCTTGCCACGTATCTTCTTGGAACTGCAGCAAGTGCATTGTTCTTTGGTAACGCAGAAACACTTCCATTGCTTCTCACTTCAGGTGCATTGTTATCTTTCTTTAACTTAGGTGCTTGGGGAGCTTTGTACGCGTATTCGCCAGAACAATATCCGACTGCAATCCGGGCAACAGGATCTGGAATGGCGGCAGCGGTTGGCCGTATTGGCGGTATATTCGGACCGTTACTCATCGGTACACTTCTTGCGGCAGGTTACGGATTCGATTTGGTATTCGGTATCTTCTGTGGCGCGATTATTATCGGTGTGATAGCCGTTGTCTTTTTAGGAACAGAAACGAAACAGACTGAATTGGAATGAATGATGGCCTGCCTTTTGTGATGAGGGCAGGCTTTTTTAAAATTAATCAAATGAAACTTCCACCTCTATTCATCCGTAAAAGAAGGTAAGGATAAAGGGGATGAGAATATGTCAGTACGCGAACTTACTGTATCTATTTTACCAGCGGCGGCAATGGATGTTATTGAGCAATTTGTAGTCAGAGGGAGTATCAGTGGAACGCTTGTCGATCGGTATGTGAGGCGGCTAGGCGATTACGAAGTCCATGTCCTAGTGTTGGAAAAGTATTATATGAGGTCCAGCAACCGCGCGTCGCTTACTGTGACAATCGATAATTTAGAAGGACAAACGAAAGTCCATGCGGTCGCATCCGGCGGTTCAGAAGGGATGTTCCTGCGCTTTGATTGGGGCGCTGGAAATAATTTTGCAAACAGTGTGGAGTCTGCATTGGGATCGTATATAGTGGGTTAGAATGAAGAGATAGGCAAAAATAATCAACGCAACAAACCAATAGCGACATAGTCCAGAGTCTTTCCTTTTGATGGAAAGGCTTATTTTGTTAAAATGAAAACACAAGAGAGGGGTGCTTAGATGTTCCGTATACCTGAATCGATTGCGAACCTTGGCCGGGAACGGATAGAAGGTTTTCCTGTGGAGGGGTTTATTTACGGAGAAGGTCCCATAAAACCGGAGCTGATGCTAATCGGCGAAGCACCTGGTGAATTCGAATTGGTTGATGGTATTCCTTTTATCGGTCGTGCTGGGAAGGAACTGATGAAGTCACTCGAGACAATCGGTTTAACACGTGAAGACGTTTATATTACAAGTGCAGTCCGCAGCAGGCCATATAGATGGGGAACGAAAAATAACCGTGACGGAACCACGACAGAACGGAAATATAATCGGCCACCAACCATGAAAGAAATTTTGGCACATGCGCCAGTGCTCGATTATGAACTAGCAAATATTGAGCCGAAGCTCATTGTCACGCTTGGTAACGTCGGATTGCAACGATTACTTGGCAAAGAGGCGAAGGTGACGGAGCTTCACGGGCAGCTGTTGGATCGCCCCATTCAATTTTTAAAAGAATTAGATGATACGAGCTTCAACTTGACACAGAAGTTGTACAGGATAGTGCCGACATTTCATCCCGCGTCTATCTTTTACAGGCCGTCGCATAGACCCTCATTAGATGCAGATTGGTTGGAGATTGGCCGTATATTGGGGGAGATGAATTAGTGGAAGCGATTCATCATAAAAAAGTACTGATTATCGGTTGCAGTGGAGCTGGAAAGTCGACCCTGTCACGCAAGCTCGCTATGAGGTGGGGATTGCCTTTGCATCATCTTGATGCACTGTTTTGGAATGAAGGATGGATACCTACACCAAAACCGGAATTCCGTGAGATGTTGAAAGACGTGGTAGCGCAGCCTGAATGGATCATCGATGGGCATTTCAATTCCACACTCGAAATGAGAGCACAATATGCGGATCTAATCATCTTTCTTGATTTTTCGAACTGGCTTTGCTTATCACGGGTCACGAAGAGGGTATGGAGTTATTGGGGACAGACACGTCCAGATATGGCGGAGGGATGTCCCGAAAAGATTGATATGAATTTTGTCCGCTGGATTTGGCGCTATCCGAAAGACGTTCGACCGGGTGTGTTAGACATTTTGCGGAAAACTCAAGCGGATGTCGTACTGCTGAAGACATCGGTTGAAGTTGAAAGATGGTTAGCGACTACACCGCAAAGAAATACAAAAGGAGGAGTTCTATGATTCGCTTTGAAAATGTAACAAAACGTTTTGCGGATGGAACGGAAGCGTTGAAGAATGTGTCCGTGACAATCCCGACAAATAAGTTAACGGCCATTATTGGCCCTTCTGGCTGTGGAAAGACGACGCTTATGCGGATGATTAATCGGCTGGAAGTACCGTCAGAAGGCGCCATCTATATCGATGAGCTGCCAATCTTCGAACGAGACGAAGTGGAGCTACGCCGTTCAATCGGCTATGTTATTCAACGAATCGGTCTCATTCCTCATATGACGATTGAAGATAATATTGCACTTGTTCCTGAATTACTCAAGTGGGATAAAGAGAAAACTGCTGTTCGTGTCGATGAATTACTTGATATGGTGGATCTTGATCCGGCTGTATTTAAGAAACGTTACCCTTTTGAGCTATCAGGCGGTCAACAGCAGCGGGTCGGCGTTAGCCGGGCACTTGCGAGTGACCCGAACATTATTTTAATGGACGAACCCTTTTCGGCACTCGATCCTATCAGCCGTGAACAGCTCCAAAAAGAATTGAAGAAGCTACAGAAGAAAATCAAAAAGACAATTGTATTTGTAACACACGATATGGACGAAGCACTCGAAATTGCGGATGTAATTATCGTGATGCGGGAGGGGCAAATTGAGCAGATATCTTCGCCTGATGAATTGATTGAAAATCAGGCAAATGATTTCGTTCGTGAATTCATTGGACAGGAACGAATTGACAGACAGCGTAATTTCGGTCAGAGGCCTATTAAAGAGTTCGTTAGATTCTATGATGAAACATGGACAGGCGAAGTAAGAGAAGTGACTTCAATGCTGACAGTCGATGATGCAATTATTGTCCTGGATGCCCATCCTAGCAGTCGTCTTGCCGTAGCTGAAGATGGAGTTGTGATTGGCTATATTGGTCATCATTCGCTCTTGCAAGCGTCAATGGATAACGGGAAGTGGGTGAAATCATGAAGAACTTTATCGAGACAGTGACTAGTCGTTCAGACATGATTACAGAAGCTTTTCTCCAACATATCTTTCTGTCTTTCGTAGCACTTGCCATCGGGATACTCATTGCTCTACCAACTGGAATGCTGGTTGCCCGTCATCGTCGTTTTGCAGAGCCAATCATTGGTGTAGCAGCGATTTTACAGACGATACCAAGCCTTGCATTGTTCGGTTTTCTTGTTCCGTTAATCGGAATAGGCTCAAAAACGGCTCTTATTGCACTTATTATTTACGCATTGTTACCAATCGTGCGCAATACATATGCGGGTCTTACAGGTGTCGATGAGGCGATTGTCGAAGCGGGACGAGGGATGGGGATGACGCCCAACCAAATCTTGAAGAAAATTGAGTTTCCGATTGCCTTGCCTGTTATCATGGCTGGTATTCGGACAGCGACTGTGCTGACGGTAGGTATTGCCACGCTTGCAACATTCGTCGGGGCAGGCGGACTGGGAGATGTTATTTATAGGGGTTTGCAATCTTATAATAATGCGCTTGTTCTTGCAGGAGCGCTGCCAGTTGCATTACTCGCCATCGCTTTTGACTTCATCCTAAAATGGGTAGAGAAGAAGGTAACTCCAAAAGGCGTACAACATTGATAGGGGGAAGAAAGATGAAAAAAGGATTAGGAATTATTTTAATGTCGTTGACACTGCTACTTGGGGCGTGCGGCGGTAAAGATGAAATTGTTATCAGTGGAAAACCATGGACAGAGCAATTCATACTGCCACATATTTTAGGGCAATATATTGAGGCAGAAACGGATTATAAAGTGAAGTATAAAGATGGTCTAGGTGAAGTAGCTATCATGACGCCTGCACTTGAAAAAGGCGATATCGATCTTTACGTAGAATATACAGGAACGGGTTTGAAAGACGTTCTGAAAGAAGAATCGAAAGCGGGAGAGAGTTCTGAAAGCGTTTTGGAACGTGTGAAAAAAGGCTATGAAGATAAATTTGGAGTGACATGGCTAGAGCCACTTGGTTTCGAAAACGGCTATACGTTGGCTTTCACGAAGGATAAAGAATACAATGCGAAAACATACTCCGACCTCGCAGGAATTTCCGCAGATGAAGAAATGATATTCGGAGCCCCGCATGCTTTCTATGAGCGTAAAGGTGATGGCTATGATGATATGGTAATTTCTTATCCATTTACATTCAAAGACACGAAGAGCCTGGACCCAAATGTGATGTATGAAGCGGTGAAAAATGGGGATGTTGATGTTATTCCAGCATTCACAACAGACAGCCGTATTCAGATGTTCGATCTTGCCACAACGGAAGACGATCTAGGATTTTTCCCGAAATATGATGCAGCACCAGTCGTGCGTCAGGAAACATTGAAGAAGTTTCCTGATCTTGAAAAAGTGCTTAATAGCTTAGCAGGAAAAATTACGGAAGAAGATATGCTGAAAATGAATGCCCGCGTTGATTTGGATAAAGAGAAACCAGAAGACGTTGCCCGCGCGTTTTTGATTGAAAAAGAATTAATTAAGGAATAAAGAAAAGCGTAAGCGCCTCTGGGCGCTGTAGCTAGACAATAAAGAAAAGCGTAAGCGCCTTGGTAGACCCGAAAAGCGCTGGAGGACCATAAGAGAAAGGCGCTTTTTGCCTTTAACAAAAACCGTTCCCGCAAGACTGGGAACGGTTTACTTAATTCATACAGGGTATTTCTCTGCATTTTTCTTCATCTTCGCACGTGCAGCTTCTTCCAAATCTATGCCGATGAGATCAGCGAATTGTAATAGATAAATAAATACGTCCGCTGCCTCATCCACGATTTCCTGTTTATTATGAGCGACTGCTTCTTCTCCAGATTTCCATTGGAAGTGTTCTAGTAACTCACTTGCTTCCAAAGAAATTGAAATGGCGAGATTTCGAGCATCATGATTTCCGCCCCAATTGCGAGCTTTCGTAAATTCACGTATTTCAGTTTGTAGCTTTTCCAAATTTATCTCATCCTTTCGACAGTTTTTCTTGATGTCCAGCTGCAGGCGCCAACTCCTCGGGACATTAGGCGTTTTATTGCGAGGGCTGTAGAACGCCCTCTCCACAAACCGTCGTATGCCTGTCGGAGCTAGACGGCGCCTTGTGCTTTTCTTGAGTATACGTTACTTAGACTTGTGATTCTAGGGAATACTAATAATGAAGTGGAGGGCGATTGCGATTTATACACCTATAGATAAATTATTTTTTGAGGCACCTGTACTCGAATTGGCCCGAAATTTGCTCGGACAGTATATTGTGCACAAACAGCCAGAAGGGGATATTGTGGTTCGTATTGTTGAAACGGAAGCGTATCATGGACCTGAAGACAGAGCGGCGCATAGTTTTGATAATCGTCGAACGAAGCGGACAGAAATCATGTTTGGAACCGCTGGACTTATTTATACCTATCAAATGCATACACATACCCTAATGAATGTAGTGAGCGGAGCAATTGGAACACCCCATGCCATTCTTATCAGGGCAGGAGAACCAGTGGTTGGATTAGAACTGATACAGGAGAACCGTGGCCATCATTTAAAAATGACAGATTGGACAAATGGACCAGGGAAATTATCGAAAGCACTTGGTGTGACAATGAAGTATTACGGTCATCATTGGACAGATGAGCCGCTATTTATTGCCGCAGGTGCTGCGCCTGAAGAAATTGTGGCTGGTCCCCGGGTGGGTATTGGAAACTCCGGAGAAGCGGTTCATTATCCATGGCGTTTTTATGAAAAAGATAGTCCTTATGTCTCCAAGTATCGTCCTTAAGTTTAAATGTAGCTCAAAGAGGTATAGAACAAGAGTACAAACAAAAAAAGGAGTGCATTTAAATTGGCTAAAATAGCAACTTTAATCACGAATCTATTTGAAGACTCGGAGTACACGGAACCAGCAAAAGCATTCAAGGATGCTGGACATGAAGTAGTGACAATTGAAAAATCAGCAGGTGTAGAAGTGACCGGGAAGCAAGGTACTGCAAAAGTTAAGACGGATTTCGGCATCGATGATGTAAAACCGCAAGACTTTGACGCATTATTTATCCCTGGAGGATTCTCCCCGGATCAGTTACGTGCAGACGACCGCTTCGTGCAATTTGCGAAGACGTTCATGGATGATAAAAAACCGGTATTTGCAATCTGTCATGGTCCTCAGCTTTTAATCACAGCTAAAACCCTTGAAGGAAGAGATGCAACGGGTTATAAATCGATAAAAGTTGACATGGAAAATGCAGGTGTGAAATATGTGGATAAAGAAGTTGTCGTGTGCCAAAATCAGCTTGTGACAAGTCGTACACCTGAGGACATACCAGCGTTTAATCGTGAATCATTAAAACTTCTCGAAAAGTAAATAGTATTAGCAGAATAGCAAATAATACAAAGAAGGCCGATTATGCGGCCTTTTTTGTATTAGTAGGAGACTATAAAACTCAAACTGTGGAGAAGGTTTCACGTTTAAACTTCAATGCTTAAGGGGGGTGGGGGATATGCCAACTGAAACGCATCTCTGCTGTTCTGCCCTATATCTGCCCGTCTTGACTAGGCGCTTAAGTTTTTGTTATTGTTGAAAAGGTATCCGAAGAGTGATAAATTAGAAGAGTACTATAACACTTAATATTAAAAATGTGACGGTTTTATGGAGTTGCTAATTTTTAGTGCCGTGTACTAACTAGGGGGACATCATGAAAAAAGTACTTAAAATGGGAAGCGCTTTCATCGGTATAATCGTTGGAGCAGGTTTTGCTTCCGGACAGGAAGTTCTACAATTTTTTACAAGTTTCGGTCTTCTTGGTATTGTGGGGGCAATTATTTCGACAGCATTTTTTGCTTATCTCGGTATGGTACTCACTCGACTTGGAAGTCGTATGCAGACCACTTCTCATAAAGAGGTCATTTATAAAATAAGTGGTCGTTACTTAGGGATTATTGTTGATTACATAATAATTATTACGTTATTTGGTGTAGGGGTTGTTATGATTGCAGGGGCAGGTGCAAACTTGAACCAGCAGTTCGGGTTGCCGCCATTTGTCGGCAGTCTTCTTATGATTGTTCTTGTCATGTTGACGGTTATGCTTAATGTCGATAAGGTCGTCGGCATAATTGGAAGTATTACACCATTCCTTATTCTTGCGGTTGTCCTTGTATCTATTTATTGTTTAACAACCATGGACACTTCTTTTGCAGTCCTCGATCCAATTGCTCAAGGCGTAAAAACGACATTGCCAAACTGGTTCATCTCGGCAATCAACTATGTGTCGTTTAACATAGCTGTAGGAGCCTCAATGACCATTGTCATGGGAGGAACAGAGAAGGATGAGAAAATAGCGGCATGGGGCGGATTTGTCGGAGGACTTGGTTTAGGGATTCTTATCTTGCTTAGCCACTTGGCGATTTTCGCTAAAATCGAAACAGTTGGAGATGCTGAGATGCCAATGTTGGCAATCATCAACGATGTTTCGCCTATACTTGGCATATTCATGGCGTTCATCCTATACGGCATGATATTCAATACTGCGGTCGGCATGTTCTATTCTTTCGGAGCACGTTTCATTCAAATTGGTACGAAGAAATTCAATGTTTTCGTATTTATCACCCTCATTATCGGATTTGGATTGAGCTTTGTCGGCTTTAAGGAACTTGTAGCTAAACTCTATCCAACAATCGGATATCTTGGTTTGTTCCTTGTTGTAGCGCTGATTTACGCATCATTCAAACTTCCTGCAAAGGTTAAGAGCTAAAGCTATTTCAAAAACAGGGACGGTCACGGAGCTGAGCTTCGATGACCGTTTTTGTTTTTTGTGGCTTGGGAAATTACAAAATCTCTTTCTATATATGTTGAACAAATGAATACCTATATTAACTGAGCGAAGGCGCCTTACAAGGGGGAGCCGAAGCCCTAAGACTGGCGGCGAAGCTGCTTGGCTTAGGGCGGGAGGCATACCCGAGCGCCGTAGCGGATTTGAAGGGAATCTTTTTTTCAACTTATATAGTGAAAAGTGATAATTCACGTCTAGTCTCCAACGCACTTACGCTTTTCTTACTGCAGTTTGTGTCGAAAAGAAGTCGCTCTTTCAGAGAATAAAGCGATTGAACACTTATGAAGGTTGAGTTGGTTCCATGTATGATGGTTTAATAGACATAGTTAACTTGGAAGGGTGAGCAGCTTGCTTCACTATAGAACTTACGAAATTAGCCCGACAACCCCTTGGGTAACATTCATACATGGCGCGGGCGGAAGCTCTTCCGTCTGGTACAAACAAATTCGGGAATTTAGAAAACAACATAATGTTCTCCTAATTGACCTTCGGGGGCACGGACAATCTGCCGGTGGAATGTGGAAAAAAGGCGATACATTTATGGATATATCGAAGGAAGTAATTGAAGTGCTAGACGAGGTTGGCATAAAAGACACGCATGTTATCGGCATGTCACTTGGGACGATCGTCGCACAGACTATGGCAGATAACTTCCCAGAACGTGTAAACTCACTCATTCTTGGTGGAGCGATTATTCGTTTTGATATCCGAACAAAGTTATTATTATTGGGGGGACGTGTAGTAAAGCGTTTTGTCCCTTATATGCTCCTTTATAAATTATTTGCTTATATTATTATGCCGCGTAAACAGCACGAAGAATCGCGAATGGCTTTCGTCAATGAAGCCAAAAAAGTGTACCAGAAGGAATTTATCAAATGGTTTTCCCTCACTAAGCTTATCAATCCATACTTGACCCGCTTACAAGCATCGACAACTGCCATTCCAACATTATTTTTGATGGGTGAGGAAGACTATTTGTTCATTCCGCCGATTGAGGAAGTTGTTCGTAAAAATAAAGGATTTGAATTCGTTAAAATTGAAAAGTCCGGCCATGTTTGTAATATCGACCAACCGGAAATGTTCAATAAGTTAGCCATCGATTATATAGCTAAAATCGAACAAAGAAAAGCCGCCATCCAACTGGGATGACGGCTTTTCTGCAGATTGACGAATGATCACGTCTGTTGAACAACCATTTATTTGCATGAAATACTGGTGAGTAGGGCTTGATGACCTTCATTTTCACTGCACTATTTTCGGCCCGCTTTCGACTAACTATTCATGACAGATTTACTGAGGGGGCCATACTCTTTTCAGTAATACTGTTGCGAATAGTTGCCTGTCGCGTTCCTTCAATGTTCAAGTGAAAAATGCAGTAGTTTTGGAAGAAAAGAATAGATGACATTCTATGGAGAGTGTAAGTGCCCGAAGATGCAATTTCGGGCACTCTTGCACTTTGTATAATTGGTTCCTTGCTTACTTTTAGCAAAGATTATGCATGTAATTATGTGATACCTTATAGAAAGTGACACTTCTTTACTAATAAAAAAGAGAAAATCCTAAAGATAGCATCAGCCGCCAAAATTATATCTTTGGCGGCTTTTATCCAGGTAGATGCCCCTTTATTCTTTCGTCCCGAAAAGCTTTAGCACTTCGTGTACTTATGCATTTGGAGCGCGAAGGATGAAGGATCACCATACGATTACCGAAAAAATGTGTAGGGATGCGACAAATTCGCATCTCTACACATCCAGAAATTCCGTAATCGTATAGAAGTCATTCAATCCTAAACAATCCAAAGTCAACTATACACGTAGCGCAGTAGCTGATCATGTTAGTCACTGGTTACTCTTGGCTAAACAACAGGTGTCACGGATTATGCGTTTACAAGTTCTAGTTCCTCAGCAGGGCCGAAGAATTCGAAGTTTATTTTTTCTTCTGGAACACCGAGTGCATATAGACCTTTAATGACAGCTTGCATGAAAGGTGTTGGGCCACAAACAAAGATATCGCTGCCTTCAATGACGTTAGCGGCAAGGAAGTCGGGGTTGATAAAGCCATCCCCCTCATCTGAGTAGAGCACGGCATATGTGGAACTAGGCATAGATTCATTCAACGTGCGTAATTTTGCATCGAATGCTTGGTGTTTGCGTGTACGTGCCGAATGTAGGAATGCAGCCGGCCGTTCTGGTGTTGTTTTGGCGATGGATTCATACATGCTCATCATTGGCGTGATACCAACACCGCCGCTAATAAGTGTCACTGGATTTTTACTTTCCATATCAAGATGGAATACACCCGCTGGAACACTAACTTCAACTGTGTCACCGACATTCATTTCACGATGAAGGTTAACGGACATTTTACCGTTCGGTGTGACTTCATCTTCGCGTTTAACAGAAATGCGGTAGGAGTCGCCTGTTGGTGCTTGTGACAAACTGTATTGGCGATTCAAGATATAGTCTTCTCCTGGAATTGTGACACGTAACGTGATGTATTGTCCTGGTTTGTATGAGGGTACTTTTTTGCCATCAACAGGTTTTAAATAGAATGATGTAATAACATCACTTTCAACTACTTTATCCGCGATTACAAAGTCTTTGAATGTTTTCCAGCCGTCATCCATTTCCTCAGCTTTGGCATACATTTCCTTTTCGATACCGATGAAGACACCTGCGATAACTTCATAGGCTTCTCCCCAAGCACCAATAATTTCAGGAGTTGCAGCTTCACCTAATACTTCTTTTATAGCGCCTAATAGGTAGTAGCCGACGATTGGATATTGTTCTGGTGTAATGTTGAGTGATTTGTGTTTGTGCGCAACTTGAACGACAGCAGGTAAAACAGCGCTGAGGTTATCGATATTTGCAGCTGCCGCGTAAACCAGTCCTGCAAGTGCGTTTTGTTGACGTCCTTGGGATTGATTGGCATGGTTGAAGATGTTCAACAGTTCAGGGTGAGCCTCGAACATATTTTTATAAAACACTGTTGTAATTGTTTTGCCGTGTTGCTCCAATACAGGTACGGTTGATTTGATAATGGTAATGGTTTCTTGTGATAGCATGTTGTAGCACGACCTTTCGTAGTTGTTAACTCAAGCTTAAACTATAAAAGTGCTTAAAGATATATTTATAATACATCTTTAGAGGGTGTTAGAAAGTTAGTCACATTTCTTTCACGTAATTGCCACAAACGTTATAATGGTATTTGAAAGAGCGGTGAAGTTATGCGTCTAACGATGTACACAGACTTTTCGTTGCGTGTTTTAATTTATCTGGGAGCAAAAGAGCCAGGGGAATTATCAACGGTCCAGGAAATTTCAGATACATACAATATCTCGAAAAATCATTTGACGAAAGTAGTGCACGAGCTAGGGAAGATGGGGTTAATCGAAACGATACGCGGTCGTGGTGGTGGCATCAGGATGAAAGTGGAACCTAAAGACATCAACGTTGGAAAACTAGTTCGAAGGACGGAAGATGATTTTCATCTTGTTGAATGTTTTAATTCTGAGTCGAATAGTTGTATTCTTTCCCCGGTTTGCCGATTAAAAGGTGCATTACACGAAGCGTTAAATGCTTATTTAGCAGTTTTAGATAACTATTCAGTGGCAGATTTTATCATTAATAAAGATGAGCTCAAAGCGATTTTGTTTGACCATCCATTATGATAAAATGAAATAGAATATAAAAAACAGGGGGCTATTTTTCATGGGAAAAGTTTTTGTTTTTGGACATAAAAATCCTGATACCGATTCAATTTCATCGGCAATCAGTTACGCGTATTTAAAGCAGCAATTGGGAATGAATGCAGAAGCAGTAAGACTCGGTGATGTAACGAATGAAACGGCATATGCGCTTGAATATTTTGGTTTTGAAGCGCCACGTCTTATCGAAAAAGCCGCGCCAGAAGTAGCGAAAGTCATTCTCGTCGACCATAATGAAAAACAGCAAAGTGTGGATGATATTGATGATGTGCAAGTAATCGAAGTTGTCGATCATCATAGAATTGCTAACTTTGAAACGAACGATCCTCTCTATTACCGTGCAGAGCCGGTAGGATGTACGGCAACGATTTTAAACAAACTATATAAAGAAAACGGTGTTGAAATACCGAAAAATATTGCTGGGCTTATGCTGTCTGCACTTATTTCGGATTCACTATTATTCAAGTCACCGACGTATACAGACCAAGACCGTGCTGCGGTTGAAGAATTGATTGCTATCACAGGTGTGGATGCACAAGAATATGGACTGGCTATGTTGAAAGCTGGTGCAGATTTAAGTGGTAAAACGCTCGAAGACCTTGTGAAACTTGATGCGAAAGAATTTGGTATCAATGAAGTGAAGATTGAAATTGCACAAGTGAATGCAATTGACATCAATGATGTTATGAATCGTCAAGCCGATTTGGAAGACCTTCTATACCGTGTCATTGCTGAAAAAGGGCTCGACCTGTTTTTGTTTGTCGTAACTGACATATTGAACAACGACTCAATCGTATTGGCACTTGGTAAAGAAGCGGGGCGCGCTAGCGAAGCATTCAATGTTACACTCGTGAACAACACGGCAACATTGAAAGGTGTCGTCTCCCGTAAGATGCAAATTGTTCCAGTATTGACTGAAGCATTGAAATGATATGAAGTGAATAGGAAAAGGTTGCAGTCCGCGTAAAGTGGATTGCAACCTTTTTGTTTTAATTGAGGATGAGCTGGTATCTCGGATTAGTTATGATAGCCATATCCTATTTCAAATCAAGTGGTTTCGTCGCAGGGCCTTCGAGGACGGAGCCGTCTTTTCGAAAGCGTGAGCCGTGGCACGGGCAATCCCATGTTTCATCGCCGGCATTCCACCTCGTCCGGCAGCCCATATGCGTACAGATGGGGGAGTCCGTCCGTGTAATATGACCGCCAGTAAACTCTTTTAAGACAAGCCCAGTATTTTTCAAAGCTTGCAGTAAGAATGTACCAAACCCTGTTCGATCAGGCGAATAAAGTTCGGAAGCACGATTCTCTTTGCCGACAATTAGATCGCTGATAATCCGGGCGCTCGCCATTGAATTCGATAGTCCCCATTTTCGATATCCCGTACTTAAATAGACGTAAGGCATGCTAGAAGAAATAATTCCCGCGTATGGAATCAGATCGGGTGTCTGCGGGTCTTGCGCGGACCAGCCATGAGTCAGGGGAGAGAGGTTATACACATCTTGCAAATCGGTGTAAAGCCGATTGTAATGTATCTGTGTATCGCTTTCCATTCCCGCCTGATGACTTTCCCCAGACAGCAGAAAATACGTTTTTCCATCGATTTGTGCCGTTCGGATGGACCGTTTTGGTTCATCGACTGCAATATACTGCCCGCGAAGTGGCATATCACCTTCTGCCGCGACGATATAAGACCGATCGACAGACAATTTCATAATTTGTAGCCCACGCAGTGCTTCAATCGGGTAGTGTGAACATAATATTAGTTCCTTGAATTGAACTTCATGTCCCGATTTCATAGAAAGTAGACGTTTCTTTAAATCCATTAATAAAACATCCGAATGTTCGTAAATACGCGCTCCTGCTTCAACCGCAAGACGCGCAAGATGTTGTCCGAATCGCACAGGGTGAATCTGACTTTCGTTATTCAATGTAAGTGTTGCGTCAATCTGAATCGGTAATTCAGAATTCCTCCCCAGTTCACCTGGGATGCCAAGTTCCTTGTATGCATTCATCTCATAACGGAGTAATTCAGTGCCAAGCTTAGATTGAGAATAAAGAATAGAATCAGCTGCCTTTAATTCATCTTTTATTGCAATAGATTTCCCAAATTGAACGGCTTCTTCGTTCACTTCAAAATACATTTTTGCATTGTCTCGTCCAAACTGTTTTAGTAACTTTGCATAAACGAAGTCATGTTGGGCAGTCAGTTTTCCCGTGGAGTTGCCCGTAGCTCCCGCAAGGATTGTATCTTTTTCGAGAAGGATAACATCTTTCCCTTCTTTAGCTAGAAAATAGGCGTTTGCAATTCCACTTAGTCCGCCCCCGATGATGCAGACGTCGCAGGTGACATCGCCCTCAAGTTTTGGATATGGTTCACGTGGATATGCAGTACTAAGCCATAATGAATTGGACATAAAATAACCTCCGTCAAGTCTGCTTGAAATAGTAGTAAGCATATTCATTGTTCCCTTCTTTGATTGAATTTAAAATGAAGAGTATGAAAGGTGGCGGGAAAAATGAAAATTGAAATATGGTCAGATTATGTTTGTCCATTTTGTTATATTGGAAAGCGCAGATTAGAAGAGGCATTAGAGCAAACTGGTCTTGGGGAAAAGGCTGAAGTTGTTTTCAAAGCATATGAACTAGATCCGAATTCGCCCGCAGTATCCGATACACTGATGACAGAAGTCCTTGCGAAGAAGTATGGGATGAGTGTGGAAGAAGCGAAGAAGATGACTGATAATGTAGTTGACCAGGCAAAATCTGTGGGTCTGAACTATAACTTTGACGTAATGACGCCAGCGAATACATTTAATGCACACCGTCTAGCGAAACTTGCTGAACAGGAAGGTTTCGATAAGACTGTATCGGAAAGTTTACTGAAAGCTTATTTCATAGATGGTGAAAAAATAGGTGCAGAAGACGTATTGCTTCGCATTGCCGAAGAAGCAGGAATTTCACGCGACCGTGCGAAAGCAGTTCTTGATTCTGATGAGTTTGCAGATGATGTAAGAATGGATATCGCAGAAGCCCAGCAAATAGGTGTGAAAGGTGTTCCGTTTTTCGTTATCGATCGCAAATATGCAATCTCAGGAGCGCAGCCGGCAGAAGCATTTGCAAATGCACTTCGACAAGCCGCGGAAGAAGAAGTTTAAACAAAAGAAATAAAAAATCGGCCATGTGATCATAATGATCGCATGGCCGATTTTTTAAGTTATTTATTAAATTATAAAATCTCGAACTAGGATAAGTTACAACATAGAGATTTCACGTCTAGACTCCAGCGCCTAGCCCCTCGAGTCGCTTCAGGCTTGCTGATAAAGGCAAAGAACGCCTTTCCCTTCAAGCCTTCCGGCGCTTGTCGGGGCTTAGCAGGCGCTTGCGCTTTTGTTATTATTGAGCTGGGTTTGCTTGTAAATCGATTGTGACTTTAATGTCGTCACCTACAAGAACGCCGCCTGCTTCAAGCGCTTGGTTCCATGTAAGACCGAATTCTTTTCTTGAAATTTTCCCTTCGACTTCGAAAGCAGCTACGTCTACGCCCCAAGGGTTTTTACCTGTACCTTCATACTCAGCTTCGAATGTAACTTTTTTCGTTACATCTTTAACTGTCATATCGCCAGTAACGTCATATTCGTTATCGCCTTTTTTTACGATATCTGTTGAAACGAATGTGATTGTCGGGAATGTTTCTGTATCGAAGAAATCAGCAGAACGAAGGTGGTTGTCACGATCGTCGCTATTTGTATGAATTGTTGTAGCGTCGATTGTGAAGTTGATGTTAGCACCCGTCAAATCTTCAGGATTCCCTTCGATTGTACCTTCTACGCCTGTAAAACGTCCTCTTACTTTAGAAACCATCATATGCTTAACTGAAAAACCAACACCTGTATGTGAAGCGTCTACTGTCCATTTTGTCATTGGAAAAACTTCCTCTCTGAATAAGTTATGTTCTTACTATATTCGATAAGTATCTTGAAGTCAAGGTATTTAAATGAATTTAATTTGAATAAGGTGAATAGTAAGACCTTTATTCTAATTAGTATTCCTTGTCAAAGTATAAGTTTGCAAGCATACTATTAAAGATGAAAAGCTTTAAATTGAAAGGATTGAATGTTGATGTCGAAACATCAATGGTATGAAGAACTTCAGAAAACAATTACAACAGGTACATTATTAATTGACGAGTCACTATGTAAATACACGATGACAAAACTTGGAGGAGCTGCAGACCTTCTTGTCATACCTGGAACAATAGATGAAACAGAGGCGACAGTACGTTACGCATATAAAAATAATATTCCATTATTATTACTCGGAAACGGGTCGAATATGGTCGTCAGGGATGGCGGTGTAAGAGGAATTGTCCTTCACTTGTCACAACTCAATACGATAAGGATTGAAGGATCACTTGTGCATGCCGAGGCGGGGGCACTAATCATTGACGTTTCAAAACGTGCGGCAGCGACTACACTGTCGGGTATCGAATTTGCCTGTGGAATTCCAGGCTCCATCGGGGGCGCAATGGCGATGAATGCCGGCGCGTATGGTGGGGAGATAAAAGATATAATTGTGCAGGCAACAGTGTTAACGAAAGCTGGAGAGCGGTTAGTTCTTTCAAAAGAACAACTTGAGCTCGGTTATAGGAAGAGTATTATATCGCAAGAGGGCTACTACGTTCTCTCGGCAGATTTCCAACTCGCACAAGGAGACCAGGGTGTCATTGATGGGAAGGTAGCAGACTTAACCTTCCAGCGTGAATCAAAGCAACCGCTTGAGTATCCATCGGCCGGAAGTGTGTTCAAACGACCACCGGGCTATTTTGCGGGCAAACTTATTCAAGACTGCGGTCTTCAGGGAAAAGGGCATGGCGGAGCAGAAGTTTCATTGAAGCATGCTGGTTTTATCGTCAATAAAGATAATGCGACCGCATCCGATTACATTCAGACAATTAACATGGTGAAAGCGGAAGTGAAAAAAGTATTCGGCGTTGAACTGGAACTTGAAGTGAAAATCGTCGGCGAAGAAATAACGGAATAGCAAAAAGCGGATGACCCATGATTGGGCTATCCGCTTTTTTGTTTTTTTAGGAAACTATATGTTTTTTGACGTAGAGCAGTGTTTAGGCTCCAGGCATCAATCTCAACACAAAGTCGCAAATTTAGACTGTCTTCTTTGAGTTTCAGTCCTTTATTTAAAGGCAGAGATCGCCTTTTTCTCCAGCGCTTGTTGGGGTTAAAAGGCGCCTTGCGCTTTTCTTATCATCTGGCGTTTTTACAAGAGAGCAGTGCAGGGTCGGTTACCTGGTCGTCTGTAATGTGCACTTGGCACATTTTATTGTTACTCATGAATTTGAAGATCCCATTGTTGAAGTCAGTTCCAACTTCTTTGAAGAAAATACCTTCAAAGCGAACTTCTTTTGAAAGCGTGAAGTTGACGCGGAAACCGTTACTGTCTTCGACTAAGTAGGCACGTACGCCTTTTTCGAACATGCCGTCAATCTCGTCTCTGATGGCGCGATCGACAGAAACGACATGGAAGTCGACGAATGTGATTTCTCGTAACAATACGTTCATGAACGAACCTTTAGTAATCTCTTCCCATCTACTCTGAGCAGTTTGCCCAAGAATGATTTGGGTAATGTTATGTGTATGAGCTACTTCCTTAATAACTTTTGCGGAAGTACGTTTTTCATTATCCCGGATTATGAAATCTTCTACTTCAAGTTCTTCAGCGAGTTCTTTCCAACGATCGATATATTCGGATTTTTCCGCGTCAAATTCATCATAAGGAAGCGGGTCCACTGTTAAAATATACATTGGACAATCCATGATCGTTGCAATTTTATGTCCGCGCCTAATGAGACGCTCACCATTTGGACCGTAGTAGACACAAACGAGAATACTCTCGTCCATACGACCTTTTACTTTGCCCATGACGGTAGTCACCTCTTAATTATATTTTGGTTAGTCGAATTCATGTTAGAAGTTTAGTACTGATTGAAAACCAAACAATTATATATGAAAATGAACGATTTGACAAGATGCGAATGCTTCAAAGTGCTAAGAGTATGGTAATAGTGTATAATTTATTGTGTAATCTCTTTGAGCTTCCCCTAATACTATTATCTATAGCTCCCTATTATCCCGCCAGTCACGCTGAAGGTCAAGTTTGCCCAATATAATAATGAGTTTTACAAGTAATACATAATATGGATTGTGTATTTCTGTAGATTTTCAGGTGGTTTATTACAACTGTTTTAAAAGGTAAGAAGGTACAAATTTTTCTACATGGGTCGATGTCTAGACTTCAGACTTCCTTCCATTAGCCTCGGTCTGGCTGAAAAGGCTTAGTACGCCTTTATCTTCAAGATTACCAGTAGGGAGGGTCCGAACTTAATCCCTTCTACTTATCGGGGCTAAACCGCGCCTTGTGCTTTTCTTAATCTGTTTAGTATTGGAGGTTTGCATTTGTTGGCGATAACGATAGCTATTTTTATCCCGTTTTTGGCTGCTCTACTCGTCCCGTTCATTTATAAGAGGGTGCGCAGTCGCAATATCGGGTGGTTTGTCATGTCCGTTCCACTCGTCCTATTCATATATCTTGCCAGTTTCATTCCCGCGATTGCAGGAGGGAAAACATATATACATACGATTAAATGGATTGATTCTGCTGGGATCAATTTTACGACGTATCTAGATGGTCTCAGTATGATTTTTGGCCTTTTAATTACTGGGGTAGGGAGCCTCGTAATTCTCTATTCCATATATTATTTGTCTGAACGCGAAGCATTAGGGCGTTTTTACGTTTATCTTTTGATGTTCATGGGCTCGATGCTTGGAGTAATATTCTCGGACAACTTAATGGTGCTATATGTTTTTTGGGAATTGACGAGTATTTCGTCGTTTCTTTTAATCGCATTTTGGTACCACCGCAAAAAGTCTAGGTATGGTGCACAAAAATCAATGCTCATCACTGTATCTGGCGGAGTAGGGATGCTTGTTGGTTTTATCATGTTGCATACAATGACTGGGTCGTTCAGTGTGCGCGAAATCATTGCAACAATTGGTCAGTATACAAATGAAAGTTTGTTTTTACCGGCAATGCTACTCGTTTTGCTTGGTGCATTTACGAAGTCAGCCCAGTTTCCATTCCACATCTGGCTACCAGATGCCATGGAAGCGCCGACACCGGTCAGTGCTTATTTACATTCCGCGACAATGGTTAAGGCAGGGATTTACCTTGTCGCACGCTTCACACCTGTATTTGGTGGGGAAGCGGTGTGGTTTTATACAGTTACTGGCGTGGGGATATTTACATTGTTCTGGGGATCCGTCAATGCGGTGCGGCAAACGGATCTGAAGGCATTGCTCGCCTACTCAACAATTAGTCAACTGGGTCTGATCATGAGCCTCTTCGGACTTGGTTCAGCGGCGCTTAACGAAGGCTACAGCGCGGACTCAGTTATTTATACACAGGCGACATTTGCCGCTTTGTTCCATCTTATTAACCATTCAACGTTCAAAGGTGCTCTCTTTATGGTCGTTGGTATTGTCGATCATCAAGTTGGAACGCGAGATATTCGTAGACTTGGCGGACTGATGTCACTCATGCCCGTGACGTTTACAATCGCTGTTATCGGCAGTTTTTCGATGGCAGGATTACCGCCGTTTAACGGTTTCCTTAGTAAGGAAATGTTTTTCGAATCCGTACTGAATGTGCGTAATCTCGACATTTTCGCAATGGGGCCGCTTATGGGAAGCTTATTGCCTGTTGTTGCTTGGATTGCAAGCGTGTTGACATTCGTTTATAGCATGATTATCGTTTTTCAGACATTTCTTGGGAAACATCAACCGGACCGTCTTGATAGAAAAGCATTTGAAGCGCCAGTTGGGATGCTGATTGCTCCGTCGATTCTTGCACTGTTCGTTGTAGGTATTTTCTTCTTCCCGAATGTAGTCGGAAAGTATTTGTTAAAGCCTGCAATGGCTTCGGTTTTACCTCCGTTTGAAGGTGCGGAAGGCCTTGTCCCGCATATAACTGCTTGGCATGGTTTTAATGGAGCTATCATGATGACAATTGGTGTTATCGTAGTGGGCGCATTGCTATACTTCTTCCTTCGTTATTGGCGCGGGGTTTACTCGCTTGCACCTATGCGCTGGAATCTCGATTCTATGTATAACGGCTTGTTGACGCAGGCGGAGAAAGCTTCATCTTTCTTGACTCGGACTTATATGACGGGATACCTCAGGGATTATCTTGCATATATATTTGTTTTTTTCATCCTAACTGTCGGTGGCGGCCTGTTATGGACCGGTGGGTTTTCAATCGATTTTTCTAACGATGCTCCCATCACGGTTAGCGAGTATATCATCATCTTCGTAATGATGGGTGCGAGTATTGCGATCATCTTTGTAAAATCACGTATGACGGCAATCCTGTTAAATGGTGTTCTCGGTTATTCAATTGCTATTCTCTTTGTCGTGTTCCGGGCACCAGATTTGGCTTTGACACAAATTATCGTAGAAACAGTGACGACTGCGTTATTCCTCTTATGTTTCTATTTCTTACCTGAATGGAGCAAGGAGAAATCGACAAGGTCATTAAAAGTTTTCAAAGGCATTATTGCCATTTCGGTAGGAACGGTTGTTACAGTTCTTGCACTCGTCGTACAAGGCAATAAGATGTTCGAGTCGATTTCAGTATACTTTGAAGATGCTTATGAGTTGGCGGGAGGAAAGAATATCGTCAATACGATATTGGGTGACTTCCGGGCATTCGATACGATGCTCGAAGTAGTTGTACTTTTTATCGCCGGTATTGGCGTGTTTACATTGATTAAACTGAAGGCTGGAAAGGGGGACGAGGACGTTGAAGATTAATGATGTCATTTTACAGACAGTAACGAAGATTGTTGTCTTCATCATTTTGACGTTCGGCGTGGAATTGTTCCTTTCCGGTCATAATAATCCGGGAGGTGGATTCATTGGTGGTCTCGTCCTATCTTCCGCGTTCGTTCTTCTCTATTTGGTGTTCGATATCGAAACAGTCCATAAGGGCATCCCATTCGATTTCAAGAAGATTGCAGCGTTTGGTGTATTGCTTGCAGTCGGAACGGGTTTAGGATCAGTTCTATTCGGTGCTTCATTCCTTACACAGACGGCTAGTCATTTCAACTTGCCAGTGTTCGGGGAAACGGAATTAGCGACGGTCGTGCTGTTTGAGGCAGGGGTTGCACTGACTGTTGTCGGTGTTGTTGTAACGATTATTTTAAGTATTAGTGAGGATGTGTAGCTGTTGGAAACGTTAATAACGATACTCGTTGGAGTCCTTGTAACGGTCGCTGTCTACTTGCTGCTATCTAAAAGTCTAGTTCGGGTCATTTTAGGGACGGCAATCCTGTCGCATGCTGTGCATTTGCTATTAATGACGATGGGCGGCTTGAAAAAAGGAGCAGTCCCACTATTAGGTGAAAATGCGGAGAGCTACACGGATGCTCTTCCACAGGCACTTATCCTGACTGCAATAGTGATCAGTTTCGCAGTGACTTCCTTTTTACTGGTGCTTGCATATCGAACATACAAAGAGACTGGGTCGGACAATCTCGCTGCATTGAGAGGGTTCAAAGATGAATAATATTATAGTTATGCCAATGATTATACCTTTATTAACAGGGATTTTACTTGTATTTCTCCGGCCTTATGTGAAAGTTCAACGGGCGTTCAGTCTTGTTTCAATCGTAGCAACCGTAGCGATCAGTGTTTATATTTTGAACATGATTCAGGCGGACGGTATTTTACGGCTCGATTTCGGGGGCTGGTTGCCACCATACGGAATTTCATTTGTCGCAGATTCATTCTCTATGCTACTTGTATTGACGACAGCGATTGTAACAGGAATCCTTCTAATTTATGCGTTCTCGTCGATTGGTCGAGCGCATGAGAATATGTTCTTTTATCCGTTCGTTTTTTTCCTGATTGCGGGCGTTAATGGTTCATTTCTAACGGGTGACTTGTTCAACTTATTCGTCTGTTTTGAAGTTATGCTTCTATCTTCTTATGTGCTCATAACACTTGGAGGCAGGAAAGTTCAACTCGTCGAATCAATTAAATACATAACTATAAATGTACTGTCATCGTGGTTTTTCCTCGTTGGAATCGCGTACTTATATGGTACGGTAGGTACGCTTAATATGGCACATCTATCAGTACGTATTGCAGAAGTCGGGCAAGGGCCGCTGTTGACAGTGATTAGCATTGTCTTCCTCATTGTATTTAGTTTGAAATCTGGACTACTTCTATATTTCTGGTTGCCAGGGTCATACAGTGCACCACCGACAGTAGTTGCGGCTTTGTTCGGTGCTTTGCTTACGAAAGTCGGTATCTATGCAATGTTCCGCGTGTTTACGCTCATTTTTTATCACGAGCCTGGTGTTACACATTTGATGATTGGCATTATGGCGGGAATCACGATGATTGGCGGTAGTATTGGTGCAATCGCCTACAATGATATCCGGAAGATTGTGTCCTATAACGTCGTCATTGCAGTAGGGTTTATACTCGTTGGCCTTGCTGTCTCGACAGAAGTGGCGATTCAAGGGTCTATTTATTATCTTATCCATGACATGATTATTAAAGCTTTGTTATTCCTTATCGCAGGGACGATGATCTACTTAACTGGAACTGCAAGGATTGAAAATATGAGTGGGTTGATTCGCAATTATCCATTACTTGGGTGGCTGTTCTTCATCACAATGCTGTCACTTGCGGGAATTCCGCCGCTTAGCGGGTTCATCGGAAAGGTGTACGTTGGCCAAGGGGCGATTGAGGCGGGTGCGTTCGTCTTGCTTGCAATCGCGTTCCTATCAAGTATTTTCGTTTTGTATTCACTTCTGCGGATTTTCCTAAACTGCTTTTGGGGCGAAACGATTATCAATGAAGATGACGATGTACCGCTTAAAAAAGGGATGCTTATTCCACTCGTCCTGTTTGGTGTACTGACAATTGCGCTGGGAGTTGGAGCAGAGGCACTTGCGCCATACGTTTCAGATGCAGCCCGAACACTGACAAATCCTGATATCTATATAGACGCGGTTTTGAATGACAACCGTTAATCGAAGACAATCCCGTCCAATGACCGAAAAGAAGAGGTGAAGGCTAATGCCAGCCCAGTTACTGTTGAATTTATTTATAGCTCTGCTCTGGATGCTCTTAATCGATGAGGATGAGCTAAAGTTTACGACTTTCTTTGCCGGCTTCCTGGTTGGGATAGGAATCATATTTTTCATGCATAGATTTTTCGGCACGCAATTCTACTTGCGCCGTTTGTATGCAACATTCAAGCTACTTTTCATCTTCATATCCGAATTGACCAAATCGAGCGTAGTTGTATTGAAACAAATACTTAGCCCAAAGCTGAAAATTAAACCGGGTATTTTTAAATATGAAACAGTCTTAGAGAGTGATTCAGAAGTGACGATGCTGTCGTTGCTTTTGACGCTGACCCCGGGGTCTGTCGTCATGGAAGTATCCCCTGAAGGAAATGTCCTGTTTATTCACGCGATGGACGTCGAACAATCTCGCGATGGACTTTTGATGCAACTGCATAACTTTGAAAGAGCAATCATGGAGGTGACCCGCTGATGATTCAAGCAATGCTGACGACTTCGCTCGTATTATTCTCAATAACGATTGCAATAGCTGTCATACGAATCATTCTCGGCCCTTCGATGCCGGACCGCGTTATCGGGCTCGATATGATTGGTGTAAACTTGATTGCTATGATAGCCGTCATTTCAGTGGTGATGAACACGAAAGCATTTTTAGAAGTCATTCTTATTTTGGGAATTCTATCGTTCATCGGTACAATTGCCTTCTCTAAATTCATCGAGAGGGGTGTTATCGTTGAACGTAAACACGATAGGTGAATTCGTAGGCGCTTTTCTGATTTTAACAGGCGGAGTTGCGAGCGTAATCAGTGTCTTTGGATTGCTTCGGCTGCCTGATGTCTACACGAGATCTCATGCTGCGACGAAAAGTTCGACGCTCGCTGTTTTGCTAACCTTGTCAGGTGCTTTTATTTACTTTTTGTTCAGTCAACATTTCGTAAGTGTACGCCTTCTTTTAGGAATTGTGTTCGTCTTTCTAACTGCACCGGTTGCCGGACATTTGATCGTCCGAGCGGCTTACCGGTCGAATGTGAAGTTAGCGGATATTTCTACTGAGGATGAATTATATGAGGTTTTGCATAAGGATAAAATAGAAGAGGATGGGACCGGCCGTTAGTGGCTGTCCTATCCTTTTTTTGTTGAGGGGATTTGGATGGATGATTGGTTGGGGTGTGTTAATGCTCGGTGTCGGGGATATATGATTGGTTGTGCTGTGTTAATGCTCGGTGTCGGGGATATATGATTGGTTGTGCTGTGTTAATGCTCGGTGTCGGGGATATATGATTGGTTGTGCTGCGTTAATGCTCGGTGTCGGAGATATATGATTGGTTGTGCTGTGTTAATGCTCGGTATCGCGGATATATGATTGGTTGTGCTGCGTTAATGCTCGGTATCGCGGATATATGATTGGTGAGATGCGTTAATGCTCGGTGTCGGGGATATATGATCGGTTGTGCTGCGTTAATGCTTGGTATCGCGGATATATGATCGGTTGTGATGCGTTAATGCTCGGTGTCGGGGATATGATTGTTTGTGTTGTGTTAATGCTCGGTGTGAGGGATATATGATTGGTTGTGATGCGTTAATGCTCGGTGTCGGGGATATATGATTGGTTGTGCTGCGTTAATGCTCGGTGTCGGGGATAAATGATTGGTTGTGGTGTGTTAATGCTCGGTGTCGGAGATATATGATTGGTTGTGATGAGTTACCACTTTTGCCCTAAGGTTAGTTTGGAGAAAGAAGGAATATAAATGAAATAGTAGAATACCATTAAGGGAGATAGGGAAGGTGCGTGAAATGGTGAAACAGGGGAAACGGATGGGGAAATGGCCAAAAATTATGTTGTCGGTGTTTGGATCAATTATAGTTTTGGCTATTGTGGTACTACTTATTGTAAATAGTTACATAGCGAAGTCGAAACCGTTTATTGATGGAGAAGTAAGTGTGGAAATTCTAGATGAAGATGTGACAATCGTCCGGGATGAGTTTGGCGTACCGCATATAACGGCGGAATCGGACGCGGATTTGTATAGGACTCAAGGCTATGTGCAAGCTCAAGACCGTTTATTCCAAATGGATATGGCTCGTAGGCAAGCGAGTGGTCGATTATCCGAAGTAGTTGGGGAAGTGGCTGTTGGAACGGATAAGAAGTTCCGTACATTTAGTTTGCGCTCGGCGGCCGAAGCGTCTTATGACGGCTATGGTGAGGAAGGGAAAAAGGTGCTCAGCTGGTATGCGGAAGGAGTCAATGCATTCATTGAGGAGGCGGAGCGAGATGGGAAGTTTCCGTATGAATTCAAGGTCCTGGGCTACACGCCTGAACCATGGACAGAAATCGATTCGCTGACGATAGGTAAGTATATGGCTTATGACCTCGGCGGAAACTGGGATAGTTTAGCGGTCAGGCATTGGGCGTTGAATAATTTCTCGGAAGACTTGGCGCGGGAGTTGTTCACCGTTTATCCGGAAAATGCGTCTTCTATTATTGAGGCTAACATTGCGAATCCGGTCGCTGTGGCTGGTCAGTTCGACCCTGATCTTGTGCCGCCTGAATTCAACGGTAGTAACAACTGGGTCGTGTCGGGGGATAAAACGGCTTCAGGATTACCGCTTCTAGCAGATGATCCGCATCTCGGGCTTGATACGCCGGCGATCTGGTATCAGATGCATTTGCAATCACCTGAACAAAACGTTAGCGGTGTTATTTTTGCAGGGATTCCAGGAATTATTCTTGGGCATAATGACGACGTTGCATGGGGTGTGACGAACGTTGGACCTGACGTACAAGATCTATATATCGAAACTCCGAATCCTGAAGATCGGACACAATTTCTCTATGATGGAGAATGGGAACAGGCTGAGGTAAGAGATGAAACGATTTCTGTAAAAGGCGAGGAGGATGTACCGTTTGAAGTAATGGTTACGCGACATGGCCCGATTATTTCGGACATTCTTTACAAAGATGAAGATCCAGACGCGCTGTTTTCAATGCAATGGACAGCACTGGAACCGACAAAAGAACTCGAAGCGATTATGAAGATGAACAAAGCTTCCGACTGGGAAAGTTTTGAGATGGCTTTGGAAGACTTCCATGCACCAGCACAGAACTTTGTGTTTGCAGCGAATGACGGCACTATTGCTTATAAAGCGAACGGTCGTATTCCTATCAGGAAACAAGGGGATGCGCAATTGCCTGTACCAGGCGACTCTTCCGATTATGGCTGGACGGGCTACATTCCATATGATGAGTTGCCGCGTGTCGTGAATCCTAAAGAAGGGTTCATTGCCACAGCAAATAATCAAATTGTTGACGATTCATATCCTTATCACATTACAAAACTTTGGGCACAGCCTTATCGCTATGAACGAATAGCGGAAGTGCTTCGCGAAGGGGATAATTTCACGGCAGAAGATATGATGAAATTGCAGATGGATCAGAAGAACCTATACGCTCGTGAGTTCTTGGACGATATGATCAGTTCAATTGAAACGAAAGACGCCGCTGTCGGAAAGTACAAAGAGATTGTAAAAATGCTTCGCGAGTGGGATCAATATGATTCTGCAGATGCGGCGGCACCACTTGTCTTTCATAAATGGATGAAACAATTGCCAATTGGCATGCTCAGTGCAACGATGCCTGAGGACGTTTATGAGCTTCTACCGGCGAAAGGGACAATTACCGACAAAATGTTGCGCGACGCTTATGCGGGTGAACCAGGGGCCTGGGTGGAAGAGTATGGCGGTGTTGATAAGTGGGTCTTCGATTCATTTGTAAATTCAATCGAAGAGATTGAAGGATTGTTCGGTGATAAAATCGCGGATTGGCAATGGGGAGATTTCCATCAGTTGGAGTTTCCGCACGCTCTATCAGGCGCATCTCCAATCTTTGAATATTTCTTAAATCCGAAGAAACAGGCAATCGGCGGTTCGAATGTTACAGTCCAGGCTGCAGCATTTCAGGCAGATGGTACTGTAAATCACGGTGCACCTTGGCGCTTTGTTGCCGATTTGTCCGATTTATCGAAAGCGAATCATATTGTAGGACCGGGTCAAAGTGGCCACATAAAATCGCAATGGTTCCACGATCAAGCAGATGACTGGGTGAATGGTAATTACCATGAAACTGTTTTGGATGGGGACATTAAAGATGGATATACGTTGAAGTTAAAAGCGGAGCGCTAATGCGCCCCGTTTTTAATTTGGTGAAACTTTGGAAACGCGGGTAAACCGATGCATTATCTTATCCACCGCTAAGAGCCTCTGTTATTTAACAATCAAAACCGGTGCTGTCACACGTTTTGCTACTTTATGACTCACACTGCCTAGCACCATTTCCTGAAAAGTATTCAGGCCACGGCTACCGAGAACGACAAGATCGAATTCACCACTATTGGCAAAATTAACGATGATTGGTCCAGGGTCACCGTGTTTTATGACAAGCTTAAAGGGGATTTGAAACTGCTCGAAAGCCTCCTCGATGGGCATGAGTCGCTTCTTGCGATCGATATGGAGATCATCACTGCTGGCATTATCAAGTACATCTGAACGTGTTCGGTCAAACTCAAGGATATAAAGGATTTCAACGACCACTCCTTGGCATAACGAGGCGAGTTGAGCGGCATGTTTGGCTGCGCGGTGCGAGTTTACTGAGCCGTCGACCGCGACTAGTATTCGGTTATACATCGGAATCCCTACTTTCGTATGTCTGACATGTAAAGTTACATTGTTAGTAAGTATAAGTGTTCTACACCTATCTGTTAAACCCTTCTTTTGAGTAATTAATTAAACGGGAAATATACATTCAAAGCACCGTTTGATTAGCCTTGCAATTGCAAGAGGAATTACATATACTAAAGTTAATCAAACAACCATTTGAATGAGGTGTAAATATGACGGTAAAAGAAGTTTGTGAAGTGACAACGGTTCATGAAGAAGTAGTGAATCGGGTACAGAAGGCGCTCCCTGATGTGGGTGCGGCTGTCGCAATATTTAAAGCGTTGGCGGATGAAACCAGATTAAAAATTGCTTTTTCGCTGACACTAGAAGAAGAAATGTGTGTATGTGACGTTGCGGCAGTGATTGGTTCTTCCGTTGCGACGGCTTCCCATCACTTACGTTATTTGCGTGAACAAGCACTTGCTAAATCAAGGAGAAAAGGGAAGATGGTTTACTATTCGCTCGCAGACGATCACGTCCACCAACTTGTGAAAGTCGCACACGAGCATACGATAGAGGGTGTTGAGCATGGCAACGGTTGAGAAAAAAGAATATAGGTTGGAGAATCTAACATGTGCCAGTTGTGCGATGAAGTTTGAAAAAAACGTTAAAAACCTGCCTTCTATTGAGGATGTACAAGTGAATTTTGGCGCATCAAAATTAGCGTTTAGTGGCAGCGCGACGATTGAAGACCTCGAAGCAGCAGGTGCATTTGATGGCATTAAAGTTGTCCCACTTCAGAATAAGAAGATTGAGCCGAAAACGTCTTTCTTTAAACGGAAAGAGAATCTCGTTACACTTTTTTCGTTGCTATTCTTACTAATAGGGATGTATGTGTCATTTCGTTACGCTGAAACACATCCTGCAGCGATCGCTCTATTTGCAATTGCCATTGTAATTGGTGGAACAAGCATATTCAAAACAGGATTGCGAAATTTGGTCCGTTTCGAATTCGATATGAAAACGCTGATGACGATTGCCATTATTGGTGCTGCAATTATTGGGGAATGGCGTGAAGGTGCGGTTGTCGTCTTCCTGTTTGCGGTTAGTGAAGCGTTAGAAGCCTATTCAATGAATAAAGCACGACAGTCCATCCGACAATTGATGGATATTGCACCGCCTTCCGCCCTCGTAAAACGAGGGGAAACGTTTATGGAACTTCCGACAGAAGATATCATCGTCGGCGATATTCTAATCGTAAAACCAGGTCAGAAAATCGCTATGGACGGCGCTGTTCTAACGGGTTCATCTACGGTCAATCAAGCAGCGATTACAGGGGAATCCATCCCTGTCCAAAAAAAATCTGGTGATAATGTATTCGCGGGCACGCTTAATGAAGAGGGTGCACTTGAAGTAACGGTTACAAAGCTTGTCGGCGATACAACAATTGCGAAGATCATCCATCTCGTAGAAGATGCGCAAGCAGAAAAAGCACCATCTCAAAAGTTCGTTGATAAATTCGCGAAATACTACACACCTGCAATCATCGTGATTGCAATTCTTGTGGCCATAATACCACCATTACTCGGTGGCGATTGGAACGCGTGGATCTACCAAGGTCTTGCTGTACTCGTCGTCGGTTGTCCATGTGCACTTGTTGTCTCTACACCAGTTGCGATTGTCACAGCGATTGGTAACGCGGCACGTCAAGGCGTGCTGATTAAAGGCGGTATCCACCTCGAAGAAACAGGAAGACTTGACGTTATTGCGTTCGATAAAACCGGAACGTTAACGAAAGGGTATCCGGAAGTAACGGATTTCATCGTAGGTAAAGAAATCGCTCAAGAGCAATTATTAAGTGCAATCGCAGCAGTCGAGTCAATGTCACAGCATCCGCTTGCAAAAGCGGTTGTCGATTACGCGCATCAACATGGTGCGCAGAAAGTCGTTGTGTCCAATTTTCAATCGGTTACCGGAAAAGGCGCTTATGCTGAAATTGATGGCATGACGACTTATATTGGTAGCCTAAGCTGGGCACAAGAACTTTCTTCATTGCCAGAAGACATATTACAGCAAGCGGCATCCCTTCAACGACAAGGAAAGTCTGTCATGGCGATTGTCACGGGTACTGATTTTAGCGGACTGCTAGCCGTGGCGGATCCCATACGTGCGGAAAGTCGTGACGTCCTTGAACAACTGAAAAGTATAGGTATCCGTCATACAGTCATGCTGACAGGCGATCACCAAGTAACGGCAGAAGCAATTGCTGCTGAGCTCGGTGTTACGGATGTACGCGCCGGACTAATGCCGGAAGACAAATTAACAGCGATTAAACAATTAAGTGACGAATATGGCCGTGTTGCCATGGTTGGTGATGGCATCAATGACGCGCCTGCCTTAGCTGCAGCTTCAGTTGGTATAGCAATGGGGGGAGCGGGAACGGACGCTGCATTGGAAACAGCAGATATTGCACTAATGGCAGATGATTTAGGGAAATTACCTTATACAATGAAATTAAGCCGAAAAACATTGCGAATCATCAAAGAAAACATTATGTTTGCATTAGGCTTAAAAATTATAGCATTGCTTCTTATCATTCCCGGTTGGCTGACATTATGGATTGCCATCTTCGCGGATATGGGTGCCACGCTACTCGTTGTGCTGAACTCGTTGCGGTTGCTACGCGTTCATAAGTAAGTAGTTTCTATACGGAGGCGAATTCTAATGTATTTACAAGAGTGGACAATGGAAGAGCAGGAGCAACTTATTCATTTCATGACAACTAATACGTGGCCTTACCACGGTAACTCTGATCCGGGACGTCATTTGATTGAAAAAACAATCGAAGAGGGCGGCTATGAGTCGGATGAAGTGAAAACGTTTTGGGTGGAAAATGACGCCGGAGAAAAAGTAGGAATCGTAAAAATTTACGACTTGCAAGATGAAATTCCGTTGTTCGATTTACGTATTGCAGATATGTCGAGGGGATATGGCTACGGCCCGAAGGCTCTTCGACTTGTCGCGGAATATGTATTCGGATTGCCAGGCAAGAAAATTCGTCTCGAAGGTCATACGAGACAAGATAATCTTGCGATGCGAAAAACGTTCGAACGTGCAGGCTTTGTCAAGGAAGCACATCTTCGGAAAGCTTGGTTTTCGCCTAAAGAACATTCCTATTATGATGCAGTGACCTATGGTATTACGCGGGAAGATTTCATGGCGGGAACGACAACGCCTGTGATTTGGGAAGACGGAGAGAAGTCACGAGGTTCTGCGGCATCCCCTCGTATCCCGGATTTCGCGGAGTCATTCGAATCAGAACGGCTTGTCATTCGGGCTCCTGAACTTGGCGATGCAACAGATGCTTGGAATGCGATTAGGGCTTCATTACCTGCGCTTCGCAAGTGGATGCCATGGGCGCAACCGGAACCGGAGCTGCATATGACAGAAGAAAGCTTGCGAAAAGCAGTTGCAAATTTCATCACAAGACAAGACCTGCGCTTCCATGTTTACCATAAAGAAACCGGGAAGTTTGTCGGTTCATCGGGACTACATCGAATCGATTGGTCGATTCCGAAATTCGAGATTGGCTACTGGCTAGCTACAGAATTTGAAGGCCAGGGCTATATGACCGAAGCCGTTAAACATATTGAAAAATTTGCCTTCGAAAAGCTTGGAGCGCGCAGAGTGGAAATTCGTTGTGATGAAGAAAACATGAAAAGTCGTAGCGTCGCAGAACGTGCAGGGTTCACCCTCGAAGGGATTTTGAAACAAGATTCCTTATCACCCGATGGTAATGTTTTACGAAATACATGTATCTATGCGAAAATAGACTAAAGAAATGCGGAAGGCGCCGTCTAGCTCCGAAAAGCGCTGGAGGTCTTGCAGAAAAAGGCGTACTTTGCCTTTATCTGCAAGACTGAAGCGACTCGAGGGGCTGGCGCCTGTAGCTAGACAAGAAAAGCGTAAGCGGCCCGCATAGACGCGACAGGCATAAGACGGACCGGCGACGCGGTGTTCTTTACCCGGGAAGGATGCACTTCAATCCTTCCTAGCTGGTCTGGCTTATGACCCGAGCGTCTGGCCGCTGAAGCTAGACACTAAAAAAGGGATGCCGACTAATGTCGACATCCCTTTCGTTACACGCTTCGTTTTCCGGAAATAAGATTGAAAATAAATGCAATAACTGCGATGACTAGAAGAATGTGAATTAGTCCTCCGCCAATCTTGAATACGAGGCCTAACAACCAAAACACGAATAATGCTACAATGAGTAACCATATAATTCGACCCATGTGAATCCCCCCTTTACTGATGTATTCTATCTTTACCCCCGCCAATTAAAAGTTAAACTAGGGACGTTTGAAAAGTAGTGATTGGGAATGAGACTGGGTATACATACTGGAGGCGGTACAGTTGGCAACACCAGGTATGGAAGATTATCTTGAACAGATTTATTTGCATATCGAAGCGAAAGGCGTTGCACGTGTATCGGATGTAGCTGAATCCTTGGCAGTTCTCCCTTCATCCGTTACAAAAATGGCTCAGCGTCTCGATAAGGAAGGCTATATTGTCTATGAACGCTACAAAGGTCTCGAATTGACGGGAAAAGGGTTTTCGTTTGGAAAAAAACTTGTTCGACGTCATGATCTCCTTGAACAGTTTCTTCGCATTATTGGAGTCGATGAAGAAAATATTTATGGGGACGTGGAAGGAATTGAACATCACCTAAGCTGGAATGCGATGGATCGAATAACTGATCTGGTCGAAGCGATGGGACAAGACGAAGAATTTGTTAGAAAATTACGTGTAATGGATCAGGAGAAAGAGGTAGATAAATAATGGAACAACTAAAATCAGGTTATGCGGTGGAGTTAGAAGTGTTGGAGCAAGACGGTTCAAGATGGATATTGGGTGGCGATAGCGAACAAGAACATATTATGTTGAATGCATCTGATGCAGACGAAAACATTCAAGAAGGAGATAAAGTAAAAGTTTTCCTTTACATGAATAGACGCGGAGAGCTTTCTGCGACGATGCAGATTCCACACATGACAGCTGAGACATTTGGCTGGGCACGTGTAATACGTGTGGATGACCATGAAGGTGTTTATGTTGATATCGGTTCTTCAATCGAAGTGCTTGTGAATAAAAATGATATGCCTAAAGTGCGGGCTCTATGGCCGAAGGTAGACGATGCGTTGTATATGACGCTTCGAATGGATTTGGGCGGTACTATTTTCGGCCGACTTGCTACAGAAGAACGCGTATTAGAACAAATCATTGAAGCGCCTACTTCCGTCTTTAACATGGACTTGAAGGCAAGAGCGTATCGCTTGTTACCAGTTGGTTCGTTTATGCTTAGCATTCCTGAAAATTACCGTATTTTCATCCACAATACAGAACAGGAACGTGAACCTCGTCTCGGCCAAGAAATGACTGTCCGTATTATTGGTGTCCGTGAAGATGGAACAGTGAACGGATCGATGTTGCCTCGTAAAGAGGAGCGTCAGGGAGACGATGCTGAAAAAATCCTTCGTTATTTGAATGAAGCTAAGGGACGTATGCCCTTCACGGATAAATCAACACCTGACGAGATAAAAGAAATGTTCAATATGAGTAAAGCATCATTCAAACGTGCACTTGGTAAACTCATGAAAGAAGGCAGAATTGAACAGAATGATGGATGGACATTGTTGAAATAATACCGAAGTTCGGGAACCTTTATCAACCGGGAATCGTATTAATTCCTAGAAAGAGGGGGAATCAACATGAAACGTCTACTGACAATAATGATGGCGGCTGTACTGGTAATCGGAATCACGGTTCCGGCGACCGTACATGCAGAAGATCCAGTCATCAATGAAAAACTAGGTGTACCAATCGTTGTTTACGGTGCAGATTTATCAGACGCAGAAAAAGAAAGTGTGAAGAATAGTTTGGGCGTTGCACAAGAAGCGGAAGTGGAAGAAATATCCGTTGATGGCAGTGACCTTGTGAAATATATTAAAGATGGCAATGGCAAGGCACGTATGTATTCTTCAGCTAAAATCACGAGGCAGGAAGAAGGCAAAGGGCTTGTCATCACGATTGTTACACAGGATAATATTACACAGGTGACACCAGAAATCTATGCAACGGCAATGTTAACGGCCGGAATCGAAGACGCAATTGTCGAGGTAGCCTCACCGAAAAAAGTGACGGGCCATTCCGCGTTAGTTGGAATATACAAAGCCTATGAAGTGACTGGTGAGAAACTTGATACAGAGCGGACTGATGTCGCAAATGATGAATTGAATCTTGCGACGAAGTTTGCGAAAGAACCCGGTGTCGATAGTGACAAAGTAGCCGAGCTTCTAACGGAAATTAAAAAGCAAATCGCAGAGAAAAATCCGGCGACAAAAGAAGAGGTTGAGAAAATTGTCACAGAGCAAATGAAAAAGCTTAATATTAATTTAAGTGATGCGGATCGGCAATTGCTCATAGACTTAATGGACAGAATTAGAAATTTAGATATCGATTTCAATAAATTATCTGAGCAATTATCGGATATGACATCGAAAATAAAAGAAACACTCGGTGATATTGATCCTGGCTTTTGGGAAAGTGTGAAGGAGTTCTTTGCAAACCTTTTCGAATCCGTTCAGTCTTGGTTTAAGTAATCGGGAAGTAAAATGTTGTATTATGAAGGAGAATTTATAGAAAAGGGGTAGTTTAGATGGAATTCGAATTTGTTGAATTGGGCGGGGATGCATTCGCGTTCCGTTATGAACAAAATGGAGCGATGCTTGCAGAAATTACATGGACAATTCTTGGGGATGTGATGGTGATGGATCATACATTCGTTTCACCTGAACTCCGAGGACAAGGCGTTGCAAAAAAAATACTGGACCGTGCAGCGAGTTATGCGCGTGAACAAGAGTTAAAAATGGAGCCTGTCTGCTCGTATGTTGTAACAGCTTTTGAACGCTACAAAGATTATGATGATGTAAAAGTGTGAAAAATAATAAAAGGCAATCCATTTAGTTATAAAACTAAGGATTGCCTTTTATATTTCACGCGGTAAAATTCGATTCATTCAAATCCCTCACAATAAAGTAATTAAGTACACTATACTAGTTAATACAGTAGCGCCGGCGACAGTATACATCATGTCGGCTTGACTGAAAATCAGTTTCTTCTCCATTTGTATCGTCCCCTTTCCTAATTTGGGCTATGATGCCTGCATATATACAGAATACCCGTACACTATTTAATGAAACATCTTTGTCATGTTATTGTTTGAAAAAGTGAAACCTATCCTTCAGTTGAACGTATAATCATATATAGAGATTAAGAGAGAGGTGTATTTCATGAGCCGTACAGCGGAAAAAGTATTATCGATTTTAAGTGTCGTCTTGACGGCAATAGGTGTTTTTGTCAGTTTCGCAGCACTGGCTTTATTTAACTATTTGAAATCGGACACGTTGATTAAAGAAGAGTTCGAAGCTGAAATACTGTTGGCAGATCCGACATTAACGCCTGATCAAATCGAAATTATCTATGGAGTATTTGGAATCGTAGGTGGGTTTATGTGGTTAATTATCATCAGCTTAATTGTCAGCTTGATTTTGACGGTAATTGGAATCGTGAACATCTGGAACAATAAAAATCCTAAGCTTGCCGGGATTATGTTCATTATCGCCGGTTTGACTGCTGGGATTATTTCATTGACTTCGATTCTTCTATACATTGTGGGCATCCTTTGTTTTACAAAGAAACCACCACTTATAAATGAATCACAGTTTGTGGATGATAAGTATGATGGAACAATGAGACCTTTATAATAATGTGAAAAAACACTTTCCTCCAATTGGGGGAAAGTGTTTTTTTTAGTGTAAGGCAAGTGCTGGGGAATGAATACAAAATACATATTGGGCTGTTACTACAGGGTAGCCCTCGAAATATTCTTCAAAGACATCAAGTAACTCAAAGCCTTGTTTCTCATAAAAGGCTCGTCCCACGGTATTGCGTTCGTCTACATAAACAAATAATTTCTGTGCGTCTGAAAGTAACGACAGAGAGTATTCAACTAACTTTTTACCATAGCCCATTTTCTGATGCGATGGTAAAATATACATAGCAGTCAATTCAGAATCGCCATCTTCATCTTTTTTCGTGAAACTGGAAAAACCGATAGGAATACCTTCACATTCGGCTACTAGCACATACGTTTTCTCCATGCGCTTCAGTAGCATCGCTTCTGAGTAGGAGCGATTGATAAATTTCTTTTGGATTTCTGCTGGAATAATATCTTTATAGGTTTCGTTCCAAGTCTTAAAAACAATCTGTTGAACGTGCATACTATCCATGGCAGTCATTAGTCGGATCATTGCACTGTCACCTCTGCATTTCTTTTTGTAATCATAACAAATAACTTGGATGAAAACTACCAATGTAATGAAAATGATATATATGGGAGAGATGCTGGATGAAGTGGACTTATAACGAATTTGGGGAATTAAGCGGTCATGAAGTATATGAAATGTTGAAGTTACGTGTTGATGTATTCATCGTGGAGCAAAATTGTGCGTATCATGAAGTTGATGGTCATGATTACGATGCGATTCATATATTCTGTAGCGATGAGGAAGGACTGACCGCCTATGCACGGCTTCTTCCGGCTAGTGTGAAGTATTTGGAGCCATCCATTGGTCGGGTCATCATCAGAGAGGACAAAAGGGGCACAGGGCTTGCACATATTCTTATGGAACGAAGCGTTGACTTTACCAAGAAACATTGGAAACCTGAAAAGATTCGATTGCAGGCTCAGCAACATCTTGTTGGATTTTATGAGAAGCATGGATTTAATGCGATTTCGGAGCCTTATGAAGATGGTGGAATTCCGCATGTGGATATGATTTTATCAAACGTATGAAAATGAAAGTTTCTAAACTGGCAGATGAGGGTATACTCTCTATACAATACTTTTTTCATTAAATCTGGGAGGAATGATTTGAATGGGTCGTAAACGAAATAATAATTTATTACTTGCAACGATGGCGGCGGGGGCTTATGCCTACTTCAGTAAAAAAGAAAATAGGGATAAGGCACAAGTGGCTTTTAGTAATATGAAAACAAAAGTTGATTCATTCATCGAATCACAAAAGTTGAATAGATCTTCCGAAACTAAAGTCGGACATTCGGATCCATATGATCTTCAAGATAACAAAATGGTAAGTGAAGGTGCTCAAACGAGTGTCCACTATTATAACCAAGAAATTGAAGATGATGTGAAGATGACCCCTGAAACAGATGGACTCTACCATAAAAAAGAACAAAACGAATTAGGCGCGGAACAATCCATCAAATAAAAATGTAGTACGATACCAAAAACACTTCCTACATGGAAGTGTTTTTTTTATTAAATTATGTTAGGGATTCTTGCATTTTGGTATTGAGGGAAGAATGAAAAATATATACGACAGGCAACAACCCAGAAGCTCCTCCAGGATTCTACTCGTGAAGACGGAACAGAATGAAATTTATGAAGTACATACGAAAATTTTGTGCTCTGGAAGAATCTCAATACTACCTATGTTTTCCTGAAAATAAAATTCCTGATATATCTGAACGATTCTATTTTGTAATCAAAGTTATTTCACACGCATAGATAAAAAATAAACCGGTCAAACACCTAGGCAATTCCGAAGAGATCTGACAGGAGATTATTTTCGTTACTCCATTACTGGGGAAGAAAAAATTTTCCGAACGGTCAATCGTTGTAATTTGAGGACTAGGTAAGGTATACTTTTTAATAGTTTGAAATAGTGAAGGTGAATCTAATGAAGAAGAAAATTGGATTAGTTACGATGTTAATGACCACTGCCGTTTTTCTAAGCGGTTGTGCAGGCATCGAGAACAAAGAAGGTACATTTTATAATCTTTTCGTTAAGCCGATGGATTGGTTACTGCATTTTTTCAGTGATTTCTTCAATGGGAATTACGGCCTGTCGATTATACTCATTACGGTATTAATCCGGTTGGTCCTAATGCCGCTTATGCTGAAAAACTATAAGTCGCAACAGAATATGAAAGTTAAAATGGATGCGCTCCGCCCTGAGATGGAAGACATTCAAAAGCGTTTGAAAGAAGCAAAAGAAAAAGAACAAAAAGATGAGCAAGTGAAGCTTCAGCAAGAAATGATGGGACTTTATTCGAAGCATGGTGTCAATCCACTTAATATGGGTTGTCTTCCGTTAGTCATCCAGATGCCAATCATCATGGGTCTCTACTTTGCTATCCTCAATTCTACTGAAGTACAAACACATGAGTTTCTTTGGTTTAATCTCGGAGAGCCGGATATGATTATGATGGTTCTTGCTGGTGCAGTTTACTTCGTCCAAGCACGTGTATCACTATGGACAATGCCGGAGCAGCAGAAGAAACAGATGAAAGCATTTATTTACTTATCGCCAGTTATGATTATGTTCATTTCATTCAAGGCGATGGCAGCACTACCCCTTTACTGGGCAGTTGGGGGACTTCTCCTTATCTTCCAAACGTACTTAGGCCGCAAGTTCTATTACAAGCATCCTGAACTGGTTGTAGAAGATGCTGAAGAGGTTATAAATGCTGAAGAAGTAAAAGAAGTAAAAGAAGTAAAAGAAGTAAAAGAAGTAAAAGAAGTAAAAGAAGTAAAAGAAGTAAAAGAAGTAAAAGAAGTAAAAAAGATAGACACTAAAGACGATAAATGAAAGTAGGCTGGAGAGAAATCTTCGGCCTTTTTTCTGGTCAGATTACAGGAATCAGATAATGGTCAACATATGTAGATTACAAGACATAGGAGGTTATCGATGTGCAGACTAAATGGTTATTTGGAATCGGGATTGTAGCAGCCGCATTAGCTTCGGTCTATTTCATCATCAAGCTCGACTTGAACAACGCTGTTTTGTCGATGGTGGCTCTGTTTTCATTGACGAATGGGGCTCGGGCGAAATCATTTCGTGAGCAGGGTATGGTACGCGAGTCGAAATGGATGTTATGGATGTCTATTTTTTTCGGAGGCGCTTTTGTAGTGTTGCTCATATTTAATATTGTTAGGTAAGTTGAACATATGATTAATTATATATGTTGAATGAGTGATTCTATATAATCTCCAGCGAAGGCGTCCCCTAGCGTTGTTGGTAGGATTCTTTATTTCAACACATATAGGTAAAGAAAAGACGCTTACCGGGAACTGAAATTTCCGGTAAGCGTCTATTCTATTAATAGGCATATTTCTTTCTAGTCATCAGCACGATGATGATAGCTGGAATAGAACAAATAATCATACCGAGAAATGCGAGCCGTGGTGAAACGTCATATAAGTAACCACCTAAAAATGTCAGGATTGCGGTGCTCAGGCTCATCGCGAATGCTGCATACATTCCTTGTGCTGTAGCAAGTTGATCATGGGGCAGTTTTTGAGAAATGAATTTTATGAACGCAAAATGGGCTACACCAAACGACAAGGCATGGAGTATTTGAGTGCCGATGAAAACAGATATGTATGGAAACAAAGCAATAAGTATCCATCTTACCGTGGATCCGATTCCTGCTATGAGAAACATCGTGGAGACTTTAAGGTTTGCAAGCAATCGATCAGCACGTGTAAAAAACAATATTTCAAATAACACTGCTATATTCAAGATAATCCCGATATAAAGACCATTAACACCAAGATTATCTAAGAAAATGAATCCGAAGTTATAATAGGACGCATGCGCCCCTTGTAAAAGGATGGCGAGTAGCAAGATAATTGCAAATTCTTTGGACGTCAAGAGCGATTTGAAATTGATGGCTTGTTTAGTAGTGTCGTCATGAACTGGATTTAATTGTAAAGCTTTTGGTGCTGGTCGCATGAAAAATAATGTTAAGATAGTTAACCCAACAATCATTATGTAAAGGATTGCTTGCTCAGTCCAAATAGCTGTAGCTGCTCCGATTAATAACAAAGCAATAGTGTAGCCAATTGATCCGAACGATCGGCTCTTTCCGTAATGAATTCCTTCTATCTGCATTAAAATAGACGCGCCGCTTTCGACGGCAGGCAATATCATCGGATAGATTGCACTGAATAGAACGGTAATAATAAGAAGTACGATGAAAGGTGAGTCTGGTAAATAGAGGAGCGTTAAAATAAGTGCTGTAAGTGAAATCCATTTCATCACACGGATCATGGATATTTTTCGAGTCAGATACGGGAAGATAAGGAATGTGGATAACGATCGTGCAATCATTCCAGCACCCATAATAAAACTTGCTGCTGTTACGGATAAACCTTTTTCAATTGTTAGCCAGCCAGTCCAATAGGGAAGAAATACGCCCCAAGTAAAGAAAAAAGCGAAAAAACTCATCGAAAGCCATCTTTGGTTCTTCATCCTATCGCTCCCTTGCAAACTATTCAATAATCGTGAAATTAAATGATAGCATACGCAGACCACAAAGAAAAATGATGGTAGACTATACATATATATTGAGAAGGTAGGCTTATTGATGAAACGAAAAAACAACTATACCAATAAGAAAAAAAAGGGTAAAGCTTTAACAATCACTTTAATTATTTCCGGCTTCATTATGACAGGACTCCTAATTGGACTTGGAATGAATGACTGGGATGTAGAAAAAAGTATTAAAAAAGGGCAGGAAGTCATTGGTATGTCTGTTGCAAATGGGGATGAGGACGCAGCCCACGAAACAGAACCAACCGAACTCCCTGACCTTGTAGAGCAACCCGATGCTGATGAAACGAAAGAAGAGGACGAACCCGGGAAAGTGCAGGAGGTTACGCCTGAATCTCCATCCAAACCAACAAAAAACAACGGTGCAGGATCTGGTACTGAAGTAAAGCCGAATCCAGCGATTGACAACGGAGGATATATCGAAGGTCAGACGCTTCCTAAAGAACCGAAGTTTGTAAAAGGGATTTTACTCGCCAATAAAAAGTATCCGCTTCCGGCAACATACGCACCTGGAGAAGACAAAAAAGCGCGTGGGGCATTTGAAAGAATGGCGGCAGAAGCGAAACTTACAGGTTTTAATCTCAATGCATTCAGCACCTATCGCTCATTTGAATACCAGACGACACTTTACGAGAGATATGTTGCTCGTGATGGTGAGAAAGCGGCCGATACCTACAGTGCACGCCCGGGTTATTCTGAACATCAAACAGGGCTGGCATTCGATATTGGTGAAGTGAATTTCGAACAGCACTTTGCTTCATCATCATTTGGGGAAACAGAAGCAGGAAAATGGGTGGCAGCAAACGCTCACCGATTCGGCTTCGTTATGCGCTATCCAGTGGGGAAAGAACAGATTACAGGATATATGCATGAATCTTGGCATTTCCGTTATGTTGGTCTTGAAATTGCGGACGAAATTTTCAAGAAAAATCTTACGTTAGAAGAATATTTAGGGGTCCAATAAACACATAAGTGACTCATATTTTCATAGAACAAAAGGGACGTACCGTTTTAGCGGTGCGTCCCTTTTGTTCTATGAAAAGAAAGTATTTAGGTCGGTATTTAGACTCCAGCCATCTTGCGCTTTTCTTAGTGTCTAGCTTCAGGCGCCAGCCGCTCGACTTATGCCTGTCGCGTCTAGCGGGCGTATTAAGCTTTTCTTATATCATAAAATTGGTGAAAGTAGTCTTGAAACTGATTCTTTTAATTTAATGAGACGAGAACGTTCCAAATACATTTCATAGGTTAATTCAGTCGATAATTGCATATCCTGTTCGAAAAGCTCAGCTAATTCATGTGATTTTTCACGATCATAAATGAAGGCGTTGACTTCAAAATTCAATTTGAAGCTGCGGACATCGATATTGGCAGTTCCGACGGTTGAAAGCTCATCATCAACGACGATTTGCTTGGTATGCAGGAAGCCATTTTCATAAATATAAACTTTTGCTCCTGCTTTTAATAATTTACCAACATTTGAATAGGTTGCCCAGTATACAAACATATGGTCAGGCTTGTTCGGAATCATTATCCGCACATCGATTCCAGAGAGACATGCAATGCGTAGCGCGTCCAAGAAGCTGATATCTGGGATGAAATAAGGCGTTTGAATATAAATATATTTCTTCGCTATGAAAATCATTTTCAAATAACCGTCTTTAATCTGTTCCCATTCTGAGTCGGGTCCACTCGACACAATCTGCATCCCGACGGAACCTTTACGAGGGATAGCAGGGAAGAAGTGCTCTGCATATTCGATATCATTTTTTTCAGATGCTTGGTTCCAGTCCAATATAAACCTCGTCTGAAGCGGGTGTACCGCACTTCCTTCAATCCGCAGATGTGTATCGCGCCAATAGCCAAACTTCTTGTTCAGCCCCAAGTACTCATCGCCTACGTTGAATCCACCAACATAACCAATTCGCCCGTCGATAACAACGATTTTACGATGGTTCCTGAAATTCATTCGAGGATTGATAAGCGGCATAGTAGCTGGGAAAAACGCTTCAACATCTCCTCCGTTATCAATCAGTTCCTTCAAGTGTCTCTTGCGAAGCCCTCGTGAACCGATATCATCGAAGAGTACACGCACTTTTACGCCTTGCTTCGCTTTTCGTATTAAAACGTTTAGTATCCTAGTCCCCAGGGTATCCAATTTGAAAATGTAAGTTTGAAAATGAATATGATCCTTTGCTTGCTCGAGGTCATGGATAAGTGCATCAAATTTAGCTGCGCCATCGTTGAAAACCTGAACGTCATTGTCTTGCGTCAAGACAGCGTGGTTATTTCTAAGATGAAGGTAAATCATATCCTTGTAGTGAGCTGTATCATCTAGCCTAAATTCGAGGGTATCTTCTTCTATTGCTTCAATTTGATAATCAATCAATTGATCGATACCAATTTTACTCCGTCCTTCCCACCGGAAAAGGTGTTTTTCCCTCAGTTGCCTGCCGAGTAAAAGGTAAATAAAGAAACCGAAAAATGGAATGAAAAATATGACGAGGAGCCATGCCCAAGTTGAGGTTGGGTCTCTTCTTTCTAGAAAGATAAGGGCAATCGCAAGAAATATATTCAAAATAAAAACTGCCGTAACCGAGATGCTGATTAGTTGAGTCATAAGCGGCCTCCTTTACATATAATGCTTATCTTACTAGTATAACGGAAGACTTAGAAAAAAGAAGTAACAGTGGAAGTTAAGATAAAACCTACTTGACTGATAGACATTAATGGTTTAAAGTGTGCTTTATGCTACACGCTATCTAAAACTTAGGAGGAAGAAAAGTGAATACATTATTACTTATTTTAAACATTGCCGGGTTGCTCTTGCTCGTCGGTATACTATATAGTATGCATCGCAAAAAGGTTTCGTTTTCAAAACGTGTTTTCACCGGGCTGGGTCTCGGAATCGCATACGGACTTATTTTACACTTCGCATACGGTACAGATTCAACAGTATTGCAGGAGTCTATGCCGTGGTTTAACTTGATAGGAACAGGTTATGTTAAATTACTTCAGATGATTGTTATGCCACTCGTTTTCATTTCAATTCTTGGGGCATTCACGAAAATAACAATCGGCAAGAATTTTGGTAAGATGGCGGGATTGATATTAGGACTTCTTATTGGAACAACTGCAATCGCCGCGGTTATCGGGATTTCTGTTACACTTCTTTTCGGCCTTGATGCGAAGGAAATAGTGCAGGGAGAAGCTGAGCTTGCACGCGGTGTTTCTATTGAAGAACGATCGGAAGGAGTCGCGGACCGTCCGTTGCCTGATCAGTTAATAGACTTATTGCCTGCGAATCCGTTTCTTGACTTCACAGGTGCACGACCAACTTCAACAATTGGGGTTGTCATCTTTGCGGCATTCCTTGGATTTGCGTATTTGACACTTACAAGAAGAGATGAAAAAAATGCAGCTACAGTGAAAAAGGGAATCGATGCAATCTATTCTCTGATCATGGGTGTTGTAAAGATTGTCTTGCGCTTGACTCCATACGGTATTTTAGCGATTATTGCAACGACCGTAGCGACGTCTGACTTTGCGGCTATCTATAGTCTAGGCAAGTTTGTACTTGCTTCGTATGTAGCGATTTTAATCATGTTCGGCATTCACTTAATCATTATTACGCTATCGGGATTAAACCCAATCACTTACGTGAAAAAAGCAGGGGAAGTATTGATATTTGCTTTCTCCTCAAGATCGAGTGCAGGGGCGCTTCCACTAAACATTGATACACAGACGAATCGTCTCGGCGTACCTGATGGTATTGCCAACTTTGCCGGCTCATTCGGCCTGTCAATCGGTCAAAATGGTTGTGCTGGTATCTACCCTGCGATGCTTGCAGTGATGATTGCACCTTCAGTAGGACAGAACCCACTTGAACCAACATTCCTTGTTACATTGATCGCTATCGTGGCAATCAGCTCATTCGGAGTTGCTGGAGTTGGTGGCGGAGCAACATTCGCTGCGATTCTTGTTCTATCAGCACTGGACTTGCCGATTGTATTAGCAGGACTGCTGATTTCAGTAGAACCGCTCATCGACATGGGCCGTACAGCATTAAACGTCAGCGGATCCATGACGGCGGGTGTTACGACTGCACGTGTAACGGGCGAATTGGATAAAGACATGTACAACGCTCCGCTTGATAAGCAGACGGCTGAAGTATAAGTCGTCAATCGATCATAAAGTGTGTTTGACCGATCATATAACACTGCGATCGAGCATAAATTTGCTTGACCGATCGTATAACGCTGCAATCGAGCATAAATTTGCTTGACCGATCGTATAACTTTGTAATCGAGCATAAATTTGCTTGACCGATCATATAATCTTGCAATCGAGCATAAATCTTGGTTGACCGATCATATAATCTCGCAATCGAGCATAAATCTTGGTTGACCGATCATATATCACTTCAGACCAATCATAAAACAAAAAATACCGCAGAAGACGCGATTGTCTTCTGCGGTATTTTTATTTTGTTAACAATTCATATGTCTCCAAAATAAAATCTTTATAAGGCGTACGGGGCATCATTGAAATGTTCTGCATGGCGAGCCCTGCAAGGCGTCTCGCTTCAATAAGATTGCCTAATTCCATGTAGCAAAGTGCTTTATATGCATCCTTTTCATAAAAAATCGACAAGTCGAATGGATGATGGGTATAGTCTGCAATCTTCACTTTTTCGAGGGCCACGAGTGCATGTTCAAATTCATTTAATCCGAAAAAGGATTTTCCTTTTTCTAGATTAATAAAGGGACTGTAGTCATTAGAATACTTACCTTTATCTAAGAACTGATCCCATTGTTCTTGCGCTTCCTTGTAGGACTTTTTGAAAGAATTTAAATAATGGACTTCCGCAAACTTCGTGAAAAATATTGCTTCTTTATCTTCCGTGAAATCCCCGTATTGGGTTAATTTCTTTAAATAATAAGCGTATTGGTCTTCATCTTCCTCCATTATTGCATGAGCGGTTGCTAGCCTATATAAGTGGTCGATACGATAAAACACCCGCTCCTGCTTTGAGAATTCAATACCGCTTTTCATGACTCGTATGGCAGATTCGGAATCTCCTACTGCAAAAAGGAGAACAGCTTCCATATAATCGAGGTCAAGCCGTGTCATCGGATCGATAAATGCATTTCGAGCTTCGATTTCGGAACGTTCGTGGAGCAAAGTACTTAGTGATTGTGCATAGTTATGCTCGGTAAATTTGACAAATGCCCGGAATATTCCTATGCTTGCGCGCCTCGGAATAATGTTCATCAGATCATACATTGTTGCAGCTCGATCGGAAAATACTTGCCATCCACTCTTTTTTTCATAATAAATACAGCGACTATATATTTCCAATAGGCGCGCTGATTCATAACCTTGTGTCAATTTTGGGACATAGGGCTCAACTAGCGTGATGAGCTGAGTGTATTCATCAGTCCGTACATCAAATTCGGTATTATATAGAATCTCCGCTTTCTCAAGCAGTGCTCTTAGTTCATATGTGCTTACTTCTTCCAATAACTCCACCACTTCTACACCGAGTCTTACTGCTATATAAGACAGGCTTTCCATCGAAGGATTCGCCTTGTTATTCTCGATGAGACTGAGCATGCCTTTTGTTAGCTCATCACCCGCTAAAGCCTCCAACGTCAATTTCCGTTGTTTTCGTAATTTGCGTATTCGCTCACCTAACGTTTCGATAGGTCACACCTCCACTGTTTTAATTACGTAGTTTAATTATATTAAACTTTAACTTGTAATGGAAGTGTTTATCATGTTATTATTCGTTTAATGAAATTAAACAATTCAGACAGGAGTGTTTGTATGCAAGAGGTTTTAAAGCTTAAAAAAGCTACTTATCATCTGTGGACGTTCACAATCAGTAAGCTCATTTCTTCGTTCGGGGCACAGGTATATGCATTCGCTATTAGTTTTTACATTTTACAACTAACTGGATCCGCAACAAGTTTTGCGACGAACCTTATTTGCAACCTTTTACCACGGACACTCGTTGCGCCTTTTGCAGGCTACGCGGCTGATCGGTATTCAAGAAAGACAATCATTATTACCGCTCAAGTTGCTTCAACTCTTGCAATCGGGGGGCTCTTGATTGTAAGTCTGACTTCTGGATTGTCTTTAATTGCAATCTACAATACAACTGTTGTTTTATCGATCACATCAACATTTTCGGGCGTAACGTTCAGCTCTTCTATTACTGGACTAATTGATGAAGGACGAATTCAAAAAGCGATGTCTCTGAACCAAATGTCCATTTCATTTGCGGCAATCGGAAGCCCGGCGGTAGGTGGTTTATTGTATGGAACAGTCCCGATGCCGGTATTTCTCATAATGTATATGACTGCTTCGATTATTGGGGTATTTCTAGAATCAACGATGAATTTCAAGTTATTTGCGAAACGTAAAGAAATAGTCGATGGGGAACCGAAGGAATCGATGATGCAAAGTATGAAGGCTGGATTAGCCTATTTAAAATTACAACCAATTCTGATGACATTGATTTGGATTGCTTTATTCATCAACTTTCTATTTGGTGCATTCCAAGTCGGTTATTCCTTCATTCTTATTGAAAAGATGAAGATGGTATCGACACATTTTGGATTGACGGAAGGTGCATTTGCGGTGGGGATGCTACTATTGTCAATCTATCTGACGATGCGTAAAGAAGTGAAGTATCCGTTGCTTGTCTCAAAACGAGGCATTCTCGGAATGGGTGCCATTATGGGAAGCGTAGCAATTCCTCTTTTAATACCTATGCACTATAATTTTATGTTTGGGTTTTATGCATTCGTCATGTTTAGCTTTGGAGCAACAATAATTATAGTAAATACGCCCATGCAAGTAATGATGCAGAAAATGATTGACGATGATTATAAAGGACGCGTATTTTCAATCCTGGAAACAATGTCGATGGCACTTATGCCCCTTGGAGTAGTTATCTACGGGTTCTTATATGATATATTCCCGGCACAATGGATTCTCATTGTTTCGAGTCTAATACTAATTGGAGTTATTCTCGTGTTGGCGCGGCCATCAGTCATGATTAAAGCTCATCCGGAACTCGGAAATTCAAATGTGAAGGAATCAGAGGTTATTTCAGAATAATTATTAGCAACATTTTTAATGTGAAATAGCAAAGACCACCTGTCTTCAATTTTAGAAAGGTGGTCTTTACTATTCGTATTAGTTATTCAGCGTTGCTTCCAAATTCCGCAACGATTTAGCAGACTTCCTAAAGGCAAAGATTAGCCCGATAGATAGAACTGCAAGAACTGTGGAAATGAAGTACATATTGCCGGCTTCTTGCGTGAAAATCCATGTGAATAGCAGCGGACCGATGATGCGTCCCATATTGTCCATAGAATATGTCATCCCAGCAGCCGTTCCGTATTTTCCGCCCGACTCTTTTGTTGTTAATGAAACGAGTACCGTACGGGCAAGTGCGTTCCCCGCAGTGAAGACACTCAGCGCAAAACCAGCCCAGAAGAGGCTTGATGTAAACGGAATAAGGAATAGGCCAAGTGCGGTAACAATCTGCGCCCCAATAATCCATTTCGTTTCCGTTCCGTTTTTCACACGGCGAACGACGCCGCCTTGAATTGCCGCGTCGACGAAACCACTAGCCATAAACAAGTAACCAAGCTGAAGTGGTGTGATTTCAATTTTTGAGATTTGGAACAGCTGGAACGTAGATTCAAGCCCGGCGAGAAGGAATGTCACCATGAACGAGAATAGAAATAGATAACGGATACGATATTGCCAAAGCATAGCTCCACCTTTTGGTAGGAGAGCACGTTTATTCGCCTCTCCACGTCGTTCCGGTTCCTTCAATATAATTCCTGCATAAATCATAAGGAGCACTGTCAAGGTACCAGAAGCAATGAATGGTAATTGAAGACTGACATTACCAAGTACGCCCCCGATTGCTGGTCCGAAAATAAAACCAAGTCCAATTGACATACCAAGCAGTCCCATATATTTATTACGGTTTTCTTCATCCGTCATATCTGCAACGAATCCAGTAACAGCGGTGTAAAGTGCACCAGAGAATATCCCTCCCACAACGCGTGACGCGTACAATAGCGGCAAGTTCTCGATGAACAAAGCAAATAGGAAGAAACTAAGACTGAAGCCAATTAGTCCTATTAAAATGAGCTTTTTTCTTCCGGTTCTGTCTGACAAAGCCCCCCATAGCGGCGCGGTAAAGAAAGATGCTAGTGCATAAACGGTCAGTAATCCGCCAACATGTACTTCAGATAATCCTTGCTGCAAGATAACTTCAGGAAGAATTGGAATTATAATACCAAACCCAAGATAAACAAAAAATTGTACGGACATAAGTAGAAGGATTGCTTTTTTCATATTCAAACCCACTTTCGACTGAATCAATATATTCATTCTACCCTTCGTATGTAAATCAGACAATGGAAAAGGGGAGGAGGTGGTAGGTTTACAATGTATTGTCTGAAGTTGATAACACTAAGTGGAAAGTAAACAACGTTTTGTCCAAAGTAAACAACGCTACCCGGAAAATTCATCTGCAAATAGATTTTTTGTCAAATTACCTACCTTGATGTATGAAACATTTACAAAAAGTTAATAACTGTAACAATAATGAAAGATTTAAAAGTGGACAGGAGTGGTATAATTGTAGTACGAGCAAAATAGAACGACATTTACCTGTAGAACGAAACTTTACTGATGCATATTCGTCTAGAACTAATAGAAAGGTCGAGGTGGAAAAGATGGCTAAAGAAGTTGATTTGAAAACAATCATCTCCAACTTGGCGAAGTTGGGTGTTTCGGCTACGATGACGAAATCCCGTCTGGAAATGCTGAAAGCCCTCGCGCCACTTGCACAAGCCCCACAAATTCAATCTCAATAAAGAAAGTGATAGTACCAAGACAAAAAAAAGCTTCGACGGATTTTTCCGTCGAAGCTTTTTTTTGTCTTGGTGTCTAGACTCCAGGCGCCAGCCGCTCGGGTCATAAGCAATTCAGCTATGTGGCAAAGGGCGCCACATAGCTAGATCGACTTATGCCTGTCGCGTCTAAGCGGGCGCTTTCCGCTATTCTTTATTCGTCATCATCCGAACTAAACATGTACGTCCTATGATGGTACTTCATACTGAATACTAATCCAATTGCGAGCATATTCCCCATTAGTGAACTACCGCCATAACTGATGAATGGCAGCGGGATGCCAGTAATCGGGAGTAGCTGAATCGTCATCCCGATGTTTTCAAAGACATGGAACGTAATCATTGCAATAATACCTGCGCATATATACGTACTAAATGGATCTTTCAATTCAAGCGTAATTTTCGTCAAGTGATAAATGAGGAAAAAGTACAAGCAAATAACTAAGCTAGCGCCGATGAATCCCCAATCTTCCCCAATCGTTGTGAAGATGAAATCGGTGTGGCTTTCTGCGACGTACACTTCGCGGCCTTTATAACCTTTTCCGAAAACTTCACCCGAGCCAATCGCATTGAGTGACGTAATAAGGTGACGCCCTTCATTCGAAGAATAGGAATAAGGATCGAGCCATGAATAGATACGTTCAAACATATATGGTCTTAAACCAAGTTTGTTTTGAAGGAAGTCCTGTGCATAGAGTGTCATCCACAGCAAAGTCGCTCCAATCGTCGCGGTCCCGACAAATACTGGCAAAATTATTCGCCACGTAATTCCTGCTACAACGACGAACGCTGCCGTAATCGCTATGAAGACAAGTCCAGTACCAAGATCGGTCTGCATCATGATGAAAAGCAACGGCAAGAATAGAACAGCAATTATTTTCCCTAGTAAAAAAAAGTCGGTCTTCAATGTTTTCTTAACGAACTTTTCGTGATGCGTCGTAATCATGCGCGCCATGCCGATGATGAAAAATGTCTTCATGAACTCAGCGGGTTGGATGCTTCCTACCCCAGGGAGGTGAAACCAGCTTTTTGCACCATTTCTTTTTGCCACAAGCTCCATGCTATCCGGAAGAATAATTAGCAGGGCTAAAATAAATACACCGCCGCCGTAAATAATCCAGGCAGCTTTCTTATATTGATCCGGTTCTAAAAACATCGTAATCGCGATAATGACACATCCGATGAAGTACCATTGAATTTGCGAGGGTACGAAGTTTATGGTGTATTGGCCAGTCGTCTGAGCCGAAGCAATCGCGAACAAGCTGACAAGGAAAAATAACAGCAGGATAAATGCAAGTGTCCAGTCAAAACGATCTGCCGGTTTATTAGGTATTTTCATATTTAGTCACCTTGATTTCACTAAAATAGGATTACTTTCTACATTTCTTAGTATAACGGAAAGGAGTTGCGATGGTTTCTTTTTTTACTATTGTCTAATGAACTCTGCTAATCAATCTTCATCATCAGAGTCGAACAAATACGTTCGATGATGGAATTTCATACTGAAGACTAAACCGATTGCGAGCATATTACTCATTAGCGAACTCCCGCCGTAACTGATGAATGGTAGGGGGATTCCGGTAATCGGAAGTAACTGGATTGTCATGCCTATGTTTTCAAAGACATGGAACGTAATCATGGCGATAATACCTGTACAGACATACACGCTAAATGGATCTTTTAGTTCAAGTGCAACACGCGTCAAATGATAAATAAGGATGAAAAACAATGTAATCACGAGACTAGCGCCTATGAAGCCGTATTCTTCTCCGATAACACTGAATATGAAATCGGTATGATTTTCTGGAATGTATACTTCGCGACTTTGAAAACCTTTGCCGTTAATACCACCTGAGCCGATAGCTGTCATGGAGGTTAGTAGGTTATAACCCTCATCAGAAGGGTAAGAATATGGATCGAGCCACGAATAAACTCTTTTAAACTGGTAGCGGGAAAAACCGAGTGTGTCTTCCATGAAATCTTGCGCATAGAGGGCCATCCATAATAATCCCCCACCAATTGCGGCTGTTCCTGCGAAAAGTGGTAACAGAATTCTCCATGAAATTCCTGCAACGACAATGACGGCGGCCGTAATTGCCATGAATACTAAAGAAGTTCCGAGGTCAGGCTGTTTCACAATGAATGCGAGCGGTAGGAGAAGAACAACCATAATCTTTCCAAGGAGAAGAAAATCCGTTTTTATTGTTCTTTCCACAAAGTTTTCATTATGAGAACTCACCATGCGCGCCATGCCTAGGATGAAAAATGTTTTTATGAATTCAGAAGGTTGAATTGTTCCGATAGCCGGAAGATGAAGCCATCTTTTTGCGCCAAGTCGCATTTCAGCAATTTGTCCATCTCCTCCTGGGGCGAAAAAGAGGAAGGCGAGAAGAAAAACTCCGAGTCCGTATAAGTACCATGCCATCTGTTTATATTGTTCAGGTTCCAGATACATAGCCATAGCAATGATGAATGCGCCTACGATATACCATCTAATTTGTAATGGCACGAAGTTTATTGAATACTGCCCGGATGTTTGAGCGGAAGCAATTGTAAATATGCTTATAATGCAAAATAGCAATAAAATAAAGGCTAGTGTCCAGTCGAAACGATCTGCAGGCTTGTTTGTTTGTTTCATATTATCACCTGTTTTTCCATCTAATCTAGCATTCTTAAGTATAGCTCATCGGAGTAGAGTATGCATTTCCTCATATTGGACGTAAAGGCAACCGCGAAGTTGCCTCTTGAAAGATGGGCATGCTAAACTTGTGGGGAATTTAAGGTCTATTTTAACTGTGTGAATATGAGAGGAGATTTTCGTTGTGGCATGGATTTATTTACTGATCGCAGGCATGACTGAAATCATTTGGGCAATTGGATTAAAAGAAGCGCAGGGCTTTACAGTCCTTCTCCCTTCAATAGTAACGCTGGTTTTCATCATAGTTAGCTTTTTCCTGTTCGCGAAAGCAATGGAGAAAATACCCATTGGTACTGCATATGCCATTTTTACAGGAATCGGTGCGGCTGGAACAGCAATTGTCGGTATTATCCTATTCAATGAAGGAGCAGGTATTGGTAAACTGTTTTTTCTAGTGCTTCTTCTTGTTGGCATCGTCGGACTTAAACTTGCTGATGGACAGGGGGAGACTAAATAGTGTCTTGGATAATCTTAATTATTGCGGGGCTATTCGAAGTGGCGTTCGTTATTATGATGAAATTATCGGAAGGATTCCGAAATAAAAAATATACAGTATTGACTGTTCTAACAGCAGCACTCAGTTTCTTTTTATTATCAGTCGCTATTAAAGATTTACCCGTTGGAACAGGGTATGCCGTTTGGGCGGGAATAGGTGCAGCAGGTAGTGTTCTAATTGGCATGGTTTTTTTTCGTGAAAAGCGAAGTGCGCTAAAGTTCCTGTTTTTATCCTTCATCATTGCAGGTGTTACGGGACTTAAGTTGTTTGGTTGAATATCTTACATAAAATCATCATGAATGTGAGCTGTTCATGGTAAACTGAAGGAATGAAACTAATAGATTGTGAGGGGAAAATATGAAGAAAAAACTAGGATTGGTCTACGGTGGAAAATCAGCTGAGCATGAGGTGTCGCTGTCGACTGCACGTGCAGTGACACAAGCGGTGGACTTTGATAAATACGAAGTAGTTCCAATTTATATAACGTACGACGGTGAGTGGAGAAAAGGAGAATCACTTGAAAGCTCTGCGAAAACGATTGAAGAGCTTCGCCTTGAGGGGAATGGTTCCAGTCAACCAGATAGTATACATGCTTTCTTGAATGGAGGAACGGGCGCTCCAGACGTCATTTTTCCACTTTTGCACGGAACAAATGGTGAAGATGGAACGGTTCAAGGGTTCTTTGAGGTGATGAATGTCCCTTACGTCGGTAATGGTGTACTGGCATCGTCAGCGGGAATGGACAAAGTCGTCATGAAGCAGTTATTCGCGCAAGTAGGATTGAAACAAGTGCCTTATGTACACTTTATCCGTACTGGATGGGTTAAAGAACAGCAACAGTTAGTCGACAAAATGGAAACAGAGCTCGGCTGGCCGATGTTCGTAAAACCTGCGAATCTTGGTTCCAGTGTGGGTATAAGCATGGCAACGGACCGCAAAGGTTTAATCGAAGCTGTGGATATTGCCCTGAAATTCGACCGGAAAATCATCGTCGAACAAGGCGTAACTGCACGTGAAATCGAAATGGGCGTCATGGGTAACGACGAACCGCTATGCTCAGTGTCAGGGGAGATTAAACCTGTTGCGGCATTTTACGATTATGAAGCGAAATATACAGATGGCAACACAACACTGGCCATTCCTGCACAAGTAACTGAGGAAGTTAAAAAGACAATGGAAGACATGGCTGTCCGTGCCTTTAAAGTGCTTGACTGTTCGGGACTCGTCCGTGCAGACTTTTTTGTCACTTCGGACGACGAAGTCTTGATTAATGAAGTGAATACAATGCCAGGTTTTACACCGACAAGCATGTTCCCGCTACTATGGCAGAAAACAGGTGTAGCTTATCCTGAATTAATCAACGGGCTGATCGAACTAGCACTGGAACGACATGCGGAAAAGCAAACATTACAATATACGATGGATTGAGTGTGATTTGAAGTGAAACGGAAGTTAAGCGAAATCGCTGATTGGATACAGGCGGCTGGCCAAAATTTAGAAGACATATTCGCAACGGGTGTGTCCATTGATTCACGAACTGCATCGGCGGGGGACCTATTTATCCCTTTTCGTGGGGAACAAGTAAATGGTCACAATTATGTGGAACAAGCGATTAAACAGGGTGCTGTCGCATCTTTATGGATGAAAGATGAACCGGATCCACCTGCAAATGTGCCGTTAATTTTCGTCGAGAATCCCGAATTGGCACTCCAGGAAATGGCGCGCGTTTATCGGGGGATGCTTCAATGTAAAGTCGTCGGTATTACAGGCTCGAATGGCAAAACATCAACAAAGGATTTAATTGCAAGTGTTTTGTCTCCGTATTTCAACGTCCGAAAAACGGAAGGGAACTATAATAATGAACTTGGTTTACCATTGACGATATTGTCGCTTGAGGAAGATACCGAGTTTGCAATCTTGGAAATGGGCATGAGTGGGTTTGGGGAAATTTCCTTTTTATCGAAACTGGCGAAACCACATTTTGCTGTGATTACGAATATCGGAGAAGCGCATATGCAGGATCTTGGATCGCGTGCAGGAATCGCCAAAGCGAAATTCGAAATTATCGATGGATTGCAAGAAGGTGGCAAGCTATTTTACGACGGCGACGAACCGCTTCTACAAGGTCTTGTTGATCAGCTTACTGCAGTTCAAGCTGTTTCGTTTGGCTATGAAAAAGAAACGATGTTGTCACTCGAAAAGATTGAATCTGGCGATGAAGGAAGTCGTTTTACAGTCACTGGCTTACTAGACGGAGAATTCACAATCCCTGTATACGGGGCACATCAAGTTAAAAATGCGCTGGCTGCAATTCTTATTGCAAATGAAGCAGCTATCAGTGTCGATGACATCCGCGGATCACTTCGCCAAGCGTCCTTAACGGATATGCGTATGCAGCCGGTTGGTGTCGATAATGGTGCATTGTTCATTAATGACGCATACAACGCAGCACCGACATCAATGCGTGCAGCACTTGCTTTCATGGAGGATACTGAATTACGTAAAGAAAAATGGGTTGTACTTGCTGATATGTTAGAACTGGGTGACGAAGAGCAGGTTTATCATGAAAATCTAGCCGATGAACTGGTTGCGATGAAGCTAGAAGGCATTCTACTCTATGGTCCGCGTATGAAATGGTTACATGATAAATTGCAAAACGGTGGCATGGAAACGCGGCTATTATGGTCAGAAAAGGATTATACTCCTATTGTGAACGCACTCCGGGAATATACTGGCGTAGATTCGATTGTACTGTTAAAAGGTTCACGTGGAATGGCACTTGAATATATTCTAGAAGATCTGATGGGTAAAGGAGCCGGGAAATGAAAACGGGCGTGCTATTCATACATGGCTTTACAGGCGGTCCATTTGAAGTAAGGCCGCTTGTGAATTTCTTGAAAATGAAAACGAACTGGCAGTTAGCTATACCGACATTGACTGGCCATGGCATCACGCTGAATCTTGAAAAAGGATCCGCTGCTTCCTGGTTGATGGAAGCGGAACTTGCACTTAAAAGACTGCAAAAAGAAGTCGACCGCGTAATCGTGGTCGGCTTTTCGATGGGCGGACTGATTGCGATGTATCTTGGACTGAGGTATAAAATCGACAAACTTGTCTTGTTAAGCGCGGCGGCAAGATATATAAGTCCACGCATCCTTTTGAAAGAGATGAGAATCATGTTGGCAAAACCGCTTATGAAAAAATATCCACCAAATACATTTTATCATTTGTATGAATATAAGCTTGCACACACACCGTTGCGTGCAGTCTTCGAATTTTTACGCATTGTGAGCATCGTCAAACCTTATTATGGTTTGATTAAAACACCTGTATGTATCGTTCAAGGTGAGAAAGATGGAATTGTCCCGTTTACTACCGCTGAGCACTTGTTAAAAAAACTTGGCTCCGAAAAAAAGGAATTCATAAAATCACCTGTTGGGAAGCATCATATCTGTTACAGCGATGACTGTGACAATTGGTTCAATGAAGTGCTTCGGTTCATGCGGGAAGATTGACCATGGGTGAGTGAAAAATTGGCTTTTTGATGATGTCTAGCTCCAGCGTCTAGGCGAGCCGCTTTCGCTTTTTGGTGAGTAAACTGATTATTACTACTTAAGCGGATTGATTGCGAAGTGCTTTTTCCCATGGTATACTGTGATGAACATTGGATACATTTACGTAGCACTCTTCAAGAAGTGAAGGGTACTTTTTTTTGAATATAACGGTTTGCTCATATAAGTTGGACGAATTGTCCATTGATCGAACCGCTCGGCAAAGACCGGGCTTTCCTTTTCAACCATAACCTCTACTTATACTATAGAGAATGCAAAATATCGGAAACGTTCCCTTTTAACAGGCTCGAATTTGCCGTGCCTTCATTTGCAAATGTAACCAATTGTCAAATGAAAAAACAAAGGAGATTGATAAGTTTGACTAATTTTTCGGATTTAAATATCAGTGAATCAACACAACGCGCACTAGCTAAAATGGGGTTTGAAGAAGCAACACCAATCCAAGAAGGTACTGTCCGTTTTGGTATGGAAGGTCGCGACGTTATCGGCCAGGCACAAACTGGTACTGGTAAAACAGCTGCATTTGGTATTCCAATCATTGAAAAGGTTGATATCAGAAACACTGCAGTACAGGCACTTGTAATTGCTCCAACACGCGAATTGGCTATTCAGGTTTCTGAAGAAATCTACAGAATTGGTGCTGACAAACGTGTACGCATTCTTTCTGTTTACGGTGGACAAGAAATTGGACGTCAGATCCGTGCATTGCGCAATAACCCACAAATCATCGTTGGTACGCCAGGACGTATTCTTGACCATATCAAACGTAAAACATTGAAATTAGACGGCGTACAAACACTTGTACTTGACGAAGCAGATGAAATGTTGAACATGGGCTTCATCGAAGACATCAACACAATTCTTGCGAGTGTACCGGCTGAGCGCCAAACACTTCTATTCTCGGCTACTATGCCTGGACCAATCCGCAAAATTGCAGAAACGTTCATGAAAAACCCGGAAATGGTTAAAATCAAGTCTAAAGAAATGACTGTTGAAAATATCGAACAGTTCTTCGTTAAATCACAAGAACGCGAAAAGTTTGATATCCTTTCACGTCTTCTAAATGTTCAACAACCTGAACTTGCAATCATCTTTGGTCGTACCAAACGTCGCGTTGACGAACTATCTCAGGCACTAGGTATCCGTGGATACATTGCTGAAGGAATTCACGGCGACTTGACTCAAGCGAAACGGATGTCTGTCCTTAAGCAATTCAAAGAAGGTAAAGTTGATATCCTTGTTGCAACTGACGTTGCGGCACGTGGACTCGATATTTCAGGCGTAACACACGTTTACAACTTCGATATTCCACAAGATCCTGAAAGCTATGTTCACCGTATTGGTCGTACAGGACGCGCAGGGAAAAGTGGAGTAGCAATTACATTCGTAACACCACGTGAAATGGGTTACCTTCGTATTGTAGAAGAAACAACTAAAAAACAAATGACTCCATTGAACCCACCTTCTTCTGACGAAGCAATTCTTGGTCAGCAACGTGTGGCTGTGGAACAACTTACTGAAATTGTTACTAAAAATGAATTGAGTGATTATACACATCTTGCAGCTGATTTGCTTGAGAAATTCGAAGCTAAAGATCTAGTTGCAGCAGCACTTCGTTCATTAACTCGCGAACCGAATGATACACCTGTATCAATTTCGGAAGAGCGTCCATTACCATCACGCGGAAATTCTCGCGGCGGCGGCGGTGGTTATAAAGGTAACCGTAGCGGCGGACGTCCATCAAGCGGTGGCGGCGGACGTGGTTATGGCGGCGGAGCTCGTCGTAGTGGCGGAAGTGGCGGCAACGCACCAAGCGGTAGCCGTGACGGAGCTAGAAGAGACAGCAGCAGTCGTTCACGTACTACTAAATCAGATCGTTAATAATGAACCTTTAAAAGATCCGGATAGCGCAATGAGCGCTTACCCGGATCTTTTTTTGTATACAATAAAGTTCGAAGGGGAATGTGAGGACTAGGCAACACCAAGTCCGAGGTATGCAACGAAGTCTCTGAACTAAATAACACAAAGCCGAAACTAAGCAACATCCACACGACAAAGCAACGTTTCGTCTGAACTAGACAACATATAGCTCAAGGTATGCAACGCAATCTCCGAACTAAACAACACTACGCGAAAACTAAACAACCCTCCCTCAACCCTCTTAGCAACAATCCATCAAAATGAAACATTTCGCGCTCTTAATCGTATAGAATAAGTAGAGAGGAAGAGGTGTTCATATGAGAGAACAACCGGTGAATCGTATATCGGAAAAAGGATTAAAGGTGTGGAGATTATACGGCATTATGGAAACAGGATTCCTTTTACTTGTAGCAATTGCCGCGGGGGTATTGGCTTATATATTTGAAGGTCCATGGTGGATATATGCGGTGGCTGCGGTTGTCGTAATCCTATTCGCGTACTTTTTCATTTATTTATTTCCCAAAGTTAAATGGATGCGATGGCGCTATGAAGTGCGTGAATCAGAAATTGAGCTGCAACATGGTATTTTTATCGTCAAACGGACGTTGATTCCAATGGTGCGTGTTCAGCACGTAGACACCGCGCAAGGACCGATTTTACGAAAATATAACTTGGCGGAAATCACGATTTCCACGGCGGCGACGAATCATACAATACCTGCTCTTGTGATGGAAGAGGCGGATGAACTTCGGAGCAGGATATCAGCGCTTGCAAGGGTGGCGGAAGAAGATGTCTGAGACACGCTATAAATTACACTGGATTACAGCCATTATTGAAGTATTGAAGACAGCGAAAGATGCGATATTACCGATTATTGTCCTCGTGTTTGCGAATGGACTGAATGATGTGGGATCTGGGAAATGGTATTTGGATTACTTATCCTTCATCATTTTCGGAGTCCTCATTATCGCTTTTTTCATCACAGGTATTATTAAGTGGAAACGTTTTGAATACTGGTTTGAAGATAATGAACTTCGAATCGAATATGGGTTATTTGTGAAAAAGAAACGCTATATTCCGTTTGACCGAATTCAAAGCCTCGATTATACGGAAGGAATTTTGCACCGACCTTTCAAACTTGTCAAAGTGAAAGTGGAGACAGCAGGAAGCTCCTCTTCGAAAAAGGCGGAGGCAGAATTGACCGCTATTACGAAAGAGGCGGCAAATAGAATTGAAATGGAAATAGCGCAGGCGAAAAATGGTAAGAAGGAAACTTTGCTGGAAAATGGAGAACTGCCAGAAATAATTCAAGCAGTGGAAGAACCGCAAAGGAAATCAGTTTTTACAATGTCATCGAAAGGTCTGCTTATCCTAGCGACTACATCAGGTGGGATTGGAATTATTCTTTCGGGCGTGGGGATCTTCTTATCGCAGTTTGCGGAGATGATACCGTTTCAATGGATGTATGAAGAGATTTCAGGCTTCATCAAGTTCGGTCTTCTTATCGTTGCAATTGCTGTGTTTTTAGGATTCGTTTTTGTGTGGGGGATATCGGTTGCCATGACATTCCTGGCATATTACGGTTTTACTGTTTCACTTGAAAAAGAAGACATCGTTATTACGCGCGGTCTACTTGAGAAAAAACGGATGACAGTGCCGCTGAACAGGGTTCAAAGCGTACGTATTATTGAGAATCCTTTTAGGCAACTATTCGGCTACGCTGCTGTCGCAATTGATAGTGCGGGAGGAGGCGGAGCGGAAGGGGCGAAAATAAATTTATTTCCTTTGGTAAAAAAAGCGGATATCTATGGACCATTGAAAGAGATATTCCCGGGTCTTATACTTGATGAACCGACGGAAAAACTGCCAGCACGCGGCAAGCGCTTTTTCTATCGTAGCGATTTCCTATGGATGATTCCTGCGATCGGCGCATTGACATACTTTTTCTTTCCATACGGGTTGTTGTCACTCCTCATCGTACCGGTCATTGTCCTATTCGGATTATGGCAACATCGATCGGCTGCTTACGGGATATCGGGTAATCAGCTGACGATGCGATTCAGGAACCTTAGCCTTCAGACCGCTTTCTTGATGAAAAAAAGAATTCAATCGATGGAAATGAAACAAAACTACTTCCACAAACGAAAAAGTGTAGCCACATTAGCCACTAACATCAAATCTGGTATGAGTACTTTTAGTGCACAAGTACATCATATGGAAGAGTCAGAAGCCGAGAAGCTGCTTTCGTGGTATGAGAAGAATTCGAAGGATGCTTGATTCGCTTTCAATAGGTACAAAAAAGAGCAGGGATAACCCTGCTCTTTTAACTAAAGATAAGAACGCATAAGTTTTTCACCTGGAGCTGTGTCTAGACTCCAGCGCTTTTCTTTATCTTTTTTTACTTTTCCAACTGACAATCCGTTTGGGATGAAAATAGCTAAGTCCTATTAAAAATCCGACGATTAACCCCGCAATATGGGCGGTCGCATTAATGTTGGGCTGGACATAGGTCATAACTATGCTGATAACAATAATTGGAAGGATAATCTGTCTTAGCTGTGGTAAGATATGCTTCGTATAATAGACAAGTGCTCCAAATGCTCCGAGAATCCCAAAAACTGCACCACTTGCGCCGAGACTTTGATAGTTAGGGGCTTGTAGGAAAAATGTGGCAATATTAGCGAAAATGCCCGATAGCATATATATTGTCAGGAAGCGTGCCTTACCTGCGATTTTCTCAAGTTCAGGTCCGAAGATGAAAAGAGAGAACATATTAAACAGTAGATGCATGATACCACCGTGAAGGAACATCGGTGTTAGAAGTCTCCACCATTCCCCGTCGGAGATAAGGAAGTTGACGCCGACGCCGGCGTATAATACTTGTGTCCCGATAACCGGGATGATCGTCACGAGATAAATAAGGATATTCAAAGCAAGGAAAAACGTCACCACCGGATAGAGGCGGATGTATTGCGAGAAGCTTTCTGTACGGCTAAACATGTATTCACCTCAATCTATGACTTCATTATACATATTTTATCGTCTAGGCTCCAGTGCTTGATCAAGGTGTCGACGATTTTTTTGCAAACTTTGGAAGGAGGAATTATTTTGATTGCAGGAATTGGGCTTGATATCGTCGAATTGGATAGAATCGCCAAGTTGGATGCTAGGTCTCCGAAATTCCGTATGCGCATTTTAACTATGGAAGAGCTGGAAATTTACGAATCGCACACGACTAATCGGCGAATAGAATTCCTTGCGGGTCGTTTTGCTGGGAAAGAAGCGTTTGCTAAAGCGAAAGGAACAGGAATTGGCACGCGGTGTAGTTTCTTGGATATCAGCATATTGCCTGAACTGAGTGGCAAACCGACTGTGTTTTTCAAAGGAGATTCAATCACTGGTTTCATATCTATAACTCATACGCGAACCGTGGCAGCAGCTCAAGTTATCCTTCTTGCATAATTGTTCGTCCTTCCTCATAAGATGACCTACCCGATTGAAATGAGAAAGGATGAACTGTATGCGTAGCCGAATAGTTGCTCTTTTGTTAGTTGTAGTCATGGTAGTCCTTGCGGCATGTGGATCGCCGTCGAAAGAGGATGTCATGAAGAAACTCAGTGGAAAGTGGAATGAAGCGAAGGGGTATGATTTGCAAGCGACCATGGAAATTAAGACTGGAGCCGAGCCGCGTTCATATGAGGTCGCTGTTTGGCATACGAAGCCGTCTTTCTATCGCGTTAATGTAACGCAGGCAGGAAGTAAGGATTCCCAGATGATTGTACGTAATAAAGAAGGTGTTTTTGTTGTTACCCCATCACTCGGTAAGACCTACAAGTTCCAAAGTGACTGGCCTTCTCAAAATAGCCAGGCGTATTTAATAGGTGCGTTGTCGGAAGATATTAAAGCTGATAAAAATGCGACAATGACGGAAAAAGAGAAAACGTACGTCTTTGAAACGGCCACGAGAAATAACCATAAGAAGGTTTTGCCAACCCAGCAGATCCATATTGACAAAAAGACATTGCTACCAACGTATGTCTCCGTACTGGATGAAAACAAGGTGGAGAAGATTCGCATTACGTTCAATAAGATTACACTTGGCGTCGAACGAAAAGCTGGCGATTACAAAGTAGATATGGATGAGACGAATACAGGTAAAGAAACTGAACCAGCCGCGGATGATGAAGCAACAGGACTCTCGACGTATTATCCATCAGTAGCTTGGGCGGATGGCACTCTTGTTGATGAAGAAATCGTGAAAATGGATAGCGGTACACGAACATTCATGACTTTTGGAGGAGAGAAAGAGTTCATTATTGTTCAAGAACCAGCAGTTAGAGCGGAAAATAAAATGGCAGTCTCCATTGAAGGTGATCCTGTCGATCTTGGATTTACTGTTGCAGCCCTTACGGAAAATTCGATTCGTTGGGAAAGTGGAGGCGTTTCATTCTTCATCGCATCCGATAATTTGACGCAAGATGAACTGATTGAAGTAGCAGGATCGATGCAAGTGGAGGGGATGAAATAATATAACTAAGGTTGACGAAGAAAGGGCAAGGGATGGATAATGGAGAGTACTACAGTACAAATGAGGGATTGTTATGGAAGACTCTATTCATTATCGTCCAACACAAGCCATCGTCGATCTAGCGGCGATTCGGGCCAATGTTCGGAATTTGAAAGAGTATTTGGGAAGTGAAACCGCAGTAATTGCAGTTGTGAAAGCAGACGGTTACGGTCACGGTGAAGTTGAAGTGGCTCAAGCTGCTTTTGAAGCTGGTGCAGAAATGGTCTCGGTGGCAACACCTGACGAGGCGATACGACTCCGAATGGCTGGTATTAGTGGGGACATTCTTGTTATGGGACCGTCTCCGCTTGTGTTTGCTGAAAAAGCAGCTGAATTGGGGATTATACTAACAGTTTCGAGTGCCGAGTGGTTGAAATCGGCATTAGACGTTAGTGAAAAGTTCGTGCAACAATTGAAGATACATGTAAAAATTGACAGTGGAATGGGTAGAATCGGATTGAGGGATGAGGATGCTCTTCGGTCCCTTATGTCGGTCGTAAATAGTTCTAAACAAGTGCTACTGGACGGTATCTTCACACACTTCGCTTGTGCTGATGAAGAAAACACTGAAAACACAGAAGAACAATTTATTAAGTTCATGAGGTTAGTGCAGACGCTGTCGGAAAAACCACGACTTGTTCACGCATCGAATAGCGCGGCGTCCCTCCTCTATCCCGAATATGCGCTTGATGCAGTCCGTTTCGGAATCGGACTTTATGGCATCGCGCCTTCGGAATATGTAGGAGGGAAATTGCCGTTTCGTCTTGAAAGATCATTGCGAATCGAAAGCGAACTTGCTTATGTAAAGTTGTTGGAGGTGGGCAATCGAATCAGTTATGGCGGTACCTATGTAACTTCGAGTGCGGAATGGATCGGCACAATCCCGATTGGTTATGCAGATGGTTTGAGACGTGGTCTGCGCGGACAGGAAGTACTCATTGATGGAGAACGAATGCCTATTATTGGAACCATCTGCATGGATCAATGCATGGTGAAGCTTCCGCGAGAACTGGCGGTTGGCGAAAAAGTTGTTCTAATAGGTCGTCAAGATAAAGAAGAAGTTACGATGGAGGAGTGGGCGGAGCGACTCGGCACGATTCCATATGAAATTGCTGTTTCCATTGCGAAGCGAGTACCGAGAATATACACAGGGAAAGATGGACAGAATATATAATATTCGCACATTCGACAAAAAAACCTAGCAGCTTTGCAGAATCCTGTCAATAAAATTCCTTTCGTGTCTTCTCATTGTCGGTATACAATGGTAAGATGGACTTGTATTGAAATGAGGGAACGGTTTTGTCGGAGGTGCTAACGTTGCGTGCAAATAAAAACTTTAAAGAAGTTATTGTTAAAATTCCGAAACGGATGCTGAATGAAAATGAACATACGGTCGTTCATCAGGAACTGGACCGTGGTGATTTCGTTTATATTTCGACAAAGCGATATGTAACTGACTATGAATCGGATACGATCAGGGAAGAGATGATGAACGGTTATCTCGAAATGTCGCAAATCAACCTTAGAATCGCCACGGAATGCTTGCATGTGGAATTTGAAGCCCAGCATACGGTAGAACGTCTCGTAAGCGGAGGATGAAAAGTTGGCAATAAAACGTGGAGACGTCTTTTTTGCAGATCTGTCGCCTGTTGTTGGTTCTGAACAGGGAGGTACGAGACCGGTCCTTGTCATCCAAAATGATATTGGAAATCGGTTTAGTCCGACGGTAATTATTGCGGCAATCACTGCGCAAATTCAAAAAGCGAAATTGCCTACACATGTTGAAATTGATGCGGTACGATACGGCTTCGAGCGGGATTCGGTTATTCTGCTCGAGCAGGTCCGCACAATCGACAAGTCGAGGCTTACAGATAAGATTACGCATCTAGATGAATTTTTGATGGAACAGGTCGATGAAGCGCTCGAAGTAAGTTTCGGCCTCATCAAATTCTGAGCATACATATAAGAAAAAACACCATGGATTCGTTTCTATGGTGTTCTTTTCATTGCAGTCACTTTTCCGTTACCTAAGTAATATGACAAAAAGAGTGTATTGCATCACTCTTTTCGTTACAATGAAGATACGTAAATTTGGAATTCACAAGGAGGCTTATTGGAACAATTATGAGTATTCAACTGGTGGAAGGCGTAAACGAAAATATTAATGAGATTATTGAACGATGGCAATTACTAATGAAGGATGAAAAGGGAGAGAAGTTTTTTCATTTTATGCCTGAACAACTTGTAGAAAAGACGAGCAGTGAGTTTGCGGCGTTGATGACATCGAATATTTATGAACAAGACATTGTCAATACTGAGAAGTTGAAGGAATTTACTGTGAAGGTTGTCCGATTTGGTTGGTCTATTAAATTTGTAAATAAAGCAATTGATAACTTTTCGAAAATTGTTTTCGAATTATTGGAGGAAAAAGGGGTTATTGAACAAAGTAATTTACGGTTTTATATGACACTTTTCGATAATTGGATTTTGCCTTTACGCGAAAGTATCATAGAAGCCTATTCCGTGGAATGGGAACGGACCGTCAGTTTGCAGAAAATCGCCTTGCAGGAACTGTCGGCTTCATTGATACCGGTTTTCGAAAAGATATCAGTAATGCCGCTTGTTGGTACGATCGATACCGAGCGGGCAAAATTAATTATGGAAAACTTACTGGAAGGTGTAGTCAAGCAGCGCGCCGAAGTAGTACTTCTTGATATTACCGGTGTACCAGTCGTGGATACAATGGTTGCTCATCATATCATCCAGGCAGCGGATGCAGTCCGTCTTGTCGGAGCAAAATGTATGCTGGTTGGAATTCGGCCGGAAATTGCCCAAACCATCGTTACGCTTGGTATTAACTTGAATGATTTCACAACAACTAGCACGTTGCAGCGCGGAATGCAGGAGGCACTTGGACTGACGAACCGGACAGTAGTGGAGGTTGAACAATCATGAATATGAGAATTCCGATTTTGAAATTAAATGACACATTAATTGTTTCTGTTCAATGGGAACTTGACGATCAGACGGCCCTCCAGTTTCAAGAGGATTTATTGAGGAAAATGCATGAAACGACGGCAAGGGGTGTTGTTATTGATTTGACACCAATTGATTTCATCGATTCTTTTATTGCAAAAGTGTTGGGAGATGTTATCAGTATGTCTGGTTTAATGGGGGCGAAAGTCGTCATTACAGGGATTCAGCCTGCCGTTGCAATTACGCTTATCGAACTTGGGATTCGTTTGGAGAACGTTTTGACGGCACTCGATCTCGAAAACGGATTGGACAAACTGCGTAAAGAATTGGAGGCCTAACAATGGAGTACTGGTCTTCTGTAGACATATACACGGAGTGGGACATTGTTGCTGCCCGCCAGTTGGGCCGGAATGAAGCGAAGAAGTCCGGCTTCGGTACGGTCGATCAGGCACGTATCACAACGGCAATTAGTGAATTAGCACGTAATATCTATTTATACGCTGGAAAAGGTAAGATAGAAATAAAGCGGTTGTCTGAAAATGACCTGTACGGAATTACGATTATAGCTTCAGATAATGGCCCAGGAATTTCGGACATGCGTAAAGTGATGGAAGACGGATTCTCGACTTCTGGAGGACTTGGTGCAGGTATGCCGGGCGTGAGAAGGCTTATGGATGAATTTAAAGTGGACACGGAGCCTGGAGTAGGAACAACGATTACAACTACAAAATGGCTCCGATGAGGAGATGATGATGAATGCCTCTGGAAGTTGGGAAGCAGTATAAAGAAATATTGAAGCAATATGTTGATGGACAAAATGAAGAAGATCTTTATGTTGGACAACAGTTTAGCAGGCAATTTATAGAGAAGGATATATCGCCCGAAGACGTTATCAGTATCCATAAAACAGCACTCACTGAAGTCTTGCCGGATATGCCGGAAAAGCTATGGCATTCGTTTGACTTTTTGATTGAAATGATGATTCATTACGGGCTTGCTCTTAGGGAGCATCAGAGTCTCATTCAAAAACAAGAAGAAATTCAGATTGAAATGAATGTAGCGGCAAAAGTACAAGATACGCTTCTGAAAACGAAGAAGCCAGATTTTAAAGAGCTTGATATTGGATTCGTAACAGAGCCGGCTAAGCAGATGAGCGGCGACTATATTTATTTCCTGAATGATAATAGTTACGAAGCGGGTGTGGCTGTAGCTGATGTTATCGGAAAAGGGATTCCGGCGGCACTTTGCATGTCAATGATCAAGTTTGGAATGGACGGTTTGCAGAACGAAAATACAAGTCCGAGGAATGTCCTTGATATTGTTAACAGAATCGTAGAAAAAAGTGTTGATGATTCGATGTTCATTTCTATGTTTTATGGAAAGTATGATGCAAGGGACTCTAGTTTTTCATATGCTACCGCGGGACATGAACCTGCCCTCCTATATAAGGCGGCGACGGGGGAATTTACGGAACTTCATGCAAAAGGACTTCTCCTTGGTGTTCATCCAAATGTCGTTTATGAAGAGAAATCAGTCCTTCTAGAAGAAGGCGACTTTATCGTGATGATGACGGATGGCGTTACCGAAGTACGAACGGATACTGGTTTCATTGATGATCAAGTGATCAAATTGATCTTAGCGGAAGTGAAAGACGAATCTGCACAAAAAATTGCTGATACAGTATACCAAAGGCTAGCGTATCTCCAAAACTTTCATTTACGCGATGATTTTACGATTGTTATTTTCAAAAAAGAGAACGATAAGGTTTAAGATTTTATGAGTAGGGTATATGTATCTCTACTATGCTATTTTAAAAAAAGGAATTCGGGGTGTAATTATGAATTTGCAAGTCGACTTAGTGGAAGAAAATAGTGTTCAACGATTTAAAATTGTTGGAGAAATAGATGCGTTCACAGCACCAAAATTAAAAGAGTGTCTTGCATCGGCAGAGAATGTGGAAAACATGCAAGCTGAATTAGACTTATCTGAAGTTGGATATATGGACAGCACTGGACTTGGTATTTTTGTCGGGTTCTATAAAGCTGTCAAGGCTAATGGAGGGCATGTGAAGATAGTTGGTGTAAACACTCGTTTAAAAAGATTATTCGAAATAACTGGTTTAGCTGAAGTTATGGATATCGTAATGGTAGAAAGTAGGGACAGAGATGCAACCGTATGATTATATTGAAATCAAGGTTCCCGCAAAAGCGCAATATGTTGGAGTTGCTCGACTCGCGATTTCAGGACTGGCAAGCCGACTTGGTTTTACTTATGATGAAATTGAAGATTTAAAGATTGCCTCGAGTGAAGCGATTACTAATGCAGTTCAGCATGCATATAAAGAGGGTGATGAAGGGGAAGTTGTAGTTGGTTGTGCTCTTTTTGTGGACAAATTAGAAATTATGGTCGCGGATCATGGGAAAAGTTTTGATTTTGAGGAAACGAAGAAACGCGTAGGACCATACAATGAACAGGAAGAAGTTCAATTTCTTCGTGAAGGTGGACTAGGCCTCTATTTAATGGAGACACTGATGGATGATGTAAAAGTGCTTCATGAGGAGGGTGTGACAGTCTTTATGACTAAATATCTCGGTGGAGAGCGGGGGGATGAGGATGTCGATGTCGAAAGAACCATCTCCTCTTGAATCTAAAACGGAAGAACAATCCCTTTCTCAAGCAGGAGGAAGCGAACCATCTCACCGTGGAAGTGGAACGAAGCTAGAAGTCCTTGAATGGATTAAACGTTATCAAGAAACCAATGATGATGAGGCGCAGACAAATTTGGTTCTACACTATGAACGTCTCATTCAATCAATCGCCCGAAAGTACTCTAACGGTAAGTCCTTTCATGAAGATATTGCCCAGGTCGGCATGCTAGGACTTCTTGGAGCGATACGTAGGTATAATCCGGAATATGGAAGAAGTTTTGAAGCGTTTGCGGTGCCAACGGTCATCGGTGAAATTAAGCGTTTTCTCCGCGATAAGACATGGGCAATACATGTTCCACGCCGTATAAAAGAACTGGGACCAAAAATCAAGGCAGCTGTCGAAACGTTAACAATAGAAATGCAACGTTCTCCTCTTGTTAGTGAAATTGCGGAATACCTTGATGTAGAAGAAGAAGTGGTCCTCGAAGCGATGGAGATGGGGAGAAGTTATCAAGCACTCTCAATGGATCATACTCTCGATGCTGATTCTGAAGGGGGCACGATAACACTATTCGATATTATCGGTGAGAATGATGGTGGCTTTGAGAAAACAGATCAACGTATGGTTGTTGCGAATGCTCTAAATGTATTATCGGAACGTGAAAAACAAATCATCCAGTATACATATATTGAACAACTGAGCCAAAAAGAAACAGGAGAACGACTCGGTATTTCTCAAATGCATGTTTCAAGATTACAACGCAAAGCGATTAAGAAGTTACAGGAAGCAATATTGTCGGCTGGTGGTGCGTTATAGTGGATTCGATAATAACTGAGCATGTTGAAGCGTATGTTTATCAGGAAGCGAAGTTTGGAAATCGAGAATGTGGTGACTCTTATTTTATCCATGCGGAGGAAGGCTATTTCATCTGCGCAATTGCGGATGGATTAGGTAATGGACCGATTGCACGCCAATCTTCTCAAATTCTTCCTAAAGTGTTGAAAGAATATCATCATGAGTCAATAGACGAATTACTTAGCCGCTGTAATGAACATATGGTGCAAAAGCGTGGTGCGGCAGTGGCTATCGTCAAAGTCGATTACAAGCAAAAAACAATTCAGTATAGTTGTGTTGGCAATGTCCGTTTTTATATGCTTCATGATTGCGATAAGATGATTTATCCTTTACCGGTAATGGGCTATCTTTCAGGGAGACCGCAAAAGTTAAAAACGCAACAATACAACTATGAAAAGGGAGACCTATTTTTCCTCCATTCAGATGGCGTCATACTTAGAAGCCCGAAAGCTTCATTGAAGGAAAGTTCGGGACCTTGTGAGCTATATCAAAAAGTGCTGGCTTCAATTGAACACGGTGACGATGCAACATTTATAGCTGGAAGCCTACTTCTGTGAGTTGGAGGTGGGCTTTTTTATTGCGGGAAATTATAAAGTCTTGGATTGCGGATAGAATGCAATATGGAGATTTCCCATCTAGATTCAAATCCATATCGGTTAGAACGGGCGCTTACGCTTTTGTTTTCAGGTAAGAAAGTATACGATTTTTTGACTTAGAATAGTGTCTAGCTCCAGGCGCCAGCCGCTTGGAGGCCCACAGGATGTGGGTCGCCTAGCCATTGCCACAGGACGCGGCGTACTTAGGCTAGGTTCCTTAAAAGCAATTCAGCTATGTGGCAAAGAGCGCCACGTCGCTGGCTTGACTTATGCCTGTCGCGGGCCTACAGGATGTAGGTCATGCAGCTATTGCCACAGGAAGTGGCGCACTTAAGCTGCGATCCATTTAGGCGCCTTGTGCTTTTGTTTCCGTCCATCCAGCGCCTAGAGGCTCGGGTCATAAGTCGGTCCGGCTGTGCGGCAAAGAACGCCGCTTCGCCAGCCCGCCTTATGCCTGTCGCCACAGAACAGGCGCTTGTGCTTTTGTTCGCAGGTAAGAAAGTATACGTTTTTTTGACTTAGAATAGTGTCTAGCTTCAGCCGCCAGCCGCTCGGGGTCATAAGCAATCCAGCTATGTGGCAAAGAGCGCCACGTCGCTGGCTCGACTTATGCCTGTCGCGTCTAGAAGGCGCCTTGCGCTTTTCTTATGTTAAAATGAATCTATAGAAGGAAGGGTGGTTTTATTGATGAAGCATATTGTTGAGGCTACAGCTGGGAAAGCGGCCGTCAGTATACATCAAGCTGAAAAGGTAATCGCATTACTTGACCAAGGAAATACTGTCCCATTTATCGCGCGTTACCGAAAAGAAGAAACTGGTTCGTTGGACGAAGTGCAAATTAAAGCGATTGAAGATGCTTATAGCTATGTGAAAGGACTTGAACAGCGCAAAGAAGAAGTGATTCGCCTTATCGATGAACAAGGTAAACTGGATGACGATTTGAGGAAATCAATTGAAAGCGCTACCGTTTTGCAAAGAATTGAGGACTTGTACAGACCTTTCAAACAAAAAAGACGGACACGTGCCATGATTGCAATTGAAAGTGGTCTTGAACCACTGGCGAAAAAACTGATGGAGTTTTCAGGGAATTCACCGGAAGATCTTGCTTTGCCTTTCTTAAATGAAGAAATTGGCGTAAATGCGGTTGAAGACGCATTGGCTGGAGCTCGGGACATTGTAGCTGAACAATTTGCGGATGATGCCGCAATACGGGAAAACATACGAAAGTTAGCGTGGTCAGATGGGATGATTGTTTCTGCAGTCCGGAAGGGGGCAGAGGACAAGCGTGACGTTTTCGAAAATTACTATGAGTATGAAGAGCCTTTGAAAAAAATCGTTCCACACCGTGTTCTTGCATTAAACCGCGGTGAAAAAGAAGATGTGTTACGTGTCGGTATTTCTTTCCCGAGTGAACGAATTATCGGAGGACTTGAGCGTGAGTTGATTCGTAAATCACATTCGCCTTCTGCACCACATGTAAAAGAAGCGATTGAAGATGCATTTAAACGATTGATTGCTCCATCGATTGAGCGGGAAATTAGGGCGGCGCTTACTGAAAAGGCCGAAGAGCAAGCAATCCATGTGTTTTCGGAAAACTTGAAAAGTCTTCTCCTACAACCTCCATTGAAAGGGAAAGTGGTATTAGGTCTTGATCCGGCCTTCCGGACAGGGTGTAAACTTGCCATAGTTGATGAAACAGGGAAATTACTTGAAATATCCGTAATTTATCCGCATCAACCCAAAATGGAAAAGGAAAAATCGAAGCGTGCTATTTTGGAGTTACTGAAAAAGTATCCGATCACAATCATTGCAATAGGTAACGGAACAGCTTCGCGTGAATCGGAATTGTTCATAGTTGAATGTATAAAAGAAGCACAAGCAGGTGTTTCGTATGTCATTGTAAATGAAGCGGGTGCCAGTGTTTATTCAGCTTCGGCTCAAGCGCGGGATGAGTTCCCTGATCTTCAAGTTGAACAGCGGAGTGCGGTTTCGATAGCAAGGCGTTTACAGGATCCGTTATCTGAGCTTGTGAAAATTGATCCAGGCTCAGTAGGTGTTGGACAATACCAACATGACGTAGCTAAAAAACGTCTTTCCGAATCATTATCATTCGTAGTTGAAACAGCTGTGAACCGGGTAGGAGTAGATGTTAACACTGCATCATCCTCGCTACTTCAATATGTGGCAGGGCTGTCCAAAACCGTCGCGGAAAATATTGTGAAATCGCGGGAAGAGAATGGATTGTTTACGAAGCGCAATCAATTGAAGAAAGTACCCCGCCTCGGAGCGAAGACTTATGAACAAGCGATTGGTTTCTTACGGGTACCTGATGCAAAAGATCCGTTTGATTCGACGGGGATTCACCCCGAAAGTTATCAATTGGCGGAACAAATACTAGAAGAAGCGAATGCAAGCAAGAAGTTGCTCGGTAAGAAAGAAACTGGGGATGCATTGTCTGCTCTTGACATCAAAGCTTTAGCGATTAGGTTAGATGTTGGGGAAGTGACATTGAAAGATATTATCGAAACACTTCAAAGACCAAATCGGGACCCGCGCGATGATTATCCGCAACCACTATTAAAAGCAGATGTACTCGACATGAAGGATCTATATGAAGGTCTTGAAATGCAAGGAACCGTTCGAAATGTTGTGGACTTCGGTGCCTTTGTAGATATCGGTGTAAAGGAAGATGGTCTCGTTCATATCTCGAAATTGAAAAAAGGATATGTAAAACATCCACTAGACGTCGTTTCTTCAGGAGATATTGTAACTGTGTGGGTGGAAGGTGTAGATAAAGGAAAAGGACGTATTTCGCTGACGATGTTACCGCCGACTGCAAAATGACGACTAAAGGAGGGGTGGCTATGACGGATGAAGAATTGAAGGAGCTTATTGAAAGTGTTTCTTTAGAAGCATTCGGAAAGTCATTCCTTCATATTGCTCGGTTTAATAGTAGACTAAGAACAACAGGCGGTCGCTATATACTTTCAAATCATTCGATCGAAATTAATCCGTTGGTTTTGGAGTTGTATGGAACTGAAGAGTTGGTTGGTGTAATCAAACATGAACTCTGTCATTACCATCTTCATATAGAAGGAAGAGGTTACCGTCATCGCGATGCAGATTTTAGAGAGTTGCTAAAGCGCACTTCTTCCCCAAGGTTTTGCCGACCACTTACTGAGAAGAATAAGAAGACCTATTCTATCTATGTATATGAGTGTACATCATGTAAGCTACTTTATAACCGAAGAAGAAGGATGGACGTTAGAAAATATAGATGTGGGAAATGTGCAGGGCAAATTGTAGTAGTACAAGCTGTAAAATGATTGTTGAGGACACGGTGAGAGCCTGCAAACCGCACTCTAATCGTGTTCTCAATAATACTTAAAATTAATTGATGAAAAAGTGTTGACGAAATGAGAAACTCTGTTTATAATAAGAAAAGTCGGTTGGGAACGGCGCGCACGACATTAACAAAAGCGTTTCCCATACATAAGACAAGCATCTTATATGGCCCCTTGGTCAAGCGGTTAAGACACCGCCCTTTCACGGCGGTATCACGGGTTCGAATCCCGTAGGGGTCACCATTACTTTTTTTGAAACGAAGTGTTGAAAAGAGTCTGACACGAACTTCATGCGAAGTGCTAAAAGAACTTTATTCAACATGAAAAACGACTTATTACCGTATCGGTGGGGTATAGCCAAGTGGTAAGGCATCGGACTTTGACTCCGTCATCGTTGGTTCGAATCCAGCTACCCCAGCCAAACTTTCAGAATGCTAAAGCATACGAGAAGTTGTGCTACAAAAGAAGAATATCTCGGTTCTTAGGAATGCATGGACTACTACTTCTTCTATATAATAGAGAGCCATTAGCTCAGTTGGTAGAGCATCTGACTTTTAATCAGAGGGTCGCAGGTTCGAATCCTGCATGGCTCATCATTAACTTGAAAAAAGTATTGACAAATGAACTGTATGGTATATAATAAAGTTTGTCGCTAAAGCAATGCGGTAGTGGCGGAATGGCAGACGCGCTAGGTTGAGGGCCTAGTGGGGGTTAACCCCGTGGAGGTTCAAGTCCTCTTTACCGCACCAAACAACTTGATTCATTAAAAGACCCTTTTACCTCGGTGGGTATAGTGATACATTAAGAAAGAAATGGTTATCATTCAACTAACGTCGGATGTGCCAATATTATGCGGGTGTAGTTTAGTGGTAAAACCTCAGCCTTCCAAGCTGATGATGAGGGTTCGATTCCCTTCACCCGCTCCATACTATTTTTTATGAAACACATAAGTAAATCTCGCTTCAGAAGTTAATTTGAAATAGTTGTTGACTTCACGAAAAGGATATGCTAAACTTAAGAAGTTGTCGTTTGGTTGACAACTAAAAGAAGTGTTAGGAATTCAACTTAATTCCAACACGATGAACCTTGAAAACTGAACAGCAAAACATCAATGAAATACAGCGAGAGTGCTAACGCACTTGAGCAAAATGTTTCTAACTAAATCAGCTTCGGTTGGTTGAAAAGAAACACACACAAGAATCTTCGGATTCGAGTCAGCAAGAAATGAGCTATTCATTTTCTTCTATTATGGAGAGTTTGATCCTGGCTCAGGACGAACGCTGGCGGCATGCCTAATACATGCAAGTCGAGCGGAATGATGAGAGCTTGCTCTCTGATTTTAGCGGCGGACGGGTGAGTAACACGTGGGCAACCTGCCCTACAGATGGGGATAACTCCGGGAAACCGGGGCTAATACCGAATAATCAGTTTGTCCGCATGGACAAACTCTGAAAGACGGTTTCGGCTGTCACTGTAGGATGGGCCCGCGGCGCATTAGCTAGTTGGTGGGGTAATGGCCTACCAAGGCAACGATGCGTAGCCGACCTGAGAGGGTGATCGGCCACACTGGGACTGAGACACGGCCCAGACTCCTACGGGAGGCAGCAGTAGGGAATCTTCCACAATGGACGAAAGTCTGATGGAGCAATGCCGCGTGAGCGAAGAAGGTTTTCGGATCGTAAAGCTCTGTTGTAAGGGAAGAACACGTACGGGAGTAACTGCCCGTGCCATGACGGTACCTTATTAGAAAGCCACGGCTAACTACGTGCCAGCAGCCGCGGTAATACGTAGGTGGCAAGCGTTGTCCGGAATTATTGGGCGTAAAGCGCGCGCAGGCGGTTCTTTAAGTCTGATGTGAAAGCCCACGGCTCAACCGTGGAGGGTCATTGGAAACTGGAGAACTTGAGTACAGAAGAGGAAAGCGGAATTCCACGTGTAGCGGTGAAATGCGTAGAGATGTGGAGGAACACCAGTGGCGAAGGCGGCTTTCTGGTCTGTAACTGACGCTGAGGCGCGAAAGCGTGGGGAGCAAACAGGATTAGATACCCTGGTAGTCCACGCCGTAAACGATGAGTGCTAAGTGTTAGGGGGTTTCCGCCCCTTAGTGCTGCAGCTAACGCATTAAGCACTCCGCCTGGGGAGTACGGCCGCAAGGCTGAAACTCAAAGGAATTGACGGGGACCCGCACAAGCGGTGGAGCATGTGGTTTAATTCGAAGCAACGCGAAGAACCTTACCAGGTCTTGACATCCCACTGACCGGTGTAGAGATACGCCTTTCCCTTCGGGGACAGTGGTGACAGGTGGTGCATGGTTGTCGTCAGCTCGTGTCGTGAGATGTTGGGTTAAGTCCCGCAACGAGCGCAACCCTTGATCTTAGTTGCCAGCATTCAGTTGGGCACTCTAAGGTGACTGCCGGTGATAAACCGGAGGAAGGTGGGGATGACGTCAAATCATCATGCCCCTTATGACCTGGGCTACACACGTGCTACAATGGATGATACAGAGGGTTGCCAACCCGCGAGGGGGAGCCAATCCCATAAAATCATTCCCAGTTCGGATTGGAGGCTGCAACTCGCCTCCATGAAGCCGGAATCGCTAGTAATCGTGGATCAGCATGCCACGGTGAATACGTTCCCGGGTCTTGTACACACCGCCCGTCACACCACGAGAGTTTGTAACACCCGAAGTCGGTGGGGTAACCCTTACGGGAGCCAGCCGCCGAAGGTGGGACAGATGATTGGGGTGAAGTCGTAACAAGGTAGCCGTATCGGAAGGTGCGGCTGGATCACCTCCTTTCTAAGGATTATTACGGAATGTAAACCACGGGTTTACACATTGATGTTTTGCGTTCGGTTTTGAAGGTTCATTAAGCTTTTTAAGCGTTTTTTCGCTTGAAGAAGCCTCTATATATGAACATTCAAAACTTGTTCTTTGAAAACTGAATGAAACGACATTGATAGCAACAAATCAAGTAATCAACGTAGAGAAATTCGTTTCTCTAGATTAGCGCATGCAAATGAGCTAATCATGCAATGCCTTTTACGAATTCCGATTTACATCGCTGTAAAGGAGAATTCACCAAAGAGGAATTCAAGAAGCGTAAGCTTATTGAAAACCAAAGGGTTAAGTTAGAAAGGGCGCATGGCGGATGCCTTGGCACTAGGAGCCTAAGAAGGACGGCACTAACACCGATATGCTCCGGGGAGCTGTAAGTAAGCTTTGATCCGGAGATTTCCGAATGGGGAAACCCACTGTCCATAATGGGACAGTACGTTTACGTGAATACATAGCGTAAACGAGGCACACCCGGAGAACTGAAACATCTAAGTATCCGGAGGAATAGAAAGAAAAATCGATTCCCTGAGTAGCGGCGAGCGAAACGGGAAGAGCCCAAACCAAGAAGCTTGCTTCTTGGGGTTGTAGGACACTCTATACGGAGTTACAAAGGAATGGATTAGACGAAGCGACCTGGAAAGGTCCGCCGTAGCGGGTAAAAGCCCCGTAGTTGAAAGTCCATTCTCTCCAGAGTGTATCCTGAGTACGGCGGAACACGTGAAATTCCGTCGGAATCCGGGAGGACCATCTCCCAAGGCTAAATACTCCCTAGTGACCGATAGTGAACCAGTACCGTGAGGGAAAGGTGAAAAGCACCCCGGAAGGGGAGTGAAATAGATCCTGAAACCATGTGCCTACAAGTTGTCAGAGCCCGTTAATGGGTGATGGCGTGCCTTTTGTAGAATGAACCGGCGAGTTACGATTCCATGCAAGGTTAAGCAGTGAATGCGGAGCCGCAGCGAAAGCGAGTCTGAATAGGGCGATAGAGTATGGGGTCGTAGACCCGAAACCAGGTGATCTACCCATGTCCAGGGTGAAGGTAAGGTAACACTTACTGGAGGCCCGAACCCACGTACGTTGAAAAGTGCGGGGATGAGGTGTGGGTAGCGGTGAAATTCCAATCGAACCTGGAGATAGCTGGTTCTCTCCGAAATAGCTTTAGGGCTAGCCTCAAACTTAAGAATCTCGGAGGTAGAGCACTGTTTGGACTAGGGGCCCATCCCGGGTTACCGAATTCAGACAAACTCCGAATGCCGATGATTTATGTTTGGGAGTCAGACTGCGGGTGATAAGATCCGTAGTCGAGAGGGAAACAGCCCAGACCACCAGTTAAGGTCCCCAAGTATTCGTTAAGTGGAAAAGGATGTGGCGTTGCCCAGACAACCAGGATGTTGGCTTAGAAGCAGCCATCATTTAAAGAGTGCGTAATAGCTCACTGGTCGAGTGGCGCTGCGCCGAAAATGTACCGGGGCTAAACGAATCACCGAAACTGTGGATTGACATCTTAGATGTCAGTGGTAGGAGAGCGTTCCAAGGGCGTCGAAGCTAGACCGTAAGGACTGGTGGAGCGCTTGGAAGTGAGAATGCCGGTATGAGTAGCGAAAGAAGGGTGAGAATCCCTTCCACCGAATGCCCAAGGTTTCCTGAGGAAGGCTCGTCCGCTCAGGGTTAGTCAGGACCTAAGTTGAGGCCGAAAGGCGTAGACGATGGACAACAGGTTGATATTCCTGTACCACCTCCCCGCCGTTTGAGCAATGGGGTGACGCAGTAGGATAGGGTGAGCGCGCTGTTGGTTATGCGCGTCTAAGCAGTGAGGTGTGGAATGAGGCAAATCCCGTTCCTATAACATTGAGCTGTTACAGCAAGGGGATTTATCCCTGAGTCCCTGATTTCACGCTGCCAAGAAAAGCCTCTAGCGAGGCGGGAGGTGCCTGTACCGCAAACCGACACAGGTAGGCGAGGAGAGAATCCTAAGGTGATCGAGAGAACTCTCGTTAAGGAACTCGGCAAAATGACCCCGTAACTTCGGGAGAAGGGGTGCTCTGGTAGGGTGTTAAAGCCCGAGAGAGCCGCAGTGAATAGGCCCAGGCGACTGTTTAGCAAAAACACAGGTCTCTGCAAAACCGCAAGGTGAAGTATAGGGGCTGACGCCTGCCCGGTGCTGGAAGGTTAAGAGGAGAGGTCAGCGCAAGCGAAGCTTCGAATTGAAGCCCCAGTAAACGGCGGCCGTAACTATAACGGTCCTAAGGTAGCGAAATTCCTTGTCGGGTAAGTTCCGACCCGCACGAAAGGCGTAACGATCTGGGCACTGTCTCAACGAGAGACTCGGTGAAATTATAATACCTGTGAAGATGCAGGTTACCCGCGACAGGACGGAAAGACCCCGTGGAGCTTTACTGTAACCTGATATTGAATTCCGGTGCAGCCTGTACAGGATAGGTAGGAGCCTTGGATTCCGGAGCGCTAGCTTCGGATGAGGCGTTGGTGGGATACTACCCTGGCTGTATTGGACTTCTAACCCATGCCCCTTATCGGGGCAGGAGACAGTGTCAGGCGGGCAGTTTGACTGGGGCGGTCGCCTCCTAAAGAGTAACGGAGGCGCCCAAAGGTTCCCTCAGAATGGTTGGACATCATTCGTAGAGTGCAAAGGCATAAGGGAGCTTGACTGCGAGACCTACAAGTCGAGCAGGGTCGAAAGACGGGCTTAGTGATCCGGTGGTTCCGCATGGAAGGGCCATCGCTCAACGGATAAAAGCTACCCCGGGGATAACAGGCTTATCTCCCCCAAGAGTCCACATCGACGGGGAGGTTTGGCACCTCGATGTCGGCTCATCGCATCCTGGGGCTGTAGTCGGTCCCAAGGGTTGGGCTGTTCGCCCATTAAAGCGGTACGCGAGCTGGGTTCAGAACGTCGTGAGACAGTTCGGTCCCTATCCGTCGCGGGCGCAGGAAATTTGAGAGGAGCTGTCCTTAGTACGAGAGGACCGGGATGGACATACCTCTGGTGTACCAGTTGTCTTGCCAAAGGCATCGCTGGGTAGCTATGTATGGACGGGATAAATGCTGAAAGCATCTAAGCATGAAGCCCCCCTCGAGATGAGATTTCCCATTACGCAAGTAAGTAAGATCCCTCAAAGAAGATGAGGTTGATAGGTCTGGGGTGGAAGCACGGCGACGTGTGGAGCTGACGGATACTAATCGATCGAGGACTTAACCAATTTTGAAAAGGGCTTGATTACCCTGATTCGTGTAGCACAATGTCTGTTTTATTCAGTTTTGAGCGAACAAGCTCAAAGAGTCTGGTGACGATTGCGAAGAGGTCACACCCGTTCCCATCCCGAACACGGAAGTTAAGCTCTTCAGCGCCGATGGTAGTTGGGGGTTTCCCCCTGCGAGAGTAGGACGTCGCCGGTCTCACACATTTATACTTCGACATAAATGTGGTGAAGTTAATTGAAAAGTCGAAAGTTATTACATGTTAAGGTCCCGTGGTGTAGCGGTTAACATGCCTGCCTGTCACGCAGGAGATCGCCGGTTCGATCCCGGTCGGGACCGCCATTATATTTTAAATTCAGAACCGATTCCAGGGATTAATTCCGGAGTCGATTTTTTGTATTGCGAAATAAAAGATAAATGAACTTTGAGGCAATTCAATCTAGATACGCTATAGCAAGAAAGTAGATTCTAATAAATAGGGGACTTAACGGTATTTGAAAAGAGTTTTATCATCCTTATTCATCAATAATGATGCTTATTTCATTCATTATGAACGAATTAGAACCGTCCATAAAAATAGTTCTTGTAATTATCGTAAGACGTGCTATACTAAGTATTGTCTTTGAGAAAAGATGATGTAGGTCTGGTGACGATTGCGAAGAGGTCACACCCGTTCCCATCCCGAACACGGAAGTTAAGCTCTTCAGCGCCGATGGTAGTTGGGGGTTTCCCCCTGCAAGAGTAGGACGTCGCCGGTCTCACATATTTACTTTCGACATAAATGTGATGAAGTTAATTAAAAAGTCGAAAATTACTACATATTTAGGTCCCGTGGTGTAGCGGTTAACATGCCTGCCTGTCACGCAGGAGATCGCCGGTTCGATCCCGGTCGGGACCGCCATTAAATTTTAAATTCAGAACCGATTCTAGGGATTAATTCCGGGATTGGTTTTTTTGTATATAGAATTCTAAGGTTTAACTAATATGCTTTTTAAAAAAGCAGTAAGCAACACTCTTGAGAAACTAAACAATGTTATCGTAAAAGAAGACAACGTTTTCAGTAAAGTAAACAACATTCTACGAGAAATAAACATCAATTCCTACGAAAACACATCTATAAGGGTAGATGCTTTCTGATATAACATGTTTTCGGTACACTATAACAAAGAAGCAGAAAGGAAATAATCTATGACTCAGAAAATAGAAGTAAATTCTGTCGAGGAGACAGAGCTAATTGCAACGAAACTTGCAGCACTCCTTACACCACCGGATGTACTTACGCTTGAAGGCGATTTAGGTGCAGGTAAAACGACATTTACAAAGGCGCTTGCAAAAGGACTGGGCGTTACACGCACGGTTAACAGTCCGACATTCACAATCATCAAACAGTACGAAGGTAATTACCCACTCAATCATCTCGATGTCTATCGCTTAGCTGGCAGCGATGAGGATCTTGGCTGGGATGAACTATTTTATGGAGATGCAATATCTGTTATCGAGTGGGCGCATCTTATTAAAGATGATTTGCCGGCAGAACGTCTGGAAATCCAGCTAGTTCACGGTGGCGGAGATAACCGGATGATTATATTCACGCCAATAGGTGAAAGATATGAAAAGATTTGCGAGGGGATTTTCTTATGATCTGGCTAGGTATAGATACGGCTAACACGCCCATTTCAGTTGCACTTGTGAAAGATGGCGAACTATTAATAGAAGGAACTTCAGCGATGGCTATTAACCACTCGCTACGTGCTATGCCGGCAATTGAGGAGTTGTTGGAACAAGCAGGGTTAGTACCGGCGAATATTGATGCAATTGCAGTCTCAGAAGGTCCAGGCTCTTATACAGGGGCGCGAATCGGAGTGACGATAGCGAAGACACTTGCATGGACGCTTGGTAAACCTCTTGTTGGCGTATCCACATTAAAAGCACTAGCGGCAAATGCATTATTCTTCAATGGTTTGGTTTGTCCAATTGTCGATGCAAGACGGGGCAATGTCTATGCTGGTGTTTATCAATTTGATGCAGGAAAGCTTACTGAAGTTATTGAGGATGGCCATTACTCTTTGGAAGAGTTGGTACACTTGCTTGAGCAGCATAGTAGTCCTATTTTATTCGTTGGAAAAGATATAGCAATGCATGAGCAAAAAATTATTGAGCAGCTTGGACAACGTGCGGTTCTAGCGCCTCTTCAGTTTAATCTACCACGAGCCTCTTCACTTATTTATATTGCCTTGCAATCAGAAGCAGAAACGGATATACATGCATTTGTTCCGGAATATCGACGTATTGCTGAAGCTGAGGCAAATTGGTTAAAAGAGCAGGGGAAGGACAATGATCGTGGATAAAGAGATTAGTTATAGAGAGATGGGAATAGAAGATATTCCTTCTGTTGTTGAAATCGAAAAGGAAGCATTTGCGACACCATGGACTGCAGAAGTTTTTGAGCACGAAATGACTGGAAATGACTATGCGCATTACGTTGTTGCAGTCTTTGAAGAAGAAGTGATTGGGCATTGCGGAATGTGGATCGTACTGGATGAGTGTCATATTACGAATGTTGCGGTACGGAAGCATTTAAGGGGTAATGGCATCGGCGAAGCTCTGATGAAAGAAGCGATTGCACTTTGTATAGAAAAAAAAGTCCGGTTAATGACACTGGAAGTGCGGATGACCAATACTACGGCTCAAAACCTTTACCGTAAGCTTGGGTTCCAGGACGGCGGAATTAGGAAAAACTATTATACGGACGACCATGAAGATGCGCTCGTCATGTGGGTGGAATTCAAATGACAAAAGATATCTATATATTAGGAATTGAAACGAGCTGTGATGAAACAGCTGCATCCATCGTGAAAAATGGAACGGAAATTATATCGAATGTCGTAGCATCTCAAATTACTAGCCAAAAACGATTTGGCGGAGTAGTACCGGAAATTGCATCGAGACACCATGTTGAACAAATTACACTAGTAATTGAAGAAGCACTTGCGAATGCTGAACTAGAACCTGCGGATCTTGACGCCGTTGCTGTGACAGAAGGACCTGGTTTAGTTGGGGCCTTGTTGATTGGGGTTAATGCTGCAAAAGCATTTGCCTTTGCCAATGGTCTACCGATTATTGGCGTTCATCATATTGCGGGACATATATATGCTAACCAACTAATGCAACCCATGGAGTTCCCGCTTCTTGCACTCATCGTCTCAGGGGGCCATACAGAGCTGGTAATAATGGAGGGGCATGGTTCGTTTAAACTGGTTGGAGAAACACGTGATGACGCTGCTGGTGAAGCCTATGATAAAGTAGCACGTGTACTGGGCCTCCCTTACCCGGGTGGTCCTCAAATCGATAAGTTGGCAGCTGAAAGTGATGGACAAGTTGAATTCCCGCGAGCTTGGCTAGAGCCGGGTTCTTATGACTTTAGCTTTAGTGGTCTTAAATCATCAGTGATTAACTATAAGCATAATCTTGCGCAACGTGGTGAGGCTGTAAACCCTTCTCATGTCGCGGCTGGTTTTCAGGCGAGTGTCGTTGAAGTGCTGACTACTAAAGCGTTAAGGGCAGCGAAAGAGTTCGGGGTGAAACAGGTAATTGCGGCTGGCGGGGTAGCAGCGAATAAAGGGTTACGTTCTTCTCTTGAAGAAACATTTAAGAAAGAAGAGATACCTTTTTACGTTCCACCAATCATACTATGTACAGATAATGCGGCAATGATTGCTGCAGCGGGATCGGCTATGTTTATAGACGGAATACGCGGAAATCTTGCTATGAATGGTAAGCCTGGCATGTCCCTTGTTTCATGGAAACAATAAATAAGTAAAAACACGAAAGTCGTCATATTGTGACAACTTTCGTGTTTTTTATCCCGATTTTTTTGAAGATGTCAATAGGGAACATTCGTACTTATGCACAATTGTGGATAAGTTGTGCATAACAATTGTATATGCACATTTAGTAACAGTGGTTGGAGGATAACTATGTGTATAAGAAATACATTTTTTGTGGATAGTGTGGATAATAACAGTGGATTACAGGTATAACTACATTCAATGTGTGGATAAAACTGTGGAAACTCTTTTTAAGAGAATATCGTTTCATACTTTTATTTGATAGGTTACGACAGCAAGAAATGACAAAACGTCACGATAAACCATTGGTTCTGGTTTAACATGACGTTTACGCTCATTTTATAATTCCTCTAGTTCTTCTTGAAGTCCAAGCCAATTTTCTGATTTGCTGTCATGCTGTGCCTGAAGTGCATCAATCTGTGCCTGTAACTCCATTAATTTCACATGATCGTCTGCAAATTCAGGAGTGGAAAGTTCATCTTGAAGTGCTACTATTTCATCTTCCAGAACAGAAAGTTGTGATTCGACTTCGTCAATAGCTCTAGTCAGCCTTCTTTCCTGCCTTTTTAGTTCTTTATCATCATCATTTTTTCTTTCAATGACAGGAGTTGCAGCTGCTTTAGCGGCATTTGAGTCGGCAAGCAACTCTTCCTGTTCCAGTTTTTTCTCAATGAAATAATCATAATCACCGAGGTATTCGGTTGTACCTGTTGCGCTAATGTCGATTACTTTTGTTGCGATGCGGTTGATAAAGTACCGATCATGCGACACGAAGATGAGGGTGCCCGGGAAGTCATCTAATGCATTTTCAAGAATTTCCTTGCTATCCAAGTCAAGATGGTTCGTTGGCTCGTCGAGGATAAGCGTGTTTGACTTTTGTAACATTAATTTAGCAAGTGATAATCGAGCTTTTTCTCCACCTGATAGGGAAGTGACAGGCTTCTCAACATCTTCACCGGTAAATAAAAAACGTCCAAGTACTGAACGAACATCTTTTTCATTCATCATTGGCCAATCATCCCAAAGTTCCTGAAGAACGGTTCCAGTTCCGATAAGTGTCGCTTGTTCTTGGTCGTAATAGCCAAATTGAACATTTGTACCATAACGAATTTTGCCTGCTAGTGGTTCTTGGAACTTGACGATGGTCTTCAAAATTGTTGATTTCCCGACCCCGTTAGGTCCGATAAGTGCAATGCGGTCTTGTTTGTAGGCACGCAAGCCGATACCAGTTGAAACCGGTATACTGTCATAACCGACTGCTACATCTTCCAGTGCTAGTACATCATTTCCGCTGGGACGATCAATCGAGAAGGTAAAGTTTGCGGATTTCTCATTGCCATCAGGAGAGCCCATCCAGTCAGTTTTTTCGAGCGTTTTGCGGCGACTTTTCGCCATTTTTGATGTCGATGCTCGCGCAATATTGCGCTGAACGAAATCCTCAAGTTTGGCCTTCTCACCCATTTCCTTGACGTAAAGTTTTTGATCACGTTCATAGTTTTTCGCTTTTTCGTCAAGATACGCACTATAGTTTCCTGTATACTTCGCTACTTTTTTTCTCGATACTTCGTAGACGATTGTCACGATTTCATCTAAGAAGTAGCGGTCATGGGAGACGATTAAGATTGCGCCTTCATAAGACACTAGGTATTTCTCTAGCCAGCCGAGCGTTTCGATATCCAAATGGTTTGTCGGTTCATCAAGGATGAGGAGGTCCGGTTTACTAAGCAGCATTTTAGCAAGTGCCAATCGTGTCTTCTGACCACCGGAAAGAAGATTGACATTTTTGCTATAATCCTCAGGATAAAAACGCATCCCATGAAGCACCGAACGAGTATCAGATTCATATTGATAGCCACCAGAATCTTTGAATTCGATTTGTAGAGCATCGTACTCTTTGATGACGCGTTCATAGTCGCTCGGGTTGTCGTAGACAGAGGAATCTGCCATAAGCCCTTCAAGCGATCGAAGCCGCCTTTCAATGCTATGGAGTGGTTCGAATACAGTCATCATCTCTTCCCAAACCGTCAATACAGAGTCGATACCTGAATGCTGTTCAAGATACCCAATCCGGATATCTTTAGGGACGATTAAATCACCCGAATCAGCGCTCATTTCACCAGCGATTATTTTAAGTAATGTCGATTTTCCAGCCCCATTGCGGCCAACAAGTGCGACGCGGTCGCGATGTTGAACTTCGAGCTTTACGTTTTCTAATATATCTGTTCCTGAAAATGATTTTGTTAGTCCGTTCACTTGTAATACAATCAAATAAAGCACCTCTATTCCTCTTCAGTTTAAATGAATGGCGTCAAGCGTGCAACGGTCGACTTTACAACATTCATTATCTACTGTACGATAGAATCGCCTTTAGATACACTCAGGAGGGTTAACATGATAGGGGAAACAATCAAAATTCCACAGGCGACGTCCAAACGTTTGCCTTTATATTATAGGTTCCTTCAAAATTTCGCGAATTCAGGGAAGAAACGAGTATCATCCAGTGAATTAAGCGAAGCTATGAAAATTGATGCTGCCACCATTCGACGTGATTTTTCACATTTCGGCGCACTTGGCCGTAAAGGGTACGGGTATGATGTACATTATCTTGTCGACTTTTTTCGTCAGGCACTCGATCAGGATGAAGTAACAGATGTAGCGCTCATTGGCGTTGGTAGTTTAGGGAACGCTTTTTTGAAATATAATTTCCATAAAAATCACAATACACGAATCATCATTGCATTCGATCCGAAAGGTACGCATGAAGGGACAGAGATGAGTGGAATTCCAGTTTTTCATCCTGATACGATTGAGGATAAAATCAAGGAATTAGGAATCGAGCTTGTCATTCTTTCTGTGCCTTCACGTGTAGCCCAAGAAGTGACTGATAAGCTTGCTACTATCGGTGTGAAAGGAATTCTTAACTTTACTCCGGTTCGGCTGACGGTCCCCGACTCGTTACGGGTTCATACAATCGATTTGTCTGTCGAGTTACAAACACTTATTTACTTTATTAAAAACGACGTAAAAGATTCACATATGTAATGCTTTGTAAATAGTATTTCAGTCACCATTCGTGTAAAATAGACACAAGAAGGATTGAGTTCAATCCCTAGTTTTAAGAAGGAGGTGTCCGAGATGCCAGGTCCAGGAAGTCTGATTATCATTGCTGTTATTGCTTTGCTCGTATTCGGTCCCAAGAAACTGCCTGAAATCGGGAAAGCCTTCGGTTCGTCATTGCGTGAATTCAAACATGCGACAAAAGGTCTTGTAGAAGACGACGATGTAAAAAAAGTTGAAGTTAAGAAAGAAGAACTGAAGTAAGTTAGGGTGTCTGTCCGATGATAGAAAAAAACTTAACAGTCATTGAGCATATAGATGAAATTAGAAAACGGCTGATGGTTATCGTCGTTTTCTTTGTTGTAGCTGTAGTGGGAGCCTTTTTTGTAGCAAAACCACTTATTCAGTTCCTGCAAAATGATGGAGAAGCACATAATATTGCCTTAAATGCTTTCAATGTACTTGACCCGATTATGATTTACGTGAAAGTGATTGTCTTTATCGCATTCATTGTCATTTCACCGGTTCTTATGTACCAATTATGGTCCTTTATCTCACCCGGATTGCATGAAACTGAGCGGCGCGCAACATTGAATTATATTCCGTTTACATTTTTCTTGTTTGTTGGTGGTATTGCGTTTTCGTATTTCGTTCTGCTACCTTATGTGATGAAATTCATGATGAATTTATCCACGGAGCTCGATATAACCCAGACAATCGGCATTAATGAGTATTTCTCGTTCCTTTTCCAACTGTTAATTCCATTCGGTATTGTTTTTCAGCTACCGGTAGTCTTGTTATTTTTAACAAGACTTGGTATTTTGGATCCGACGACACTTGTGAAGATACGGAAATATGCATACTTTGTTCTATTTGTAATTGCGGCGTTCATTACACCACCTGACTTGTTGTCTCATATGTTCGTTACAGTTCCATTGTTTGCGCTTTATGAAATTAGTATTTTCATTTCACGTTTTGGTCACAGAAAATACTTGAAGGCTGAACAGCAGCGACAATTCGAAGAGGCGAAAGCTGAACAACAACGTCAGATTGATGAAGTTAATGAGCGACAGCAGAAATGAAAAAAGTCTTCCACAACCCTAAGTAGGGATGTGGAAGACTTTTTTAGTGCATAAAGAAGATTATGGCTTGTTTCAAATCCTCTTGCCATTGTTGTATCTTCTCAATGTTTAAATTGAGGACAACGACAAATCCATTCATTAGTAAATGGGCAATCATTGGTGTCAGTATGCGTTTCGTCCGGTAATACAAGTAAGAGAATACGAAAGCGGGCATCATATAGATTAGAAGGTGTTCGAATTCATTATGAACAGCAGCAAACACTAAAGCACTGACAATGGCTGCAATCCAGAAATTCGTTTTTTGATAAACCCCTCCAAAGACAACCCTTCTGAAAATGATTTCTTCCAGGAATGGTGCGAATAGTACGATTGATAGGATGATGATTGGTGACACTTTCGCGATGTCGGAAAGGATTGCAGTGTTATCGGATCCTGGTTCTATTCCAATTGCAACCTCGATAGCACCAGCCAGCATTTGTCCACCCAATGCTAGAAAGAAGCCAATGAATCCCCAAAGAACCGAATTGCCAATGGAAGATTTTTTCCCTTTGAAAACTTGAAAGAAGTTTTTCTTCGGTACGATTAATACCAGGAAAATGATAGCTGCAATTAAGTTAACGGTGAAAAGAGTCCAAGAACTTGCCCGATATGCCATATCCTGTTTAGTGAATTGCTCATCCCAAGGAAAGTATAAGAATAAGCCCTCTGATAAAAAGATGCTGCTTACATGCATCAGGATGTAAGTGATTAATAAAGCGAGAGAGATTTTCCAATTCTTCATGTAACGCCACCCTTTCAACTGTGGTTGAGGTCAATTTTAGCTGTTTAGGGCGAGATAAGCAAAGAGAAAATGTTCGGAGTATTTCACTTGCAATATATGCAAATGTTCATTATGATTAGAAATGTATTAGCACTCATGTCTATCGAGTGCTAAAAGGGAGATATTATCTGAGGAGGTTGTTTCAATTGTTGAAACCATTAGGTGACCGTATTGTTATCGAGCTAATCGAGGCAGAAGAAAAAACGTCAAGCGGTATTGTTATACCGGACTCTGCAAAAGAAAAACCGCAAGAAGGTAAAGTTTTTGCTACAGGTACTGGACGCGTTCTTGAAAACGGACAACGTATCGAATTGGAAGTTAAAGAAGGAGATCGAATCCTCTTCTCAAAATATGCAGGCACTGAAATCAAACATGAAGGTAATGAATATCTGATCTTGCGTGAAAGTGACATTTTAGCGATCATTGGCTAATAGACTGATGCACAGCTCGTTTAAAAATACACGGAAAATCAGGAGGGTACTTATAAATGGCTAAACAAATTAAATTCAACGAAGACGCACGAAGCGCAATGCTACGTGGGGTCGATACATTGGCAAACGCTGTAAAAGTAACGCTTGGACCTAAAGGACGTAACGTCGTTCTTGAGAAAAAATTTGGTTCACCACTTATTACAAATGACGGTGTAACAATTGCACGTGAAATCGAACTTGAAGATGCGTTCGAAAACATGGGTGCAAAACTTGTGGCTGAAGTAGCGTCTAAAACAAACGAAATCGCTGGTGACGGTACAACAACTGCAACAGTTCTAGCGCAAGCAATGATCCGTGAAGGACTGAAAAACGTTACTGCAGGTGCTAACCCTGTCGGAATCCGTAAAGGAATCGAAAAAGCGGTTATAGCTGCTGTTGAAGGCCTTCAAGAAATCTCCAATGAAATCGAAGGAAAAGAAGAAATTGCACAAGTTGCATCTATTTCTTCTGGAGACGAAGAAGTTGGGAAACTCATTGCTGAAGCAATGGAGCGCGTTGGCAACGACGGTGTCATTACTATCGAAGAGTCAAAAGGCTTCACGACTGAACTAGATGTTGTTGAAGGAATGCAATTTGACCGCGGCTATGCTTCTGCTTACATGGCAACAGATACAGACAAAATGGAAGCAGTTTTGGACAATCCGTATATCTTGATCACAGATAAAAAGATTACGAATATCCAAGAAATTCTTCCTGTTCTTGAGCAAGTAGTTCAACAAGGTAAGCCACTTCTTATGATTGCAGAAGACGTTGAAGGCGAAGCGCTTGCAACACTTGTTGTGAACAAACTACGTGGTACATTCAATGCTGTTGCTGTTAAGGCGCCAGGCTTCGGAGATCGCCGTAAAGCGATGCTTGAAGACATTGCAACTTTAACTGGTGGGGAAGTTATCACTGAAGACCTAGGTCTTGATCTTAAATCAGCTGATATTTCACAACTTGGTCATGCAGTGAAAGTTGTTGTTACAAAAGACAATACGACAATCGTTGAAGGCAGCGGCAATTCAGATCTTATTCAAGCACGCGTTAACCAAATCCGTGTTCAACTTGAAGAATCAACTTCTGAATTCGATAAAGAGAAATTGCAGGAGCGTCTTGCTAAACTTGCAGGCGGCGTTGCAGTTATCAAAGTCGGAGCAGCTACTGAAACTGAACTTAAAGAACGTAAACTTCGCATCGAAGACGCATTGAACTCAACGCGTGCAGCTGTTGAAGAAGGTATCGTTTCTGGTGGTGGTACTGCTCTTGTAAACGTCTATAGCAAAGTAGCAACATTACTAGATTCTACTGAAGGCGATGTAGCTACAGGTATTAAAATCGTACTTCGTGCGCTTGAAGAGCCTGTACGTCAAATCGCTAACAACGCAGGTCTTGAAGGATCAATCGTTGTAGACCGTCTGAAACGCGAAGAAGTAGGAATTGGCTTCAACGCAGCAGAAGGTACATGGGTAAACATGATGGAAGCTGGAATCGTTGACCCGACTAAGGTTACACGTTATGCACTCCAAAACGCAGCATCTGTTGCAGCTATGTTCTTGACTACTGAAGCAGTAGTTGCGGATCTTCCTGAACCAGCAGGCGCAATGGGCGGCGGAATGCCTGACATGGGCGGTATGGGCGGCATGATGTAATTCTCTTCACAAGCTATCTTGTGAAGCTGTCTCGTTCATAATTAATTAGTATAGGAATAACCACTTCTCAGAAAATTGGAGAGGTGGTTATTTTTTATGCTTTAAAAATTAGTTTATCTAGATTGAACTATAGAATTCCATTCAATTCGCTACAGCGCTACTAGTTTTATTGGTGGTAGTGAGAAATTTATAACTAACCTATACTACATAAAGCCCTTGAAAACTCCTAATAGAGTTTCCAAGGGCACAAAGTTTTGTCATCATTAAATTCTCAATGTGATCAACCGTAAATCATACGGTTAAGGCGCGGAATGATATCACTTCCCGCTAAATAAATTGTTTATATAATTTTAATTGTCATTTTATTTTTCAAGTGAGTTAAATAAAGAATTGTAAGCTGTAACAACTTGTTGATAGTAACCGACTAAGTTGTCCCAAACCGTTGATTGAACAGCTTTTTTAGCAGGTTCTTTCGCAGTATCGTCACTATCAACAGGTGTTTCCGCTACATCTTTAGCAGGTTCTTCCGCAGCAACGTCACCATCCTCAGCAGTTTCTTTCGCAGTATCGTCACCATCAACAGGTGTTTCTGCTACAACCTCAGCAGTTTCTTCCGCAGCAACGTCACCATCAACAGGTGTTTCTGCTACATCTTCAGCAGGCACTTCCACAGCATCATCACCAACAACAGGTACTTCTACTGCATCCTCAGCAGTTTCTTCCGCTACATTGCCATCTTCATCTGGTAAGATCATACCAAGATGTTCTTGGATTAGGAAATCGTAGTAATCAATTAAACTTCCATAATTTTGTATGACTGATCTATATTCATTTATTTGCTCTTCTGTTATGATAGTACTATCAGTAGATTGGTCAGGTGACATAGTATCTTCATTGATATTATCGTCAGCTGGCTTTTCTTTTTCATTAGTTTCATTTGTTGACTCATCTTCATCAGCAGGCACCTCTGAAGGTTCCTCTTCAACTACAGTTTCCTCTCCAATTACAGGCAGATCAGTTGCATCGTCTTCAACTACAGGTAGATCAGTTGCTTCGTCTTCAATTACAGGTGCATCAGTTGCATCGTCTTCAACTACAGGTAGATCAGTTGCATCGTCTTCAACTACAGGTTCATCCGATGCATCGTCTTCAACAACAGGTAGATCAGTTGCATCGTCTTCAATTACAGGTGCATCCGTTGCATCCTCTTCAACAACAGGTAGATCAGTTGCATCGTCTTCAACTACAGGTTCATCCGATGCATCCTCTTCAACGACAGGTAGATCAGTTACTTCGTCTTCAATTACAGGTGCATCCGTTGTTTCGTCTTCAACAACAGGTAGATCAGTTGCATCGTCTTCAATTATAGGTAGATCAGTTGCATCGTCTTCAATTACAGGTGCATCCGTTGCATCGTCTTCAACAACAGGTAGATCAGTTGCATCGTCTTCAATTACAGGTGCATCCGTTGCATCGTCTTCAACAACAGGTAGATCAGTTGCTTCGTCTTCAACTACAGGTGCATCCGTTGCATCCTCTTCAACGACAGGTAGATCAGTTACTTCGTCTTCAATTACAGGTGCATCCGTTGCATCCTCTTCAACAACAGGTAGATCAGTTGCTGCGTCTTCATCTGTAAGATTATCCGAATCATCATCTTCATTCGGTGCGATTTCCTGCAAATTTTGATTTGCAATTGTACGCATTATTTTTCCTTTTTCAGGTGAACCCGGAATGCTTGATGCAAAAGATGAAACCTCTGCACCGTGATTTTTAAACGCTGTTTCCTCACCATTTTCAGCTCCTAAAGCCGAGCCACCTGCTCCGAAAATAGCAGCTGTTATCATTGAGGTTGACATTACAAACGGCAAAATCTTCTTGTTCGTGCTTTTCCCTTTTTGATTAGTTTCTTTAACCAAGAATCATCAAACTCCCTTTAATTGAATTTTTTAATCTCGACTACTAAATAAGAAATTGAAATAACACTCATTCTATTAAGCCGTTATGTACATCTACCTCCTTCACAAGCCAGAGCCTAAAATCAGGGTCAGTTTTTTAAATATCCGTTATGAAGTTTTTCAAATGAATAAATTTAGCAGTGCCCCTTCTGCTTATTAACAACAATAACAAAAGGAAATAACAAGAGTGTAACGAACAAGTAACAATTTTCCATGGAAATATTAACCCTTGTCATAAATGAAAAACACTCCAGGAGTCCTAACTCATAATTGACCAGAGACTAAAAAGAGGGCCTATTCTAATAGACCCGCCCTCTTAATCCAGTTTATTCCTTTCTTGAAAGGCATCGTTATAGTGCGATACAAACGTATCATATTACTTTTTGGACATCATTATTGAATGGTCTAAACGATCTAACGTTGATCAATTTCAAATATTACATTCAGAAATGTAAGAAGTAGTATAACTGAAAAAGTTATGAATGAATGGCTCTACCCCAGTTATATTAAAGGTTAAGTAATGATTCATCTACGCATGGTCATATTATTGGTCATAAGCGCAACAAAATCACTTAAAAGTAAGTCGAAAAATACTCCCACCATTTACGATTACTCTACTATAGGTAAGCATCTACTCAACCCTTCATTTGTTTATCAATGATTAAGTATTCACTCTAACGTTCTCAAACTACCTTAATGGAAATGCTAATAATAATACCTACATTTCATTATTATGCTTACATTGATTCAAGCAAAAAGTTTTTTCATCGACCCCCACAAAAAGAGAGTCCCATACGAATAACTGGTATGTCCACAAAAGGACAAAAAATGTTGAGGTGATTTATAATGCAGAAGAAGTGGAAACAAACTGGAGCAGTATTGCTAATTGCAGGATTAACAGTAACTGGAACAAGCTATGCGTGGGCGGATGAAAAAGCGAATGAACCAATAGATCTTAGTCAACTCGGAAAAAATTCGACTACTAATGTAGTGGAAGATCCAACTGGAAAACTGGAATTGCCAAAAGTGGAAAGTGTTAGTAAAGAAGATGAAACAGACAAAGAAGTAAAAGAAGTAAATGAAGATAAAGCAACAGAAATAGAGGAAAGTGTGCTTCTAGAAATTCCAGAAGGATATACTGCTGGAAATCTAGTTGCGCTTGGAAAAGCCTATGAAAAGGTTCAAAATCCAACCGCAAAAGCATCTATTAAACGTAATATGGAGCGTTCCATTGAAAAATGGGAGAATAAGCAGTTGGAAACTGAAACTCCTGAGCAAGAAGAAACCGAAACTCCTGAGCAGCCAGAGGTAACAGAAGAAGCAGATAAGCAAGAAGCGCCGTTAAAGGAAGACAAACCTGCTAAAGTGAAACAGGAAAAAGCTCCTCAGGCAGTATTGAATGCACAGCACAAAGAACAAAGACAAGAATTGAAAGCAAATCAAAAAGTAGAGCGTGAAGCTTTAAAAACTGAGCGTAAAGCGGATAAAGAACAACAAAAGCAAGCGAAAAAAGAAAAGAAGAACTAATTAGTCCTAGTAAACTTCTTTTCATTTTCCGTTGCACCCATTAATATCAAAAGCAATCGGATCTAATGGGAACGGAGGGGTATCTATGCTTTTGTCTATCATGCAAGGAGTATTCAATAAGAAGTCTGATACAGCATTGAATGAGCTTGTATTGAAGGCAAAGAGAGGCGATAAGAAGGTCATGAATGACCTTCTTATCGCATTTACTCCGTTCATGAAAAAAACGGCTTCTTTCGTATGCAAACGATTCGTTGATGAGCATGATGACGAATTTAGTATTGCTATGAGTGGCTTTCATGAAGCGGTATTACAATTCAGTCCGGGAGAAAATTCATCATTGACGACATTTTCACATTTGATAATAAAGAGGAGACTCTTTGATCATTTTCGAAAAGAGGCAACGAGAAACGACGCCATTCATTTAGTAAAAGCTGAGGATGAAACTACAGGTTCAGATGCACAACATTACGTATTTGAGCAATCGTCGATTGCATCCTACTCGAGAGAACAACAAGCAGCAGAACGTCGTGAAGAGATTATGGAATATACCAAACTTCTAAAGGACTATGGTTTATCATTCCATGAGCTTGCTATGTCATCTCCAAAACATGCAGATTCAAGGAAGACAGCTATTCATATTGCGCAAATCATCGCTGAAACACCTGAATTCTATACTTATCTTATGGCAAACAAAAGGTTGCCGATGAAAGAACTTGAAACGACTGTCGAGGTTTCAAGAAAGACGATAGAACGACATAGAAGGCATATAATCGCAGTTACGTTATTGCTCAATAGTCAATTCATGTACATAAAGGAATATATAAAAGGGGAACTTATATGATGCGGACATACAGAGGCATTGTTTGCGACAAAAAAAATAAATATACTGTGTTCCTGACGGATAAAGGTGATTTTCTACGAGGAATTCCAATTGGTGAAACACCGGATATTGGAGATGAAGTCGATTTTCAGCTGGTTTCTACGCCTTCTCTATTTAGTAGAAAAGTGAAGCCACGATTCGTTGGAGCAGTCATGATTGCTGCAGTGCTTCTCTTTTCCATCGTAGCATCTTTAATTCCTATGAATGATAAAGTGATGGCGTACGTTCAATTGGAAACGGACTTGGCATTGGAGTTGGGGGTCAACCAGAAAGGAAAGGTTATTTCCTTACGTTATCTGAACGAAACGCTTGCTGAACCTGAAAATAGTCTTGCTGAGTGGAAGGGGTATCCTATCCGTATAGTGTTGGACACTGCCGTGAAGGAATTATCGACAGGGACCAGTGGTGTGCAAGTAATTATTACAACAATCTTCCCAAATGCCAAAAGCCAACATAAGGTGCAAGGAATTGTTGGGAGCGCGGTCCGGGAAGTACGAAGTGCACATAAAGAATTGACGTGGGAAGTTGCTGACAGCACGGCGGTGGAAAGAGCGATGGCGAATAAGCATGAAATGTCCATTCACAAATTCAAAGTGAGTCAACAAGGTCCTCCGATGAATGAAGAGAAGCCGTCTACGGAAATCGATCCCCATAAGAAAACAAATACAATGAATCAGCAAAGAGAAAAAGATACTCACAAAAATCCGGGTCTGCAATCGGAACCTACTTTGCCGTCTAACCAGAAAAACAATGTGAATGAAAAATCGAAGGAATCAAATGAACTTAATGAACCAAAACTGAAGCAACCTGAGACAAAATCGAATAAAGTGCAGGAAGAAAAGTTTAAGTATTCCCCGACAGAGAAGGGGAAATTAACTAACCCAGCACCGAAAAATAGTAACCCCAACAATGAAAATCAAAAACCAGTTCCAAAACACCCTAAGGGAAATCCGAATCAGCAGAAGCTGCCGGAAACCGGTAATAGTCATGGAAAACAAGAACGACCATTAGTCGGGAACGGTGAGAAATAGCCTTACTGTTGATCTTTCTAATCGCAAAGCCAGTGGATAACTTTTTCCTCTGGCTTGTTTTATTATTATCATGTCAAAGATATTAGATAGTCCATGAATACTTTTACTAATTCCGTTATTCGTACAACGGGAAAACGGAATTAGTTCTATAACTCTTTTAAACAACTTCCTCAAATCACGTTTAACTTACGAAATATAGTGAATGGTAAGGTTGTTGATACTTTACAAGAGGGAGAGTGTGAAAATGAAAAAATGGTTAGTAGTACTTTCAGTATTTGTTCTTGCTATGGTCCTTGCAGCGTGCGGTGATGGTAAAGATAAAGATGACCCGGCTCCATCCACCGAAACTGACGGGAAGGATGCGGAAGAGGCGAGTGATAAAGAATTATCCTTCGCTTCTGCGGTTTTGATGAATAGTGAAGGAAAGTCGGTTGGCACAGCGGAATTGACTGAAGAAGATAACGGTGTACGAGTAAAGGTGAAAGCGACGGACTTGCCCGAAGGTCCCCACGGATATCACTTTCATGAGGCAGGGAAATGTGAAGCCCCAGATTTTGAATCAGCGGGAGGACATTTCAACCCGACTGGTGCCAGCCATGGACTGGTAGAGAAAGAAGGACCGCATGCGGGCGATTTACCTAATCTAGAAGTCGGTGCGGATGGAACAGTAGAGGATGAGTTTTTGGCTGAGCATGTCACGCTGGAAAGCGGGAAAGATAATTCCTTGTTACAAGTTGGCGGGACAGCCCTAGTCATCCACGCGGGAGCGGACGATGGGAAAACTCAGCCATCCGGTGATTCCGGAGATCGTATTGCGTGTGGAATTGTGGAATAAAAATAAATAATATTACGTCGAACACCTTTTTTACGGGGATGAATCCGTGGGAAAGGTGTTTTTTCGAATGTATTCGAGTGCGAAACTGATTACAAGGTAGGTATGTTCTCATAACAGCAATCATAGTATCAATGTAATTGTGTGTAATCATCAATGAGGAAGATTGAGTGTGAGTTTCGGTGTTGTAAGAGATAAGGCAGAGCGGGTATCACTATAAAGAGAATTTGAAAAAATCTCTTGTTCACAATTCGCTGAATCTATTGTACAATTTATAGACTACTAATTTTGGAGGGAAATTTTGGTGAAATTTAAAAAAATTGGGGTCATATTAAGCTCTTCTGCTTTAACATTTGGGATGTTCGCGTCTGTTGCCAATGCTTCAACCACAACGATTGGACAACCTGCCAAAGTACAAATTCAAGTTGCTTCAACGGAAACAGTTTTTTCGAAAAATGATTTAATTAAGAGGTTTCGTACTTTGTTCCCCGATCAGTTTGATTTTTTATCGAATAGTGATTTTCGTGTGGAAAATAGTTTCTTTTATCCTGAAGATGATACGTTACGTTATGGCCTATCCTTCTTTAAGACAATTGATGGTAAGCAAGTAAATGGTAATATTGGATTTGTTGGAGAGAATTTAGAAATTGAGCAATTTTATTATCAACCTTCTAATGAAGCAGAAGCTTTATTTCCCGCCAAGGTCTCAAAAGAGGAGGCTAAGAAAATAGCCACTGATTTTATCAAGAATATTCTGGGTGGAGATGATTTTCAATTAGAAACGGATATCTATAACTATTATCCAAATCAAATGCTAACTGAACCAATACGTTACTCATTCTCTTTTGCCCGGACGGAAAATCAAGTATCCATATCTAATCAAACAATAGGAGTATCTGTTCTTGGCAATGGTGAAGTTGTTAGTTTTCACAGAAATCCTGTGGAGTTGGAAACGTCTACCTTTGATGATCTAAAACAAGTACTTGATAAAAATGAAGTTTTAAAGAAAGTAAAAGAAAATCTTGCCGTAGATTTGCAATATCATATTGATACGGATTATCGAACGGGTGATCGCCAAGTTCAGCTTGTTTACCAGCCAATAACTAAATTACAGGGGGTTAACGCACTATCAGGTAAGTGGTTGACTGCAGACGGGTACTCAGCGGATTTTCCAGGGAAAACAAAAATTGAAAAAGTTACAGCTGATTCACTACCGGCAAAACAGAATGGAATTACTTTAGAAGAAGCAAAGAAAATTGCTGAACAATTACTTGCCATAAAATCAGATAAGGTTAAGCTAAATATTCAATCTATCGATGAAATAGAAAACCAAAACGGACAGGCAGTTATTAGCATTCAGTATATGTATGAATATGCGAATGGTGGAACTGGAACGAATTTGGAATTAGATAAAAATACGGGTGAGATTATTCAATACAGTGATATAAAAAGTGACATGCTAGAACGAACTGAAGGCAAACCTGAAAAAGAGAAAGCTTTGTCCCAGAAGGAAGCCCTCGCTCAAGCAGTGAAATATATTAAGGAATGGGCTCCGTCTAATGCACATCACTATGCTATGCCTATAGAGGAAGCACATTTTGTAGAGAGACAAGGTACTTATTACTTTTCTTTCCCGAGAATTGTAAATGGAATCACAGTGATGGGTGATCAAATTGGTGTAAGTATAGCCAGCGATGGTTCTTTAAACAGTCTTAATGTCAGTTATCAAGAGATGGAAAAATGGCCATCAATTAATGAAGTTATTACTGAAGAAGATGCGATTGCTACCTTGAAAGAAGCACTAAGCCTAAAACTTAATTATATGAAGCAAGGGAACAACAAAGATAATCATCACTACGATTTAGTCTATTCACCTGTTTTTAATGATGCAGACCTTAGTTTTTTAAATGCTAAGACGGGAGAATGGGGTAGCTTGTATGGTGGCGGAAATTCAACCGCCATTTCACATCCTTGGGCAGAAGAGGAACTTAATTATCTTATTAATGCCAAAATCTTAGACATTAAAGATACTAAAAACTTTAATGGTGATGCCTCTGTATCAAAAGGGGAAGCGATAAAAATCATCATGAGTTCACTTACTTACATTTATTCCGGCAGGGATTATGGAGGAAATGAAAATACGAATCAGACTTTTGATAATATAGATTCCAAACACCCGCTCTATCAATCGGTCGAACGTGCCGTTGAAATGGGCATTATTAAAGGAGACAGTCAGAGCTTTGATATGGATGCACCCGTCAAAAGAGAAGAATTGGCAGCTTGGTATATTCGCGCTCTAGGTCTTGAGCAAGCAGCTAAGCAAAGCAGTATCTATAAACTTGATATTGTTGATGCAAATAAGGTACAAACAGAATACACAGGCTATGTAGCCTTGGCAACATCACTGGGATTATTAAAGATTGACCAAAATCACTTTAACCCTGAACGAGAAGCGACGTATGCCGAGTTAGCAGTTTCAATTATTAAATTAGCTCGAGAAATGACTGAAAAAGGCAGGGGCCTGAATTATTGAAATGTAAGGATATAACTATTTAATAACCCTCCGCCGTATGAGAACTCAAACGGTGGAGGGGTTTAGTTTGTCTAATCTATTACCAATTTCTTCAGTTGGTAACACCTGTTTTAAATGATGTATAACACCGATTACGGATTATCACCGACTAAAATCGTAGCAATCATCGTATTGGTTACTCCCCTAACTATGGAAATACTATTATCATTCTGATTTGCCAACATCGATGTAAGAAAGCCTTTATCTATCAATTTTTTAGATGGCTATAAGGTCAATCGTGATCATATTCCTTATTTAAAAGGGATCCTACCTTTAATTTGCAAAGGTAGGATCGTTTTTTTTTGCTTCAACTATTATCGAAAGCGTAAAAATCAATTGCTTGATCCATTAAGGCTATAAACTATTTGATTTTCGTCGCATAATCGCTCTTTGGATCGAATTTTTAGTGTATTTATATTCTGATGGAAATAAAAACCCCTTTACATTGTTGAAATGAAAGGGGCTACAGAAAAAAAGTTTTGTACTCTTCCTTTTGACCTTATTTTTTACGGTCAGTTGTTTACGAAATAGTTATACCAGCACTTGCAGTACCTATAACAGTAGCGGCCAAAGGAGCACCAGATACTGAGAATACCATTAGCAATCGATCGCCTACCGATACCGGTACGGGTGCGAAACTCGCTGATCCACTAAGTGTAGTGCCTACTGTCAAGAGATCTGTTAGAGTTGGGGCTAAATCTACACTTATACCTGTAGGACTGAAGGTATTACTTCCAGCAGGTGCGCGATAGACTTGTGCATTGACAGTTGCAGTTGTTGCAACACTCAATGCAGTAGTTATTGTATAAGCAGCGGAAATAGCCGTTAAGCTACCTGCCCGTGGAACTGAAAAGGCTTCATTTATCAAACCTGTCAAGTCTATCGTGGTGCCAAGAACGACAGGGCTCGGAATGGCAGTGCCAAATCCAATGAAAAAGGGGATACCAGCTAATCCACCTACGAGAGAAGTCAATGCAACAGGTACTAGTCCAGAAGCGAATGGAATAATCGAACCAGTGTCAACTGTTGGGATTATACAAGCTGCATCAATAGCTCTGAATGGACCCAAATTACAATTGACTTGCCCAGTATCGACCCGGAAGCAACCAGAACTTCCGTGACGAGATCCACCAGATCCACCACATCCACTACATCCATGAAGTTTAAAATTATTAGAATTCATTTTAACACCTCCTTTCTCTGTTATCCTATTCAAAACAATTGCAGGGCGGACGGGCAATTAACTAATCGTTAATAATAGTTTTTAACTCATCCTAGCGTAATGTAGATTATTTGGATCAACTGTGTAGCTTTCGAAGCGCTACAGCTAGCTAAATTCCGCTGACCTTCTTACTAGATTTAAAAAAATAGCCATTCTGACACTAAGTCAGAATGGCTATTTTAAATGGGGTATATAATATGCCGAATACAGGAAATTAATCTGACTAGCAATTATTTTTCAGTAGCTCTAAATTATTGCTTCTTCCGAAAAATATTGAACAGCGATAATGTTTCTTTGTTTTTATGTTGTTGTCGTTTCATTTCATTCGAAATTTCAATTGGGGCTTTGTCCTCCTCAATTGTAGTTGCATTATGCACTTCCTCAGGTTCCGGCGTTACCGTTTCAATAATCTTCGGCTCGCTAGCCGTGAGTAACATATCAGGATCCGGCATCACTGTTTCATTAATTTCAAGCTCGCTAGTCGTGAGTATGGAAGCCGGATTCGGTGTCACTGATTCGTTAATTTCCGGCTCGCTGGTTGTTACTAACAAAGCTGGATCTGAATTCTCGTTTACGTTCATTGGAATCGCTTGTTGTTTCACAACGTTAGTCAGATGAATGGTCAATGGCCTATTTACATTTTTGTACAGCCTATTATGGATTTGCCCAGTATGAATGCCAGTATACGGAAAACTTTGCTTACCGAATTGCTGCTCTGCTGGATATTCCTTTTGAATATCCATACTTACTATAGGCGTTGTATCACTCGAAACTTCTTGGATGTTATTAGCGTTTCCTACCAGATTTTGCAGTTGCCTATAAGATGGTGGGCGATTAGATTTTCTCATGGAAGTATTAGATGTAGTTTCTTCTATATGGACCTCTTCTTTTTCCTCAATATTATTGGCAATACTTATAGATCTTGCTACATCAACTGGAGAAATTACTTTTTCTATAAGATCCTTGCTACCATCTTTTATTAATTTATTCTTGACTACGGAAAAGTCTTGATTCAACTCCTCGATTGTTTGATTAAGGGAGTCCATTTGTACTGAAAAACTTTTAATTTGTTGCTCATACTCCTCCAGTTGTAAACTTTGCTTTTCATTCATTAGTTCCATTACACCTTCTAATTTTGAGACTTTTGTTTTGAAACCATTCGCTTCTATCTTCAAGGCTAGATAATCGTCAACCGAATTCCCAATTTTTAATGTGGTTAGGGTATCTTTGTAAGTCGCAATTTTCTGCTTTAATTTTTCAATGTCCTCAGCGGAGTATAACTTAGAGTCTCCCATCAATTTTCACCCCTTTGCAGTACATTACTATTCTATTAATGATGTTTTCATTGCGTGACAAATTGTTTCCTGTTAGACGTGAATTTACTCAGTGATAAATTATTTGTCACTTTCAGCCTCGGTTCTATATATGATGAAGAAATGGATTCTCAGGGGACGATATCCTTTCTGAACTACTTAATTAGTATTAATTACTTCCTTCCTCCATCCTTTATGTGTCTAAGTTAATAAATATCTCGATAAATCATTTCTTTGCCCATACACTGATTTTTCCACATCATATGCTACGAACGAAAGATAAAAAATTTGGAGGTGTCTGCAACATGCAAGGAAAAGATCATTGTGATGGGAAAGAACTAATTTGTATAAATGTCGACAAGGTGTACGACTGGATTGTGAAAGAAAATTCGTTTGATTTTGCACTTCCAACGGGACCAATTGCTTTTACTCCAACGGGTTCAGTACCAACTTCAGCAACTGCAGGACTGCTTACTGGTGCGACAGTTACATGTGAAGTGAGCCCTGCTATGGCGTTTCCAATCGAGATTCTAAGTCGTGAGAATCGCCCGTTTTGTATTGATGGAAAGACTGTTCTTCTTCAACAGCTTCACATTCGTAAGAACTTTGTGGTAACAATTGTCGTGACTTTAACAAACGGAACGGTGCTGAGAAGTGCGGCTATTCCGCTTACCCGTTGTGAACAAGTTACCTTATGTGCACCTGAAGGAACAGACGTTGTAATTACGTATACGGATCTAGACTGTTTCGTGTGTTCTCCTGGGACACTCACTGTACCAACGGGTACTGCTGCTGGTTCAATCGTAATTACTGGCTTAAATCTCTCTGTAGCTACTTGCCAAAGCATTCAATCGACATTCCCGGTAACTGTTGAATTTTTAGCTGATTACTGTGAACCAAGAGATGATTTACCAACTGCGTGCCCTCCACCATTGCGCCCGCAACAATGCTCTGTTGTTTTCCCTGATACCGGACATTGCTGCCACTAATGTCGGCTAATGGTGATAACGAGTAAGCCTCAAACATATAATGAAGGGAGGATATTCCTCCCTTCATTTTTTTGTAACGTCAAAAAATATAAGCTCATGAATAACCTTATTAAGCCAATTAGGGCTCTGCTGTCACCTAAAGGCTCGGTAATAGTCGAGTTTTCTAATGGAAAAGGGGTAGAGAATAATGAGTAATAATCACAAAGATTTGGAAACAAAGATTACGCAGCTTCAGCATCAAACAAAATCATATGTATATGAAATTAAAAAGCTGGTAGATGAGCTCAATGATTCCGCCAGAATGAATATAATTAGCTATTTTACTTATTCATTAAACATTTCTCACGATCCTGAACAGGAGAGCTTATGCCTAGGAACTTACCATGTACATAATATGGGGAATCAGCCAATCACAAATCCTTATTTGTGTATAAAAATTCCTGAAGAATCTCCATTTTCATTTTCCGGGCGATATGTTTATGAAAACTTCAAACAGTCATTGAAGAATGCCGGTGGATGGGAACGAATAAATGATAAAACGAATCAAGAGGAATTTTGGCTAAAACCTTTGGGTAAAACATCCCTTGAACCTAATGAGACCATTTCATTTTCAAACTTCCAGATAAAATGGTTACCAGTAGAATCATATGCAGGTACTATTATGGGATTTACGTATAGTGATCAACTGAAAGATGGAATAGCCGTGATTAATCCCATCAATCTCAATGGAACTGTACGTGTAGAGGGGGTAGAGAATGAGTAAAACAGATGAAATAGAATTAATAATGAAGCATATAATACGTCAAATTATGAAAGATCAGTTTAACGAACAAACAGAAGATAAACAGGAAAACAACAATAGTTTTGTCTATTTAGAGAAAAGCACATTGAATATGTTGATTATGTATATGTTGATGAATGGTGAGCGTCGGCCTGATAAAGAGGCAAAAGGAGATTCTGACGTGAAGATTTTAGAGGAACTTGAACAGGCAATTATGGCCAACAAAGAGGACTTTGAGGAAATCATCACTCTACTTAAAGAAAGAATCTAAATTCATTTGATACAGCCTTTTGCTTGGAAAATAGCTGCGATAGGAGGGAATGACGTGAATAGTGAGAACGTCAAAAATAACGATCCCTTACAACTTCAACAAATAATCATCTTTTTAAAGGCGGAATTAGCTAAATATAAATACGAAGTTAAAAAGTATCAAGATAGCTATCACTATTCATTAGTAGAAAACCTTGAGCAAGAAAATATACAATTGACTAACGAAAAAAAAGAACTGGCTGAGGAGTTAGTTAAGTTAAATCAAGAATTTGAAAAAAGGGCTATCGATTATAAAGGATCTGTCCAATTGCAAGGATTACAAGGGAAAAGATACATCACTTCTATTGATTCCTTTCAGAAAACAAAAACAGATCTACTACCAATTAGCAAACAGCTAGCTGAAGTTATTAATAAATTGAAAGACGGAGCTAATACCGATCAACATAGATACAAAAAACATGACAGGCAAGTTACATCTCTTCATAAAAAACTTGCTAATAATAAAACGACTATAGAACAGCTCGAATACAAGCTTGGTGATCTCATTCAAGAAACAAATAAACAAGTACACTCCCAACTGGAGAAGTTAGACATAGCCAACAAAGAGCGTACCCAGTCCGAGAAAGTGAGACAACGATTACTAATAGAAATAGAAGAAAAAAATAATACTATAGGAAAACTCCAACATGAAATATCGAATTTAAAAGAACAAAATGAAAAGCATACTGTGGCTGTTGCAATAGAAGAAAAAAATCTAACTAATAAAACGATTATAGCTCAGCTCGAATATAAGCTTGTTGATCTCATTCAAGAAGCAAATAAACAAGTACACTCGCAACTGGAGAAGTTAGACATAGCCAACAAAGAGCATACCCAGTTCGAAAAAGTGAGACAACGATTACTAATAGAAATAGAAGAAAAAAATAATACTATAGGAAAACTCCAACAGGAAATAGTGAATTTAAAAGAACAACATGAAAAGCACATTGATGTTATTGCAATAGAAGAAAAAAATCTAACTAATAAAACGACTATAGAGCAGCTTGAATATAAGCTCGTGGATCTCATTCAAGGAGAAAATAAACAAGTACACACGCAACTGGAGAAGTTAGCCATAGCCAACAAAGAGCATACCCAGTTCGAAAAGGTGAGACGGCGATTACTAAAAGAACTAGAAGAAAAAAATACTGCTATAGGAAAACTCCAGCATGAAATAGCGGATTTAAAAGAACAACATGAAAAGCATAATGAAGCTTTTACAATGCTAGAAATAAAATTGAACCAGAAGAATGATAGTCAAGCAGGGATGGACTATCATTCTTCTACACCTACTATTGATACTGAAACACTTATCTACTTAGACCATCAAATAAAAGAGGTAGTAGCCAAAACGTTGGATTACGAAGAGAAATTAGATGCGAAGTTGCTTGTTGTTAATAATTTGGAACAGAAATTAGATCAACTTACTGATGAAATTGACGGAATAAAAATTTTTAGTATAGAGGGGAGGGTTTTAAAAGAATTTTGACGATTATTGGTGTGTAATAGGATGGTAGCGAGTAAAGTAGATTGCATTTTGGTGTTCTATATTTACCTGAAACTCAATAGGATTACCCATAAGGCTCAACCTTTTCCCGAAAAGTTCTGAGCCTTTTTTGTTATGTTCTATTATAGAGTATGGACATAGCGACTATTAAGCTATCACTAATCCGTCTTTTGTAAAAGTAACACCCGCAAAAAAAATGAACCCCCTTTGTTAATCCTTAATCTAAGCGTTTACATTTCGTCACAATTGACCTATCATACTTGTATACAAGTATATCGGGCATCAAGTGGGGAAGTGAAATCATGAGTGAATACAAGGAATTACTATATCCTGAAAAATGGATTGCGAACGCTTCCATGGGAGCGCGTTTAGCGTGCGAGCTTAGAATGCGGATTATTTCTGGCATGATAGAAAAGGGTACTGTTTTATCGGAAAATAAATTAGCGTTGGAATTTGAATTAAGTCGTTCTCCTATCCGGGAAGCACTAAAAGTATTGGCATCAGAAAATATTATTCGATTAGAAAGAATGGGAGCGGTTGTAGTTGGGTTAACCGAGAAGGATATCGAGGAAATTTACGATGTTCGTTTACTGATAGAAACCTTCGTTTATGAACGGATTGTTAAAATAGATACAAGTGAATTAGTGAAAGAACTAAGTAAAATACTTGAATTGATGGAAGTCGCCATTAAATACGGAGATGCAGATGAGTTTTCTTATCAAGATGTTTTATTTCATGAAACGATTATTCGTTCAATTGACCATTCATACATCATGTTGATTTGGAATAATACGAAACCTGTGATGGAAAGTTTAATACTTTTATCGATGCGAATGCGTTTAGAGAAGAAATACGATGATTTTTCACGTGTATTGAAAAATCATGAAATCTACATTGAAGCCATAAAAATAAAGGATAGAGATATCATGATTCAAGCATTGCATCAAAACTTTGATGATGTTCAAGATAAAGTGGCAGACCTTTGGATGTCCCAACAAATGCTCGAAAAAGGAAGGGAGCGATAACTATGACGAACTATATGCTAGGTGTAGATATTGGTACAACGAGTACTAAAGCAGTTCTATTTACAGAAAAAGGTGAAATTATTCAACAGGAGAATATCGGTTATCCTCTTTACACACCAGATATTTCGACAGCTGAACAGAATCCAGAGGAAATATATCAAGCTGTATTACAAGCAATTTCAACCATAATGGGGAAATCTCAAATCTCTTCGGAAAAGTTATTGTTCATTTCATTTAGTAGTGCGATGCATAGCGTTATTGTAATGGATGAAAATGATGAGCCCCTAACGCAGTGTATCACCTGGGCAGATAATCGAAGTGAAGCTTGGACACGTAAAATAAAAGAAGAGTTAAATGGGCATGAGGTATACAAACGGACTGGAACACCTATTCACCCAATGTCCCCTTTAAGTAAAATTGCTTGGATTGTGCATGATCGTCCTGAAATAGCGACAAAGGCTAAAAAATATATAGGCATTAAAGAATATATTTTCAAGAAATTATTTGGTCGGTATGTTGTAGATCATTCTTTGGCTTCAGCAATGGGGATGATGAATCTGGAAAGATTGAATTGGGATGAAGAAGCATTGGAGATAGCGGGTGTCACGCCGGAGCAGCTATCTGAACTTGTACCGACAACCGAGATTTTTAATAATTGTAATGTAGGAATAGCGAGTAAGCTTGGCATTGATCCACAAACTGTATTTGTCATTGGCGCAAGTGATGGAGTGCTTTCTAATATAGGCGTGAACGCAATTGGTAAGGGTGAAGTAGCGGTAACGATTGGGACAAGTGGTGCAATCCGAACAGTCATTGACCGTCCTCAAACCGATGAGAAAGGACGGATATTTTGCTATGCATTAACTGAGAAACATTGGGTCATTGGTGGGCCAGTAAACAATGGTGGAATGGTACTTCGATGGATTAGAGATGAATTTGCATCATCAGAAGTAGAAACAGCAAAAAGACTAGGGATTGATCCATATGAAGTGTTAACGAAGATTGCTGAACGTGTAAGACCGGGATCTGATGGATTGTTATTTCATCCATACCTAGCGGGTGAACGTGCACCGTTGTGGAATCCTGACGTGCGCGGCTCATTTTTCGGTTTAACAATGACACATAAAAAAGAACATATGATTCGGGCGGCTCTTGAAGGTGTGATTTATAATCTGTACACAGTATTTTTAGCACTAATTGAAGTCATGGATGAACCAGTTATCCGAATTCAAGCAACTGGTGGCTTTGCAAGGTCTGATTTATGGCGCCAAATGATGGCCGACATATTCGATTTGGAAGTAATTGTCCCGGAAAGTTATGAAAGTTCATGTCTAGGTGCTTGCATCTTAGGGCTTTACGCTACGGGGGAAATTGAATCATTTGACGTGGTATCTGAAATGATTGGCAGTACTTATAAGCACACACCTATGGATTCTAATGTGCAAGAATATAGAAAACTATTACCGATATTCATTAATTTATCCAGAGTATTGGAAAAGGAATACACAAGCATCGCAGATTATCAGAGAAGCTTAAGTAAAGAGTAACAAAAAAGTTTGACCCTAAAAGAAAAAATGTAACACGGACGGTGCTTGAAACGATTATTTCGGAGCAAAAAAAGACTATTAATTAGGTTTGAGAAAAGTTGTAGGGCATGTCATTTCCATCTTTAATTAAGTAATAAAAAATGATCTTTCATGAGTTTACATTGAACTTACGAAAGATCATTTTTTATTGTTTATTGCATATCAAAGCTGCCCTATTGAACGAAGAAGAGATGGTGGAGCCAAAAACAAAAACGTGAAGTCCGCTAGCCCCAAACATCCCATGTAGCCTCCAGGGACCATTGCCACAATTCTAGCGCACTCTGTATTTTATTCCAGACTGGAAATAGGCATAGGTGAAAATCGCTGCCAACAAACCAATAAGTTTTCCGAATATAGAGTTAGTGACAGCTAGATTTGAATTATCTAGAACTTCTTTCATATCTACTAAAGTGTCTTGTCTTGTCATGGGAATAAAAAAATCTTTAACATGGAAAGCGACATGATCTATGTGCAGAATCGTCGTATGCGTTATTTGGAAATTGTCTAAACTTACTTGTCCTCTTTCTATCGACTTCTTTGTTTGATAAGCAAATAGATAAAGTAAGGTGCCCCTATTACGGCTGTCCATACACCTGCAGGCACTTCAATCGGTGCAAAGGCAACACGAGCAATCCAGTCTGCAACAACAACGAGAATTGCTCCAATGATTGCGGATAAACCTACCATTGAACCAAAGGTAGGGCCGACAATTCTTTTTGCAATATGTGGTGCGATTAACCCAACAAACCCAATACCGCCGGCAAAAGAAACGGAGGCACCCGTCAAGGCGGCACAAAGTAAAAGGAAAATAATTCGGTTCTTTTGAACTGGGGATCCAGCACTTTTCGCCAAATCATCACCAAGTTCTAAAACGTTCATTTCCCTCGTCATGGCAAGCGTGATGAAAAAAAGAATAGTAATCCATATCGCAATCATTCGAACTTCAGTCCAATTTGAACCGTAGATACTTCCAGTGATCCAAATATTCGCTTGGCTCGCCTGATGGATTGGTCCAACAAGCATAAGTACGGTTGTTCCAGCATGCATAAATGCTGAAATTCCAATCCCTATAAGTAACATTCGGAAGGGGGCAATGCCGTTTTTCCAAGATAACGTGAACACAATCGCGGCTGTAATCATCGCACCACCGAAAGCAAATAACGGCATCCAATCTTGACTCACTGTTAGCGCATTACTTTCATTTGAAAACAATGCTAGAAATAATACAACTGCAAATGAAGCTCCTGCCGTAATCCCAATGATATCTGGGGAACCAAGAGGATTTCTAGATACACTTTGCAAAATGGCGCCCGCTGTCGCTAAGCCGATTCCAACTAAAATGGCCATCATAATACGAGGTAGCCGAAATTCAAAGATAATCGTTTGATCAAAAGACTCACCAATACCCAAAATAACTTTTAAGACATTTAAAGGTGAAATGAAAAACTCACCAGAACTCATCGATAGAATAGCTACTAACCCTAAAAGCAACGTTGCAATCATCGTTGTAAACAAAGATTTCTTATCTAAAATAAACGAAGCAACATTTCCTATTCGAACTGTCACTTTATTTTTCATGCCCCAAATCTCCTTCTTGCCACATAAATAAAGAATGGAACACCGATTAATGCAGTCATGACTCCAACCGGCACTTCCTTGGGCATTATAATGTATCGGGCTGCAATATCAGATACGAGTAAGAGAATTCCACCGTATAATGCACAAAATGGAAATACCCACTGGTGTTGGATCCCGATGAATGATCGAACGATATGAGGAATAATGATTCCGATGAAGCCGATAGGACCCGCAATTGCTACAGAAATACCTGCTAATACAACTACAATAAGAGAAAAAACAAATTTTAATAGCACTACATTCTGACCTAATCCAGACGCAACATCGTCACCCATTGCTAGTAGGTTCATTTGCTTCGCCAAAACAAAGGCTACCAGCAATCCAATCACCATATAAGGCAATCCTGTAATTAATAGACCGATAGGCCGATTGGCTACGGAACCTGCGAGCCAAAATAATACTTGATCGAGTGCTGTTTCGTTAATTGTTAGGAATCCTTGTGTCATGGATGAGAATAAAGCGGAAACTGCTGCTCCTGCTAATATAAGCTTCATTGGCGTTAACCCTTCTCTGCCAATACTACTTAAAACAAAGACAATCCCGAAGGAAACGGCCGCTCCGACTAATCCGAACATCATATAAGATTGGAGGCTTTGTACTTGGAAGAACACAACCCCAATTACGACAAAGAAAACAGCACCAGCATTAATACCTAGAATACTTGGAGAGGCTAATGGATTTTTCGTTATGGATTGCATAATTGCACCTGAAGTGGCTAAACAAGCTCCAACAGCTGCAGCAATTAATGCACGTGGTAAGCGTACATTTTGAATGACAAGATGTTCAGTTGATCCGTCATTTTCTTTAAATGCGGAAAAGGCAGTGGACCAGCTTGTATCTGTATAGCCGTATACAATACTAGAAAAAAAACAAAGAATGAAAACTAAACTACTTACGATAAGAGCAATCCACTTACCCCTTGATGTATGTATCATGACTTCCTCACTTCATTGAGAATTATTTTCAATTCACTGTTGACATGAAATATATTAGCATATAGCATACTAAGTGTAAATGATTTTCATTCTCAATTAACAGGAGGAAATAATGTACATGCGAAAAATATCATCCCTCATACTTATTATGAGTATTCTTGTATTAGCGGCTTGTGGGGCTACTAAGGAGTCAAAAGATTCAGGTGAAAGTGCACAACCAGCTGATGTAGAAACATATACTGTCGATCATGCAATGGGAAGTACAGATGTAAAAGGAACATCAAAACGCATTGTAATCTTAACAAACGAAGGTGCTGAAGCCCTTCTATCAATGGGAATTCAACCTGTAGGTGCAGTTCAATCACCCGCTGAGAAAATTTGGTATGATCATATGGACATGACAGGTACTGAATCTGTGGGTATTGAATCAGAACCAAGTTTAGAAAAGATAGCATCTTTAAAACCAGATCTGATCATTGGGAATAAAATGCGTCACGAAGCAGTTTACGAACAGTTAAGCAAAATTGCCCCAACTGTTTTTGCAGAAACGCTTCGCGGGGATTGGCAGGAAAACTTTAAATTATATGCGAAAGCAGTAAATCAAGAAGAAAAAGGTAACGAGGTATTAGGTGCATACAATAATCGCGTTGAAACAATCAAGACTGAATTAGGGGATCAAACAAATAAAAAAATATCAATGGTTCGCTTTATGGCGGGAGATATACGCATTTACCATAAAGATTCCTTCTCGGGTGTGATTCTAGATCAACTTGGATTTGCGCGCGCAGATGGACAAGATGTGGACGATTTTGCTGAAAAAGGCCTCACGAAAGAACGTATTCCAGCTATGGATGGCGATGTGCTCTTTTACTTCACTTATGAAACTGGAGATAACGAAGCAACGAAGCTTACAAACGACTGGATTGAGGATCCATTATTTAAAAATCTAAATGTCGCGAAAAGTGGAAACGTCTCACAAGTAAATGACATCATTTGGAACACTGCTGGTGGTGTATTAGCAGCGAACTTAATGCTGGATGATATTGAGGAGTATTTCTTGAAAAAGTAATTTAAATGGAATGAAATAATAAAAAGATGAAAACAGAAAACAGCCCGATGATGCGATATTTACTCGCTTCACTGGGCTGTTTTTTTATACATAATTTACTGTTCAGCTGCGTCTTCTTTAGGATACTTTATCACAAACGACGTTTTGGTGTTCTGATGTGGCCGAACTGCAAAAAAACTAACTAGTAAATCGTAAGCATACAAATCAAATAAAAAAGGTATGTATGGTAGGAGCCCAAACATACCTTGAAGTATCATTAATTATCCGGCTACTGGAACATCGTGATTAATAATACGATGGCTCCAAGCAGGATTGAAATCCATGCCAATGCTTTTTGTGGAGAAGCTAAACAGACTAAGCCTAAAACGAGTGCGCCACCACCTAACCAATAAGGAGCATAAAAGAACCCTATAGCCGCTAAAATTATTGCTAACCAACCAATCCAGATGCCCAAGGAAGTTTTCAAGTCAATGACCTCCCTTCAATTTGATGGGAACAACAACTGAGTAAACGGGTCGTTCGTTATTGTTCTTATAGTTTATTATATGCAGGGTTACAGAGGGGACAGTGGTTAATGGACTCATTATTAATATTATTATTATGTGCATTTAGCTCACTTAGGATGGGGGAGCAAGAGCGGCGGGTTACGCAATCAATTCTGGAAAAGGATCAATTGACAGAAGTGACTTATTGGTACCTTGATTGACCTTTTTAAGCTAAGAGAGACGTAAGAATTTATATGAAGGATGGCGAAAGGCTGTTTAGCAACTATGTTGTTTAAGGTGACAAGTAATAGTCTGAATCAGTGAAATAAATTAATTACTTTTCGAAAAGGTGTTGCTAATTTTCCAACAATGATGTAAAGTCTGTAATAACGTAACTAAGCAAATCCAATTTAATAGTTTTTCTTATCTAGAGAGGTATAGGGACTGGCCCGATGACACCTCAGCAACCGCCATTTTATGGCATGGTGCTAATTCCAGCAAGTTGATAACACGACTTGGTAGATGAGGAGAAGACTTATTCAGATTTAGAGTCTACTTCCTTTATTCAACATAGGAAGAGGCTCTTTTTATTTTAATTAATTTTCCCATTAAGTAACATATTTTGAAGAATAATGAAGAGTTTTTCCGGAACGGGACTTTGGGAAAGTGAAAGGAGCAAGTGATAGTCGTGAATTTACTAGATACTATGAAAGAACGAATTTTGATCGGTGATGGTGCAATGGGAACTCTACTTTATTCACACGGTGTGGATCTTTGTTTTGAAGAGCTGAACTTGACACATCCAGATCAAGTGCTTCGCATCCACCAAGCCTATATAGAGGCAGGTGCGGATATTATTCAAACTAATACGTATGGTGCGAATTATATCAAGTTAGCACGTCATGGGTTAGAGGACAGTGTAAAAAAGATAAATAAAGCCGCAGTTCAAATTGCGAAAAAAGCAGCGGGTAAAAATACGTTCGTCCTTGGAACTATCGGGGGTATTCATGGATCTCGAACATCCATTGGAACAAAGGATGAAATCAAGCGCAGTTTTAGGGAACAACTATATTGCTTACTTCTTGAGGGAGTGGACGGCCTACTTTTAGAAACTTATTACGATTTTGATGAATTAACAACCGTGCTCAAAATTGCACGTGAGGAGACAGATATCCCGATTATTACGAATGTTTCAATGCATGAGGCGGGGGTGCTCCAAAATGGGATAGAGCTCATAGATGCCTTACAGCAGTTGGAGGATTTAGGTGCAGATATAGTAGGCATTAACTGTCGCCTTGGCCCTCACCATATGCTGAAGTCTCTAGAAACTGTGCCGTTGATGAAGCGTGCTTTACTTTCGGTGTATCCGAATGCTAGTTATCCAGGATATAAGGATGGGAAACTTTTTTACGAAAATGAGCCTGAATATTTCGAAAAGTTCGCACTGAGTTTTCGGAAGGCAGGAGTTAGTTTAATAGGAGGATGTTGTGGGACGACGCCAGAACATATTAGGGCCCTAGTGAAAGGACTTACAATTCGGGAACCAATTCAAGAAAAGCTTGTTAAGAAGAAGGAGGTAAAGACAGAGGTTGTGGAGTCTGAATTGAAGGAATCTCAACCCCCAACATTGCTTGAAACAGTGAGAAAAAGACATTCGATAATTGTTGAACTTGATGCGCCCAAACATTTAAACACGGGCAAGTTCTTTGAGGGGGCTCAGGCGTTAAAGGATGCAGGCGTGGATGCCATTACACTGGCTGATAATTCCTTAGCGACGCCAAGAATTTGCAACGCTTCAATGGCTTCACTTGTTAAACAAAAGATTGGTGCAACACCTTTGGTCCATATTACATGCCGAGATCGCAATCTAATTGGATTACAGTCACATCTCATGGGATTACACACACTGGGTATTACTGAATTGCTAGCGATTACGGGGGACCCTACGAAAATTGGTGATTTCCCCGGAGCAACATCCGTTTTCGATGTGACATCCTTTGAATTGATTCAACTCATAAAGCAATTCAATGAGGGCATTTCAAAGTCTGGAAAGTCATTGCAACAGAAAACATCCTTTACTGTGGCAGCGGCCTTTAATCCGAACGTGCGTCATTTAGATCGTGCTGTGGAGAGATTAGAGAAAAAAATAGAAGCGGGAGCCGACTATTTTATTACCCAGCCTATCTATAGCACGGAGAAGATAATTGAAGTATACGAGGCAACAAAACATATTGAGACGCCAATTTACATCGGAATTATGCCGCTGACTTCATCGCAAAACGCCGAATTTCTACACAATGAGGTACCAGGCATTAAGTTGACGGATCAAGTACGTGCAAGAATGGCTTTATCTGATGGTAATCGTGAGCAGTCTACGAAAGAAGGTTTAGAGGTTTCGAAAGAATTGATCGATGTGGCGCTGGAGCATTTTCATGGCATCTATTTAATCACTCCCTTTATGCGCTATGACATGACTGTGAATTTGACGGAGTATATACACGGTAAAGTGGACGTGATTGTAGCAAGGGAGGTGGTCCAAACCGAGAGTATCGTGTATTAAAACAGGTTGAAAAAATACAATAAAAAATAAAGGGGCTAACATACAATGGTAAAAGTACAAAGTTCAACTAGTGGATATCCAAGAATCGGTGGAAAACGTGAATGGAAAAGGGCGTTGGAAAGTTTTTGGAATGGGGCAACATCAGAAGAACAGCTACTGAAAACAACGGAAACGCTTCGTTTAGAAAGTCTACAGAAACAAAAAGAATTCGGTGTTGATCTAATTCCGGTTGGAGATTTTTCATTATACGACCATGTGCTGGACACATCTATTATGTTTGGTGTCGTACCAAAACGCTTCGAGTATGCGGGTGGTAAAGTACCTTTGGAAACATACTTTGCAATTGCGCGTGGAACTAAAGATGCGGTTGCCTCAGAGATGACAAAATGGTTTAATACAAATTATCACTATATTGTTCCGGAACTAGAAGGTGTAACGCCGCAATTAGTAGAGAACCGCCCGCTCGCTTTTTATAAGGAAGCAAAAGAAAAGCTGGGTATTGATGGCAAGCCGGTTATCCTAGGCCCAGTTACATATATTAAACTGGCAAAATCTTTTGGCGAAGAGAATTTTTCTACTTTATTGCAACAGTTTACGCCGTTGTACATTGAAGTATTGAAAGAGCTTGTAGTGGCAGGCGTTGAGTGGGTTCAGATTGATGAGCCGATTCTTACAAGTAAGTTGACAGAAGAGGATTTCCAACATGTGCAACAGGCATACGCAGCAATTCATGAAGCAGTGCCACAATTAAAGATTATCCTACAAACTTATTTTGAAAAAGTAGCTAATTATGAAGCGGTTGTTGCGCTGCCGGTACACGGATTTGGTTTAGACTTTGTTCATGGCGATTCGCTTGAATTGCTACAAAAATATGGTTTCCCTCAAGACAAAGTACTTGCGGCGGGTGTCATTGATGGTAGAAATGTGTGGAGAGCGGATCTGGATAAAAAAGTAACACTATTAGAAGAAATTCAGTTACATGTTGATAAAAGCCGTTTGATTGTTCAACCTTCCTCTTCACTTCTTCATGTTCCTGTCAGTACGGAAACTGAAGAGAAATTGGATCCAATTATTAAAGGCGGTCTGTCATTCGCTGATCAGAAGCTTGCTGAAATTGTGCTCCTTAGTCGGGGGATTCACGATGGCACTGAAACGATTGCGACAGGACTTGAGGAGAGCAGAAATGCACTTGCACGTCTAAATAACTCGAAGTATCGGCAAAACGTTGAAGTGAAAGAAACGATTGAAAATCTAACTGAGCAAGATGTAAATCGCTCATTGCCATTTGCGAAACGAATTATCGAGCAGCAAAAACGTTTTAATTTGCCTCTTCTGCCGACAACGACAATCGGGAGTTTACCGCAGACGCCAGAAGTAAGACAGACAAGATCTAAATGGCGTAAAGGAGAAATTACAAACGAGGCCTACGAGCAATTTATCAAAGATCAGATTGACAAATGGATTGAAATTCAAGAAGACATCGGCATTGATGTTTTGGTCCATGGTGAATTTGAAAGAACAGATATGGTTGAATACTTCGGTGAAAAGTTCGAAGGATTTGCAGTATCACAGTTTGGCTGGGTTCAGTCTTATGGTTCTCGTTGCGTCAAGCCACCACTCATTTTAGGTGATGTTGCGTTTAGTGAACCAATTACTGTGAAAGAAAGTGTCTATGCTCAAACGTTAACGACGAAGCCTGTAAAAGGTATGCTGACGGGCCCTGTAACGATTTTGAATTGGTCCTTTGTCCGAGATGACATTCCACGTTTCGACGTATTGAACCAAATTGCATTTGCACTTCGTAAAGAAATTGAAGAGCTTGAAAAGAACGGTATTCGCATGATTCAGGTAGATGAACCTGCGCTTCGAGAAGGTTTACCGTTGGATCAAGATAAACGTGAAAGTTACTTAGATGCTGCTGTCTATGCATTCAAATTGGCAACTTCTTCTGTTGAAAATGACACGCAAATTCATACGCATATGTGTTACTCGGAATTCAGCGGTATTATCAAATCCATTAGCGCGCTGGATGCAGATGTTATTTCAATCGAAACGTCAAGAAGTCATGGCGAAATTATCGCTGCATTTGAGAACAATACGTATGATAAAGAAATTGGCTTAGGCGTTTATGACATCCACAGTCCACGTGTTCCAAGCAAGGAAGAAATGAAACAAAATATTAATCGTGCACTCAAAACAATTAATCCAAAACAATTTTGGATTAACCCGGATTGTGGCTTGAAAACAAGAAAAGAAGAAGAGACAATTGGCGCTTTGAAAATCATGGTTGAAGCGGCGAAAGAAGTTAGAGAAAGTCAATTGGCTACGCTTAAGAATTAATTATTTAAGTTGAAATGAAGATTCATTTCAAATCCGCTTAGGCTACCTCAGTAAGGCACCATTGCTTTGTTATTACATGTATTCATATGTTCACAATAAAAAAGGTATCTTCCCGTGCATTAATGACGGGGAGATACCTTTTTATTGTGGTCGGGGGATTATTGGTCTGCGAAGTATATGCTCGGTTGCGTGAGGGATATGATCGGTTACGTGAAGTATATGCTCGGTTGGTGGGGGATATGATTGGTCGCGCGGAGTATATGCTCGGTTGTCGTAGGATATAAATGGTCGTATGAAGGATATGCTCGGTTTGCGTGGTATATGATTGGTCGTGTGAAGGATATGCTCAGTTTGCGTGGTATATGATTGGTCGGGTGCAGGATATGCTCGGTTGGCGAGGGATATGATTGGTCGGGCGAAGTATATGCTCGGTTGTCGGAGTATATGCTCGGTTACGCAGGAAAATATGACGAGCTTAGGTCAGCATTTTTACTTTTGCCTTATGTGGTATCCTTTCATATACTATGGCACTTTGAAGTGCGTACTACCTAATTTGATTTACTTGTGTATAATTAGTATAGGAAGCTGAATTACAATCACAATCATATATAATAGAGGAGTTTTACATCATGGCAATTAAAGTTAAGGCAATTATCGGTAGTACAAGTTCAACTTCATTCAACTTAAAAATAGTTGAACATATGAGAAGTCGTTATGCAGATCAATTAGACATTACACCTGTCTTTATCAATGATCTTGATATGTTTTCAATTGATATAGAAAGCAACCCATCTGCAAACGTAGTTGATTTTAAAAATAATGTAAAAGATTCAGATGCTGTATTATTTGCAGTTCCTGAATATAACTTCTCTATTCCAGGCGCAATGAAAAATGCAATCGACTGGTTATCACGTGGTGGAGATTTCACACTTAAAAACAAACCTGGCTTCATCGTAGGATCATCTATGGGAGCATTCGGAAGTATCCGTGCGCAACTCCACTTAAGAGAAATTCTGTCAAATCCGGCGTTAGCTCCTATCTTACTGCCAGGTAACGAAGTATACATCGGTTCAGTTCATGAGAAAATGAACGAAGCTGGTGAACTTACTGATAAAGCTACAATCGATTTCTTGGATTCAGTAGTATTTAACTTTATTGAGTTCTATAACAAAACAAATGCTACAGTTAAAGCTTAAGTAATCTACTGATCATCAAAAACAGACACTCTCTGGAGAGTGTCTGTTTTTGATTTATCCATTATAGTGCGTCGCTGGTATTCTGGCTATTTCTTTTCTTTTCAATATGTGTGGCATGTCCGGTACCCCATTCGTGCATAATTGCTAAGACGGGCTGTAAGCTTTTTCCGTACTCCGAAATAGAATATTCAACTTTCGGGGGAACCTGCGGATAGATGACTCGGTTAATAATATCTTCATCTTCCAATTCCCTTAATTGTTTGGTTAACATTTTTTGAGTAATGTCGGGCATCAATCTTTTTAATTCACTAAATCTTTGAGTACCTTCAGTAATTAAATGCAGTAAAATAATTGGTTTCCATTTACCTACCAAGATCCCTAAAGCTTCGTCAACTTTACATAGTTCAGGCTTTATCTCCATAATAACCTCCATAGGTATCTTTTTGTATACTATAGCACTTTATAGTGCGTACTTCACATTCGGGTAGATTTATTCCATAATAACATATATAGTGATCCATTACTATTCGGTAAAATTTAGCTATATATACTGAACAAATGAACACCTTACTAAACTTAGCGAAAGAGCCTTACAAGGGGCAGCCGAAGCCTGTCTTAGGACGGGGCACCCCTTAGCACAGTAGCGAATACAATGGAATCTTTTAATTCAACATATACATCCAAAAACAGAAGGAGGAATTTAATATGAATAATAAATCGGTCTTTTCAAGGGGAATCAGAAGTGTAAGGGATGTCGTTTATCAGGAACACTCGCCAACTCATAAAGTAGGATTGGTCATTGAACCGGGAAACTGGGAAGAAGTCGATCCATTTCTATTGATGGCTGAAGACTTTTTTGGGCGTGGAACATTTGGCATGCATCCGCACCGTGGTATTGAAACAGTTACGTACGTCATTGATGGGACGCTAGAACACTTTGACAATAAGACTGGGGGAGGGGAACTACACCCTGGAGACGTTCAATGGATGACAGCGGGTAAAGGGATCATTCATACAGAGGATCCGGCTGTTGGGGAAACGGTTCAATCCTTGCAACTGTGGGTCAATCTTCCAAGTGATAAAAAAATGACGGAACCGCGTTACCAGAACATGCGTGCACAAGATATGTCAGTCCGTCATGAAGATGGCGCTACGATACGTGTCTTTTCCGGTTCATCGGAAGGTGTTACGGCTGATACGAAAAATCACGTGCCTGTTACGATGGTTGAATTGATCATTGAACCCGGTACCACTGTTACACAGGACCTTCCCGGCAGTTACAATGGATTTCTGTATATAATAGAAGGAATAGGGACATTTGGCATTGAAAGCGTGGAGGGGAAGAAGGGGCAGGTTCTCTGGTTGGAACGTGGAACAGATGAAGAACAAACTGAGGTGAAGATTCACGCAGAAGAGAAACTGCATATCATGTTATATGCAGGTAAGCCTGTCGGAGAAAAAGTAGTAGCTCGCGGCCCGTTTGTGATGAATTCAGAAGAAGAGATTATGCAGGCCTATAAAGATTACAGAGAAGGAAGATTCGAGTGAACATGTACCAGTGAATTTAGTGCGGAATCACAAAGTATGAAATATTCTAATAGATTTGATATGATTTTAAGTGAAATAAGAAAATGGGAGTTGCTGATATGGGAAGTAAGATAGAGCAGGTAGCGAGTTTTAAAGAAGCAATGGGGAATTATCCGACGGGAGTCACTGTCGTTACAGCATTTGATGCAGATAAAAAACCGATGGGGTTAACGGTCAATTCATTTGCATCGGTATCATTAGAGCCTTTACTAATTTTATGGTCCATTGATAAAAGAGTATCCACTTATAGTGACTTTCTAGATGCTGAAAAATTTTCGGTGAATATTTTGGCAGCAGATCAAAGTGAGTTATGTACGTTATTCTCGAGCAGGGTTGCTGATCGATTTAGTCAATGTGATTGGAAAGAATCGGATTTAAACCTACCAGTACTTTCAAATTCGCTTGCGGTTTTACAATGTAAGACGGTGCAACAAATTGAAGCTGGAGATCATACGATATTAATAGGCGAAGTATTAGATATTCAGAATGAAAGTAAAGAACCACTTCTGTATCACCGTAGAACTATAGGTGCAATTCCAGAAGAATTTTATGGCTGACAGTGTCTATACAATCTTCAGTGTAGAAAGGCGTGTCATCAGTTTAATCTACTGATGACACGCCTTTTTTTCTTGAAAAAGAGGCTCTGTTAAAGTTTAATGTTGATATAGGGGGAAACTTCCAATTATCCAGAAGTTCTAATTCGTAGTACAGCCTTCTTATACTAAGGTACCCATTTATGGAAAAAATGTTAGGAATAAATTTCTTCTTTTTTGCTATAAATTTCATAAGCAAAATAGCCAACTAATAAACCTATCCCAGGTCCCCAAGCAATTGCAGATAGTAAGGGAATTAGGGAAAATATGTTTAAAAGTACAGCAATAGCGAATCCAATCATCATTCCGAATGGTATTAAACTATCTAATAAATTTTGAGCACTTTTTGACTTTTTCTTACCAAGCGTGCCTTTCTTATACTTATGTTTCATTCTTAGAATTACAAATACTGCAATTCCACCCACTATTACAATGGGTAGTAAAATACGCACAAATTCCAAAGTTGAGCCCATATTATAATCCCTCCTTTCTTTTGCTTTTGAATTGATTCAATTTTAACATAGTTTATTCCATTAAATGGTCCGTTAGTTGAATAAGAACTACTTTTTATAGTGCGAATCCTATATATGTTGACATAAAGAATCCACTCAACAACGCACGGCTACCCCTATGAGGCGCCTTCGCTGGAGATTATATAGAACCATTAGTTCAACATATATAGGTGCATCATAGGTTTCTGTATTTTGTGTTAGATTTCCTCTGATAATCAAGTCATTCAAAGTGACTTCATTTCTCTGATATTGGCTACTTTCTAATACTTGAAACCAAGTGAGATAGTTGTTCAAATATTTAGTTGCAGCTCACCTGGAATAGTGTCTAGCCCCACGAGCCATTGCCGCAGAACATCGCGATCTTAGCCTGCCTACTTCCTTTGATTGAATTATGCCTGTTGCATCTCAAAGGGCATCTTGCGCTTTTCTCAAGCCAAGGATACAACATTCTTGCGGACCGCCTTACTGGAGATGGCTAGCACTAGAACTAGGCCCGCCGCCATTAATGCACCATCGAGTAGAAGTGGCAAGCCCCAGCTGCCGGTGTTATCTCGAATCACCCCGGAGACGACAGGTGAGAGAACTGCTCCGATTTCTCCAATCAAATTGAGCATTCCAAACATGGATCCTCTGCTTTTTTCGGGCGTCAAATCGGAAGCCAGAGCATGTGCCACCGGTTGCAATGCAAAAAAGAATAATCCGGAGACAAACAAAATGATAGACATAACGATGGGATTGTTATTGCCCATCATGACATAGACTGCAAATATAAAAATGGTTACCGTCAGTACAGCGGTTAGCACAGCAAGGACGTTACGTCGCCCATTTGGACGATTGGCCACTATGTCAGAAATTTTGCCGCCAAGAGGAAAACCAATGATTCCAGCCAAACCATTAAACGATGCAATCAAAGCGGCAGCCATTAATGCACCGCCACCGAAATCTTTGACGATAGAGACGGACCAAAATCCGTAAAACCATAGATGCCACATGATAGGGATAAAGAACAAGTACAATAAGAAGAGATTCTTATTCGCTATTAACGGTTTTATTTCAGACTTCTTCGTTGTGTATAAATAAAGTATTAAGAGCGGACAAAGTGCAACAAGAATGACCGCAATCGCGATAGAGGACAGACCTAGTTTGACGGAAAAGTAATAGATGCCCATCACTATGACAAGAAAAACGGCTGAGTACATGGACATGTACAATAGGCCTTTGCCAAACTGTGCTTTAATACCAGGTGAAGTTAAATCTACAGAAGCACTTGAATCGTTTTTGGGCTTCATATATTTAAATAGTAGGAGTGCAATAATGAGTGTAATTGTTCCGGTCACGAAAAAAGGAAAGCGCCAAGCCCCTTCACCCATAAATGGTTCTGCGACTGTAATAAGATAAGGGACGCCAAGTGTGCCCGCTGTCAGACCAACAGATAATCCGGTAAGCGCCACACCCATTCCTAATCCAACTTTTTCAGGAGGTGTATGATAGGCAATATAAGAGCGGTCATTCGAATAAAAAACGCCTTCGCCTAGCCCGAGTAGGACTCGGAAAAGAATAAATGCAACAAGGCCTCCCACCAAACCCGTTAATAAAGTGGCGATTCCAGCCCAAACAATACTTAAAATGATAATAGCACGATAGCCAAACCTGTCCCCAAAGTAGCCACCAGGAAATTGCATTAACATAAAACCGGCAAAAAATAAACTACCAATCAATCCGCCAATTCCATGGGGGTTTGCCACGTCTGCAAAAAAAGAAACTTCATTTTCAATCATATATGTAATGATCGGCCCAGTTGCAACCCGGTCAACGTAAGAAACAAACCAACCTAAAAATAACAAGCCCCAAATCGTATGATATCTTTGCAAACCTTCCTTTTTCATTTCTCACACTTCCAATTCTATTGTTAATAAAACAAAATGCCCCTCCACTGTGTTAGTAGAGAGGCATTCGAGAGAAAATACCCTCTCATTTTCCAAAGCATAGTGCTTTGCAGGAATTAGCACCTTATCAACATGATTGTTGAATGGTTGCCGGGTTTCATAGGGCCAGCCCCTCCACCGCTCTTCATAAGAGTTTTATTAGCCTATTTAATTTGTAAAGGTTACTGCCAAACGTCTTGCGCGATAGTTACAACATGACGAACTTTTTCCCATTGTTGTTCTTCAGTTAACTGATTACCTTCTTCTGTTGATGCGAAGCCACATTGTGGGCTTAAGCATAGTTGATCTAAAGGAACATACTTTGAGGCCTCTGCTATTCTTGCTTTAAGCTGTTCAGGGGCCTCTAATTCGCCGAATTTAGAGGTGATCAAGCCTAATACGACGAAAAGGTCAGGGCGATTGACATGGCGCAACGGTTCAAAACTGCCGGAGCGTTCGTCGTCAAACTCAAGGAAAAGACCGTCAACATCTAATCCGCCGAAAATTGTTTCGGATACATCCTCGTAGCCACCACTAGAAAAATAGGTCGATTTGAAGTTGCCGCGGCAAATATGCATCGTCACGAGCAAGTCGGCAGGCCTTTTCGCGATGGATTCATTGATGGCACGTGCCGATAGTTGTACAAGTTTGTCAGGATTTTGCCCCTTCGCTTTCAATGTTTCCCTTCCTTCTTCCGATAAGAAGGAAGCCCAAGACGTGTCATCGATTTGAAGATAACGACATCCCTCATCGTACAGTGCTTGAATTACGTCTTGATAGGCTGTAACCAAGTCATCAAATAACTCTTCGTCATTTGCATAGATGCCTTCTTCGAATGTCGCTCTGTGAATCAGCATATTCGGGCTTGGAATCGTGAATTTTGCGACTGCATCACCTGCGATACTTTTCAGGAACTTGAAGTGTTCAATCATGTAATGGTCGCTAAACCCAATTTTTCCTGTCACTCTAATGCCGTGTGCTTTCGTTACAACACCATTGAATTGGAGTCCTTTATCTGTTTCGAAAAACTCAACGCCGTCAAAGCCAGAAAGGAAGTCAAAATGCCACCATTTACGGCGGAATTCTCCGTCCGTCACAGAATTAAGTCCAGCTTCTTTTTGCTTTTCGACGAGCTTTGTAATTTCTTCGTCTTCGATTGTGCGTAATTCCTTGGCAGTGATATCACCGGTTTCTCTTTGCAAACGCGCCTGCTTTAGGCGTTCTGGTCTTAAAAAGCTCCCGACGTGATCTGCTTTAAATGGTGCTTTCGTCAAAGTTTGTTCGGCTATAGGTTTTGTCAATTTAAATTCCTTCTTTCCAATATAATAATGTTTTCTTTAATGGTACTTAATTAGGTATGGCAACTTTTTCACTTGTTTTAATCAAGGCTTGATCAAAATCGGCAATCAAGTCATCGACATGCTCGAGTCCAACAGAAAAACGTAGCAGACCATCGGTAATACCACGTTTCTCCCGTTGTTCTTTAGGCATGGCGGCATGGGACATCGTTGCAGGATAGGAGAGAATTGATTCAACTCCGCCTAGACTTACTGCGAAAACGGGTATCCGAACGTTTTCAACAAAGGCCTTTGCTGCATCTCTGTTTGGCAAACGGAAAGATAAGACAGCGCCTGGACTTGTCGATTGTTTCGAGTGGATTGCGTGTCCTGGATGACTTGCTAACCCTGGATAAAACACCTCATCTACTAACGGGTGGTCGTTCAAGTACGAGGCTATTTTACTCGCCGATTCGGATGACTGTGTTAAACGGGCACCTAGCGTTTTAATTCCTTGAATTAACGCGTAAGAATCTTGTGCGCCTAGAATAGAGCCGAAAGAGTTTTGAATGAATGCCAATCGATTGCCAAGTTCTTCACCCTTTGTAACCGCTAGCCCAGCAATGATATCGCTATGCCCCGATAAAAACTTGGTAGCACTATGAACAACGATATCAACTCCAAGATCTAGTGGACGCTGGTAAAGTGGCGACATGAATGTGTTGTCGAGAAACGTCAGACAGTCATTCAATTTTGCAAGTTCAACAATCGCTTTAATATCTGTAATGCCCAAACGCGGGTTGGATGGTGTTTCAATATAGATTACTTTTGTATTTGGACGGATTGCACGTGCGGTTTCATCTACATTCGCTAGATCTACAAATGTATGGTCGATACCGAATTTCGGTAATACCTCGGTTACGAATCGGTATGTGCCGCCGTAGACATCTTGGGTAACTACGATATGGTCACCCGAAGAAAGGAGCATAAATGTAGCCGAGATGGCAGCCATTCCGGAAGCAAAGGCCAATCCGCGCGAACCGCCTTCTAGTGAGGCAATTGTTTTTTCCAACGCATCCCTCGTTGGATTGCCCGAACGGCTATAATCATACGGCCCGAATGCATCGAAGCTTTCCTGATGGAACGTTGAAGATAAGTAGATAGGAACGTTGACAGCACCTGTTTTTTGTTCGTAATCTCCGCGGGTCGAAGCATGGATAATAGTCGTTTCCAACCGTTCTTTATTCAAACTCATCGTTGTAGCACCCCGCTATTCAAAGTTGCAAACACTTGCTTCAAATCTGCGATCAAATCGTCAGCCTCCTCGACTCCGACAGAGAAACGTAAAAGTCGGTCGCAGACGCCACGTCGTATTCGTTCTTCACGAGGAATATCGGCATGGGTTTGCGTTGCTGGATAAGTAATGAAACTTTCCACTCCGCCTAGACTTTCCGCAAATGTAATGAGCTGCAGATTTTCAAGGAATGGCCCGACCGATTCACTATCGTTCAGCCGAAATGATAGCATTCCACCTTTTCCTGGATAGAGAACGTCCGTAACAAGTGGTTCATCTTTCAAATAATTGACGATTATTTTCGCGTTTTCATCATGCTGTTTCATTCTTAAATGCAGTGTTTTCAGCCCTCTGATGATTAGCCAAGAATCGGAAGGGGAGAGGACTGCGCCGATAGCATTATGGTTGGCGGCAAGTTGTTCGCAAATTTTTTCACCTTTTGCAACGACAAGTCCCGCGAGGACATCGTTATGTCCACCGATATATTTCGTTGCGCTGTGCATGACAATGTCAGCCCCGAATTCAATCGGTCTCTGGAAATAAGGCGTTAAAAATGTATTGTCGACAATCAACAGTAAATCATGCTTTTGAGCCAGTTCTGCATACTGCCGAATATCAAATTCTTGCATGAGTGGATTGGTCGGTGTTTCTATGAAGAGCGCTTTTGTCTTCGAAGTTATCAACTTTTCGGTCTCGTTCACATCGGCGAAACTCGTATACGTTGTACCGATTGAATAAACGTCGGAATACTGTTCGAGCAAGCGATATGTGCCACCGTAAATATCTTCTGGGACAATCAATTCATCTCCAGGACGGAACAGTGTCAAGATAAGCTGAATCGCCGCCATACCAGAACTGCATGCATACCCTGCATCACCGCTCTCTAAGTTTGCAATTCCATCTTCCAATATGGAGCGGGTTGGATTTTTTGTCCGTGTGTAGTCGTAGCCAGTCGATTGACCGAGCCCCTTATGTTTGTACGCAGTTGATAAATAAATCGGAGGGTTGACAGCGCCCGTCTTCGGATCACTGTTATTGCCTAATTGGACTAGGATTGTATTCAAACTTTGTTTTGTCATTGTAGTCACCCTTTTCTTTTAGATTACAAAAGGGGACCCTCTATAAGAAGAGGGTCCCCGAAATATCGTAGACTATCTTCTTATCTTCTAGGGAAATGAACACCTAAAGGAATTAGCACCGTACCTGAACAGGCTGGTTGCTGAGACGTCATAGGGCCAATCCCTCGGTCTCTCTTGATAAGAATCAAATTATGGAATTATGTGAAAAGAACAATTTCAATAACTTTATCATGACATGGAAAATAAAACAAGAGCGAATTATTAAAATCTGTCTTTCAGCAGCTGCATCCGTTGATTGAATAGACTTGGATATGATAAAAAGCCAAGCAATACACTTGTCACTGCAGCGGTCGTCAATAATAGGAATATGATGAGCAATTGGAACTGAACCGCTTGGATGGGGTCCGCACCTGCGATGATTTGACCACTCATCATACCTGGAAGTTGAACCAAGCCCATTGTCTTCTGACTTTCGATTGTCGGGATCATGCTTGCCTTGATTGCGTTGATGAGTTGTCTATGAATGGCCTGTTTTGGCGTTCCACCGAGAGAAAGGATGAGTTCGGTTTCATCACGATGCGTTTCAATCTCAGCTGTGAACCGGTTAAGGAATAGGATTGATAGCACCATTGAGTTGCCAATCACCATGCCGCTAATTGAAATGATGTATTGTGCGGTTGGCGGTACGATTTGAAAGCCTAGTAGAATACTCTGGGTTAGTACTTCTACAAAAAGTAATGTGACCGCGATTTTCCAAGTGATTCCCTTGATTGCTTTTCCTTTCTTACGGGTGTTTTGTGTTGCCGCTGCAATCATTAATGTAACCATTAACAAAATGTACAATATGTTTTCAGAATCGAAGACAAATTTAAGAATATAGCCGACCATAAGCAATTGGATAATGGAACGAATTGTGGCAATGATTGTGTCTTTTTCCAAATCTAAACGTAGAGTCTTTGATAGTAGTAAAGGTATGATTACAAATATAAGTGTAATGGATAACGTAAGATAGCTCATTCTACGCCTCCTTGCACAAACTGCTTCACAAATTCATTTGTTGGTGATTTCAATAAGTCACTTTCGCCAGTTTCAATGACTTGACCATTCATTAGAACCCAAGTGTAATCTCCAATTGATAAGGCTTGTTCTAAATTATGTGTTATCCAGATGATGGTTGTGCCATACACCCGGTTAATTTTGACGATTAATTCTTCGATTTCATGTAAAGATGTTCGGTCCAAGGCGGATGTGATTTCATCCAGTAATAGGATTTCAGAGCGGTTGATTAGTGTGCGAGCAATGGATACTTTTTGACGCTGACCACCGGATAATTCATTGGTTTTACGATGTAAAAATTGCACATCTAATCCGACGTCTTCTAGAATTTTAATGGCATCCTGTTCAGGCAATTTTTTACCTTGAAGTTCCATAGGGAGAGCTAAGTTATGATAGACGGTGCCTTTAATCATTGGTGCGCTTTGAAGTGCGATTCCGACATGGCGGCGTAGTTCAACGGGTTCATATGTGGAAATGAGTTTATCGTGAATGAAAATATCTCCTGAAGTAGATGAGATCAGCCCGTTACATAATTTAAGCAATGTTGTTTTTCCTGCTCCAGAAGGGCCGACGAGCGTTGTGATTTTCCCTTCCGGAAAGGAGCCCGTAATATTTTTTAAAATATGTACGTCACCAATGGAATAATTGGCGTCATGAAAGTGTAGGGCGGGTTTATAAAAATTGGACATTACATTCTCTCCTACCAGTTTCTTATTTATAATAATTCTAATCTAGGTAGTTTTGTCATGCAAGGAAAATCTATTGCAATTCCAAAAAATGTTTGTTACTATATCGTTAATCGATATAGCGATAAGCGATATAATGAGAAGGTGAAAGAATGATAAAACAGCCAGAAAGTTTTTTACCATTGTCGCAGGCAACATATTATATTTTACTGTCCTTAAGGGAAGTACGTCATGGATATGCCATTATGCAGGACGTAGAAAAAATAAGTCGGGGGGAAGTTACAATGGGTCCCGGGACATTATATGGAGCACTAGGAAAATTAGAAAAGCAGAAAATCATTCAAAAAGTAGACATCGATGATGCAGAACGCCGCAAGTATAATCAGCTGACACCCTTAGGTAAAGAAGTGCTTCAGCTTGAGTTTAAGAGGCTTGAATCACTTGTGAAAAACGCCAGGAGCATCATAAAAGAAATGGAGGGCGAAGAAGATGACTGTTAAAAGGTTCAAGATTTTTCTTGCTTCGAGTGTTGATAAAGAAGAGCAGTGGCTGACGGATATGTCACGCCAAGGATTTCATTTTAAAAAGTATGGATTATTTACCTATACCTTCGATGAAAATCCTAATGAATCATATGTCTATCAAATTGATTTCCGGGATGCGAATGAAGAGTATATGCAACTATGTAAAGATGCCGGTTGGCAATATTTAGACAGCGCTCTAAAGCAATTTCATTATTTTCGTACAGAAGCAAATGAGTCAGGGGTAAAAAAGATTTACTCTGATGGTGAGTCAGTAAAAGAAACGTTTCAGCGGATGATGAAATTTTATCTGATATTATTTATAATCTTTTTAACATCGCAAATTGGATTGTTTTTGACGTGGAAAGGTCAGTTGACTCAAATAATTATGACGGTTATCATTATGCTTGTTATTCTTTTGTACTTGTACGTTTTTATTTCCTTGAAGAGAAAAATTGATTTTTATTGACTAATAAATGATGCTTATTTCAGCAAGTACTATTTGAAATTCATTCACCAATCGTCATTACAACCTTGATTGTAACTGCTTTTTTAGCGATATTCTTTTCTATATATATGATTGGATTATCGAATGAAGATAAACCCCCTTGGTAAATAAAGCGAGAAGATTTAATGAAAAAGTGGAGGGCAAACAATTTGAGTTTGCCCTTCTATTTTATCTCCAAGGGGAGGTGATTGAATAACCAATCATGAAATTACTTGATCTTAGTAAAGAAAACGCCACAAGTAAAACGTCGCATAGGACTCCCAGTTCTCCCATGGTGCAGCAAGCTTTAAAATTTCTTCTTTCGTCGGCTTTTCTTCTGCTCCTGTCAAATGTTTGATGGCGTTATGAAGTCCGACGTCAGCAATTGGGAATGCATTTGGGAAACGCAAACAGCGCATTAAGACATAGTTTGCGGTCCAGGGCCCAATTCCACGGATTTTGATAAGCATGTTTTCCGCTTCCTTAAAGTTCCCAGTTTCCAATACCTGAGCTTTGGATAGGCTTCCATCTGCGATAAGCTGTGCAACCCCAATCAGGTACTCACATTTTTTTACGGTCATTTTTAATGACGATAAATCCTCGACTGTAAGCTTCGCAATGTACTCTGGTTCAGGGAATATCCAGTATGACTGTCCTTCCCATTCAATCGAATTTCCGAACGTCTCCACAAAGCGCCTTTTCAACGTATACGCATATGTCAGATTGATTTGCTGTCCAAGAATTCCCCAACATAACGCTTCAAACAAGTCAGGGATGCCGATGTTTCGCAATCCATAAAACTCACTTACTGCTTGTCGAAGCAATGGATCTCTTTTTGCCATCTCATAATAAGGTTTCAAATCAGTATCGAGATCGAACCAATCACGTACATAATGGACAACCATATTTCGAACGCTTTCGCTAGACGGTGTATATTTTTCTATAAACCGAACCAGAAGGTTACCCTCTGTATTTTCGCTGACTTCGACTAATAGAATCTCATTCCCAAGCGGAATTGCCTTGATCACCTTACCATCACGGATTTCAAACATACACTCATTGTTTGACCTGGACATATAGCTGATATTTTCTTTGAAATTGAACTCTTTCGGAACGGCTATAATCAAATGATCTTGTTGATTAACTAGCATTTTAAAAAACCTCCTCTGCATCCTATCTATATGTTTAGTTGTACCATAATCCCAGGTGGAAAAGTTTCGCTATCTTGCTGTTACGTCCTGAAAAGCATTTATTTTGGAAATAGAGGGGGTATACTTAGGGTAAGAGAAAGAGGTGATTCCGTGAGCGATCATCAACAAGTCAGGCATTTGACTGACGAACAGTGGGAAGCAATTAGACATAACGACGCAATGTTTGATGAAATCTTCTTTTATGCCGTGAAATCGACGGGTATCTTTTGCCGACCATCTTGCAAATCAAGAGATCCAAAAAAAGAGAATGTCCGTATTTTCAATGATGCGGCGGAAGCGCTAGCAGATGGATTCCGACCTTGCAAACGCTGTAAGCCGGGTGGGCTGCGTTTACCTGATGAAGAATGGACTATCCAAATTGGAGAATATATAAACGAGCATTTTCAGGAGCCATTGACGTTAGAAATACTTGCAGACATGTGCCATGGAAGTCCTTATCACCTTCAGCGAACATTTAAAAGAATCACGGGGCTGACGCCTGTTGAATATATCCAAAAGATCAGAATAACGAAAGCGATGTCTGAACTTACTACAACCGATAAATCCATTGCTGAAATTGGGGTAAGCGTGGGGCTTCGGAATCCGTCCTATTTCATCACGCTATTCAAAATGAAAACTGGACAAACACCAAAACAATATCGAAAACTAGTGAGGGAGGTAGAGGTTAGTGGAGAAGAACAGTAAAAATAACGTGTATTGGACATTGCTTAATCACTCACAATGGAAAATGTATATAGCTGCGACGACAGAGGGGCTTTGCTATATAGGTACCCCGAATGCACCATTCGGAGAACTGGAAGCGTGGGTGAACAAGCGGCTTCCAAGTCATGTTCTAATAGAAGAAGCGGATATCTTACAGCCACACGCAGTTGAGTTAATGGGTTATTTGAAAGAGCGACGCAGGGATTTTGCATTGCCAATCGATCTTCACGGTACTCCTTTTCAACAAATTGTCTGGAAGGCCTTGCAAGAAATTCCGTACGGACGGACTGTTTCATATTCGGAAATTGCAGAACGGATTGAAAAGCCGAATGCGGTACGAGCTGTTGGAACCGCTATTGGTGCCAATCCGGTCTTAATTATTGTTCCTTGTCATCGTGTCATTGCGAAAAGTGGTAAGTTAGGTGGTTTCAGGGCCGGTTTAGAGATGAAAGAGCAACTTCTAGAACTGGAAAGATAGTGTTTCGACATAAAAAAAGACAAGGGAGAAGTTAATCTCACCTTGTCTTTTTGCTTTTTGGAACAGGTATGTGATTCGCAGGTTCTTTATTCGTGACATCAAGTATATCAAGTAGGAAGACAAACACGGGAATACCGATAATGAGTCCCCAGACGCCAAAGAAGTTTTGTGAGAAAATCAGTACGATAAACGTGTAAAAAACGGGTAAATCTGTTTTGGAGGACATCAGTTTTGGATTTAAGATATATGCTTCAATGCCATGAATAATCATAACTGCAATGAGAACATAAACAACTTTCAGGAATCCTCCGATTGTAAAAGCAATTATCGTCAGAGGGACAAGTGAAATGATGACCCCGGCAACGGGAATGAGTCCTAAAAAGAAAATCATAATTCCCAAACCGATTATTTGTGGGAATCCGAGTATGAGTAATACGATCACGGACAATATTGTATTAACAATTGCAATGATAAATTGGGCTTCAATCACTTTTCCGAATGTACGCGTGAACTTTTTACCAAAGAACTCAATTTCGAAGTAAAAAGGAGCAATCTTACTATCTTTAAATTTGTTTGTAAACTCTATTAACCGTGGTTTTTCTAGCAGGAAAAATAAGCTTAATACGAGGGCAAGTATGACTTGAATACTTGTTTTACTAATATCAGAGAAATATTTTAACAAAAATGAAAAACCATTTTCCAAATAGGCTGCAATTTGATTACTAGAGATGACGGATTCTAAGTAGGTGAGCAGTACACTATCATGAGGTGTGGAATAGAAGTTTGTAATTCTTACAATAATTTGACTGATTTCCATTGTGATTATAGGCAAATACTTAACAACACCAACTGTCAGTAAGCCAACAATCACTGTATACAGGAGAATGACTAGCAGCTTGCGGTTAAAATGTACACGTTTGAGCGTAAACTCAATAAGTCGATCCAACAAAAAAGCGAAAATGAAGGTAAGCAATATAATATTCATCATACTTTTGACGCTGTAAAGAATTAAAATAATCAAAGCGAAAATAAGAATACGCCGTGGTCCCTTTTTCTCGAAAATGTCTAATAACCCATTCATATGACTTTAGCTCCTTCATAAATAATTACAAGTGAAAACGAGAAATGAGACCTTTCATTGTTAGTATTGCCATGATTTGTAGAGATTATAAATTAGAAAATCTCTTTTAAAAAATAGCTTACGAACGAATATGCAGCACTAGCTGTGAAAAAGGAGTTATACACCGGAAAAGGTTATATCTCCTCAGCTCATGTTTTATTATATTATAGTTGTTGCAATAAATGAAGTTTGAAACATATTTTAATTGATAGGGATGGCTACCCAATGTCCTTTTGAAACCTCGATTAGCTCAGATTGCAATAGTTGATATTTATCCTCCTCAATTTGATCTTCCATTAGCGTTCGTTTTTTCTTCGATTCTATTTTAGGGTCAGGAATTGGAATCGCTGAGAGTAACGATTTTGTATAGGGATGCTGTGGGTTAGAGTACAACTCTTCGCTTTCGGCAAGCTCAACAATTTTCCCCGCATACATAACTGCGACCCGGTCACTAATGTGCTTAACCATAGACAAGTCGTGCGCAATGAACAGGTAGGTGAGTCCAAGCCGATGCTGAAGATCTTCCAGTAATTCCACAATTTGCGACTGGATAGAAACATCGAGTGCGGATAACGGTTCGTCGCATACTATGAAGTCAGGTTCTACGGCAAGTGCACGTGCAATACCAATTCTTTGGCGCTGTCCACCGGAAAATTCATGTGGATAGCGCATTGCATGGGAAGGTTCGAGTCCGACCATAACAAGCAACTCTTCTACCCTCTTTTTTCGTTCCTCTTTATTTTTACTCAACCGATGAATGTCTAATGCTTGACCGATAATATCAAGCACTTTAAAGCGTGGATTAAGTGAAGAGTACGGATCCTGAAAGATCATCTGCATATGGCGCCGCATCGTTTTCATTTCATTTTTCGAAAGCCGGTTAATGGCCATCCCTTGATACAAGACATCTCCGTCTGTCGGTTCGTGAAGGCGCAAAATGGCGCGGCCGGTCGTTGACTTACCTGATCCCGACTCGCCAACAAGACCGAGCGTCTCTCCGGGTTTGATATGAAAACTGATATCGTCCACGGCTTTCACTATATTGCCTTTCCCAACGTCGAAATGCTGCTTTAGTGATTTCACTTCTAGCAGGGGTTTCCCTTTTTCTATACCAATGGTACGTAAAGGAGTGCGTTTAGGCTTCTTTTTCTCGTCAAGGCGAGGAAGGGCATTGAGCAGTTTCTTTGTATAGGAATGTTTTGGGTTATCAAAAATTTCTTCCGTCGTTCCGGTCTCCACAATTTCCCCGTCTTTCATAACAGCGACACGATCACACATGCCGGCAACAACGCCTAGGTCATGGGTAATCAATATGATGGATGTTCCAAAACGTTGCTGCATATCTTTCATCAAATTTAAGATTTGGGCTTGTATTGTCACATCAAGTGCAGTCGTGGGTTCATCCGCAATCAGTAGTGTCGGACGGCAAGCGAGTGCAATCGCAATCATGACGCGCTGCCGCATTCCACCTGAAAACTCGTGCGGATATTGGCTAAAACGATCTTCACTATTACGGATACCTACAAGTTTCAAAAGTTCAATGGTACGGTTTTTCGCATCTCTTTTAGATAAGTTCTGATGTTTAATTAAACTTTCCGCAATTTGTTTACCGATTTGAATTATTGGATTTAATGAAGTCATCGGATCTTGAAAAATCATACTTATATCGCGACCGCGGATACTCTCCATCTCTTTTTCCGTTTTTTGCACGAGATCTTCACCTTGAAATTCAATCTCTCCATCTTTTAGATATGAAGGGGGAGAGGGGAGGAGGCGCATAATTGAGCGGGCTGTCACGCTTTTTCCACTTCCTGATTCACCTACAATACCAAGTGTCTCACCTTTCTTCACTTCAAAACTGACACCACGGACTGCTTCAAATTCCTTGTCGTGGCCCAAAAACGAGACGCGTAGATCACTTACCTTTAATACTGTTTCCAATAAAAACACCTGCCTATTATCTGAAATTATATTTAACTAAAAATTACATTGACTTAAATAGTTACCGAATCTATACTTTACTATACCAATAGGAATTAAACAATATCGGGAAGGAGGAATTGCTTCAATGCGAGTGAATAAAGAAGCGACATCCTATTTTAGATTATCAGATGTTCTCCGATATACGTTTGGCAAAATGGGAAGACGACCGACTTATAAGTATTTGCTACTAATTTTAGGTTTGCCGGTTCATGTTATTGTATTTCTATTCTATCTGTCGAAAAGAGGAGACAATACATACTCTTCAATTTATGAAGAGGTAAGGGCATCATTGACATCAACAGGTTATAAAGAGGCGGCGATGCTTGATTTTAAAGAACAATTACTACGGAAACAATCATTCTTCAATAAAGAAGTAAATGAGCGAGAAATAGATAGGCAAGTGGAGGAGCTTGCCGAAGAACAATTTAGAAAAACGCTAACGAAAAAAACAAATCAGCTAGCGGAACAGAAAGGTGTTCAACAAGTTACGTATTCAACTTACTTTCAATCATTGCTTGGAAAACCGTTGTTCTTGCTTGCTTCATTCATTCCAGGCATCTTTATGTATCTACTTATTCTTTTGTTCAGCAATCCGTACATCAAGTTTATAGTTGAACGATTGATTATGAGCATCTTTGTTATTGCTGGCGTTGCAGTTCTCGTGTTCACGATACTTTACTTATCGCCGTTTGATCCTGCCGCGAATATTCTTGGCGAGGCGGCGACAAAGGAGCAAATCGCATCATTCAATAAATTGCATGGTTTGGATTTATCATATCTTTCACAATTATGGAATGCGCTAAAAGGAATCGCGACGTTTGATTTGGGTGCTTCTTATGCTGGCAATGAGGATGTCGCAGCAAGTATAGCGAATAAATTCCCAATCACATTAACGATTGCGGTTTTATCATTACTGATGGCAGTTGTCATCGCTATCCCGGTAGGTATCATTTCTGCGACAAGGCCGAATTCATTTTTGGACTATTCATTCATGTTTATTGCATTGATTGGATTATCGATTCCGAACTTTTGGCAAGGATTACTATTTATTTTGAACTTCTCTATTAAATTACAATGGTTACCGGCCACATATAGTCCTCAAAACTGGCTTTCTATCATCATGCCTGTTGTTGTGCTTGGAACTGCATTGACTGCATCTGTCGCGAGGATGACACGTTCTTCGATGTTGGAAATCATCAATGAGGACTACATCATTACCGCTAAAGCGAAGGGCCTCAATCGGCTTCAAGTACTTTGGAAACATGCGATTGGCAATGCAATGATACCAATTATTACAGTCATTGGTCTGCTATTCGGGGGAATGCTCGGGGGAGCGGCGGTGACTGAGAAAGTATTTAACATTAGCGGAATCGGAAGTTACATCGTAGACAAGCAGTTCATTCCCGATATTCCCGCTATTATGGGTGGAGTTATCTATATTGCAATAACGATTTCATTAGTCAATGTGCTCATCGACATTTTGTATGCGTTTTTCGATCCTCGCATCCGTTCGAAGATGAAGCAATCGTAGAGCAGGAGAAGGTGTGAAGGTGAATCTAAATAAAAAACATGCATTGAAATTATCGAGGGAATATACACAAGCAAATTTCACATGGATTATTTCTTTAATCCTGACAGTCGTCTTGCTACTGAACAGTTTCAATTTCAAAGAAGGGGAGTTGAAAAGTTCGGTCTTCAGCTTATTTGCGGCCTATGCGTTGTTCACTATCTTTCAAATGATTCTTACGTGGATGGTGAAGCGAGACCTTCTGACAATAGGTGAAATTCGAAGTTCGACAAGAAAGCTCGGCTACATACAGCTGTTTAGTATAATGACGGGTAATATTTTCACTGTAGCATTTGCATTTAATCTTATTAAAAAGAAGAAGACACCTGAATATACGTTTGCCGTTTATATGCTGCTTACTCAGGTTTTTATCATCGCGATATCATCACTTAATTTATTCAAGTCATATGTGGCGGATTCATTTTTAACGGCAATGATTATCTTGCTAGGAATAATGATTTTTCAAGTCGTGACACTTGTTCTCACAGCGAAATATGTTGAGGAAGAAAGTGCGCCAGCTTGGATGATGATTGTTGCCATATTACTTCTGTTTACCGCATTGACGGGTAATATTTTTGCACTATTGCTTGGCTATAGCTTGATTTTAAAGGTTCGCAGTCATGATCAGTCTAGGATTTCGAAGTGGAATACGATGTGGGAGAAGATTACCCGTAATTCAACGGCGATACTTGGTTTGTTTTTCATCACTCTCATGTTTTCCATATCCGTTTGCAGTGTATTTACGTTTGACTACGATATGGCAGTTGAAAATGATTATAGTGCAATACTTCAAAAACCGAGCCTTGTCTATCCGTTTGGCACTGATAATTTCGGACGGGATTTGTTTTCAAGAATCATCTTTGGTGCAAGAATTTCGCTTCTTGTAGGGTTTGCTTCAACGGCCATACCGGTAGTTATTGGCGGATTCCTAGGAGCATTAGCCGGGTATTACAGTCAGCGGACGGACAATATCATTATGCGACTGCTTGATGTACTATATGCTGTTCCTGGAATTTTATTGGCAATTGCTATCATTGCGGCATTTGGAGCAAATACGACGAATCTTATTTTAGCGCTTAGTGTGGGGTCCATCCCAACCTATGCCCGAACGATGCGTGCGAATGTCATGATGGTGTCGAACTATGAATTTGTCGATTCTGCACGTGCGCTCGGTTCATCGGACTTCTCTATTATCTTTAGACAGATAGTGCCGAATTCTCTCGCACCGATGATTGTCAAGGCGACACTGACAATCGGGGGCGCTGTCATCGCGACGAGTAGCTTAAGTTTCTTAGGACTCGGTGTGGAAC